>NZ_JAQYWB010000022.1 GCF_030145185.1 Desulfoluna sp. | reverse complement strand
GAGACCTTCCATAACCTGAAAAAAATTCTCAAAGGCAAGGGGCTCTCCACCGGTGTGGGCGATGAGGGGGGCTTTGCGCCCGACCTTGGCTCCAACGAAGAGGCGATCCAGCTGATCATAAAAGCCATTGAGATGGCGGGCTATGTGCCGGGTGAGGACATTGCTCTGGCCCTGGATGCGGCTGCCAGTGAGTTCTTTGAAGACGGAAAATACCTCCTCAAGAGCGAAGGCCGCAGCCTGACCGCCGATGAGATGATTGCGTATTACACCTCTCTGGTCGATTCCTACCCCGTGGTCTCCATCGAAGACGGCCTCGCCGAAGGCGACTGGGACGGCTGGATCCGTATGACCGAGCTCTTGGGTGACCGTGTTCAGCTGGTGGGCGATGACGTGTTTGTCACCAACCCCGCCATTCTGGAGAAAGGGATCATTGATTCCGCGGCCAACTCTATCCTGATTAAGCTCAACCAGATCGGCACCGTCACTGAGACTCTGGACGCCATCGAGATGGCTGCCCAGGCAGGTTTTACAACGGTTATTTCTCACCGCTCCGGTGAGACAGCCGATACCTTCATCGCTGATCTTGCCGTGGCTGTCAACGCCGGGCAGATCAAGACCGGTTCCATCTCTCGAAGTGACCGCGTCGCCAAGTACAACCAGCTGATGCGCATCGAGGAAGAGCTGGGTGCTGCCGCGCGTTATAACGGACGAATCTTCGGGTAGCCGGAAATAAAGGGTTAACAAGGCGATGCCTCCCTCGATATGGGGGGGGGCGATGCCACGGCGGGGTGCCGTTGTGGTTTGTCTTAAGTGGCCTTTTTTTCAGGTATCTGTTTTTTGAGTTGTCTTGTTTCACTTCCACGGCAGGCCTCCTGCCGTGGAAGCGACAGCCTTTCCAATACGAGGCGCTGGCGCCAGCCCTGCCCGTCATCCGGTGAATGCCAACAGACTTCGGCGGCGTAAGCTGAATCGTTACGTTTTTTCTTTTCATCCCCAAACCCCATGAGAGCGTGTGCCGTGATGCAGCCAGTGACACACAGACGAATTCTTCCTTTGATCCTCCTTTTTCTGCTGGTCTCAGCCGGTTCGGCCCAGGCCTACCTTCTTTCTTCTTCCCAGATCACCCGGCAGATGGTGAAAAAGCTGGGGAAGCCTGTCACGGCGACCCTCCAGCTGAAAGAACTATTTTTTCGCAGCGCGATCACCGACGAGGCCGAAGGGGAGAATCTGGTCTTTGATGAGAGGGTGACCCTTGCCGCCCCCGATCGGTTTCATTCGGTGGTGATGGCCGGGGAGAAGCGGGTGGAGCAGCTCTCCACCTTTGATACCTGGTTTCGCGTGGTGGACGGCCAACTGGATAAGGGGCAGGAGCGAGCAGCGGATCGGTATCGGGACCCCCTGCAGTTTCGCCAGAAGCGTTTGATCACCCAGCGTCTTGCCGATGCCGGTGTGGATCTTTCCGTGACCTCCTTGGACCGATATGCCGGTCGCATCGCCTGGGTCATGGGGGCTAAGCCCTCCGACCCTGAGGGACGGCCTCAGTTCTGGGTGGATAAGGAGAGTTTTCTGCCCATGCGCTGGATTCTCTTTGAGAAGGGGAGCCATCAGCGGGTGGAGATCTGGTACCATGACTGGTTTAAGAAGGGGAACGCCTTTTATCCGGAGCGTATTGAATTTTATGCCGAGGGCAGGCTTTTTCGAGAGATTCGTGTGAAGAGGGTTTCAGCGGGCAAGCCTCTGGACCTTAAACGCTTTAACCCGGCCGCCTATGCCCCCAAAAAGCCAGCCACGCCCGACAAGGCCTCCGTCCCTCCAGAGCTGACGGAAAAAGAGCGGCAGATGAATGAAATAGAGCGCATCCTCTCCAACGATCCTCTGGCCTTTTAACGGTACGTGATCCCTCTGCGTCGAGGCGACCCGCTGTTCGGGGTTGGTTTAAACTAAAGTTTGATATACTTTTTCGAGTTGTCCTGAAAATCTGGCGGGAAATCACGGGCTTGGGTTTTCAAGGCTTGCGTTACGAAAAGTGATTGGATAGGATCCGGTCAACGAAAACAAACCGGATGATATCCATGGCGGAACCCTTTTCCCATGTGATAAAAGAGATAAGCAGGTGTCATTCATGAACCCGTGGCTTATCTTTTTTTTTGATGCATCCGGCAAGGTAAGAACGATGTGCTTGGCCCGTCGGTCAGACGGACCGCGTTCCTATTCGTATAATCCATTTCCAACGCATCTCGTGCGACTTTAGAGGTATATTCATGGGCCATAACACCAAGTACATTTTTGTAACCGGAGGGGTGGTATCATCCCTGGGCAAGGGGCTTGCCTCCGCAGTGATCGGTGCCCTTTTAGAAGCCCGTGGCCTGAAGGTCACGATTCAGAAACTGGACCCTTATATCAACGTCGACCCGGGCACCATGAGCCCCTTTCAGCACGGCGAGGTGTTCGTGACCGATGATGGGGCCGAAACCGACCTTGACCTCGGTCATTACGAGCGTTTCACCACGGCCCGTTTGGGGCGGAACAACAACTTCACCACCGGTAAGATCTATAATTCCGTCATTACCAAAGAGAGACGCGGGGAGTACCTGGGCGGCACGGTGCAGGTGATTCCTCACATCACCGACGAGATCAAGCGCTGTATCCTGCTGGTGGGAGATGACGTGGACGTGGCGTTGATTGAGATCGGCGGAACCATCGGCGACATCGAAAGCCTTCCTTTTCTGGAGGCGATTCGCCAGATGCGGGCCGATCTGGGCAAAGAGAATGTCCTTTATGTTCACCTGACGCTGGTGCCTTACATCGCCGCCGCCGGTGAGCTCAAGACCAAGCCCACCCAGCAGAACGTTAAAGAACTCCGCAGCATCGGCATTCAGCCCAACATTCTTATCTGCCGTTCCGACCGCGAAATTCCCCAGGAACTTAAGCAGAAGATCTCCCTTTTCTGCAACGTGGACGAGGACGCCGTTATTACCGCCAGGGACGTGGACTGCATCTATGAGCTGCCCCAGGTCTACCATGAGGAGGGGCTCGACGAGAAAATCGTGAATCTTCTCCAGATCTGGACCCGGGCGCCTCGCCTTGAAAACTGGCAGGCCTTTGTTCACCGTTTCAAGAACCCCAAAAATCGCATCACCATTGCCATCGTGGGCAAGTATGTGGATCTGACCGAGTCTTATAAGAGTCTCAACGAGGCCCTCTATCACGCCGGGGTACCCAATGATTGCGGTGTGGACCTCGATTTTATCGACTCCGAAACCGTCAATGATGCCAACGCGGCCAAGCTCCTCGCCCATGCCGATGGGATTTTGATTCCCGGTGGGTTCGGTTCCCGGGGCACCGAAGGAAAGATCGCCGCGGCACGCTATGCACGGGAGAAAAAGGTGCCGTATTTCGGCATCTGCCTCGGCATGCAGATCGCCGTCATTGAATACGCTCGCCACGTGGCGGGCATGGAAGATGCCAACAGCGCCGAATTTAACGCCGGGACCCAATACCCCGTTATCTATCTGATGACAGAGTGGGTGAACGAGCGTACCGGTGAAATGGAAAAACGGGATACAGGCTCCGAAAAGGGCGGCACCCTGCGCCTCGGCGCCTACCCCTGCATTCTTAATGAAGGGACCCATGCCTGGGATGCCTACGGAAATGAAACCATCTCCGAACGCCATCGTCATCGCTATGAATTCAACAACGAGTTCAAGGAGGCCCTCACCGAAAAAGGCCTTATTCTCTCTGGCAATTCTCCCAACGGCGAGCTGGTCGAGATCGTGGAAGTCCCCGACCACCCCTGGTTCGTGGCCTGCCAGTTCCACCCCGAGTTCAAGTCCCGCCCCATGCAGCCCCATCCTCTCTTTGTGGCCTTTATCCGGGCGTCCCTGAAGAACACCAAAAAGTAAAAAGCGCCTCCCGTCCAGGGGATGATCCCCTGGACCCCAGATTTTGAATGCTCTCACCTTGAGAAACGAGGGGTGAGAGCATTCGAGGGTGTGCTTGCGTACCGTGTCCGCAGCTCCTATTCTATCTAAAATCAACACTTGATTTGGATTCTGCCCACCTACAGCTCATGCATTTTCGACGCACTGTGCGTTTCCTTGCACTTCACGCGAATGCGGACGCGATAAAGTCTGAGTGACGTCACCCGATGCGCATTCGCAAACCCGCTTTCAAGGTGGCGCCACCTTGCCGCCGGAGACCTGTGTTTGTACCGCCCTTCCGCCTTTGAAGGCTGGTTTTTTCTTTCGCCTTGAATTTTTACGGATTCGTCTTATGTTGAAATCATCGAAGACTGACGCGCGCAGCCGCTGTTCAGCCTGTTTTCTGATGATTCATTGCCCATCGAAAGGGAACCCCCATGACCGAACCTGTCGAAACCCGCCTTAAGGATTACAAGCGCCCTGATTTCAGTGTGGAGACCGTTGATCTTCACGTGGATATATTTGAAACCGAGACCTTGGTCTCCACCACCCTGACTGTTCACAAAAGCCCTGCGGCAGTCAAAGGGGCTCCCTTTGTTCTGGACGGCCGGGAGGTGACCCTTCTTTCCATTGAGATCGATGGCCGCGTGCTTTCCGAAGGGGAGTACACCCTTGAAGGGGAGGTGCTGACTGTACTGGCGGCCCCTGGCGCTTTTACGCTTAAGACCCGTGTAAAGATCCACCCCGAAGAAAATACCTCTCTGGAGGGGCTCTATTTTGCCGATGGCACCTTCCTGACCCAGTGCGAAGCCGAAGGATTTCGTCGCCTCACCTTTTTCCCGGATCGTCCCGATGTGATGAGCAGCTATCGCTGCACGGTGGCGGCGGATCGCGATAAATATCCCGTGCTGCTGGCCAACGGCAACCTCGTGGACGAGGGCGAATTGGACGGGGGCCGTCATTTTGCCACCTGGGAAGACCCCCATAAAAAACCGTGTTATCTCTTCGCCATGGTGGCAGGGGACCTGGCCTGCCTGGAAGACCGCTTTACCACCTTTACTGGCCGCGAGGTGGCCCTGAAATTTTACGTGGATCACCAGGATGCCGACAAATGCGATCACGCCATAGCCTCCTTGAAAAAATCCATGAAATGGGATGAAGAGACCTTTGGGCTCTCCTATGACCTCGACACCTACATGGTGGTGGCCACCCACAGCTTTAACGCGGGCGCCATGGAGAACAAGGGGCTGAACGTTTTTAACTCCAAGTACGTGCTGGCAAAACCCGAAACAGCCACGGACATGGATTTCCAGAACATCGAAGGGGTCATCGGCCACGAGTATTTTCACAACTGGACCGGCAACCGGGTCACCCTGTGCAACTGGTTCCAGCTTTCCCTGAAAGAGGGGCTTACGGTGTTTCGGGATCAGGAGTTCTCTTCGGACATGGGCTCTCGGGCCGTGAAGCGCATCTCCGACGTGCGTGTGCTGCGAGCGGCGCAGTTCCCAGAAGACGCTGGCCCCATGGCCCATCCCATTCGCCCTGAATCCTATATCGAGATGAACAACTTCTATACAGCCACCGTCTACAACAAGGGGGCTGAAGTGATCCGCATGATTCATACCTTCCTGGGACCCGAGGGTTTCCGCAAGGGCATGGACCTCTATGTGGCGCGTCATGACGGCAACGCCGTTGCCTGTGAGGATTTTGTGAAGGCCATGGAAGACGCCTCAGGGGTGGATCTTTCCCGGTTCCGTCTCTGGTACAGCCAGGCGGGAACGCCTGATGTGACGGTCGATCGTGCCTTTGACGCCGAGGCAAAACGCTATACCCTGACCTTGACCCAGAAGGTGCCGGACACTCCGGGACAGTCCAGCAAAAAAGCGATGCAGATCCCTGTGAAAATAGGGTTTCTCGGCAAAGATGGGGCACCCATTGCCCTGACCCTTGAGGGCGAAGCTTCCAGTGGGCCCATCGAGCGTGTCTTAAATTTTTCTGCTGATATGGAGAGTTTTACCTTTACCGGTGTGGATGAGGAACCGGTGCCCTCGCTTTTCCGTGGGTTCTCAGCGCCCATTAACAAGGGAGTGAATTACACCGAGGCGGAACTCATTTTTCTCATGGGTAACGATCCCGATCCCTTTAACCGGTGGGACGCCGCCCAACAGCTTTTCGCGGACACGATCCTCGATATGGTGGCCGGCCTGAAAGAGGGAACGCCCCTCACCCTGAGCGAGCCCCTTGTGGATGCCGTTAAAAAGACCCTCACCCATGAGACCCTGGATAAGGCCCTTATCGCCCAGGCCCTGACCCTGCCTTCGGAGACGGAGCTCGGGGATCGCATGGCGGCAATCGATGTGGACGGGATTCACGCCGCCCGTGAGTTTGTGATCCACACCCTGGCAGAGACATTGAAGGAGAGCTGGAAGGCGGTCTATGAGGCCTGCCATGAGGAGGGTGTCTATTGCCTGGATCCCGAATCCATGGCCACGCGCCGTCTGAAAAGCCTTTGCCTGACCTATCTGGCGCGGGTTGAAAGCCCCGCCTTTATTTTTGAGGCGTTTACCGCTGCCACCAACATGACCGACGGGCTGGCGGCCCTCACCGTCCTGGCCGGGATTGATGCGGCCGAGGGTGACCGGGCTGTGGATTCCTTTTACGCGTCATGGAAGGGCGACACCCTGGTGCTGGACAAGTGGTTCACCGCCCAGGCCACCTCCAACCGCCCCGGCGCCCTGGAACGGGTGATGGCCCTCACCGATCATCCCGCCTTTGATGTCAAAAACCCCAACAAGGTGCGTGCCCTCATCGGCGCTTTCTGCCAGGCCAACCCCTGGCACTTTCATCGCATGGACGGCAAAGGGTACGATCTCCTCGCCGACACCGTCATCGCCCTGAATACCATCAACCCCAGTATCGCCGCGCGCATGGCCTCTGGCTTTAATCGCTGGAAGCGCTATGACAAAACGCGCCAGGCCTTGATGAAAGCCCGGCTTGAACGCATAAAAACCACGGAAAATCTCGCCAACGGTGTGTATGAAATTGTCTCCAAGGCGTTGATGTAAAAAGCATGCCTCTGGGGTGCAGGGGATAAATCCCCTGCACCCCAGGTTCGCGAATGCTCTCGACCTTCGCTTGTAACGCCGGAGGCTTTTGCGTAGGCGGATTCCCCCGTCAATCACATTCCCTGGAGCGTCGCACTCCGGTGCGGCATGGGTCACGACGAACTAAAAAGCCGCACCGGAGTGCGGCGCTCCGTTTCGGTTCGTCTTTCTTGGTTTTTTAAAGGTCGCGGCCCAAACGATTACCAAGACCGAGAAGTTGAATAAAAATGGGTTCAACGACGGGAAACACCGCCAGGGTTTTGACAACGGAGTGGAGGCACCACACTTTGCTGGGTGCGCCGTGCTCCGCCGCGGCTTTTTTGGACGGGGCTTGGCCCCGGCCCAAACAACCTTCACAGCCAAAACTTGCCCCGCATCCGTTATCACTTCCCAACGAGCGGTTCTCTCCCACCGGTATCGCGTAAATGCCGCGGCGGAGCGCGGCGCGCCCGAAAAACAGCACCGTTGAAAAGTTGAAGAAAGATGGCCTAACAAACAGAAACACTGCCAGGGTTTTGACATTGGAATGGATTCACTGCGGCCCCCGACTGGGCGCGCCGTGCTCCGTCGCGGCTTTTTTGGACGGGGCTTGGCCCAGCCCGAACCACCTTAACAGCCAAAACCTGCCTCGCATCCGTTCTCACCCCTCTCCCGTCGCGCGAATGCGGACGCAAGGTGCCCAGGGTACCGCCAGCCGTAGAGCATTCGCAAACCTGCTTTCAAGGTGGCACACCTTGCCGCCGGAGGCACGTTTTTGCCCCGAACTTTAACCATAGAAGGCGCGTTTGCGTTTTGCGCGGAGACTCTGGCGCACCTGGCTGCTTGACGCATAAGGTTCAGGCAGCGTACCCTGTTTCTCGAATTTGGTAAGAAGATGTCGGCTTGAACGTTGTTTTGCGAGGGGTTGTCGGGTGATTAAACGAGTTCTTTTATTTGTTCTGTCGGGTGTCGTGACAGTGATGATAGGGTGCGGCGGGCTGGTCCATGACGGGACGGATTTCGGTCGGCTGGATGGCTTTTCTCTGGGGGTCGGGCATTTCAATGATTCTCATGCCTGTCTTGAAGAGAGTTCTGTGACGCTTGTCGTTGAAGGAACAAAAATCTATGCCCCGGTGGGCGGGTACGCACGTCTGGCTGAAAGGGCCCTGGAGATGCGTGCAGACCATGAAAATTTCCTTCTTTTAAATGCCGGGGATGTTTTTACGGGCACGCTTTTTTTTACCCGCTACAAAGGGGCCGCCGACCTGGACCTGATGGAGACGATGCAGGTGGACGCCATGGTTCCCGGGAATCATGAGTTTGATCAAGGTCCTGGCGTGCTGGCGGATTTCATTGATCAAGCCACCTTTCCCCTGATTGCGGCCAACCTGGACGTCTCGGGTGATGACCGCCTCGCCGGGAAGATCGCTCCATATATCATCAAAACCTTTCATGGTGTGCCTGTGGGGCTTTTCGGTCTGGCCTGTGAAGAGACACCCAGGGTCTCCAGTCCCGGAGAGACGGTTGAGTTCAATGCGTCCATCCCCTCCGCCCGCGCGGCGGTGGATGCATTGAAGGCTCAAGGCATCAAGGTGATCATTGCCCTGACCCATCAGGGGGTGGCGGCCGACTTGAAGCTGGCACAATCCGTCAACGATATCGATTTGATTGTCGGCGGGCATTCCCACACCCTCCTTGGCGATTATTCCGCCATTTCTCTCAACGCCTCCGGGCTTCCCTATCCTCTGATCGAACACTCTCCCGACGGCCATGAGGTCCTTATTGTCCAGGCCTGGTCAAAGGCCCGGGTTTTGGGTGAATTGACCCTGATGTTTGATGGCGAGGGTCGGGTGACCCATTACAACGGCACCTCGCAGGTGCTCTTGGGGCGCAGGATACTCCGGAAAAACGCGGAGGGCGAAAAAGTCCCGGTGGATCCATCGACACGTGATGCGATTGTTGACGTGGTGGCCGGGATACCTGGCCTTGTCTTTGTTTCCGAAGAGGGGCCGGTCGCGGCGCGTATCGGTGAACTGAGCCTGCCCATTGACGCGATGAGAGCGGAGGTTCTGGCCCAGGTACCGGAGACGCTCTGGCATACCCGGGTGCCGGGAAGTGTCCATGTCCAGGCGGGGGTTCTGGCCACAGGAAGCCTCATTGCGCCCCATGTGGCCGAGGCGATGCTTTACCAGGCGCAGGAGGCGAACATGGCGGATGTCTGCATCGCCATTCAGAACGCCGGTGGGGTGCGCACGGATCTGCTGAGGGGCGATCTCACCGTGGGGGATGCGTTTTCCCTCCTTCCCTTTGGAAACACGCTGGTGACGCTTTCTCTCACCGGGGACCAGATCCGCCGACTGCTCTTAGAGGCCGCGGGTCTCGCTGTTTCCAGTCCCACACCCGGAGCGTTCCCCTATACCGCGGGGCTTCGGTATGCCTGGGCTTTGAAGGACGAGACATGGGAGATCAATGAGATTGAGGTGTTTGACAAGGAGAGGTGGGTGACGCTGGTCCCGGAGTCTGTGTATCGTGTAATTACCAACTCCTACCTCGCAAAAGGGGGGGATGGCTACCCGGATTTTACCGGGATGGCCGGGTTTTACGACACTGGATTTGTGGATGTTGATGGGTTTATGGCTTACGCGAGGAAGATGGGGACCCTTTCGCCCCTGGACATGGAGAGGAATTAAGTCAGAGAATGCCTTTATTGACGCCTTTACGCCTATGGGCTAAGGTGCCCGTTATATCGTGATTAATATATCTTTCTCTTACTAAGTTTATGTCATGGAGACAATGCCTTGTGAACCCCATTGTGCTGGATCTGTTTTTTTCTTTGATGAAGGACGCCTGTGTGATTATCGTCCTCGCGTATCTCCTGCTTCGCTGCAAGTCATTTTCAGAAGTGATCCACCGAAACATCACCCTTGAAAATCAAATTTTCTTTATTCTTGTCTTTGGTATTTTCTCCATATACGGGACCTTGAACGGGATCCGCGTGATGGGGGCCCCTGCGAATATTCGAGATCTGGGGCCCATGATCGCAGGGCTTTTGGCGGGGCCTGTGGCGGGCATCGGGGCCGGGCTTATCGGCGGGATTCACCGGTACTTTGCAGGCGGCATCACGGCCACCTCCTGCGCTGTCGCTACGGTGCTTGCTGGAATCCTCGGAGGGGGCGTCCATAAACTGCTTAAAGGAAAACTCCCCGGGATTGTGAGCGCAAGCCTTCTCATGGCGGCCATGGAAGCGGTGCACATGGGCATCGTGCTTCTCCTGGCAAAACCGTCTTCCACGGCTTTTTCCATTGTGCAGCAGGTGGGGGTTCCCATGATCATCACCAACGCCGCCGGCATGGGCATTTTTATCTTTATCGTGATCAATCGGATTAACGAACAGACAAATGAGGCTGAGAAACGGGTCATGGAAGGGGAGCTGGCCGCGGCCCATGAAATTCAGATGAGTATTCTGCCCAAGATTTTTCCGGCCTTTCCCGAGCGCAAGGAGTTTGATCTTCACGCCATTCTGGAACCCGCACGGGAGGTGGGGGGAGATCTCTATGACTTTTATCCCCTGGATGAGAACCGTCTCTTTTTTGTCATCGGAGACGTATCCGGAAAAGGGGTGCCGGCGTCCCTGTTTATGGCCATCACCATGACTCTGTTCAAAGTGAACGCCGAAGGATGCGTGTCCCCTGCCGAGGTCATGACTCGGGTGAACAATCAACTCAGCCGGGACAACGAAGCCTCCATGTTTGTGACCACGGTGTGCGGGATCCTCGATGTGCCGACCGGGGAGCTGGCTTTGTCCAACGGCGGTCACAACCCACCGCTGATCCTGGGTGCTGAGGGGCTGCGGGTCATTGCCGGTACACCGTCCATGGTGGTGGGCGCCATGGAAGATATCCCCTATCCTCTGTTGACCGAGACTCTGAAGCCCGGCGAAGTCCTGGTCCTTTTCACCGACGGGGTGACCGAAGCCATGAATGGCGTGGATGAAGCCTACGGTGACGACCGGCTCGCTGACGAACTCCTCAAGGTGGTTCATCAGCCCGCCGCCGATATCACCCAGACCATTTTGGATGATATTCGACGTTTTACAGGCGATACGCCGCAATCCGACGACATCACCCTCCTGGCCCTGCGCTACAGCGGGAGTACCGGAGAGCAGCACTAACCCGGACTTTTCATGAAAAACCGCAACACAAAAGCATCTACAGTTTCATGACAACCTGTCCTCTTGTGAAATGTCCGGGCTAACCCGGACTTTTCATGAGAGCGTTTTGGTGAGCTTCAGGATATTTTCATCGTTTTTCCGGAAATACTCGACGCGATCCATGAACTGCTTCATGAAGAAAATCCCCAGCCCTCCGATGTCTCGATCCTCTAAGTCGGCCGCTGTGTCCGGGTCCCCTTGTGAGAGGGGATCAAAGGGAGGGCCGGAGTCCAGGATCTCGATGACGAAGCCTTTTTTTTTGTCAAGGGAGCAGCGGACCTCCATTTCCCCGGTGCCGTCCGGGCAGGCGTAGCTGACGATATTGACCAGGGCCTCTTCCAGGGCCAGTTCGATGTGGCCCTGGGCTTTGGCATCTGCGCCCTGGTCTTCAGCGCACCGGACCACCGTCTCCATCATGGCGGCCAGGTGAGCGTGGGTTGCCGGTCGCCTGATCCTCGCAAGAAACTGCATCAATCAACCCTCCGCAAGTGCCGCTTCCTCGGTGTCGAAAATCTTGAAAATAGAATAAAATCCGGAAATCTCGAATACCTCTTTCACGGCACCGTCCAACCCCGCAAGCACCAACTCTCCACCGGACGCTTTGAGCTTTTTAGCGATGAGGAGCACCACCCTTAATCCGGCGCTGCTGATATATTTGACGCCTTGAAGGTTCACGATCAGAGACTTGGGGGCCGGATCTACCGTTTTTTTCAGGTACGTTTCCAGCTCGGGGGCCGTGGAGGTGTCGACGCGTCCTTCGACAGAGACAATGAGGGCGCCTTTTTCATTTCGTGAGATAAGTTTCATGGTCGGTTCCTTGGTCTGAGATAAGGTTGTTTGTCGCGTGTTGCGGCAATAAGGGTTCTTCCCTATGCCGGGATGTAAAAGGAGATATATGTGTATCCGGAGATATCGACATGCCTTAACTCCTTGACGGTTCTTTGAAGGATGATGAGGCCGAGTTTTTTGAGGCCCTCCTGGCTGGCATCCAGATTTCGTGCCGGGCGAAGGACCTGGTCGACGTCTTCGAATTTTTCCCCGCTGATCACTTCCACAAACAGCTCGTCCTCTTCACGGATGATTCTGACGATTAGCTCTTCGGCCTCGTCTTTGAGGGAGATCATGTGCAGAAAAGTCTCTTCACAGGCGAGCTGAAGCCTCATGTATTCGGTGTCAGAAAGTTTGAGCTTTTTGACGCTTTTTTCAAGCTTTTTCATCAGCAGGGGGAAATTGTCCTCTTTGGGGGCCAAGGTGAAGATGATGCTGGACTTTGGAAGCAGGTAGATCAGGGTGCTGAGAAAAAAGGCGGTAAAGCCACCAACGGCTACGCCGTTTTGCAGGAGAGGGACCAGGCAGGAGGGAATAATATCGGGAAAAAAAGTGCCGGACTCGGCGAGAATACCGGCACAGAGGGAGAGTCCCAGGACCATCCCTTTTTGAAAGTTTAGCCCCGAGGCGATGACCAGAGAGATGCCGGAATAGAAGAGCATGGCGCTGATGACGACGAGCATGCCCCCTACCACGGGGCTTGGCATATCGAGAATGAATCCCCCGATCTTGGGAACAAAGGCGATGATTCCGAGGAGGCCCGCTCCGCAGATGCCGATGATCCGTGAGGAGACACCGGTCATCTCCATCAGGGGAATATTATCGCAATAGGTGGCATTGGGAGCGGTCCCGGAGAGCCCGGCCAGGATCTTGCCCAACCCGTCGCAGAAGAGCCCGCCTTGAATGCTTTCGTACTTGATTTTGTGAAAGTTCCTTTCCGACACCTGCTGTACAAGCATGATGTTGCCGGTTCCCTCCATGGCACTGACCAGGGAGGCAATGAGAAAGGACGCCGCCAGCGGGGCATGTTCCCATTTCAGGTCTGTGGTAAGCCCCGGCCATTCACCTCGTGGCAGCCCGAAGAGCGCTGCACTGTTGAAATGCGAGAGATCGAGGAGGTCGAAATGCCAGGCGGTAAGATAGCCAGCGGCAAGGCCGATGATGGGCGTCCAGAGCCGGATGCCGTTGTTGCCCAGCAAGAGCAGGAAGGTCAGGGTGAAGATGGTGATGCCCCCGGTGAGACAGGCATCCGTCGATCCATAGGAGGGCAGGGCGGGGTTGCCTCCCATCCATTGCGTGAGGCCGATGGGGACCAGTGCCACCGCCACAAGCATGACCACCACGCCACCGATGGCCGGGGTGACGATGTGCCGGAGATACCGAAGGAAATAGGAGTAGAGCAGGACCACAGGTGCCGAGAGGATTCCCATGGTGGCCATGAGAGGGAGCCCTCCCATATGGACGGCATCCAGAGAGCAGGCGAGAAAGGCACTGTACGAGCCCATAAAGAGCACAAATCCGGCGCCGATCCGTCCCACCCGGATCGTCTGAATCAGGGTGCAGATGGCCGCCACGATGATGGAGGCAAAGGTGGTATATTCGATTTGCTCAGGGGGGAGATTGCTTGTTTTTCCGATCATGTTGGGGATGAAGACGATGGCATCGAGGATCAGGGCCACATGGGTGATTCCCAGCAGGATAGACATCCAGAGTGGGGGTGTTTCGTTGACGTCATAGCGTATCTTGCCTGAATTTGTTGTCTCTTCCACTTACGAACTCCTGGGGCGTTGGAACCCTCATGGATGCGGCAGGACGAGCCCGCCGAGCATGTCTGCGTTGCTGTTTGCTTTTGATCAGCCGTTTATCTGGCCAGCCAATAAGATAAAGTAAAACTAAATTTTTTTATGATATAGGATTCATTTAGATGAATCAAACGATATGTAGCAAAGATTGGGCCACTGGGAAACGGCAGAGGTTATGAGGGATTTACAGCGCAAATTTTAAGTCGTATATCAATGGCTTGTCCGTGCCGATACATGGGTATCTGAAAGGCCCTGTAGAGGCCTCATTCCTTGAACGAAATGAAGTGGGTACCTTGGGCCGGTTACGGATACCCTTTTCCTCTTGATGGCCGTGAAGAGTCGACCGATCTGTGTTGTTTCCTATTGTATTTTTCGGTACGCGGACTCTGTTAAATGTTCCATGAGCAGCTCGGAGTTCTTCAAGGCTTCTTTTTCATTTCCGAAGGCGATGGCCTTCATGATGTCCCGGTGGATCAGGCTTCCCCTCATGTTGTCTTTTTCTATCTTGTTGGCGAACCAGAAACGACGGGAGAGGCTCTGCACCTGTTCAATGGTGTTGTGGAAGTAGGGGTTGCCGGTGGCATCGACAATGATGGTGTGGATGTTCTGAAGGCATTTGAGCATCCCCTCTTCATCGTGATGCTCGGCGCATACCACCATCTCTTCTCCCAGATGAAGCATCTCCTTTTTCTGGCTGGCCGTGCCGCGCATGATGGCATAGCGAAGGCAGATGGGTTCGATCTGTTTGCGAACCTCCAGAAGCTGGACCTGCTGTTCAGGGGTGATGCTTAAGAATTCGATCCCTTTTCTCGGGTGAATCCGAAGCATGTTTTCATGTTCAAGTTTTTGCAGCGCTTCGCGGACCGGGGTACGTCCCAGGTTTAACAGGGCGGCCAGCTTGTTCTCTGAATAGAGGGTGGAGGTATTGATTTCATTGAAGACAAGCATGCGCTCGATTTCAAGGCGCGCTGTTTCCGAAAGCGTTTTTGTCATGATGGTTGTGTGTCCCGGATCATGTTTATTGTTTTGGTTTCGCCTCTGCTGACCGGCTACCGTTCCTTTTCTGAGTTCTGATATCCAAAAATAAAAATCAATCTGTATATCATTTGTCGGCGAGTCCCGGTGCCAGAGGGCTGTATTCCAGGAAGATACCAGCCGCGGGTGGGAGCTCGTCCCGTGTCCGCTTAGTTTGAAGGTGCCCTGATATCGGGCGACACCCCTCTCTTTCCTGGTCCTCCCTCGCGGGCAGGGGGGCTTGCTTTGACGTCATGCTGTATTGATATATCAGAATGCAAGGGTACTTATATCAGCTGTGGGGAATCAGGGCTATTGAATAATCATGAGAGTCTGCAGGTGGATCTGGCTTTTAGACGAAATTCTTGGGTTTTAACAACGTTGCGATTATTTCTTAAGGCTATATTATCAGCTTGTTATATTGGATGCTCGCGGTTGTTCCATTTTTCTCATTTTATCCAGTGGTCTTGTTGTGGGAACTGTTTTTGGTTGTACCCACGGCTGATACATCAAGTTGTCGGGTTTTTCATTTCTTTGGGAAAAAATCGAGCTCAAGTAAGTTTGTATTTCAATTCTTATAACAAGGGGTATTGCATCCCTTGTTTCATCGTGTTGGATATTTATCTCTCTGTATAATAAATACAAAATAGATGTTGGGTGTTGATATATCTTTTAAAGCAAAGGCCTAAATTATAGCGGATTTTGAGGGTGATATTCACAGTGAAAAGATTTTTATTGCCATGCCCATTGCCAGATTGGAATAATTGATATACAAGTTTGAAGAAGATTCGGTGAGATTTTTCAATTAATTACACAAACAATATAAAATAAGCAGGTTATGAAATATACCACTGATAAATCATTTATGGAATTCTGGGAAGAGACGGCCTTAACCGATGAAGAGACGCCTCTTCTCCTGGACGTGGACGTTGTTGTGTGCGGCGGTGGACCTGCCGGTGTGGCCGCGGCAACCGTCTGTGCGAGACAGGGGCTGGATACCTTGCTCGTGGAGAAGAATGGATTTTGCGGGGGCGCTGCGGTGGCGGGGCTCTCCGGCACCATCTGCGGGATGTTCCAGGCACAGGACGAGATCGAGACGAAAGAACCGGAACAGATTGTTTTTGGATTTACCGGTGAATTCAAGGACCGCCTTACGGCCAAAAATGCCGTGACAGAGCCCCAAATCTACGGCAACACCCATGTGGTGACCTTCGATCCTTTTGCCTGGCGGGAAGTGGCCGATGATCTTCTTGAAGAGGCCGGGGTCCGGTGTCTTTACCACACCCTGGTCACCGCGGTGAAAAAAGAGGGAAATCGGTTCACCTCCGTACAGCTGGAGTCCACTGCGGGGCGGACCCATGTGAAGGCCCGGTCATTTATTGACTGCTCCGGTGATGCGGCCCTCATGACCAAGGCCGGGTGTTCCTACACCTTCGGTGATAACGGTGCCATTCAAAACCCTACCATGATGTTTCGTCTCTCCAATGTGTCGGAGCAGGGCTACTACGAAAGCTTTGGCCAAAACACCATCTGCTCTGCCGAGCTGACCCGGAAGCTGACCGAGGCCTTTGAAAAAGGGACCTACAATACCCCGCGCAATCACATCTGGGTTTTTCCGACGCCTCTGCGGTCTGTGTTTTTGATGAACTGCACTCAACTCGCCGGCCAGGGGGGGGAGATGCTCAACGTCATCAATCCCAGCGACCGAACCCACGCCGAAATCTCCGGTCGCCGGGCCGCCCGTGAGTATCACCGTTTCTTCAAGGACCATGTCAGCGGTTTTGAAGACTCCGAGCTTATTGATCTGCCTCCGGAAGTCGGGGTGCGGCAGACCCGCAGCATCAAAGGGGAGGTAACCCTCACCAACGACCATGTGGCCCAGTGCACCAAGGCGAAAGACGGCATTGTCCGTTCGTCATGGCCCATTGAACTGCATGCCGGTGAGGTCTCCAAGCTTCACTGGCTTATTGACGATTACTATGAAGTTCCCTATGGCACCCTGGTGCATCCTGCGCTGGAAAACGTCATTGCCGCCGGTCGCTGTTTAAGCGCTGAGCACGAAGCCCTGGCCTCGGCCCGTGTGACCGCTCAGTGTTTTGAATATGGCCACGCCGCAGCCGTGGCCACAGCAATACGGCATGAACAGGGTGTGGGTTACAAAGACGTGGATACGGACGAACTGCGCCGCCGCATGATTCAAAACGGCAGCGCTCTCTAATACGGTACCCGTAAAAAAACAACGGCGTTTTGACACTTACGGGTTCTTACGAAAGCTGACACCTTGCTGTCATCAGCAAAGAAAAGGAGTGGATGATGAAGAACTGCAGAATCAATCGTGTGGAGTTATACGCAGTCGCAGACCGTGAAGCACCTCCCATCCCCTGGGCGGATAATCAGGAGCCCCTGCTTTACACCAACAACATTGTACGCCTTATCACCGAAGATGGCACCGAAGGTGTCGGCGCCACCATCAGTTACACCGAAAACGATTTTGACCGGTGCATCATTGAGTCCATGCGGACGGTGGTGCCCGGGCTTATCGGCAAGAACCCGCTGATGACCGAGGAGCTTTATTCCTGGTTGATGTCCCGTTGCACCTGGGGTGGCCTGCCTGCCAAGTCTCCCATCGATATCGCCGCCTGGGACATTAAGGGCAAAAAAGCCGGGATGCCGCTTTATATGCTGCTCGGTGGTGCCCGGACAAAAATGCTCTCCTATGCCTCCACACCCATGTTTGACACCGTCGCAGAATACATGCCTTTTATTGACGAGTGCATCGCGCAGGGTTTCACGGCCATCAAGCTGCACTGCTACTGCATCTTCAAAAAAGATTTGGCCCTGGTTGAGGCTGTGCAGGCGCGTTACAAGGACACCGGGATCCGCTTCATGCTGGATACTGCGACGTTCTATTCTCCCGAAGAGGCCATGAAGATGGCCCGGCTCATGTCGAGCTATGACTGGGAGTGGCTGGAGGCCCCGGTCTCCGATTATGACTACAAAACCTACCAGCGACTCGTGGACAAAACCGATCTCGAAATTTCCAGTCACGGGAACTGCCTGCTCACCCTTCAGGAGGTGACCTACGCCCTGGGCAACGGTTTCTGGTCTGACGTGCGTCAGGATGCCACGGTCTGTGGCGGCATCACCCCCTTAAATAAGTGTTTTGCCATTGCTGAAGGCCACTCCAAACGCCTTGAGATCCAGAGCATGGGCTACACCATCACCCAGGCCGCCAACCTTCACGTGGCCCTGGCTCACCACAACTGCCACTACTTTGAACAGTTTTACCCTTACGAGAGCTTTGAGCTGGCGAGTAACACCATCATCCGTACCGATAAGGAGGGCTACGTGCACGCCCCTGACGGCAACGGGCTGGGTGTCGAGATGGACTGGGATGCCGTCAAGGAAGCCTCCATTGCCAGCTATGTGTTTGAATAAGTCCCTGTGTTCGTGAATAAAACCACTGGCAAAAGCGTCTCTCGACATCCTGCCGTGAGTTACCGCTCACAGGAATCGCAGGGTGCCCGAGAGGGCTTGCACGGTTTTTTTGCGATGCGATCAATACCAAGGAGTAGAGATGAAATTCAGTAAGTTTGAAGTAGACCTGAAGCTTACCCTTGTAAGTTTTTCCTGTGTGTTGCTGCTTGGGGTTCTGGCGGTCCTTTACCCGGAGTCCGTCAAGGGTACCATGGGCGCCATGCTCAATTTTACCGTGGTCAACCTGGGAACTGGTTTTCTGTGGTACACTGTTTTTGCGATGGTTGTCCTTTTGTTTCTCGCCCTTTCCAAATACGGCCGCATTCGCCTGGGCGGCGACAAACCGGCGTTTAACAAATTCCAGCTCTTTGCCATGGCGCTCTCCGCCGGCATGGGGGCGAGCACCATGTACTGGGCGTTCATCGAGAGTATCTATTACTATATGGATCCCCAGTTCGGCATCGTCGACAAGGCCATGTCCATGGAGTACGCGGCTGCGTACAACATGTTTCACTGGGGGGCTGCGGGATGGTTCACCTATCTGATTGTGGCCGTCCCCTTCAGTGTCGTCTTCTACATCAAGCGCAGCCAGAGGATGAGCCTCAGCGGGGTGCTGAACAGCATGTTCAACGATGCCCTGCCCGTGTGGTTTCAGAAGCTCGTCGACCTTCTTTTTATCATCACGACGCTGGCGGCCACCGCTTTGACCCTGGGACTTGGGATTCCGATGATCTCCGCCAACTTAAGCCAGCTTACCGGGATTCCCGATAACCTGTTCCTGGGCATCGGCGTCATCCTGGCTCTTTCCGTGGTCTTCTCCCTGAGCTCCTACATCGGCATTGAAAAAGGGATGGCCCGGCTGAGTAACGCCACCATTTATATCTGCGCCGGGCTCGTGTGCCTTGTGTTCATCGTGGGGCCCACCGCCCTGATTATGAACAACACCACCAACGCCATCGGGGTGATGCTCAGCAAATACATTCGGATGAGCACCAACACCGATCCCTTTGGATCCTCCCTCTTTCCCCAGTACTGGACCATTTTTTTCCTGGCGAACTGGATCTCCTACTCACCGGGTATCGGGGTGTTCATCACCAAGATCTCCAAGGGCCACAGGCTCCGTGACGTTATTTTGATTCTCGTCGGTGCGGGCACCCTGGGCACCTGCATCATCTTCGGGGTGTGCGGGACCTTCACCATGAACCTTCAGAACACTGGCGTCATCGACGCGGTGGGGCTGATTAAGTCCGGCCAGCCCACGGAGCTCGTCAAGGCGGCCTTTAGCCAGACACCGGTTCCGGGTTTGATGACCCTGATTTACCTCGTTACCATGGTCCTGTTCACCGTGACCACCCTTGACGGGACCTCCTATTCCCTTGCAGGGATCGCCACCAAACGCCTGGATAAAGACGCCAACGTCTCCCCCATGTTCCGTCTTTTCTGGTGTCTGCTGCTCACCGTGATTCCTATCGTTTTTCTCCTGATCCATGCCAACCTGAACATCCTCAAGTCGTTCCCAGTGTTGATCATTGTCCCCATGATGCCCCTTTTCGTGGTGCTGGCATGCAAAACGCTGGGGTACATCAAGGCGACCTTCGGTGATATGAATGCTGACGAGATCGAAAAACACTCCATTTATCTTTCTACCACCGACGATCTTTAGCCTTATCCCCCTCTAAAGGCTCCAGATCGATCGAAAAAGCCCCGCTGTCGAAAGACGGCGGGGCTTTTTTTTTAAAGAGGAAAGCGACAGCGGGACCTTCTGTCATCTCTCGCTTTCGTGCAGGAGGTACCCGCAGACAATCAGGGTTTGGGCCATGATAAAGCAGGGGTGAACGATGTGGGCCCCAAAAGAGGCCGTGGTCATGTAGGGGTCGGCCGTGTAAAGGCCGTTTTCGGCGATGTAGAAGAGGGTGCCGGTAAACATCAGCCAGGTGCCTCTGGACCGGATCTCTGAGAAAAGCCGGGCGAGGGCCAGGGTGCTGATGAGCCCCACAAGGGTCATGTAGAGAGAGATGGGAATCAGCATCCGATGCAGATCATCTTTCATGACGAGGACAAAAGAAGCGCAGCTCCAGATGACAGGTATTTGAAGAAAAACAAAGAGAACGTTGATCTGCCTTGTTTCCCGCAGGAAGACCCGGACATATCCGAAAAGCCCGACCACGGTGAAGAAAGAGCCAGAGAAAAAAAGCACCCGCGAGGTCTCTCCCCAGATCAGGCAGATGTTTCCCATCCATAATCCACAGAGAGCCCAGGCAATGGCCCCTCCCTTTTTTATATCCTTGACGGTGGCCAGGAAAAAACCGCAGAGCAAAGGCATCAGCAGGACTTTAGTGACGGCATAGGCATGCCCGGGGAGGTTGGTAAGCCCGATATGAATCAAGGCATTGAGGATATACAGCGTGAAAAGAAGCCGTCTCAGATCGATTTTAAATCGTGTGTGCTGAATAAAGGGGATCATAAAGGCTGTCTGCTCCGTTATCTCTCTGGTTTACGGGTCACACAGAATCAAGCGACATGGCTCATGCCTCGTTGCAGTTGGAGCCGTATCCATGACCTGCAGGGCTATGATTCCAGGGGGAGGCGACAAGGGGGCGTGGGGTGTGCTATTTGTACAACTTACAGATATTTATCATGACAGGTGCTGAGGCTGCAAGGGGCGTATGGGGGCGAAGTCAGTTCCATGAATTTGGGCACACCAGGCGGTACCTGCTGGCCCAAAAAAACAGTCATGAAAATTTTTTGGAGTCACTTGATCTGTGGTCCGCATTTGATACCTTGCCATCGTCTCGTGCTGCGTCAGATTTACCGGGATCAAATTTACAGCCAGGTATGGCCTCTTTTATGCCCTATGCCCCACCGGGTTAGCGGGGCTCTCGGCCATCCAGGTGCTTTCGAATTTTATCAAGGAGATCGCTGATGATGATGGGTTTTTGAAGGCATTCCGCAATACCGATTTTCTGCGAGTTTTCAAGGGTCATGAGTTCACTGTAGCCGGAGCCTAAAATCACGGGAAGCTCCGGCCGGAGGGCGAGCAGGTTCTGTGCGAGCTCGTTTCCGGTCATGCCGGGCATGGTCAAGTCTGTGAGGACCAGGTCAACGGCATCAGGGGCTTTTTTAAAGGCAGTCAGGGCGGTTAGTCCGTTGGCAAAGGTCCGAACCGTGTAGCCGTGTTGCGATAAAATTTCGGACAGGCTCTCTGTGATCTTTTTTTCATCATCGACCACAAAGAGTATTTCGTTGCCGCCGGTGACCTGCTTTTGGACTGGGGCTTCCGATGCACGGCGGGCCTCGCTTTTCTGGATGGGCAGGTAGACGTAAAAGGTGGTGCCTTTTCCGGGGAGGCTCTGGATATGGATATGGCCCCTGTTCTCTTTGACAATCCCCTGTACCACAGAGAGCCCGAGGCCTGTGCCTTTTCCTGGCTCCTTGGTGGTGAAATAGGGGTCAAATATTTTTTGCATGATCTTTGGTTCGATGCCGCTTCCGGTATCGCTCACCTCAAGCAGAATATAATCCCCGGGCGTTTGGGGGGATGCCGGTGTGATCGACTCGGCTTTTTCTATGTGGCAATCGGTCAAGGCAACACGCAAGGTTCCGCCGGTATTTTCCATGGCATGATACGCATTGGTGCACAGGTTCATGATGACCTGATGGATCTGTGTGGGGTCGGCTTTGATGGTGCTTTTCGAGGCGAGGTCACTTTTTATCTGGATGGTCGAGGGCAGGGTAGGCCTCAGCAGCTTGACGGTCTCTTTGGCAATCAGCAGCGGTTGCAGCAGTTGCTTTTCCGACTGAGATTTTCGGCTGAAGGTAAGGATCTGGGAGACGAGTTCTTTGGCTCGTTGGCTTCCCTGGGTGATTTGTTCCAGGGCCTTACGGATTTTATCGGGGTCGCCAATGTAGAGCTGCGCCAGCTCCGTGTAGCCGAAAATAACGCTGAGGATGTTGTTGAAGTCGTGGGCAATGCCCCCGGCAAGGGTCCCGATGGCTTCCATTTTCTGGGCCTGGTAAAGGCTGGTTTCGAGTTGCCGACGCTGGGTGATGTCTGTGCCGATGCTTAAGATCTCCTGAAAATGACCCCAGTCATCGGTGATCGCTCGGTTGCTCCATTGGATGTAGACTGGATGGCCGTCTTTGCAGATGTTTTCATTTTCAATGAGGGCGTAATGCCCCGGCATCTTGAAGAGTTCCTCGTGGGTGGTACTGAAATGGTGTGTCCGGGCTTCTTCGGGGGTAAGGATAGTCCCTAACACGTTGTGTCCATAGATCTCTTCCCGTGTGTACCCAAACAAATCCAGACCAAATTTGTTTAGAAAAAGGACGCGGCCGTATTTATCCATTCTTAAAATGATGCTGTTGGCGCTCTCTACCAGGTCTTTGTATTGTTTTTTTCGGGTATGCAGCTCCAGGGTCCGTTTTTTTACCGTCTTGTTGAGTGCTCTGTTGAGGATGACCAGCAGGGCGGATATTCCGACAATGGCAGCGATTGCGCTCAGGAGCCATGGGGGGATGATCTCTTTTTCATAGGCCGCATTCGCCCCCATCCAGTGAGAGAGCCGTTCGTGATAATAGGAGTTGTAGACCCGTTTCCATCGGTGCATGTAGCCGTCGATGACGGCAAGTTTGTCGGTGTGGAGCCCTTTTTTTGCCGCAAAGAAAAGAGAAAAAGGGGCAAATTGGATGGGGCTTGCAACCAATTTGAAATTCCGGGCGTTCCGGAGGCCGAAGTGCTGTGAGGTGACGCCGGCGGCAACCGTTCCCTGCTGAACCGCGCGAAAGACATCCTCATTGGTGGGCAAGGTGAGGATGTCGCAGGTGATCCCAATGGCCTCGGTTGTTTTGATGAAGTGTTTCCCATTGATGTCATGTTCCGGGACAGCGATGCGCATCCCGTCGAGGTCGGCAATGGTTTCGATGGGATTCCCCGGCTTAAGAAAAACCTGGCCCCACTCGTCAAACACCGACTCATGGCTGAAACTCATGACCCGGTTTCTTTCCGGGGAATAGCCGATGTGGGGGATGAGATCTATTTCTCCCCGCAGCAGCCGATTCAGCCCTTCCGTCCAGGTGCCGGGAACAAATGTAACCGTCCAGTGCTCTCTGACGGCGATTTTAGTGATCAGATCCGGGTAGAGGCCTTGGGCCTTCCCGGTTGAATCCGTAGAGCAGAAAGGGGGCCTCTCACTGATGCCGATACGGATAGCGCGGGAGTTTTCCGCTCCATGGAGAAGGAGAGGGGGAGCCAGGGAGAGGGTCGTAAGGATAAAAAGTATGCGAACGATGTATTTCATAGCCTGATTCTGTGTTGTTTAATGACCGGATCGGGTGATGGTCTGTCTGTAAGTTTAATGGGGCCTCTGTGCCTTTCGATCAATCATATTTCAAGCATTGATTTGGCATGGATGATAGAGCTACGGACCCTGATTTTTTCCATGAAACTTTTCTATATTAAGTCAAAATTCATGGCACTATAACTTGCTGATGTTAGAAGTCAAGTCGTTTGTTTACGGATCATGTAAGGATTCAGCCTGTGAGAGAGGGAAAGGCCCTGCCGGGGACCAATCTCATAAAAACCGCGTGTTACCTCTGGCTGCTGTGATACCGGAAGACCATGAAAATTCGGACACGAGGCAACTCGGCAGAGTCGGGTGAGGTGAATAAAACGTTTCGGTCGCCTCAAAAAGCCGGGAATGTCAAGGACAGGGGAAAGCTTCCGCTCTTTTGTTGCGTCTTTTCCGCAAAGGCGGGAATCCATGCTTTCTATGCGATGCCGCATGGCGTTGGACATCCGTCGGAATCGGTCGGCCTTTTTAAAACGGGTCGGTTTGTCCCATGGACCCGTCGGCCAGCTTATGATGGATCATGAGAAGGAGCGCGTAGGCGAGGTCCACGGAGAGAATCTGGCAGACAAGGGTGAGGAGGCTGTCGGTGATGGGCTGATTAAAATAGTTGGAGATGGGATCTCCGGTGAGGGCGCAGACACATCGCATCATAAAGACGAGGGCAAACAGCCCGAAGGTGATCCCTGCGTGGGTGGCATATTTGCGGTGAGCAGGGTCTGCCACAGCAAAGACAAGCCAGGACATGGCGGCAACCACAGGTGTCAGCATGCCAGAAAAGAGGACGATTCTGATTCGGATGTCCGGGTGGATCAAGGTGAAATAAGCATAGAGGGCGGTGAACAGGATCGTGTAGAGGTAGAAAGGGGGGCGGGGGATGCGGACCTTCAGGAATCGGGCCATTCCAAAAAAGAGAAAAAGGGTGCCGGAAAACATCAGCAGGTTCGCGAACACAACAGAGAGGATGGGGGGCAAGGTGCTCCGCAGGCAGGCCAGGGTCATGCCGATGGATTTCAGCAGGAAATCGGCCAGGAAGCCTTCAATCCCCCAGTTTTGCCTTCGGTTCTGGTACCAGGTAAAGCCGATCACGAGGCTGTAGAGATAGTTGATGAAAATGTAGGTGAAGATGGCGGTCTTCATATCAAAGGTGATCATGGGGCTCGATTTCCGAATGTTCCGATTCATGCAGATTGCCTGGCAGACAGCTTATGGGTGGGAACCCGTTTATTCCCTCCAAAGGGGGCTTGTCATGCCTCGATATGGGTCCCGTTTATACATGGACGGGGCATATCAATCAAGGGGCCTGGAGATGGGGGGGAATGCCCGCCGGAAAAAATCCCGGCGGGTGTTTGAAGGGGCTGGTTTAACATGCGCCACCCGAGGGTGTCTTTTTGGATGACGTGGCGTGCATCAATGGGGCGGTGTGAGTTCGCCTTACCGGTTTAAATCATCCCCAGAGAGTGAAGAAAGACGATGGCGATGGCGACGGGCGCCAGGTATTTGGCCGTGAAGAGAAAGGCTCCGACAAGGGGGACCGGAAGCGTTCCGTTGCAGGTTAGCTCGTCTTCTACCTTTCTCCGTTTCAGCATCCATCCGACAAAGATCACAGAGAGGGCTCCGGCGATGGGCATTTCAACGTTGGAGACGGCAAAGTCAGCCAGGTCGAAGAAATTTTTTCCGAAAAAGGTGAGCTGCGCCTCATATTTTCCCATGGAGAGTGAGCAGACCACCCCCACCAGCGAGATCAGGGTGGCTAAAATAAGGGTCGCCCGTTTTCTGGAGACGCCGAGGTCTTCGGAGGCGTAGGCCACACTCACCTCCAGCATGGAGATGGAGGAGGTCAGGGCTGCCACGGCCAGCAGCAGAAAGAAGAGGATGCAGAAGATATACCCCCCCGGCATCTGGGCGAAGATGTTGGGCAGGGTGACGAAGACGAGGCCCGGCCCCTGGCCCGGTTCCACCCCAAAGGCGAAGACGGCTGGAAAAATGGCCACCCCGGCAAGGAGGGCGATGACGGTATCGGCGATGCAGATCTGCACTGCGGTGACGGCCAGATCTTCCTTTTTATCGATATACGATCCGTAGGTGATCATGGTCCCGACGCCGAGGCTCAGGGTAAAGAAGGCATGACCCAGGGCATCGAGAACCCCGGCCGCCGAGAGCTTGGAAAAATCGGGTTTAAAAAGAAAGGCCAGACCGGCCTCGGCTCCGGGAAGGGTGAGGGATCGAAGGCAAAGCAGTAAAATGATCCCGATAAGGACCGGCATCATCACCTTTGAAAAGGTTTCGATGCCCTTTTTGACCCCGGCGTAGACCACGCCCGCGGTAATGGCCATAAAGAGCAGTTGGCACGCGATGGGGGCCACCGGGGATGTGATGAAATCGGTGAACATGCCCCCGATCTCTGCCGGTGTTTTGCCGGCGAAATCATTGCAGGCTGCCCGGGCCACGTACTCCAGGGACCATCCCGCCACCACCCCGTAGAAACTCAGCACGGTCGCGCTGCCGAACAGAGCGATAAAACCGCCAAAGAGCCAGGGGCTTCGTTCTCCGGCCAATGCCCGGAATGAGCTCACGACACTTCCCCCACCCCGTCGGCCGATAATGAAATCGGAGATCAGCACAGGCAGACCGATCAATGCGATGCAGCAGAGATAAACAATGATAAAGGCGGCACCGCCATTTTTGCCGGTAATGTAGGGGAATTTCCAGATATTGCCCAGTCCGATGGCGGAGCCTGCGGCAACCGTGATGATGGATAACCGACTGCTGAAAAGCGGCCTTCTGTGTCGTTCGCTGTTGTGTGCATCCATGATTTATTCCTGTTCATTCTGCGGAGGGGCGCATCGTTCATCTGTCGATGTAATAAAATGAATCTGTCCCCCTCGTAAATTCGAGTCGTGTATGTGGTTACGGGCCCAATCCATACGTTACCAGGAAGATACAATCAACAAGATTTCGTCGCGTTACTTATAGGGGAGCGCGGGGTCAGATGCCTTTTTTATATTGGCCGTTGGTGGAAGGCTGAATTTTCTGGTGGAGGGCAGCCGCTGCTTCGGGGGCTCCGGCCAGGAGTGCTTCAAAAAGCTGGATCACTTCGGTTTTGTCCGGCTGTATCCGAGTCTCGGTCTGGATCTCTCTTAAATCAACGCAAAAACTTGAAAACATGCCCGGCAGGTCGGCCACAATCTCCGTGTTCAAGAGAGGGTGCTGGGCGTAAAGGCAGTGATAGTTTCCCATTGTTTTGCTGGCCACAAGGGAGTGGCGGGTAGCATGGGAGAGGGTCGCCGACCTCTGGCATGTCCGAAGGCACTCCTCATCCATCATGCTTTTTTTACAGCCGATCACCTGATGCAGTAAACACTGCCGGCTTGTCATGAGAGAGATGGGGTGGCAGATGCTGAAGTACAGGTCAAACTGATCCGGCCTGATGATCTGTTTGAGCTGCTGAAGGTTGAGCTCGTTAGATAGAAAAGCGCCGGAGCAATGGAATTTTTCCTTTAAGCACAGGAGGCTGAAGGCGTTGGCGATATTCAGAGACGGCCCGGCAATCCAGGGGATCCCGTTTTGGGAGGCTTCATGGGCGATGCCGGTGTTGTCGGTGACCATACGCGTGGGGCGAATCGTCTGGAGCAATGCGACGGCCGCGGTGTAGTCCTCTCCGATCAACACAGAGGGAAACCAGGGCACCAGGGTTTTGTTTTCCAGAAAAAGAGCGATCAGGGAAGGGAGGTCCTGTTTCAAACAGCTGGGGAGCTTGAAAAAGAGATCGGCCGAAGAGTCCCGGCAAAGGGCCAGCTCATCCTGGGAGGAGAGGACCACCGAAAGCGTCGGGGGGATGGGGGATGGGCTCTTTTTCTCCAGGAGAGGAAGGTCGATGGGGGCCACTTTCTCTCTCTCGCCATTTAAGATGAACGCTATTTTTTTTCTCAGTATGGTGAGCTCTCTGAACGGGATAAAAAGGCCCGGCTGGAGATGCTCCAGGGAGATCGGGCTCAGGCCAAATTCTGAGGTGTCCAGGTCCTTGAAACGCTCTGAAAAGAGGGCCGGGTGAAGGGCGGGGAGGTCCTTCTTCTTAAGCTCTCGGGTCAGGAGAATCTCTGAATCGACGTGGAAGGTGGTCTCCGGTGTGGTGACCGTCACCGTCAAAGGCGCGCCAAGGCTCCCTGATACCTGGATCCGCAAAGGGCATTGTTCGATGTTTAAAGAGGCGATTTTATGTTTGGCGCGGGCGGTGAGGGCTGCCTTGTCCTCATAAAATTTAACCCGGTTCGTCTCCCTGGTTTCATCCGAAGAGGAGGAGACCGCCTCAGAAAGCTGCTTGATGGAATGGTCCCGGGGGTTGTCAATAAACATCTCTTTATGGATCTGTCCCGCTAAAAAGCCATTGGAAAAATCGCGGTTAAACACCTTATATAGGACGCTGTTGTCAGTGCTCAGCGGCTGCTTCTCATAGAATCGCTGGAGCTGCTTTCTCCAGCAATCGACCACCGTATAGACGTAATCAAATTTCTTGATGCGTCCCTCAATCTTCAGGGAATCCACTCCGGCCTCGGCGAGCGCTTCCAGATCCAGCCAGGCCGAATTGTCCTTGAGGTTCAAAGGGAAGTCTTTCCCTGCAGGCGTCTTTATATATTGATCCCTGCAAGGCTGACTGCATCTCCCGCGATTGCCCGATCTTCCCCCGATGACAGAGCTCAGATAGCAGAGCCCCGAAAAGGAGAGGCAGTACGAGCCGTGGACAAAGACCTCGGTTTCCATGCCGTCCTGATGGGCTGTGGCCGTCAAGTCTCTGATCTCATCGAGGTTCAGTTCTCTTGCGAGGTTGGCCCGGGTGGCGGCCAGCGCCTTTAAAAAATGGAGCTGGCCCTCGTTGTGGGTGTTGACCTGGGTGGAGGCGTGGACATCAAGGCTTGGGAAATAAGTAGATAATAGATAAAAAAGCCCCAGGTCCTGGACAATAACGGCATCGATCTTTGTGTTGACGAGTTTGTTCAGCAAACGAATCAGGGCCGGGATTTCGCTTTCCACGATCATGATATTAATCGTGAGAAACACCGCACAGTGGTTTTGGTGGGCCAGATGAACCATCCCGTTAAAATCATGAAAGTCGATATTGGTGGCCCGGTCTCTGGCATTGAATTTATTCAGCCCGCAGTAGATTGCATCCGCTCCAGCAGCAATGGCGGCTTTGATGGAATCGATGTCTCCACCGGGGGCCAGTAATTCAATTTTTTTTTTCATAGGATCGCTTGCAACTTTACTTGGAAAAGGGGTGACAAGAAAAAACGCCGTGATGAAACGGCGTTTTAGCATCGGGGCTGCCCGCTGTCAACGGCTGTGAGAAGGTGAAAACGTCGGTCAATGCGGGAGGCGGTGCCAGGCTGGAGGACAGGTGGGAAAGAACCTTCGGAACGTGGCCTCCGGCGGCAAGGTGGAGCCACCTTGAAAGCGGGTTTGCGAATGCGCTACGGGTGCGGGATATCGGGGTGAAAGGCGTCCGCATTCGCTTGAAGTGAAAGGAAACGCACAGTGCGTCGCAAGTGCATGAGGTGTCGACAGGCAGAAACCCATTCGCCCCTTGATTTTAAACGGAATAACTCCGGCGGAAAGGTGGCGAAGCCACTGAGCCAAAAGCCCTTGAAAGCAGGTCTCGGATGCTCCGGTGGATAAAGGCATCGATGCCATGATCCCTATCTTTACCGCTGGCCGTCAGGCGATATTTGGATCTCATTGAAGTTGAATCGTTGCTTTTAGCTTTTCTTCACGCCCTTCGTGCTCTCTTGAAACGGTGTAGCCGCTTTTATAAGGCTGTCAGGGTGTGATGGGTGCCTGCCGGAACTTTTGATAGTGGCTGGAGGCAGGTGGAATCTTCCCTTCAGGGGGTCTTTTTTACCAGAATGGTATCCACATAGGTGAGCAGAAGTTGACCTTTCTGGTTGTTCAAGGTGATGCGGTTGATAACAATCCCGCGATCTTGTTTTGATGCAGAAGGGCGGGTTTCAAGGCACTCTCGAGATGTAACCAGCCTATCTCCCGGGCGTCCAGGGGCAAGAAAACGAACCTCATCCCACCCCAGGCCGGAAAGGACAGCAACGCTTGGCTGCTGCTTTACAAGCAGGAGAACCGCAATACTCATGAGATGCGTTCCGGCGGCGATAAGGCCAGAGAAGATGGATTTCTCGGCAGCCTCAGGGGAAACATGAAAAAACTGAGGGTCCCACTTCTCGGCAAATCCAATGAGCTCTTCCTGGGTCAGAAGATGCTCTCCCACGACGACAGTCTCACCCACTGAAAAATCATCAAAGTATTTCATGCCTTCCGCCTCCCGATTCCTTTCTTACTGCATCAGGTACAATTTATACGTATCGAGAATATCTCCGGAGATGCTCTCAAGGGTGCCGCTGTTGATTTTGAACGTGAGGTCAGATTTGACCTTGGTCAGCCGTTCCAACTGAAAGTCTTTGTTACTGGCTTGGGCATATCCCCCTTCCAGCGGCTCAATGCGGGTATGAATTGCCAGCTTAAGAGCGCCACCAAACATTTGTAAATAATAAAGAGACGCATTATCCATCTTCGATGGCTTCAATCACCCTTTGAACCGATTCCTCATCAAAATCGCCGCAAAGCTTAATCATTTGTACGCACTTTTGACCCGTTCTTTTGCTGAGTCACAGGCTCGGTCTATGGTTTCAACCCCCACCACGGTGGCTTTGAAAAAAGGAGAGGAGGTCAATACGGTGTTGGCTTCAGGGGTACCCTTGAAAAAAGCGGTTTGGCCACAGATAACACAGATGGGTACGGATGGATCTGCGCTCAAAAATTAGGGAAAAGAGAATGCCTTGGCTATCCCATGGTGGTGCGGGGTTATCGAAGATGCCTGTTGTCAAAAGGCGACCCCTTTTTCAAAATGTCAAATGTGTAGGTGTGACCCCTTTTCCTTCGTTGGCCTTGCTTGTGAGGGTGAAAACTGTTGTAGTTAATGCAATATTGAGTTAGATTAAGGGCTCTTGAAGAGTTTTGGGCCGCGAGGCTCATTTGCCTATGGATGCTCGAAAAAACGATTACTTATCAGTTTAGCCTATCAGTTATTAATCCGGCACTTAATACACAAATCATACAGCATACGCATTTTGGGATGATGGACGTATTTTTTGACTCTTCCCCCCATCTTTTAGAGCCTTCTTAGATGCGATATTGCCTTCGTTTTTAATTGCTTTTTTGTTCTCGCTGGAGTTTTGCTGTGAACTCCCGCTTTCAAATCGCAGTTAAGATACTCATCTGGATTGAGTCCCGGAGAATATGAAGGAAGATAAAACACCTCAATTTCAGCTTCATGGTCCGCCAACCACGCTTTCACGATTCGGCTGTGGTGTCCCTTTAGATTATCAAGAATCAAAAAAATCTTTTTAGAAGCACCTTCAATAAGACGCGTCATGAATTGAAGCAGAGTTTGAGAATTCATTTTCCCATCGTAAACCATAAAACGGACTTTCCCTTGATTGGTTACAGTCGATATCAGGTTCACTCGTTCACATCTCGGATGCAATTTAATTGATGGTGTTTCCCCACATGGAGCGTAGCTACGACCATGATAGCCCGGATATTTCATGAGAAAACAATCAGGACTAAAGAATAATTTGTAATGACCGTTCTTTGCAGCGATTTTTTCAGTCGTTTCAAAAATGCAAAATGTAATCCACGGTATTCTGTCTGATTTTCTCACCCTTCGGGCGAGCCGGGTGCACTCATCTGCCGCGTTATCAGAGCCTTGAGGTAAACGACTACATCTTCAGCTCTGATGCCTTGCATATGAGCGCACCCAACTCGTGAAATATCCGGGTTAGCGTTCGTCGTTGGTTGTTTTTGGCGAACGCAGCTGACAGTATCTCAGCAACTGTTAGGACTCCAATTATTCTTTCATTTTCCGTTTTGTTCGGTGATTTTCGTGTGGTTTTACGCCAAAAAAAACCAATCGATTTGATCTTGTTCGCAATAGTTATACGACTTGCAGCCGATAACTATTGAATTGATTGGAAACCAACATGGAGTAATGGATATGCGGTCTGCCATTTTATTTCTCACGATAACCCTGTTTTGCTTCTCCGCCACTGTTTTTGCTGACACGTCGAAAAGTGAGGCTGTGCGGTACTATCCGGGAACTACCTCTTTGATCCCCATTGGTACTGAAGAGTATCTCAAGAATTACTCGTCTCTTGCAGGAATTGAGGGTGTCTATGTCATTTTGGATTATGTTGAAGGTAGTAGCAAAAAGAATGGTATTACCATGCGCGATGATCTTAAGTTTCAGATCAAGCAACGACTGAACGATGTTGGTTTGAAGTTGTTAACCAAGGAAGAAATGCAGACGACGCCGGGCCAACCTGAGATTGCAGTATATCCCGGTTACTCTGGAGGCACGATTGGATTAACGGGCCAAGCACTTGAAGAAGCTGAAATGTTGTCTGATGACGAACACTGCTGTCGTAACAATGTCTGGATGTCATTCATGCAGTCAGCGAGCATCCTGCGAAGACCGGATTCACAATTCAAGTTGGGGACCTGGGGTTCTGGAAGTGATTCAAATTGGTGTCAGAATCGTGGGGAATGGATGTATGACGCGATTTTGAAAATCATTGATAAGTTTGTAGAGGATTACAAAAAGGCCGAAGCAGAGAAGAAACCCATTAACGTTGCATCGCGAGACGAAGTGCCCAGCAACTGCGCGCAGGCGTGGTCTGTACACATGCAGGTATTTGACACAAACTCAACCAAACCGAATAGCGTGTTTCTGCCGATCCTGGACAGAATGATTGCGCAGGCAAAACGATGCTCTAATTACAGCTACCTGATAGAGACACATGCGGATGTGCGCGCTGATGATCAATACAACCAATTGTTGACAGAAGCCAGGGCAGCGTCGATCAAAGAGTATCTGATGTCGTGTGGTATTGCTTATAATCGATTAAAGAGCAAGGCTTATGGTGAGTCTAAACCGTTAACGACTGGTACTACCGAAGCTGATCACGCTGCCAACCGCCGAGTCGTGATAACACCGCTGCTCACAGGCACCGTTTCCCCCTCGGCAGAATAAAATAGCTGGGGACATCCATAATAAGTATTAGAAATGGAATCGGACCACGCCAATCCATTGCAGACTAAGGCTTTTTTAGTCTAAAAGAGCTGTTTTTGAGGCTTAGCCCGGATATTTCACGAGTTGGGTGCGCTCATATGCAAGGCATCAGAGCTGAAGATGTAGTGGTTTACCTCAAGGCTCTGATAACACGGCAGATGAGTGCACCCGGCTCGCCCGAAGGGTGAGAAAATCAAACAGAATAGCGTGGATTACATTTTGCATTTTTGGAACGACTAAAAATATTACCGCAAAGAACTGTCATTACGAATTATTCCTTAGCCCTGATTGTTTTCTCATGAAATATCCGGGTTAGAATGCCCTTTTCAGTACCAAAACGAGTGCTCTAAGGCAATTTCAAGGCAGTCCGAGTGCTATAAACCACAGCAAACCAGCAAACCAGGGGACAGGCACCATGCGCCTGACCTCTACATCAATCTGTGAGACACTCTCTCTCAATAAGTAACCTGCCTTTTTAAAAAGAAATTCATTCCAGAAAATTATCAATATATCCGTATATCCGTATTTCTGACATGACAAACCAGGGAGATGAAGCGTATGCCTCGTCTTCCCCGGATGGTCAGGACAGATCCCGGCCAGAAGACCGTTTACCCTGTGATCAGTCGGACGGCGCTTGATGGCCTCCCTTTTAAAGATGCGGAGAAAGACGAGGGGGGGCGTGTGATCCGTCGAATTTTCATAGAGCACAAAAGCCCCCGGCCATGATACGCCGGGGGCTTTTATATCAGCTTAGTCTTTTTTATGAAAATATCGGGGGGTGATCATGTTCTCAGGGGCGAGGATATCGTCCAGCTCCTCTTTTTTCATATACCCCTTGGCCAGGACGATGTCGTACACGGACGCGCCGGATGCAAGGGCCTCGTGGGCCACTTCCGTGGATTTTTCATAGCCGATATAGGGGTTCAAGGCCGTGACCAGGCCGATGCTGTTGCGGACATAGTTGAGACAGACATCCTCATTGGCGGTGATGCCTTCAATGCATCGGGTCGCCAGGGTTTGAAAGGCGTTGCGCAGGTAGTTAAGAGAGCTGAACAGGCTGTGAGCGATCACCGGTTCCATGACGTTGAGTTCCAGCTGACCGGCTTCACATGCCATGGTGACGGTTATGTCTGCACCCACCACATAAAAACAGGTCTGATTGACCACTTCGGGAATGACGGGATTGACCTTGCCCGGCATGATGGAAGAACCTGGGGCCATGGGAGGAAGATTGATCTCGTTGAACCCGCAACGGGGACCGGAAGACATCAGCCGTAGATCATTGCAGATTTTGGACACTTTGACAGCCACACGCTTGAGCACCCCGGATAGCTGGACATACGCCCCTGTATCCTGGGTCGCTTCCACCAGATTTTCTGCCTTGATCAGGTTAATGCCCAGAAGGTTGGAGAGTTTTTCCGTCACCAGATCCGCATACTCGGGGTGGGCGTTCAACCCCGTGCCGATGGCCGTGGCCCCCATATTGATCTCACGGACCAGGTCCGTGGTCTCCTGCAGGCGCATCATATCTTCGCCGATCATCACGGCGTAGACGGAAAATTCCTGCCCCAACGTCATGGGCACGGCGTCCTGGAGCTGAGTGCGCCCCATCTTGATGATGTCCTTGAACTCCTCTGCCTTTTTTTCAAAGGCCGTTTTCAGGTACGCCATGGCCTCGATAAGCTGGCGGATCAGGGCAATCAAGGTAATGCGCACGGCTGTGGGGTACACGTCATTGGTGGACTGGGACATGTTTACATCGATGTTCGGGTGCAGGGACTCATATTCACCGCAGCAGTGGCCCATGCTTTCCAGGCCGAGGTTGGCGATGACCTCGTTGGCGCACATATTGGTGGAGGTCCCGGCACCGCCCTGGATCACGTCCACCACAAATTGATCGTAGTGCTTGCCTTCCAGGATCTTTTCACAGGCCCGCGTGATGTGAGTTGCCTTTTCTTCGTCCAACAGCCCCAGCTCACAGTTGGCCTGGGCTGCGGCCATCTTGATGTATGCCAGGGAATCGATCAGCCGGGGATAATGACTGATGGGAATGTTGCTGATTTTGTAGTTTTCAGCAGCCCTCAGAGTCTGAATGCCGTAATAGCATTCACAGGGGACTTCTCTTTTACCGATACAATCATGTTCGATACGACAATTTTTCAACGGTACGTCCTTTATATTTTTAGGCTATAGCCCGGGGGACAGGCGCCATGCGCTTGACCTCTACAATAACATTACATCAATTTATGAGACACTCTTCCTTTATAAGTAACGATATAAAATATCCGGTTAAGGCTCACTCGGTGATTTGTCCCTTGGCCTGGCTCACGAAAAGAAAATCTCCCCCTTCATGTCCGGCCTTTCGGACATCTCCATACTCAGGGGTTTGATCCGCGTTTAGCATCACCGAGTGTCTAATCTGTGAAAAAGCCTCCGAGCCTTCCATCACAGCATCGTTTTTTTCAAGCATATCGATAAATGCCGCAGCAAAGACGGAATGCCCTTGACGGCCACTGTCTTCCACGGGCTCCAGCCCTCCGGAGGCCATCACGACACGGGCCTTTTTCTCACTCAGGCGCTGGATGTACCCTCGGGTTTTCCGGGTAAGATGAATGGCGCGGGTGAGTTTGCCGGAGTAGCAGCTGTCGGAGACGATGAGTACATGCTTGGCCTCATTGGCGCGTATGGCTGAGGTGATGGTGGCATTGGAGATCCAATTGGATTCATCGCCTGCTTTTGCATCTGCGGGCAGCCAGTAGCCTTCATCGGCTTGTTTGTCCAACCAGCCGTGTCCGGCATAATAAATCAGGAGATTGTCCTGGGGTGAGAGTGTTTTTCTTAAGTGGCTGAGGGACGCGATGATTTCGGCTCGTCCGGGGTTTGCAAGGAGCGTCACCTCAAACCCGTATTTTTCTTTGAGGATACCGGAGACAGCCCGGGCATCATTGACGGCGGTTTTAAGATGGGACAAGCCCGGGTAGGTATCGATGCCAATGACAAGGGCGTGATAGCTCCCGAAGTTCCCCGCAGGAATGGCGGCTTGTTTGATGATTTTTGATGGGGGAGAAAGAGAGTCCGTGGTCTTTTTCGGAGACGCTTCTTGGGTCAGAGCCAGGATTCGTTTGTCGGAGGTAATCTCCCCGGTGATGTTTTCAAAGACCGATTTATAACAGGAGCCAAGGTTGGCTTCCGCATCGCCGTTGTTGAAGAATCCATAAAAGGTTACGGAATAGGGCTGGCTCTCGCAGGCGTCATATTCTGCCACAAGATCACCCGTATGAGTATATACACCGCATCCCATGGAGACGGAGACCTCCCCCTTTTTTGGCTGTAAGGGCCAATAGAAGGGCATGGGGTAGACGGCGGGCCAGGCAGCCCACCAATTGTATTTGTGGGATTCCAGTGGCGTGATCTTTGATCGGACGATGAGGTATTTTTCGTTGGAAGGCTTTTCTAACTCAGAAAAATCCAGGACCTTTTTAAAATATCGAGATTGATTTATGTGTTTACTAAAAGCTGTTTTGATTTTTTTGGGGTCCGCATGTGGGTTGCCATTGATCTGAACCGAATCAACGTAAAGAATATAATCGCTCTTCGTGGGCAGGTGAGACTCCGGTGGAACAGAGGGGAGGGAGATAAGGTTCACCTTCGTGCAACCTGTCGTGAAAGCAACAGGGATGATGAACAGACAAAAAAGTAATCTCAGTAAGGCAGGCATCGTGATTCCTTAAATTCAATTATTTTAATAATTTTGCCTGCTGTATAACACACGGATTTATCGAGGTCAAAAGCACTGAAAAAGAGTCCGTCAGGAGCGAGTCAGGATTTAGCCCGGATATCTCATGAGGAACCGCAATGAATCGGAATATAAAGGCTTATTGCAATGTGTTGCGATGACAAACTCAGGCCTTCTCAAAATACAAAATGTCATTTTGGGTTTGCAGTTCGATTTTCTCACCCTTCGGACGATCTGATTGTACCCATTTTCTGCGTTACCAGAGCTTTGAGGTAAACCACTGCATTTGAAGCTCTGTCGCCTTGACTGTGCATGAACTATACTTGTGAAATATCCGGGCTATGCTCGTATCTCTCGGATGGTCAGGCCTGATGATTCTCTGCCATGGGGGAAACATGGGAACATGGGGACAGGCGCCATGCGCTCTGCCAGAGACGATGGCTGATTCTATATCGCCATGGCTTCCCGCCCAAGATAGTGCTCCCGGTATTTGAGAGCAAAAAAGATGGAGACGAAAAGGGTCAGGACTGCTGCTGCGGTGATGGAGGCCCAGATACCAGAGGTTCCCATGATGGGTGGCAGTACCACCACAAAACCTATGGTGAAGACAAAGGTGCGCAGAAATGAGATAAACGCCGATATTTTACCATTGTTCAACGCGGTGAAGAGTCCTGAACATCAAGATGTTGAAACCACTGACCAGAAAGGCCAGAGACATAATCGCCATCCCCTCGGTCGCGAGCTTTGTGACATCGGCGCGCCCAGCGGTAAAGAGGGTTATGATGGCGTCTCCAAAGCCAAGGATCGATAGATAGGTCATTAAAGATCCCACCAGGGTCACTTTCAGCGCGAGGCCCATGAGTTCCCTGAGCCTCTCTACATTCTTCGCCCCGAAGCTGACGCTCACAAGGGGAGAGACCCCCATGCTCAGCCCGATGTAGAGGGATGAAAAGAGAAAGTAGAGGTAGATGATGATGGACATGGCCGCCACCCGGACCTCTCCTGCGTAGACCAGAAGTATCCGGTTAAAGACAAGGGTCTTTACCCCTGAAGAGAACTCGGTGACTCATCTCTGATGAGCCGTTTAGCAGAGAATCCTTTAAAAAGGTCAGATCCATTACGGGCCGTGTAAATCTCAACACCTTTCCCCGGGTAAGAAAGTAGAGAACTCCCATGGATGAAGCCGCGCATATTCCCGCAGCCGAGGCTATACCCGCCCCCTCAACGCCCATGCCAAGCTTGACGATGAACAGATAATCCAGAGCCACATTGGTAAATCCTCCGGCAAGGGTCAGGTAAAATGCCCAGAGGGGCTCACCGTCCAGTCGGATAGAGTACTCCAGATAGACCTGAAGCAGCACGGCGGCAATGCCCACGATAAACGCCTTGAGATAGAGGGTGCAGTCGGACTCAAGAAGGTCCGTGGCCCCCAAGAGCCGAGCCAGACGATCCCAGCCCGTGGCCGCGCTTAGCCCGGATATTTCATGAGAAAACAATCAGGACTTAGGAATAATTCGTAATTACCGTTCTTTGCAGTAATATTTTCAGTTGTTTCAAAAATGCAAAATGTAATGCACGGTATTCTGTTTGATTTTCTCACCCTTCGGGCGAGCCGGGTGCACTCATCTGCTTCGTTATCAGAGCCTTGAGGTAAACCACTACATCTTCGGCTCTGATGCCTTGCATATGAGCGCACCCAACTCGTGAAATATCCGGGTTAGGAGAATGATCAACACGCCTGTCGTCACCAGAAAGTAAAACCCCAGGCTGAAGTGTTTCCGGGCTGCGTCTGTTTTTCCCTCGCCGATTTCGATGCCCATAATCGCGCTGGACCCTGCGGCCATCATGATTCCCACACCAAAACAGAGACTGAAGAGCGGCATGATGATGCTCACCACTGCCATGGCAAGGGTCCCTGCGTACCTTGAGATAAAAAGGGCATCCACCACCAAATAAAGAGAAATGGTAAGGATGGAGAGAACCGATGGGGTGATATAGGTGAGGAAACGGGTGATTCCCCAGGGACTGTGGAGCTGATTTTTCACAAAAAACCTCATAATTTACGGACCGGGCGGCCCAAAAGCGTTAATGACCCGAGCAGCAATAAGGTGTATAGTAGGTATAAGGTCAAGACAAAAGTAGCGCTGCCCCATGAACCCAAAGCAGGATTCACTCCATGAAAATTTCCTTCACCGTTGGAGAGATGGCCCGATTCCACAATATCTCTCGCCAGGCCCTTATCCACTACGATAAGATTGGCCTCTTCACCCCGCGTGAGACCGACCCCAGAACCGGCTACCGTCACTACAGCCTGGCGCAGAATGAAGAGCTTCACATGATCATCAGCCTTAAAACTCTTGGCATGAAACTCTCGGAGATCAAAGCCTACAAAGGCGTCTCGTCCATCGCTGAGCGTATCTCGATTTTTAAAGAAAAAGAGGCCCTGGCTGTCCGAAAAATGGGTGAAATGAAGCGGACGATGAACCGGCTTAAAATCATCGTCACCGCCATGGAAGCCTGCGACCATATCGTTCCATTCGGCATAGAGTTTAAAAAGGTGTTCCCAAAGCATCTCATCTCCATTCCCGTGTCTGCCCCCTATGGTCTTTTCGAGATGGAGCTGGCCATTAAAGAACTTTTAGAGCGAACCATGAACCTACCCATCGACGTGGCGGTGCACATGTTATTCTGGATAGATGACACCGGTGGAGAAACTCTTTTCTCCGCCGTGGCCATGGAAGTGAGTGGTCCCATAAAGGGGAGCATCCCTTTTGAGGGGGGCGAGTTTGCCTGTATCCACCACAAGGGCCACTACGAGACCATCCACACCTCCAGGCGAAAACTGGAAGCACATCTTGAAAGTCTGGGGCTCAAACGCAACGGAGAGACCATTGAGAAAACCCTTCTGGATGGCATGGCAGTGGCAAAAGAGTCCGATTATTTGGTGGAAGTGCTCATGCCATTTTGTTAGCCCGAAGGGTGAGAAAATCAAACAGAATACCGTGGATTACATTTTGCATTTTTTAAACGACTGAAAATATTACTGTAAAGAATTGTAATTACATATTATTTCTTGGTTCTGATCGTTTTTTCGTGAAATACCCTGGTTCGTGCAGTGAGGTGAGGTACATCGAACCCAGTCTTCAAAACGAGAAAACGAGAAACAAACGAGGGAACAGGCGCGATGCAATCGATCTTTACATCAACTTGTGGGCACTCTCTCCTTTCGGCAAGAGCCGCCGCATGATGCGAGGGTGTAAAAAACTGCGTGCCTGATTTTAGCGTTCACACCATGCCTCATAAATAAGGAAAAGATTCCCATGAGATTTTTTATTGTATGTATGATTTTTTTGTCTTGCTCAAATGCCGTTGCTGAGAACATTCAATTCACAGAAGACCAATGGATCGACTTATTGGTTCAAATTAAATGCATTGAAAAAACACATGAAGGAATTTCGCAAGAAGCACTGATACTCAAAGCATCAGAAAAAGCGAAAGAATTGAATATCAAAAATTTTTCATGGAAGCATTACCTGCAAGCCCATAAATACTATACGACGCGACCGAACTTTTTAGAAAAAAATATGCTGCCTATTGGGATACGTATTGGCGAATGTGTGAAACCCATTGTTGAAAGTCAAGTGGCTTCAAAAGGCTTCTATGGGGCACCGATTTACAAGGACAGTCAAATCGTCAACAAAGTCGATTTTTCATCACTTAGTGTGGCCACATTACAACTGATGTCGAAAGATGACGCTATATTGGTCTATGAGTATTACAAAAAAGCGGTTATGCCATTTAATCCGTCTGAATCAAAGGTTAATGGCGCTGCTCATATTCAATATACACAACAGGATAAAAACAGGGCCGTTATGGTTGATGACACGCCCTTTGGCACCGAAATAACCATTATGATAGAAAAATAACAGTGAATAAGGTGCAACCGGGGACAGGCGCCATGTGTTTGGCCTCGACATCAATTTGTGAGACACGTTCTACTCGGTGAGTAACCTTCCGGTTTGAATTTTGATTCATTTTAAATTTCATTGCACGTGTCCTTCGCCTGTTTTTTATGTCTCTGTTTTTTACCGAAAGTTCATTGGGTTATTGGCCTTTGTGGGGGAGGAAGCAGCCCCTTTCGGGGCTACCTGCGACTGGAAAAGTGATACTGCTATCGGGGAAAAAAGGGGGAGGGCGTCTGGCGGAGAGTGAGGCGGGATATCGAAAATATCAGGCGGCGTTGCGACTCTCCTTGCAGCAATTTCTGCTGTAGCAGATGAAGTTTGGATCTGTCGGGATGAATGTGGCGGGGTCCGGTGATTCCGTCAGCTCTGGTTCATCGGCATGAATCATGCCGGTCCCGCTGCACAGGGGGCAAAGGCCTCCTGAATGGACGATGCGTGTCACGCCGCCCCCCAGGGGGATCAGTTTGAAAGGGATTCGCGAATCCGCCATATATCCCACCAGCCACTTGACAAAGAGGTCATTTTTTAAATTGACTGAATCAAATGTTCCCTGGGCCAGCTGTGTCATCATCTTCACCTGAAACGATTGCATGACCATGGACTCTCTCTTTGTCATCACACGACTCCTCGGCTTCTCGCCTGAAATTTTTTTTTAAAAGGATAAATCCCCGAGGCCTCACGGTCTCGGGATTTCAATTAAGCCGTGGCGACTGCCGTGGCCCATGCATCAATGTCTTCTTCAGACTCGTCGGGATCACCATCAATCTTGAGGCCTTCGATCACAAGAGAGCCCCCGATATTCCGGACCTTCTCTTCGATAGCGTCCACGGCACCGCAGAAACAAGGGTAGGCGCTGTCTCCGCAACCAAAAACACCGATCTTTTTATTCCTGAGGGGTGCTTTCTCCATCTCCTCATAGTAATCAATGAAATCGTCCTGCAATTCAATCTCGTCCTCCCCCCAGGTGGAGCATCCGTAGAGTACCAGATCAAACTCGGCCTCATTGCCCGGGGTGACATCGCTGACATTTTGTACGGTCACCTCAAGTCCCTTGTCGTTCAGGATGCCTCCGATGCGTTCAGCTGTGTTTTCCGTATTTCCTGTGGTTGATCCGAAGATAATCAGTGCGCGTGCCATATGTCCTCCGTGTGGTCGTGATGGAAGTTGTTATCCGATGCGGAAGCCCTATCGGGTAGGAGTCTTGCTCTAAATTCTGAGAACATACATAGACCCAAAAGTTTTTCGGGTCAACTAAAATGTTAGGCAAGCCGAAATATATTCATCATCCCACCTTCACCCGGTTTATTTTGCGACTCTTTTTGAAAATCGGGGTCGGGTTGTTGATGCGCTCATTTTTTTAATAAGAACAATTTGAAAAACCGGTGGGTTCAAGGGATCGCATCCAGCTCTTTTGAAATTCGACCAGCTGGCCGGTGGCCAAGTGTGAAGAAATATACTCAAGATCACCACACGTAGGGCGTTTTTTGCATGCAGGATATAATGAGACGGCACCCGTGGGCTTGTCAATGGGTGGTTGTGATAGTTACTCGGAATCGTTACTTTTTGAAGATATCAAAGGTGGAGAGACGAGGATCTTTTCGGTCGAAATGAATCACCTTAATTTCTCCGTGCCAGTTGTAAAGCGAGTACCCTTTTTCCCCATAGGCATTTACCCCGCCCGTGAGGTTAAAGACCCGGGTGTATCCCAGGTTCAGCAGGGCGTTCACCGCCAGATTTGAACGTCCTCCTTCTCTGCATCTTCGCAGACGCTCTGTGCGGAATAGATTTGTCGAAACCGATTGTCAATGCCTTTGAGCTGCAATGGGCTGTTGAAAACAACTCAGGTGAGCTTCTATTCGTCAAACGAACTTTCACTCGTTCAGAAATAGATCTTATGCAATGCACCAAATGGCAACTGTCGGTCGACATCATTATAATCACCGCCTATCGGACCCGGGACTATGGGAATTTTTGGTAACCATGTAACTATTCAGCTTGCCTTCGCCAGGTCGTTCGAGGCAAATGACAGAAAGATTCAAATGCCAATACGTCACGTCTTTTCATCACCGCGTAGGGTGCGGCTCCCGCACCTTCTACCGTAGAGAGGACCATCGGCCTCGCAAGTTAACGATGACCACGAGTCTTATTTCAACATGCGGTGTTTCCGGTTTACGATACGCCTGACGGTGTGCACGGCGCACCCTACGCATCCACCCGGTACGTCATTATAAAAATGAGGACGATACGGATTTTCATACATGGCTTCCCGCCTGCGCGGGGAAGACGAAAAGCTTAGGGTGCTGTCAGGCCAGGGTCCTAAAAAAAAATGGATAGCTGAATAGTTACGTAACCATTCAGCTCATGCTAACGGATCAATCCCTCCGGTGGCACTGTCAGGACCCTATTTTTTTCTAAATTTATAAAGGCGAGTTTAACAAACGGGTTTTGAACATTGCCACACAATGAACCCTGCTTTCAAGGTGGCTCACCTTGCAGCCCGAGGCCCGCTTTTCCTATCGTCCATCGCTTATTTTTACCCGTGTGTGCATCTAACTGGCTGAACGTGCTTCTGTCCCCGCTCATCCGGGTCGGCCATGGCCATCCATCCCTGGGGGGTGTTGGTGAGGCGGAGGCGGGTTTTGACGGTTTGACCGTCCGGCCGTGTGAGTTGGCAGGGGCGGGTGGGTTTTAAAGAGAGCAGGGCGATGAGCTGGGAGCGGGTGAGCTCTTTGCCGAAGAGGGTTTTCCAGATGACGAAGTGACAGCCGCCCTTGGCGGATGGCCAGTTGGCGCAGCCGAAGCCGCGTTTGCCCTCGATGATGGTGCCGCCGCAGGCGGGGCAGGGGGGGAAGGGTTTCAGGGCGGCATCCGCTTTGGATTTCGGACGCGGTGTGGGCTTTTCTGGTTGGGGCGTTACGCTGGAGGTGCCGCTGTTTTCAAAAGAGCGATCGGTGGCGGGTTGGGCAGCGGCCCACGGTGCGGGGTCTTTCGGTGCGTGTTTTTTTTTGGGTTCATTTCCAAAGTCAAAGGCGGTTTCCCATGCGCCGTCTTTCTGGAAGAGGACGATGGAGGCAGAGAACCGTTTCTTCTTTTTTGAGACAAAACCGTTGTAGGGGCCGGATTTTTTTGTGCGGAGCAGGTGGCCGACCATGTTGGGGGTGAGGTTTTTTCCGGCCATTTTTTTCCAGAGGGTGAAGCCGCAGGTACACGCATAATTTTTGTAGGCCTCCACGACCTCGCCGCCGCAGGCCGGGCAGCGTCCCACCACCTCACCGTCTTTTTTGCGGGAGGCGGGGGCCTGGCCTTCCAGGGGCATGCTTTTCAGCTCGGCCATGGATTTTTCAACGAACTCTTTGATGGTGGCGAGGAAGTTCTCGTCGCTTCCTTCGCCCAATGCGATGCGGTTGAGGCTCATCTCCCAGCGGGCGGTCTCTTCCGGGGATGTGAGGACCCGGCTGACGGCGGTCTTCTGGAGCGTCTCCACCAGAAAACAGCCCTTGTCCGTGGCGGTGAGGGTTTTCCCCTCGCGCCGGGCGTAGTCACGCATGATGAGGATCTCAAGGATCTGGGCGCGGGTAGACTGGGTGCCGATGCCGATCTCCCCCCGGAAGAGCTCTTTCATGGCCTTTTCCGAGACGTAGCGTCCCGGGTTGGTCATCTCTTTTAAGATAAGCGCATCGTTAAAGGCCGGGGGCGGGGTGGTCTCTTTTTTCTCGGCGGCTACCCGCTTCTTGTGGGCCACATCGCCGGTGATTAAGGGGGGGATGTGGGCGTCCTCTTCTTTTTTTGCCTTGACCGGCCACGCCTCGCGCCAGCCGGAAGAGAGGATGATTTTTCCCGTGGTCTGAAAGGTCTCGTCTGAAAACCCGGTTACAATTCGTGTGTTTTCGTAGTGGCAGTAAGGGTGAAAGGCCGCGGCGAATCGCCGGAGTACCAATTCATAGATCTTTGCCTCGTCGGATGTGGCGTTGGAGGGTAGATTTTTCAAAGGGATCAGGGCATGGTGATCGGTGAGCTTGGCGTCGTTAAAAACCCGCTTGTTGGACAGAGCGATTCGTGTGGGATCGACCCCCTTAAACAGGGCCGGGGTGTGCTCGGAGAGTCGGGTTACCAGCTTTTTGATCATATCCAGGTTTTGTGTGCCCAATACACGGGAGTCGGTCCGGGGATAGGAGAGGCATTTTTTGTCTTGATAGAGGCCCTGGGCAACGTTTAAGGTTTTCTTCGCAGGAAAGCCGAAACGCTTGTTGGCCTCCTGCTGAAGATCGGTCAGGGAGAAGAGGAAGGGGGGGGGCTCTGATTTTTTTTCTTTTTGCGCCGAAAGCACGGTCCCCGGTTTTGTTTCTCCGGTCAGGCGCTCTACCAATGCCTGTGCCGCCTCAAGCTCAAAGAGGCGCGTCTCTTTGCCCTGGAACCAGGTGCCGATCCAGCCACCCTTTTCGTTTTCAAAGTGAATTTTTATGACCAGATAGGGCTCTGGCTTAAAGTTTTCCCGCTCGCGTCGTCGCTGTACCAGAAGGGCCAGCACCGCCGTTTGAACCCGCCCCACCGAATAAAGATCGCCCAGACGCACGGTGAGCGCCCGGGTTCCGTTCATTCCCACCATCCAGTCAGCGACCTGCCGGTAATACCCTGCCCGCCAGAGTCGGTCGTAGTCGGTGATGGGGCTCAGTTTTGCCAGGGTCCCCCGCACCACGGCCGGGGTTAGGGCCTGGCTGGTCCAGAATCGCATGATCCGCGTTTTGTCCGTGAACCCCGCCTGCAGCAGGATCGTTCGGGCGATGACCTCTCCTTCCCGCCCTGCGTCCGTGGCGATAATCACCCGCTCCAGTCCCGGCGTCTTGAGGAGTCTCTTGATCACGCCCAGCTGTTTTCCGCTCTTCTTGATGGGTTTGTATTTGAAGGGGTCTGGAAGGATGGGCAAGGCCTCCAGAGACCATTTTTTTAAGGACGGGCTGTAATCTTCGGGTGTAAACAGCTCCACCAGATGGCCCACGGCCCAGCAGATGAGGGTCCCGTTGCCCTCAAAATATCCGTCCCGGCGGGTTCGGACGCCCAGCGCTTTGGAGAAGTCGACAGCCACCGAGGGCTTTTCAGTGAGGATGAGAGTGGTCATGACTTTGTCATAACGTAAAACAGGGGAAGAAGAAATGTGAAAAGCATGTTATCGCCTAGGGTCTGTGACCGGTTTTTTAAGCGGCTCACACAGATACTCTAGGCCATTGACTTTTATCTCATAGACCAGCCCCAGCATCTCGCCCAGTTCTCCTTTGGGAAAGCCCTCCTGATGGAACCACACCACATAGGGCTCGGGCAGGTCCACCAGAAGCACGCCCCGGTGTTTGCCAAAGGGCATGGGGGTGCGGGCAATTTTGAGGAGCATCGTGGGGTCGAACAGCGGGGTTTTCATGGGGTCGAATTCCTTACATGTGATCGGTGAAAAAGTGTCTCAGGTATCCCTGTGGGGCGTGACACGCTCTATGAGGTGCATAGTTACAAAAAAAGACCCGGATTGGAAAGGGCTTTGCGCTTTTTTAAGAAAAATCGGTTGCCGGGTCTCATGCCTTGATTTAAAGAGATCGCGCTGATAGATTTTCTATTATCTATGAAGCGTGAGTGAGGTTTGGATGTTTATTTGCCGGCTTTTCCGGGTGTTTTCTGGCTTTTTTAGGAGAGGCCCCTGTATAGAACGGCCTGCCTGCCAGGGGGTTCCAATTTTAGGGGTTGAATCGTGAGTGACAAAGGTTATCGTGACCGATTTTTTTTCTGCTTTTTTGTCGGCCTTGCCGTCTGCGGACTTCTTTTCGCGTCCACTGCGTCTGCCGTGGAACCTCCCCACAAAAATATCCTGATCCTGCACTCTTTTCATAAGGGGCATGTGTGGAACGACAGCATCTCAAAAGGCATTGATACCGGACTTGCCCGCGCCGATTCAGCCTCCATGGCCCTGAATGTTTATTACGAATACATGGACGCCGAACGGTTTGATAACGCCAGGCAGGTGCGACGCCTGGCCGATTTTTTGACCGAGAAGTACCGTGGGGTTCGCTTTGACGTGATTATCGCCACCGACGATTCGGCCTTCCGTTTTCTTTTGGATGAAAAGAAAAAGATGTTTCCCGAAACCCCGGTGGTCTTCTGCGGGGTGAACTATTATGAAGAATTTGAGATGTTCGGTCACGACCGGTTTACCGGGGTACTGGAACGCATCGATATTATCCAGACCGTCCGTACAGCCCTACGGCTCCATCCCCAAACCCGAGAAATTCTCGTGGTGGTGGATCAGACCGACACCAGTATCGCCATCTTGAAAACCATTGTAAAATCTTTCAAGGAGATGAACGACCCCTCCCTTTTTCACTTCATCCCGGCCATGAGCATGCAGGAGCTGCAGGACGAGGTGAGTGAATTGCCCCCGAACACCGTGGTGCTTTATGTGAACTTTACGGTGGACCGCACCGGGCGGACGTTCTCCATGAAGGAGGGGCTGCAGGGGGTGGCCAGGGCGTCCAATGCGCCGATCTATACATTTTGGGATAACTATCTCGGCTTTGGCGCGGTGGGGGGGATGATGGCCAGCGGCAGTGCCCACGGGGAGAAGGCCGCGGAGATCGCCCTTCGATTTCTCTCCGGGAGCTCGGTGCAGGTCATTCCGGTGTTCAAGGAGAGTCTCAATCGCCATATGTTCGATTACAGGCAGATGGAACGATTCAGGATCAAAGAGACCTCCCTTCCGTCCGGGGCGGAGGTGATCAACGTCCCCTTCTCTTTTTACAGCACCTACAAACAACTGGTCTGGGGCATTTTTCTAAGCATTGCGGGCCTTGGGGGGATTATTTTGATCCTCGTGCTGAACACCTTCAAGCGGAAGAGGGTCGAAACCTCTCTGACCTACTACGCCAACCAGTTGCGTGTCTTAAATCAGATCGATCGGGCGGTATTGGACGGAAGTTTTTCCTCTGAGACGGTCCAGAGTGTCCTTCGCTACGTGCGAGATCTCTACGATTGTCGGTGGGCCTGTGTGGTCTCTTTTGATTTTGAAAAGGGGAGGGCCTCCGTGGTGGCGGTAGATACGCAATCAGGGCAAGGGGTGCCTGAGGGGACGGCCTTTCCCCTTGGGGAGTTCAATCCGGAAACCCTTGCCCTGGGGCGGCGGATGGCCGTGGCCGGCGACGAGGCGTTAAAGAACTCCTTGCTGTCAGGATTTTTTCTGTCCGAGGGGGGGCTGGATGGGTATGTCAGCGTTCCCTTGATGGCAAAGGATGAGCTGATCGGGGCGCTTAATCTCTCCCGGTTCTCTGACCCCTGTTTCACCATTGAGACCCTCGATATTGTCACGGAGGTGGCCACCTCCCTGGCCGTGGCGATTCAGAGCGTGAACCTGATGCAGGCCACTCTGCAGCATGGACAGGAACTGGAGCGGCTCTCGGCCAAGGTCTTTGAGATGCAGGAGACCACCTGCCGAAAGATCTCTTTTGAGCTGCATGACGAGATTGGCCAATCCCTGACCGCTGCGACTCTGAACCTGGCGGCCATGAAGAAGACGATCGCCGATGGCGGGGGGGGCAAACTCACCGAACTTCTGGCCGATACCCAGGAGATTGTGGACCGTCTGTATGAGCAGGCCCATGATCTCTCCATCAACCTCTGGCCCCCCATGTTGCGTGATTTTGGGCTGGGTCCCACCCTGCGCTGGTACCTGCGTCGTATCGGTGAGAAAGTGGACCTGTCCTTGCACCTCGACGCCCCGGATTTTCCTGAGCGACCCGCCGAGGAGATCGAAGCGGCCATTTACCGGCTGGCCCAGGAGGCGTTGAACAATATTTTGAAACATGCCCACGCTACACAGGTGACTCTTTCCCTGCGGCTTCGCTCCGATGGCATGATCGTTTTTAAGGTCGAAGATGACGGCGTGGGGTTTGAGCCGGAAGAGGCCCTCTGCGGTGGGCACATGAAGAACAAATTGGGGCTGCTTGGCATGAGGGAGCGTATCGCCTTTTTAGGAGGACGGTTCACGCTTTGGTCCAGTCCGGGCCAGGGCACCTCGATAGTAACGGTGATACCCTGGAAGAGAGAGGCATGATCATGACGATAATCAAGGTGCTTGTGGCTGAAGATCACACCATTGTCCGCAAAGGGCTCTGCGCACTTCTCGACGCGGAATCCGATATCGAGGTGGTGGGGGAAGCGGAGAACGGCCGGGAGGCCATCAAGATGGTGGAGCAGCTCGCCCCGGATGTGGTGATTATGGATATCACCATGCCCGAGTTGAACGGGATGGATGCCACGCGCCAGCTTAAAAAACGGTTCCCCGACCTGAAGATCCTGATTCTTTCCATGCACACCAGTGAGGAGTATATCTTTGAAACTCTGCGTGCCGGGGCCTCCGGTTATCTCGTCAAGAAGTCGGCCACAACGGACCTGATTCAAGCGATCCATGTGGCGTATAAGGGAGATTCCTACCTCAGCCCGGATATTTCGAATAAGGTGATCACCTATTACGTAAAGCAGAAAGAGGGCGGCACGGTCGAACCTGAGGGGCTGGACAAACTCTCGGATCGGGAGCGTGAGGTCCTCCAGCTCATCGCCGAAGGCCACGCAAACCGGGACATTGCCGAGCAGCTCTTTATCAGTCCCAAGACGGTCGAAGCCCATCGCGCCAATATTCAGCGAAAGCTGAAAGTCTCCGGGACCGCAGAATTGACCAAATACGCCATCATTAAGGGCCTTGTGGAGTTGGGCTTTTAGGCTTAGCGCCTGTCACCAGGCGCTGGCCCTTGGAATCCATGCCTTTCCGTTTTATGTGCGGTCCTGTGCGCCTTTGTCACCCTCCATGCCGGCATGTCTGCGATGACTTTGCCTGAATTCTTGACATCGACCCATTTAAAATATACCCAATAAAGCGAATGGAAAACAGGAAATCGATTCCTTTTTTTGGGGTTATCGATTGATTTTTCTGAACGGCGTTAATAACTCGTAACAGGTCTATGGGTGTGGGGTGATATGGGTGTTCTCAAATTTTCTGTGCCGGAGATCTTTTTCGGGCGCGAGAGCCTGAAATATTCCAGCATTTGTGCCAGGCGTCTGGGGGCGGAGAAGATTTTTTTCGTCACCGATCCGGGGCTGGAACAGAGCGGATGGATTGACGTTATTTTTGAGATTCTTGAAGAGAAAAATCTGGGGTGGGTGCACTACTCCAACGTCTCTTCGAATCCGCGGGACTGGCAGATTCAGGAGGGTGCCGACCTTTATCGGGAAGAGGGGTGTGATGTGGTGATCGCACTGGGGGGCGGCAGCCCCATGGATGCGGCCAAGGGAATCGCCCTGGTGGCCAGCAACGGCGGTCGCGTACAGGATTATGAGGGGGCAAATCGAATAAAACGCCCGTTGCCGCCCATGATTTTTATGCCCTCCACGGCGGGCAGCGGGTCGGACATCTCTCAGTTTGCCATCGTGACGGACGTGGAGCGGCATGTGAAAATGTCTATCATCAGCCGGACCCTTGTGCCCAACATCTCCATCATCGATCCCATTCTTCTCACCACCAAGCCTCGGGAACTGATCATCTCTTCGGCCATCGACGCATTTTCCCATGCGGTGGAGTCGTATCTCTCTCCCATCGCATTTCCCGTGACGGAGATTCACTCCCTCAAGGCCATGGAGCTGATCATGAAGTACCTTCCCCGGGCCCTGGAGACCGGTTCCCTTGATGACCTGGAGCAGCTCAGCATTGCCGGGACCTCTGCCGCCATGGCGTTCAGCAACGCAGGACTTGGGGTAGATCATGCCCTGGCCCACTCCCTGGGCGGAATGCTGGATGTGGTCCATGGCCTGATTCATCCTGTGCTGCTTCCCCATGTGATGCGCTACAACATGACGGTCTGCCAGGACAAGATTGCCGATATCGGGCGCATCGTTTTAGGTCGGTCTCTTGGGAGCGCAGAGGCCACTGCACAGGCGGGTATCGAAAAGTTAGAAGCGTATTTTGACTCCCTGAAGGTGACCACCCGCCTGAGGAGTATTGTGCCGGATCAGGTGAACCTCTCCCAGATCTGCGAGATGGCGATTCAGGACTCCTGTGTGCTGAGCAACCCGCGTGCCGTCACGGTAGGGGATATGGTGGGGATCTGTGAGGCGGCCTGGTGATGAAGAATAAAACCACGACACTGGAAGATATCATCGGCCTGGAGCACACCAAGCTGGGCTTTTTTGGAGAACTCAAGAACCGGAACGCCGAACTCAGGGACTCCAATCTGGAGTTGGGACGGCGACAGCGAGAGATTCAGGCCATTTTGGACGGAATCACCGATGTGATGGCCGTGGTCTCCTTTAATTTTACCCTTATCTCCGTGAACCACGTGTTTGGCGAGGTGTTTTCGCAGAAGGACCCCAGGGGAGATTTCTGCTATCGGGTGTTTCGGGAAAGGGAAACCCCCTGCCCCGACTGCCCCATGGTCATCGCCCGCGAGACGAATCAGGTGTGCCGGAAGCTGCATATCTATTCCCTGGGAGGAAAGAATCATCAGTTTGAGATTACGGCCTCCCCCATTCGCTGGTCCAACGGCAGGGGATATCGTTTTCTTCTCCTCATGCGGGATGTGACCCGGGAAAAGGAGTATCAGGCCCGGTGTTATCATGCGGAAAAAATGGCCACCATCGGGGTCCTGGCCGCCGGAGTTGCCCATGAAATAAACAACCCCCTGACGGCAGTTAACGGTTTTGCCAAGGGGCTCCAGCGGCGGCTTCCCCGCCTGGAAGCCTGCCTGAAGGAGGGACGTGCCTCAGCGGAGCTCATGGCAGACTTTCACGAGTATCTGGAGACGATCCTGAGTGAGGGGGAGCGGTGTCGGGACATTGTCCAGGAGCTGTTGACCTTCAGCCCGAGAAAGAAGGTGGTGTTTGCACCCGTGGACCTGCGGAAGCTGGTGCTGGAGGTGTTAAAGTTGCTGCGTTATCAGCTGAACCGGCGTACCTCCCGCCTGATCTGTCTGGAGTTGGATGAGGCGGTGCCTCCCATTATGGGGGTGGGCTCTGAACTCAAGCAGGTGCTTCTCAATTTGATTTTCAATTCTCTGGATGCGATCCGGGAAAAAGGGACCATCACCATTCGAACCTGCAGGACGGACTCATGGGTCGTGCTCTCCATTATGGATACGGGGTGTGGCATTCCCGCAGAGCATCTGGATAAGTTGTATGATCCTTTTTTTACGACTAAGCCTGTGGGGCAGGGCACGGGTATCGGTCTTTCCACCTGTTATAATATTATCCGCCAGCATCAGGGGAAGATTGAGGTGGACAGTGTGGAGAACCTGGGGGCGACCTTTCATGTGAAGCTCCCCTTACCGAGCATGGTAAAACACGAATGACTCAGACGGATTTTATTCATATGCTGGTGGTGGACGATGAAAAGTCCATCCGTCGATTGATTGAAAAAGAGATGGCCTCCCCGCGGCGGCTTATTAAAACCGCAGGAAGCGCTGCGGAGGCATTTGCCGCCATCCGAAGGCATGCCTTTGATGTGATCCTTCTCGACATTCGGTTGCCCGACGCCAATGGCCTTGAGCTGATGGCGCAGTTTCAGGAGAAGATGCCCGGGGTGCAGGTGATTTTGATCACCGGGTACGGGGAGGTGCATGATGCGGTGGACGCCATGAAAAACGGGGCCTGCGATTACATCACCAAGCCCTTTGACCTGGATGCTCTGGAGCAGGTGGTGGAAAAGGTCTTTCAGCGTGTCCGCGTGCAGCGGGAGGTGGTTTCGCGGCGGGCCGGGAAGGGGAAGAAAAAAAATACCTACCCACAGGACATTATCGGTCACTCCGCATCCATGGATCGGGTGCGTTTTCTGATCGGAAAGGTTGCCCCGGTCAAAGTGCCGGTTCTCATCACCGGAGAGAGCGGTACCGGAAAGAATGTGGTGGCGCGGGTGATTCATCGCCAGAGTGAGCGGTTCGATAAGCCCCTTATTACGAAAAACTGTGCGACCCTCCAGGGTGAGCTGGTGCGCAGCGAGCTGTTCGGGTATTGCAAGGGTGCTTTTACAGGGGCTGCGGAGTCTCGAGAGGGGCTGCTCGCCCTTGCCCATGGGGGCACCCTCTTTCTGGATGAGATCGGGGAACTCCCCATGGGGGTTCAGGCCACTCTGCTTCGGGTGATGGAGACTCAGACTTTCCGACGCGTGGGGGAAAAAGAGGAGAGAACCGTGGATGTGAGGTTTCTCTTTGCTACCAACCGAAACCTGCGTGAGGAAGTTGATGCCGGTCATTTTCGCGAGGACCTCTATCACCGCCTGAATGTATTCAATATCCAGCTGGAGCCCTTGAGGGAGCGAAAAGAGGAGATTCCTGTGCTCATGGAGTATTTCCTTGAGCAGCTTCGGGTGGACAATCAGCCCCCATGCCGGATATCCAAAAAAGTGATGCAGTGCCTCATGGCCCACGACTGGCCCGGTAATGTGCGTGAGCTGCACAACGTTATCGAGCGGGGAGTGATCCTGGCGGAGAATAACCTGATCACCGAGCAGGCGCTTCCCTATGAGATGCTCGAATCCGTAGAAGAGGAGGGGGCCGGTGACGAGTCCTTTCTCCCCCTCAAGGAGCTGGAGCGGAAGCATATGCTCAAGGTTCTGGACCATGTCAACGGCAACCGGTCCAAAGCCTCCGAACTCCTGGGGGTGAGTCGAAAGACCCTTTATCGGAAACTGCAGGAGACTTAACCAGGGGCTGATCCCGTGTAAAACGGTTAAGGTTGCAAGAAAAATATAAAAGTACAAAAAGCAATGCCTCCGGCTGCAAGGTGAGCCACCTTGAAAGCAGGTTTCCGCAGGGCTTTGCCCCTCGCGTGTCACGCCGGAGGCTTTTGCGTAGGCGGATTCCTCGGGTCAAATCCCAACGGAATTCTGGCGAGCCTATGTATGATTATTTATTTCCAGCCGCCTATCCCGCATATTTCACGAGTCGCCCGAAGGGTGAGAAAATCGAATAGAAAACCGAAAGTGACACTTTGTATTTTTGGAAAACCTGATTTCTTCGCCACAACGCTCTGTAATAAAGATGTATATCCTTTTGTGTTGCGGTTTCTCATGAAATGTCCGGGCTAAGGTGACCCTATTGAGAAGGGGCTGGCGGTTTGTGCGACGTTGAACGGTGCGGGAGCCGCACCCTACGGGCTGAAACGTTTTTGCGAAACTTTTTTCAAAAAGAGACCCGCCAGAGACATCGTTGACGCTGAATGGTCACAATACCTGTCTGTCAAACGTCTCAAAAGTTTGGCCCCCGGCAGGGCCGCCGGAGGCTTTTTCGTTTTGTAACTATACAGCTCCAAAAAAAGCCTCTGGCGGCAAGGTGTGCCACCTTGAAAGCAGGTTGCGGATGCGTTTTGCCCCTCGTTCCTCGGATCAAATCGCATCCGCTTTTTCGCTTAACCCGGATATTTCATGAGAAAACAATCAGGGCTAAGGAATAATCCGTAATTACAATTCTTTGCAGCAATGTTTTCAGTCGTTTCAAAAATGCAAAATGTAATCCACGGTATTCTGTCTGATTTTCTCATCCTTCGGGCGAGCAGGGTTAAAGCGCCGCGGTGTAGATTCCGATGACGTCCTCAAGGGTAGGCCGGCGTGGGTTGGTCAGGGCGCAGGCATCTTTCTGGGCGTTTCCCGCCATGATGGGGAGATCCTCTTTCTTGACGCCCAACTCGGTCAGGTTGGCGGGGATGTTGATGTCCCTGGAGAGGGTCTGGATCGCGGTCAGGGCCTTCTCAGCAGCTTCTCGTGTGGAGAGCCCCTCCACGTTTTCACCCATGGCCACGGCAATGTCCACGTAGCGGTCGAGTTTTGCGATGAGGTTGTAGCGAGAGACGTGGGGCAGCAGGATGGCGTTGCAGACTCCGTGGGGGAGGTTGTAAAAGCCCCCAAGCTGGTGAGCCATGGCATGGACATGACCAAGACTTGCATTGTTGAAAGCCATGCCGGCGAGGTATTCGGCGTAGGCCATTTTGTCCCGGGCCTCAATGTCTTCTCCGTTGGCCACGACCGGGCGGAGGTACTCGGAGACCAGCTCGATGGCCTTGAGCGCACAGGCGTCGGTGACCGGGGTGGCGATGGTGGAGACGTAAGCTTCCACCGCATGGGTCAGTGCGTCCATGCCGGTTGCCGCAGTGAGGAAGGAGGGCATGCCCACCATGAGGAGCGGGTCGTTGATGGCGATGGCCGGGGTGACGCGCCAGTCGACGATGGCCATTTTGACCTTTCGTGAGGTGTCGGTGATGATGCAGAACCGGGTCATCTCACTGCCTGTTCCTGCGGTGGTGTTGATGGCGATGAAGGGAGGCATGGCCTGGGTGGATTGGTCCACTCCCTCGTAATCGTGAATGGTTCCGCCGTTGGTTGAGACGATGCCGATGCCTTTTCCGCAGTCGTGGGGGCTGCCGCCGCCCAGGGTGATGATCATGTCACATTCGTTTTTCCTGTAGGCCGCCAGTCCGTCTTCCACATTTTTGTCTGTCGGGTTTGGGACGGTTTCATCAAAGACGATGGCATCCGTTCCCGTCTCTGCCTTGATCAGGTCGACAATCTGCTGGGTCAGTCCGGCAGCGGTGATTCCCTTGTCTGTCACCAGGAAAGGCTTTTTAGCGCCCAGTGTTTTGATCTGCTCACCTAACTGTCGATGTGCACCAATGCCCATAAGAGTGACGGTGGGAATAAAGAATCCGTATACTTCTTCTGACTGTGCCATGAGAGAAACTCCTTGGTTGTAAAATGTCGGTGTCGTTGACAGTTGAATTCAATTTTTTAAAATCACATCTTGCGTATGGTGTCATGAATTGCAAAAGAAGGGCCAGGTGGGGCAGTTTGTAGACGCCCTGGTCGCCTGAAGGGGAACTCTCTGATGGACAATATACCGAATTTTAGAGAAATTTGCTCTGACAAAAAAGATGTGTTTTTTTTGGCCGGGGCGTGTGTTGCGAAGGGGAGGGGGAAAACAGGCAAAACGAGGTGGGTCAAAGTGACTCGTTTTACCTGGACGCCTGGGGCAGTTTGATACAGGCCGAAAATGGCGGGCAAGCTTTCACGGTCAAATGGGGTTGGGATCCCTTTGTATGCCCTCGGCCACGATGGCCTCGATCTTCTCCAGAATTCGCCGGGCCTTGATTTTAGGCATCTGCGGGCTGACCTCTTGGGCCCAGAGTCCTTTGATCGTCGTCACCTCAGGAAGCGTCAGCCAGGTGTCGATGTCCTCTTTTTGGGCAAAGGCCACCTGACATCCCGCTTTTTTCTGGGCAGCGATCGTTTCATCGAGCATGGACTCATAAAGGACGGCGAACGCCTGTTTGGAGTTGGCCGATGCCGTCTGGATGATCTTTTGCACCTCTTCAGGCAGGCGATTCCAGGTGTCCATGTTGATGGTGATATGGAAAGGCACCGGGTTCCAGAATTCTTTAAAAACGAGGATGTGGGGGGCGACGGTATCGAGTTTGATGCGGTGGATGGCGTCGATATTGGTGTAGATGCCTTCCAGGGCGTTGGTTTTCAGGGCCATGTAGGTGTCGGCCCAGGGGAGAGAGACGGGGATGGCACCGGCGCCTTCCAGCACCTTGAGAAGCCATCGGCTTGAGGCACGAACCCTGCGATTTTTAAAATCGCCAAGGGAGGAGACAGGCTGAGTGAAGGCCCCTGCGATGGGCAGTACCGAATAAGTGTAGACGATTTTTTGATGGTATCTTTCAAATTCAGCGTTGAGCTGCGGGATCTCTTGGTAGAGGGTGTCATAGACCCACATGCGGTTGGCGTAGGTCGCAGGACCCTGCTGCATGAGAGTGATGGCGCCATTGATGACCAGGCGGCCGGGGTAGTAGTTGATGTTGACGTGCCCCATGTCCACGGTGCCGTCTTTCACCCCCTCAAGGATTTCCTTATCTTTTAAGAAGGACTGCTCCCAGAAGGTCAGGATGTGGATCTTCCCCTTGCCGAGTCGTTCGATTTCGTCCACAAAGGCTTTTTCGGCCATGCCCCGCAGGCCCACCGGGGCCGTGTTGGTGGCATAGGTCAAGGTGACGGCCTCTGCCCCAGCAGGGGGGCAAGGCCATCCGAAGGCCATGAAAAGTAAGAAGAGAAGCGCTCTCACGGCCTGTATGTTCCTCGGTTTTTTTTGGAAAAGAGACTCCATGATGCGGCTCCATGATGGTCGTAAACGTTTAGATTCCCACAGCCAGACGTTTACTATAATAGATCCGCATCTTCATCACACCTTTTTTCTCTCCACACATTTTCTATTCCACTTCAAAGCTAAATTAGCGGAAATGAACCGTGGGTGTCTATTAGGGAAACCCCTAAAACATCTGAGGAATCCCCCTATTCTACTGAAAATATGTATTTTTGATGAATTCCATCAGTTTTTGCTTGCATTAAAATTCAATTCGGATAAAGTTTTGTTCATTCATCACAAACATTCCATCCACACCGCATCCCATTTCCCACACGCCGTCTGGCGTTTTGATGCGACCCGGCCTTTTTATCTGATGCTGTCAGGTTTCTTTTGCATTTTCTGACGGGACGGGTGATCGGGTCCCTCTATTTTCTATTCCATCCCTTCAATCTGGTTGGTGCCTGTTCGGCCGGGGGCGTTCCCTGTCGTTTATGGCGATACCGTGGCAGCAAAACCGGGCCGGGTTCCGCACGTGGTTGACAGCGTTCGGGGGTGGGCCCATGGCGTCCAGTGGCGTTCGGCCTGCACCGCCGTAAGTTGTCTGGATATGAGAGAAATATCAATTTTTAGGAGATGAAGTCGTGAAATTGAAATTGTATCACAAGATTATTATCGGTTTGGTGGCAGGTTTTCTGGCAGGGCTTATTTTGGGCGATAAAGCCACCTACCTGAAACCCATTGGGGATATCTTCATCCGAGGGCTGCGACTCATCGTGGTTCCTTTGATTTTTTCCACCCTGGTTACTGGCGTTGCCAGCGCAGGGGATCCCAAGGAGATCGGATCCCTGGGGTTTAAAACCGTCACCTATTTTATTGTGACCACTTTTTTTGCGGTCGTCATCGGCCTGGTCGTGGCCAATGTGATTCAGCCCGGCGCCGGACTCGCCCTGGGCGAGGTCAGCAGCATCGCGCACCCCGCCAAGGTCTCTCCCATGCAGATGATCGTTAACATGGTCCCCTTAAACCCTGCGGCGGCCTTTGCCAAAGGCAACGTGCTTCAGATCATCGTCTTTGCGCTTCTTTTTGGCGGGGCGCTCTCCCTGGCCGGAGACAAGGGCAAGCCCGTGGCAGATTTCTTTGCTGCCATGGCTGAGGTCATGTTTAAATTGTCCGATATCGTGATCCGCATGGCACCCTACGGCGTGTTTGCCCTGATTGCCTGGACCACCGGTAAGTTCGGGATGGCCATCCTTTTGCCCATGGGGAAATTGATTGCTGCCACCTTTATCGCAAGCGCCATTCACGTCATTTTTGTTTATTCCGGGGCCGTTAAGCTGCTGGCACGGATCAGCCCTCTGGACTACTTTAAAAAGGTGATGGAACCCGCCCTGGTTGGCCTGAGTACCTGCAGCGCAGCCGCTGCCTTTCCCTTTACCATGAGGGCTCAAAAGCAGCTCGGCGTCTCTGAAAAAGTGTCCGGCTTTACACTGCCCATGGCCCTGACCATCAACATGGACGGCACTGCCCTCTATCAGTCCGTTGGCGCTATTTTTGTGGCCAACATCTACGGGGTGGACCTCTCCCTGGCACAGCAGTCCACCATTGTTCTGACGGCTGTTCTGGCCTCCATCGGTACGGCGAGTATCCCCGGTGGCGGTCTCATCATGCTGACCCTGGTTCTGGAGTCCGTCGGGCTTCCCCTGGAAGGCATCGCCATCGTGGCCGGTATTGACCGAATCCTTGATATGTTCCGTACCACCACCAACATCTTCGGGGACAACTCCGCTGGCCTGGTGGTCGCTGCCCTTGAAAATGAATTGGATCGAGGGATCGCCGCAACACCTTTAAGCGATATGGAGATTGAAGACGCCGCATAAGGCGCGGTCGTGTTAAGTCACATTCGGCAGATTTTTGAATAGAGAAAGGCCCTTCGGCGATGAACACCGAAGGGCCTTTTTTTTTGCGGCGTGTCTCTGCTCTATGCTATAGTGATGACAGACAAAAGACGATGACACCATATTTTGCCTTTTCTGCTCACGCCTCCCCTTGTTTTTTTCTTTTTTCCCCTTTTCCCCTCGCGCTTTTCATTCTGAGATCTCCATGGTGGCCCTTTACGTACCGATGAAACCGAAAATCGACGGGTTTGCGTTGCTCTCACTTTGGGCAGGGTCGCGCTGTCGATGTGAACGTCGGAGATGCCGAAAGGCGGTCCGAAAGGAGGTCATATGTTCAACAGCAAGGATATTTGCGATCGAATTCGGCGCTTTTACCCAGACTCCGGTGAGTGTGGCAAAGACCTGCGCATCACCTATGACAAGGATGAGCATGCCTGGGTGGTGGAAGCCTCCGGGTGGAAGCGGACCTTGAAAACCTACATCGAGGAAGCAGACGTGGACGCCTGTCTAACCCAGGGCAAATGTGTGGGCTTGAGCTTTCAGGTCGGGCAGCTTCGAGCCAACGCTGGCGGAGGGAAAGAATTTAAGTGAGGGGGCTCTGGGAAGGTGGCTGACCGATGGGAGGGACGGTTTGGGGGGTGTCCATCAGCAGGAGAGAGGGAGGCGTTAGCCCCTCCTGCCGACCTAACGCGGGCGTGATTCAAACGAATCACGCCCGCTTTGTTTCCATGGTTTTAAATGGATTGTGTGCGTATCTGGTTGAGAAAGAGCTGGGTGCGATCAAAGGTCGGGTGGGTGAAAAAGTCTTCGGGGGGGGCCTCTTCGATGATCTCTCCGGCGTCCATAAAGATGACGCGGTCCGCCACGGTGCGCGCAAAACCCATCTCGTGGGTGACGCAGATCATGGTCATGCCCTCTTCGGCCAGCTCGGTCATGACGTCCAGGACCTCTTTGATCATTTCGGGGTCCAGGGCGCTGGTGGGCTCGTCAAAGAGCATGATGCGCGGGTTCATGCATAAGGCCCTTGCGATGGCCGCACGCTGCTGCTGCCCGCCGGAGAGTTGGCCGGGAAATTTGTGGGCCTGGGAGTCGATGTGGACCCGGGCCAGAAATTCCATGGCCATTTTTTTTGCCTTTTCCTCCGGCAACTGGCGGACCCAGGTGGGGGCCAGGGTCAGGTTCTCCAGGATGGTGAGGTGGGGAAACAGGTTGAATCCCTGGAAGACCATGCCTACATTTTTACGGATGTCGTTGATATTTTTAAGATTCGTCGTCAGCTCGGTGCCTTCCACCACGATGGAGCCCTGCTGGTGCTCTTCCAGTCGGTTGATGCAGCGGATCAAGGTGGATTTACCGGAGCCCGAGGGACCGCAGATGACGATGCGCTCCCCCTTTTGAACCTTTAAGTTAATGTGTTTTAAGACATGGAAGTGGCCGTACCACTTGTTGAGATCCGTGATATCGATGACGATGTCTTGATTCATACAGTCTGCCCCTTTGCTACCAGGCGTTGTTTTTTTCAATGGAGCGTCCGTACCGGCTGATGGAGAAACAGATGATCCAGTAGACCAGGGCGCAGAAGACGTAGGCCTCGGCTTCGTAGCCGAGCCATTCAGGGTCCTGGGTGGAGGCTTTGATCATGCCGAGAAAATCGAGAAGGCCGACGATGATGACCAGGGAGGTGTCCTTGAACAGGGCCACGCAGCGTCCAATAATGGACGGGATGACGTGACGCAGGGCCTGGGGCAGGACGACCAGTCGTGTGGCCTGCCAGTGGGTGAGGCCGGTGGAGACGGCCGCTTCCATCTGGCCGGGGGGAATCGCTTGAAGACCGCCCCGGATCACCTCGGCGATGTAGGCGGAAGAGAAGAGGATGACCCCGATTTGAACCCGCAGGAGATTGTTGATGTTCACGCCCTTCGGAAGAAAGAGGGGGAGCATGACCGACGCCATGAAGAGGATGGTGATGAGGGGCACCCCCCGGATCAGTTCGATGATTCCGATGGAGAGGGCTTTGACGCTGGCCATCCTGGAGCGTCGGCCCAGGGCGAGGAGGATGCCCAGGGGAAGCGAGAAAAGAATGCCGACCACAGCCAGCCCCATACTGAGCATGAGCCCACCCCAGAGGGACTGATCCACGTGCGCGAGCCCCATGCCGCCATTGATGATCCAGAAGAGGGGCAGGGGCAGGGAAAACCAGAGGAAGGCCAGGGTGCGGGCACTGACCAGACGAAAAAGGGTAAGGATCACGACTGTGGCAAGAAGTCCGAAGGAGACCGCAGGGCGCCAGAGGTGGGGGCTCGGGTAGATTCCCACCATGAGAATCCGGAATTTTTCCACCACAAAGGCCCAGCAAGCCCCTTCACGCGTTGCGTCACAGGCCGCTCCTGACACCCAGGTCGCCTTGAACAGGGCCCAGGAGAGGAGCGCCGGGACCGTTTTGAGAAGAAAAAGAAGGGCCAGGATGGTGAGCAGAGAGTTGCCTTTTCCGTTGAAGAGATTCTGCCGAATCCACCCGATGGGCCCTGCGGTATCCAGGGGAGGCGCTTCGTTGGGCCGGGGGATAAATATGTTTATTTTTTGTGCTGCTGCAGGGTTCATAAGCGTCACTTCTCTTTAAAACGTAGCTGAAATTTTTTTGTGCGAAACCAGTGGGCCGATCGGGCCAACCCGTCCGTTCCCTTTGCCTTTATCTCCCAATCAACTGTACCCGGGCGTTGAGTCCGTTCATGGCCAGGGAGATGATCAGGTTGATAAAGAGATAGACAGCCATCCACATGACGATGATCTCAATGGCCTGATCGTTTTGCCCGATGATGGTGCCACCCACGGAGACCATATCCGGGTAGCCGATGGCCACGGCCAGGGAGCTGTTTTTGACGAGGCTGGCGTAGTCGTTGGTGGTGGCCGGGATGGTGACTCGAAGGGCCTGGGGCAGCACCACGCGACGCATGATGAGGCCGTTGGGAAGGCCCAGTGCCTGGGCCGCGTCCAGCTGGCCCCGGGGAACGGACTGGATGCCGCTTCGGACATTTTCAGCGATAAAGGCGGCGGTGTAGAGGACCAGCCCAATGAGCAGGGCGCAGAACTCAGGACGAATGACGGCTCCGCCTGCAAAGTTGAAGCCTTGCAGTACCGGCATGTTCAGCTCGGCGGGCATGCCGAGGAGAAGCGAGGTGAGAAGGGGGAGCCCCAAAGCCAGGGCCAGGCCGATGCGAATCGACGGAAGGGCGCGGCCGGTTTTTCTTCTTAAATCTACGGCTTTTCGGTGGAGGATCACGGCGGCGATGAGGCCGAGGACAAAGGCCACAGGGATCATGAAAAAGCCGGTTTCGGGGATCAGCCTGGGAAAGTAGATCCCACGGTTGTTGAGGAAGAGCCCCGTTCCCCAGTGGAGGCTTTGACGCGGGGCGGGCAGGGCCGCAAGGACCACTCCGTAGGTGAAAAAAAGGATCAAGAGGAGGGGGATGTTGCGTAGCACCTCCACGTAGATTTCCGCAAGCTTCGCCACCAGCCAGTTGCTGGAGACCCGGGCCACGCCAACCATCACACCGATGAGGGTGGCCAGCACGATGCTGATGGCAGACACGTAAAGGGTGTTGACGACCCCGATGAAGAAGGCGTAGCCGTAGGAGTCCGCCGGGGTGTACGGCAGCAGGGCGTCGCTGATGGGCATGCCGGCTTCATAGGCCAGAAAACCGAATCCGGAGGCGATGTTCCGGGCCGAAAGGTTGGCCTGGGTGTTGACAAAAAGAAGGTGGCAGAACCAGAGGATCCCTCCCATGACAAGAAATTGCATGAGAATCGTCCGGCCCTGTTCTTTCGTCAGGAAGAGCCGTGGTTTTTTCATTTGGGGGGCAACTTTAAAATAAGGGGTGACGGATGGTTTCGGGTGAAAAGGGTCCTTTTTCACCTGAAGCAATAAGCAGGCCTCCGGTCAATGAACACCGGAGGCCTGATAAGGACGCCTGGCGGATCCGTTACATCATGGATCCGTTTGGGGTGCTCTCTTTTCTATGATTCTCAGCGGATGGGGAGGGCGTACTGCAGCCCTCCTCTGACCCAGAGGTTGTTCACGCCTCTGGGAATGTTCAAGGGGGTTTCGGGCCCGAAGTGGCGGTTGTAAATCTCTCCGTAGTTGCCCACGGCTTTGATGGCACGAACCAGCCACTCTTTGTCGAGACCGAGATAGCTCCCGGTGTCGCCGGAGGTGCCCAGCATGCGTTGGATGACGGGGTTCTCCGCGGATGCCTTCATTTTATCCACGTTGGCGGCGGTGATGCCGTTCTCTTCAGCAGCCACGAGGCCGTTGATGACCCAGGTGACGATGTCTTTCCACTGGTTGTCGCCATGACGGACCAGAGGGGCCAGGGGCTCCTTGGAGATCACTTCAGGCAGGATGGAGTGGCTCTTGGGATCTTTGAGCGTGGAGCGCAGGGAGGCCAGCTGGCTGATGTCGGTGGTAAAGCAGTCGCAGCGACCGGCGGCATAGGCGTTCAGGGCCTCTTTTTTGCCGTCGAAGACCACGGCTTCTACCTTAATACTGTTGGCGCGGGCGAAGTCCGCAAGGTTGAGCTCGGTGGTGGTCCCTGCGGTGACGCAGACGGAGGCGCCGTTGAGTTCACGGGCAGACCTGACGCCGAGTTTGTTGGGAATCAGGAACCCCTGACCATCGTAGAAGACCACATGGGTGAAATCGACGCCCTGTTTGGCATCGCGCTTCAGGGTCCAGGTGGTGGTGCGGCTGGTGAGATCCACCTGTCCGGAGGAGACGGCCACGATTTTCTGTTTGGACGCCAGGGGAACAAATTTGACTTTGGAGCTGTCGCCAAGAACGGCGGCGGCCACGGCGCGAGCCATGTCCACGTCGAAACCGACCCAGGTGCCGGTAGAGTCTGGAATTGAGAAGCCGGGAACCCCTTCGCTGATGCCGCAGGTCAGGATGCCTTTGGCTTTGACGTCTGCGAGGGTGCCCGCAAAGGATGAGGCTGCGGCAAGTAAAATAAGGAACATTGCCGAAAAGAGAAGTGCTGCTTTTTTCATAATACCATCCCCAATAGGTGAATAAATGGTTCAAACGTGACTCAAATAGTAAATAGGGGAACGATCTTTTAAATTCAATCTAAAAGGAGTGGCTGAGTCATTATGTTGCCTGATAAGTAAAAAATACCCTGCCATTGTTCCCTGTGAAGGGCTCGATCCTTGCGATTGGAATAGGGGGTTGTAAGTCGTGATGTCGTTTATAAAAGTGAGTTAAAGCCAGTGCGCTGACTTAAGGTCACTAAGCGAATGCCGTGTACGGAATGTGAATCATTTTCAGGTTCACGAAATGGCAAAAATAGGGTAAAGAAACGTGGAGCATCGAGATGAACATGCGAAAAGGAACAGCGGGTCATTTGCCGCTGTCTTCAGCTGACAGTCTGCGGTGCGTTTCATGCCCCCTTTGACGGGGCACGATGGTTTTCAGGAATTCATAACCCATCCGCCAGGGATGCCTCACTTTGGTGAGGAAAAGAAGAATGCAGGTGTGCAATGGTTGACAACGAGAAGTCTCCGTATGGCTGGAGTGAAGGAACAGATGTTTCTCTTTATAACAAGATCAAACAAGACCTCAAGACAGCTATGAAAACAAAGGACAGCGCTGCCCGGGATACTTTTCGGCTGATTATGGGGGAGTACCCCAAGCTGACGGTGGCCATGACCCTTGAAAGTGGTAAAAAGACCACGCGGGTGAAGACACCGGATGAGATCACCGATGAAGACCTTCAGAACATTATTCGCGGTCTCGCCAAATCGGAAAAAGTGGTGCTGGATATTAAGGGGGAGACAACCTCCGACTACGTTGAGCTGCTTCAGAGCTATCTGCCCCAAATGGCAAGCAAAGAAGAGATCAAAGCGTGGATTGACGCACAGATTGATTTTTCATCTGTGAAGAGTCCCATGCAGGCCATGGGCCAGGTGATGAAGCATTTTGGCAAATTGGCCGATGGCAATCTGGTCAAGGAGATTCTAAAGGAGATGGGGTAGATGAGAGAAAAAATCGCAGAGGTCATGCAGCGGATCATCCTCCTGGAAAAGGACTTGGATCTTCAGAAGCATATCCTGCAGTCCATTCCCTCCGGTGAAGAGGAGCAGAGCCGGGAAGTTCTGGCAACCATCGCCGACATAAAAAAGAAGATTGAAGCCTGTCACGGGGAGATCAAAGCCCTGGACCCGGAAGAGTTTGCTCGGATGGCCCGGTTTGAAGATGCGGCTGCCTCATTTAAGGCGGCGGCTGAAGGACGGGAATTTGTCACCGTCATCGATCTCAATACCCATCCGGAGTGTCGCATAGAAACCTCCGAAGGACGAGCGCTTGATTGCCTTGTCAAGGCCCAGGATACCACCGGGCAATGGCTGATTATGACCGTGGACGGCGAGGTGATGAGCTTTGACGCGGATCAGGTGGTAGAAAACGAAGGATAGGTCCTGCCCTTGCTCTGGTATGACCCGGAACGTGAGCAATCACCCTTTGTTTTGAAGGGGGCAGACCTCGCCCCCATAAGCATGCTTTCTGTTTTTTTTGTGTGCCCTTAAGGGGGCAAGGCCTAATAATGGGGCGGTTTATCGTCAGCAGGGGCTCGTTCCATGTGAGTGTCGACGAGCTGCTCCATTTTGTCGAGAAGGTAATCCACCGCCTTTCTCAGTCCGTCAATTTCCTTTTGTTGCTCAATGATCACCTCATTGAGATCGTCGACGGTGTGTTCCTGGAAGGCAAGCTTGGTCTCAATGTCCATCAACCGGTCGTCACTCATGATATCCCCTCTATTGTTGTTTTTACTGCAAACCATAAGGTGTGCATTCCGCCCCGCTTGAGTCGTGCCTTGACGTGGACTTCCTCCACAGCCAGGCCGCAGTGGCTTAATCGTTTGGTAAACATCGGATCCGCGTGGGCCGACCAGACGCCCAGGATGCCTCCGGGCCGCAGGTTCTGCTTTGCTGAGAGGATGCCTGTTTTGCTGTAAAGGCTGTCATTTCCGCTTCGGGTCAGGCCGTCGGGGCCATTGTCCACATCCAGGAGAATGGCATCCCAGGGAGCCTCCTTTTTGATGGCTTCACCGACATCGCCCACGAAGACGGAGGTCCGTTCATCCTTTAAAGGATGTCCAGCCAGGTGGCCGTAATGGTGACGGTTCCATTCCACCACCTCGGGGACCAGCTCCGCCACCGTGACGGCGGCGTTCTCTCCCGCATGGTCGAGGGTGGCCCGCAAGGTAAATCCCATGCCAAGGCCTCCCACGAGGATCCGGCAATCGCTTCGCCCGGCCAGGCGTTTTAACGCCTCTACGGCCAACACCTCTTCGGACCCGTGGGCGCGACTGTTCATCAACTCGTAGCCGTCGGTCCGAATAGAAAATTCGTCATTTCGTTTTGTCAGCCGAAGGGTTCCGCCACCCGGTACCTTGGCTTCTCCCAGAAATTCCCAGGGAATCATCGTGATTGTCCTTTGTATATGCATGGCCACGTTGTGGCGTGACTGACCTAAAAATAATAATGAAAAAAAGCAGCCTCCGATGGCAAGGAGAACCCCTTGCACGCTTCGTGCGACGGCCTTTTCGTTTTCAGAGTATCACAGGGGCCAAGGTTGGAAAACAACCGGGGTCAAAGGCCCTTGGTTTCTTTTCTGGATTGTCTGAATAAAGATCTTCTTTTACAGCGCGCCAGATCAAATGACAAATGAAATCATGGGCCGCCCCCTGTTTGCCTTCTCTCCCTCCTGAAATTTTTTCCGGCCAGATATATTTTTTAAAATGTACCCTGTACATTCACCTTGACAACAGCGGTGTTTCGCCACTAGTGTTTATACGTATCTCGCTTGTACGCAACCCTCTCTGTTTGTTCAATTCCGAGAAATAACTCAACACACAGCCGCCGTCGGCATGCCTTTTTCCGATTTTTAACCCTTACAGGTAACGCACTTATTTTTTGTTTTGTGCTCTCTGTGGGGCACCCGGGTCGGATCCGTGCAGGCCATGCGAGGCGCCATGAAAGGAGACGAGTATGGATGAGATTCGCTTTGATGATCAGGTGGTGGTGATTACTGGCGCCGGTTCCGGCATTGGGAGGGCGTATGCCCATGCCTTTGCCGCCCGGGGAGCGCAGGTGGTGGTCAACGATCTGGGGGGACGCCGTGACGGGACGGGGGATGCCCATGGGGCCGCAGACAAGGTGGTGGAAGAGCTCGCCGCGTATGGGGGGCAGGCAGTGGCGAGTTACGACTCTGTGGCCACCCTTCAAGGGGGGGAGTCCATCATTGCAACGGCCGAGGCCCATTTCGGCCGGGTGGATGTACTGGTAAACAATGCGGGGGTGTTGCGGGACAAGAGCCTCTTGAAAATGGTGGAAGAGGATTGGGATACGGTGGTAAATGTCCATTTGAAGGGGGCCTTCTGCGTCAGCAGAGCCGCCTTTGCTCTCATGAAAAAGAGCGGTTACGGTCGGATCATCAACACCACCTCCGGCTCCGGCCTCTACGGGAACTTTGGCCAGGCCGCTTACATGGCAGCCAAGATGGGCGTGGTTGGCTTGATGCACAGCCTGGCCTCCGAAGGGGCGAAGTACAACGTCACCTGCAACACCATCGCGCCGGTGGCCGCCTCCAGGATGACCGATGACGTGATGCCCCCTGAACTCCTGGAAAAATTCAAACCCGAGTTCATCGCTCCCCTGGTCCTTTTTCTCGCCTCCAGAGAAAATCAGGAGACCGGGATGATCTTCAACTGCGCTGCCGGCTGGTTCAGTCGGTCCGCCATCTGCTGCGCCCCTGGTCTTTGTATCGGTGACACAAAACGGACCATCCCCCCCGAAGAGATCCGCGAGCACTGGGAGGCCATTACCTCCCTGGCGGATGCCGCTCCCTTGAATTCAGTGATCGACTCGTTTGGATTCATGGAGCCCCTGATTCGTTAAAAAATGATTTGAAAAATCACATTGGCGAAGCCTTCTTTTTCTTCGGTTTTATAGCCTACTTCCACGCCAAACTCTACGGGGAGGATGGCCATGAGGGTGGATTGGGCGGTGAGGGTGGTGCCGATGGAGAGGCGGGCACGGTCTGACCAGTCGTTGGCGTCAAAGCTTTTCTGCCAGCCGGCGCCGACATCTGCGAAGAGGGAGGCTTTCAGGCGGGAGACGTGGCAGAGGATGAGGCCTGTACCCCAGTCAGGGAAGGCGATGGGGACATGGTATTCCAGGGAGGCGAGGAGGTTTTTATCGAGGTTCATGCCCCCTTCGGTGTCCTCTTTGTCGTAGCCCCTGGGAAGGCTCAGGTCTTTGCTGTAGGAGAGGTCGCCTTCCTGGGCCTGGTGGGTGAGGGTGAGTTTAAAGCCGTCGTGATCGGCCGGGCCGGGGAGATAGTGTGTGAGGGAGAGGACGCCGTTGTGGGAGAGGAGTTCGCCGCCGGCTTTATCGATGCTTTTTTCAAAGGAGCCAAAGAGGGACTGGCCCCAGGTGGGCAGTACATCGCGCCTGGGGGCATCGGGGGTGCGGGTGAGGGTGGCTTCCGTGAACCAGGCGAAAGATTGGTCTCTGTTCGGATCCAGGGTGACGTTTTTGATGCCATCGAATTTTCGGATTTTGCTTCCGGCGGTACCTCGAAGGCTGATATGGCTCGGCAGACTTTGTAGGATCACGGGAAGGGAGAGGGCCAGCTCCAGGCTTCGTTCGCGTTGCCATCGTTCGAGACCGGCCACCTGGGTGCCCTCTTCGGCGCTGTCGTAGATTCGGGTGCTGATCTCGGGGGCAAAGGAACGGTGGGTCAGGGTGAGGTCAAATCCGGGGCGGTTGGATTCCAGGCCGTAGAAGATGGAACCGAGGTAGCTGTTCAGGCCCACTGGATCCTGTCCCATGAGAAAGACACCCAGGGCGCTGCCCTCTTCATCGCTTGTGAAATAGGGGATGTGGAGAAAGGGTTTGTACGCCTCAACCCAGGGGATGCCGTGGCTCTCGGCGGTGATGGGCGGTGCCACCCGGTCCAGCTTGGCGGTGGGCATTTTTTTGTTTTTTGGCAAGGGGACGATTGGGCCTGTTTCGGGAGTGAAGGGCAGGGTGCAGAGCTCTTTGACCCCCTGGTTCAGGCGGGTGAAGGAGAGGGTGGTACCGTTGGGGGAGACGCGGGGTTCAAAGGCACCGTAACGCACCGAGGTGAGTTGTCTGAGCGCCTTCTCCTGTCGATTATAGGCGAAAATATTCCAGATGCCGCTGCGATCGGAGGCAAAAAGGACATACCGTCCGTCCGGTGAGAAGGCGGGGTCGCTGTCTTCGGCGACGTCGGAGCCGAAGAGTGGGGTCAGGGTTCCTGATTTGGGTGAGAGGGTCACGATGTCGGCGTGTGGGCCGATTTTGACCACGGCGGCGATGGTGGTCCCGTCCGGTGACCAGATCGGGGTTTCGCAATACGCCCCAGGCTGAGAAAAGAGCGGGGAGATATTTTTTCCATTGGCATCAAGAAGCACCAGGTCTGACCACATCCCGTTTCGGCGTGCCGCCACAAAGGAGTGGCCGTCCGGGGAAGGGGCCGCCGAAAAGATGTGGGCGCCTCGGGTGAGGCGTTCGTATTTGCGGGTCTTCCTGTCAAAGAGGGCGAGGTCCGTGGTGTCGAGTTCACCGGCACCCAGGGGCCGGGGAAAGGGAACGCTCAGCACGACGTGATTCTGGTTTCCTGTCAGGCGAAGGGGCGCGGTTGTCAAGAGGGTGCCGGGAAAGGTTTCTTTTACCTTGGTGCCCGTGGCAGGATCGAGTTCCACGAGGGCGTTTTTTTCTCCGTACCCCCTTCGCAGGGCCAGGAGGGTGCCTTCCTCTGTCCAGGCATGGGATTCGAAGCTCTCCAAGGCCTTCGAGGCGATCACCTTCCCCTCGGGAAGGCCCGCAGACAGGGCCAGGGTGTCGGAGAGTGCCGCCTGGCTCTGGAAATCCTCCAGGAATCCTTTGTAAAAGTCCTCCGGGGATTGCCCCGTCACGTGGACGAGGGCCTCACGGATGCCCCCCACGGGGTGTTCTCCCTGGGTTCGGGTCATGCGAGCTGCCGCTGTGGGTCCGAAGCTGCGGTTGAGATAGTCGATCATGTGATAGCCGGCAAGGTAGATCCGTCCTGACGGCGGCGCGTACGTCGGATGGGCTCCGGCTGCGGACAGGCTCCAGAGGCCGTCGTTTTGTGCAAAGGAGTTCAGGGTCCCTTTGAAAAGGGGGGAGCGTCCCCTTCCCCCGTCGGTGAAAAGGGTTTCCGTGGTCGTGGTCAGTCCTTCCACGACCCATCCTGGGGAGAGGAGGTTGGACACGGCCGCCGCGTCTCCGAGAAAATTTGTGATTTTTCCGTACCAGCCAAGTTTGGTTGTGAGGTGCACAAAGTGGGTGAACTCATGGGTGAAGAGTTGATCCACCGTGTCGGATCCCGGTCCGAACTCCCGCAGGGTATAATAAGGGGTTTCATACAGGGAGATGCGGTTGGGAAGGGGGGCATAAAAGCCGTTGAACAGGTCGGTCCCGGGGTTGATCACCACCGGGCAGTGCCGGGGTTTTACCCCGAGATACCCGGTGACGTCTTTATAGACCTCTTCGGAGAGGTTGTAGACCCTCTGGGCAAAAGCTTCATGGCCTTCCGGGTAATAGATGGTGAAGGCCTCGTTAGAGAGGGTCTGCCATCTCCAGGAGGTGTCGTACCGGGCGTGGCTTGCGCTGGGTTGGAAGAGGGTGGCAGCGAAACAGATCAGGGCGGCGGTGATCGTTCTCTTCATGAACGCTCCAGGTTGAATGAGGTGAAATGAGAGGCCGTGTCAAGGCCCGCATTGTAAACTGTTATGTGCATGGCTGCAATGATTTCAGTTGGATATCCCGTGCCATTGGGCTCGGCCATTATACAGGGACTGAATTGACAGCCCGCCATGGGAACGGTATAGTTGGGATATAGATTGACGCAGTGTCCTGCCTCTTCTCCGGTTGCTTCGGTACCGGGTTTGCTCCTCGTTGTTCCCTCCCCACTCGATGGCTCTTCATGGATTCGCTCTCAAAACCCCCGAACTGATTTCATCAGGAACGCTGGCTTTCTTAATCCGTTTGGATGTGCAGCTTCCGGCAAAGACATCCCTTATTTGAGTCGCAGAGAAAGGGGGGTGCTTTTTCTGGCGTGATAGCGCTCCGACGAAGGAGGTAGCATGGAAGATATGTATACGTTGAGAGATGAAAAAAAGGTGGTGGTCCTGAGGGGAAAGCGTTCGGGTGATCAACGGCGTGTGATCGGTCCGGGTGCGATGTTACGGAAGTACGGCCGAAAAATAATGACAAACCGCAGGAACCTTAACGAGAGGCGGCACACGACCGCGGTCTCGTTTGAAGACCGGATGTATGAACGGATCAGCAGTTTGACCAACGGCATCGCCCTTCTGGCCATCGGGATCTTTTTTCTTCTCACCGGGCTTACCTTCCTTCCCGTGGTGGGGATCATCGTCGGTGGCTACATCATCATCAAGAGTTTTTTTGTCATGGCCGAGGTGCTGCATAAAGTCGAGTAGGAGGCATTGGGGTCGGGTGTTTCTGGCCCCAATGATGATTTGTGCGGTGGGTTAATAAGTGAAACGACGCGACTCAGACCGTGAGCCTTCCGATGACGAATCTCTCGGTTGAATCGGACCCCTCTTGTTCACAGAACCCCTTTTTGAACCTGTCGCAAACCTTTCCAACGCATCCTGCGGAATCAAAGAACCTATTCGATTCGATGGCTGTGCTGCGGCCTCGGTGCGTGTGCCAGGCACGTTCTGTCCTGCCATCCTTCTAAATGAATCTCCTTGAAAACCAGGGGGGAATCGACTACACCTTCCCTTCAATGTGCCGTCTTGCCCCCGGCGGCTGTTTTTTCCCCTTTCTGTTCTTAATAGGTTTTTTTTACGATGCGTTATGATGTGAAGTCGAACATATTTAAGCTGTATGTGATCAAGATATCCAAGTGGTTGATGTTGACCGTGCCGGTGGTGTTTTTGTTTTACCGGGAGAACGGGTTGGGCACTCAGGATCTATTCCTTTTAAAGGCGGCCTATTCTTTTGCTGTGGTGGTGATGGAGATTCCCTCGGGGTATTTCGGGGATATCTGGGGACGAAAGCTCTCGCTGGTGATCGGCAGCGTTCTGGGGGCTGTTGGCTTTGGGATGTACTCCGTCTCGACGGGGTTCTGGGGTTTTCTGGTCTGTGAGATGGTTCTGGGGGTGGGGCAGAGTTTTATTTCCGGTTCGGATTCGGCGCTATTGTACGATACCCTTCAGGAGAACGGGCAGGGGGAAACCTATCTCAAAGCGGAGGGGCGCCTTGTCTCCATCGGCAACTATGCCGAAGCCATCGCCGCGCCCATTGGGGTGGGGCTGGCTGTGTTCAGTCTGCGCACCCCTTTTTATTTTCAGACAGCGGTGGCCCTGTCGGCGATTCCCGCCGCCCTGCTTCTCCGGGAACCGAGGCGGCGAAAGATAACCAACAAGGGTAATTTTACACAGATTTTTCAAATTATTCGGTACGCATTGACCCGCAATATGGCTTTAAAATGGAGTATTCTTTACTCCTCTGTCATTGGAACAGCCACCTTGACCATGGCCTGGCTGATTCAACCCTATTTTGTTTATTTATCTGTTCCCCTGGCCCTTTACGGTCTCTTTTTGCCCGCCTTGAATCTTACCACCGGGTTTGTGTCCATGCATGCCTGGAAGGTGGAGGCTCAGCTGGGGCGGGATCGCATCGTCTTTTATGTGGCTGTGGCCGTCGGGTCTCTCTATCTGTGTCTCAGTGTGTTTAACACGCTCTGGGCCGTGGGATTTCTTTTTCTTTTTTATGTTGTGAGAGGGGTGGCAAACCCGGTGCTGAGAACTTACATCAACGCATCGACTCCTTCGGAGATCCGGGCCACGGTGCTCTCCATCCGGAGCCTGATTATCCGGCTCTCTTTTGTGGTGATCGGGCCTTTTCTGGGGTGGTATGCCGATTGGGCGGGCATGCCAACCACCTTATTTGTGGGCGGGGTGGTTTTTCTCGGGATGGGCCTCTGGATGGGGGTAAAATTTATGGGACAGGGCAAAGGAGCGGAAGCTCCCCCCTTTCTGCCCGATGGCGCAGGGCTTTCCTCTCTCAGGGGGAGGGGATAAAATCATGGCCGTGTGACCTTGGTCATACCGTTTTGGCGGGAAATGAGATATAAAAATATATTTTGTCTGTTTTATAATCTACTCATGAAGAAAGGTCCCCTCCATGGAATCACAGAAATTGACAGGTATTTTCATCCGACTCCTGGCCCTTTTCTATGCAATCAAAGCTTTCTTCGCCATTCCCGGCGCCATAGGCAGTTACTTCATGTCCAGGGATGCCTTAAGGATGCTGCCCGGGGATGAGGCGTTTGCCATCGCCGCAAGGATGAGCACCTTTGCGCAGCTCAACACCTTCCTTCCTTTTGTCATGCTTCTCCTTTCCGGGGTTCTTATTGCCAAATCAGAGTCTCTGGCCCGTCTGTTCAACCCGGTGCCCTTTGAATTGCCGGCGGCTCCGCAGCTGACTCCTGCCTCGCTTGTAAAGGGCGCATTGTGCCTGACAGGGATCGTGTTCATCGGGTTTTCCTTTCATTATATTGTGGCCTTTGTGTCCACCTGTGTGGCCTATGGGTCCAAGGTGGCCTTTATGGATACTCCGGCCAAGATTCGTCTCTGGTCGGGGTGTGTGACGGGGGGGATTTATCTTGCTTCCGGCGTGGGCTTGCTTCGGTATGCGGGCGTGATTTCGCTTCGGTGTTTTCCCGTGGATGCTTGAGTTTGAGTGTCTGGTGTCGTGGCCCCCGGAAGGGGGGGACGGTCTTCAGATGTTTTACCTCATGATGTGAACGCCTTTGCCTGGACGCCGCATCATGGAAAAGAGGATATGAATGAGAAATCGACGTGTTCTGTTTGCCGGTGCTTTTTTCCTGGTCTTGACCTTTTGTGCAACGCTGGCCGCTTCTGCGACCGATGAGGTGGCGACCTTTCCCGAGGGGTATACGCAGGACCGATATCTGAAGGACAAAGAGAAAGCTGAAGACGGCGATGCGCGTGCTCAGTTTATCATGGGGTATCTTCATCACAGACAGGTGGTGCCCTTTGTAACGCCGGACATCCCCACCGCGTTTTCCTGGTATCAGAAGTCGGCCCTTCAGGGCCATATTCAGGCCTCTCAGATTCTGGGGGCCATGTATCAGAAGGGGGAGGGGGCCGATGTCGACCTTCAAGCCGCTAAACGATATTTTCAATACGCGGCCGATCGCGGCATGCCGGAGGCTGCCTGCGCCCTGGGGTTGTTGTATACCGAAGGGCAAGGGGTGCCTCGAGACGATGAGCTGGCGGTCTTCTGGCTTAAAAGGGCCGACAAACAAAATTTTTCTCCCGCGGCCATGACCTTAGGGGTCATGTGTGCCGGAGGACGGGGCGTGGCGAAGGACATGACGGTGGCTTTTGCCTGGTTTGTGCGTTCGGCCGAGTTGGGCAATGCCGAGGGGATGTATCAGGTGGCGGGGATGTATCGAACCGGCAATGGAGTTGCCCAGGATATCGGGATCTCCATACGCTGGCTGGAGGAGGCCCTGAAGGTGACCTCCCGGATTTCAATGCGTGCCATCAATGATCTGGCGTGGACGCTTGCCACCTGTCCCGATGAACGTTATCGAGACTCCAAACGGGCCATGGAACTTGGAGGGTTGCTGTTGGACGCCCTCAGCCAGAGAACTCCGAGTCATCTGGATACCGTGGCGGCCGTTTACGCCGTTAATGGCCTTTTTAAGCAGGCCATAGATATTCAGGAGGAGGCCATTCAGGCCCTGGCGGTCAGCGGTGAGGCAAACCTTGAGGCGCCGCTGCGCGAAAGATTAGAGCTTTATAAACAGGGAAAGATCTGGATAGATCCCTGAGACATAACGATCCCCACCTTTTTTTCTGCACGATGTCCAGCCCCTCGTCAGCCATCGTTATCTGCCCACTTATCCTGTTATCGGAACGGGTGGGACCCTGGTTGTTCGGGGGCTCGGAGTCAGACCGCGTCAATCCCATTAAACAGACGATGATTCACATGCCGAGGAGGGTGCCATGCATTCCGCCACGCCGGCACAGGCTTTCTGCGCCCCAGCGATGAGTTCTTCTGCGTTCCCTCCCGGTCCGGGTGTCAACAGGCCGGTGCCTGCCTGCAGGGTGATGTTGAACCGAAAGGCGTTGTAGATAAAATCTTTTTGGGTCATGGCCTTTTTGAATCGTTCGGTAATCCGGGGAATCTCTGAGGCGGTGATGCCGCTGAGCAGAACCGCAAAGGTGGTGGGGCCGAAACGGGCGGCCAGATCATCGGTACGGGTCATGTCGTCGAGCAGGCTTCCCAGGCTGCCCAGGACCATGTCGCCCGCCTCTGGACCGTACGTGGTGATCACCTCTTCCATGTTGTCTATCTGGAGCAGGAGAAGGGCGAGGGCTTGCCCCATGCGCTGTGCGCGGTTTACTTCGCGTCGAAGAAGGTTGTCAAAACAGTGCCGGGTGTAGAGTCCGGTGCAGGGGTCTTTGAGGGACGCTTCGTCGGCCCGATCCATGGCCGACAGGGTCGATCCAGAGACCACGGTATCCAGGGCGCGGTGAAGGAGGGCACGGATAAGGTCCGGGGAGACCTGGTCGCGCTTCAGTACTTCCAGCGCTCCCTGGCGGATGAGCCGGGAGGTGTTGAGCTCGTCGGTCGTCTCGGCGATGATGACAAAAAGAGGGCTTTTTGTGGCCGTTGTGAGGCTTTGGATAAACGACTCCGTGGGCTCATCGGCTCGAGCACAGGAGATGAACAGAAGGTCACGGGCTCTTATCTCAAGGGCTTTTTGGGCCTCATCGGTCGTGTGGGCCCAGGCGATGTCCAGACGATCCAGTGTGTTTAGAGCCTGCGTCAGGGAGGACCCGTCTTGACCGTCTTTGCCCACCACAAGAATTCGGATGGTTTGATCCAGATTGATGATGGAGGCATCGCCTGGGTAATTCCGGGTGTCATCCACGTGCAGGGTTTGTATTTTATGAATAATCTCGGCGATACGTCGGCCTGATTCGTCGATTCGGTCCATATAAAGAGGGATCTTTTCCGGGGATGCCTCGTGGATCTTCATCAACTGCATATTGCCTTGAAGGGCCATCAGGGGCTGGCTCAGTTCATGGGCCATGGCACCGGCCATTTGTATGAGGACTTTCAGGCGTTCTTCCTGCAGCCTCTTTTTTTGATGCACTTGAATTTGGGCGTTGGCTTTTTTAAGGGTGGTCACCATCTCCGTGAGCTCTTGGGTGGTGGCTACCAGAGACTGCTGGTATTGATGCAGTTCCAGAAATACCTTTGTTTTTCGGACGAGGGTTTCCGGGTCCAGGGGCTTGGACAGATAGTCCACGGCACCCGCGTCGTACCCTTTGAAGATGTGCTGGGTATCGGTATTGATGGCGGTGACGAAGATAATGGGGATGCGGCAGGTGTCCGGGTTTCCGCGAATAAGCTCGGCGGTTTCAAATCCGTCCATCTCCGGCATCTGCACGTCCATGAGGATCAGCGCCACCGGGTGGTCCAGAAGAAGGCTCAAGGCCTCGTGGCCCGATGTGGCCGTCAGGATAGATACCTGGGGACCGGCCAGGATGTGTTTCAGGGCGAGCAGGTTCTCTTCCCGGTCATCCACCAGCAGAATCAGTTGGGGTGTATGTGTTATCATGGTTTTAGTACTCCAGGGTGATCCGTGGGACGTGTCCACGGATTGCCCTCTATGTATTGAGCCAGACCCGAAGCATTTCGATCAGCTTGTCGGGGTCTACGGGTTTCGGAATATAATCACTGGCACCGGCCTCTATGCAGGCGGCGCGGTCCTCGGGCATGGCTTTGGCTGTCAGGGCGATAATGGGAAGCCCCGTGAATGCATCACGGGCGCGGATGGAGTGCATGGCTTCATGCCCGTCCATCTCCGGCATCATGATATCCATCAAGACGAGATCGATGTCGGGGATCTCCTCCAGGCGCGAAAGTCCCTCCACGCCGGTGCGGCCCACCACCACCTTCAGCCCTTTTTCATGGAGCAGACGTTTCAAGGCAAAGACGTTGCGCATGTCATCATCTACAATAAGAATTTTTCGTCCGATGAGGCGTGTCTCGTGGGTTAAATCGACGGGGTCTCCTGTTGCGTCATGGCGGGGTGTCCCTGAGAAGGGTGCGGGGGCCATGGCCATGGGCTGGGGTGCAGGAGCCGGTGAGTTCGTTGATAAGGCGTGTTCATTTTGAGTGGCCGGGGCGTCGTTTCCGGGAAGCAGGAGGGTGAAACAGCTGCCGACGCCGTATTCGCTCGACACGTGAAGAGAGCCGCCAAGAAGTCCGGCCAGCTCTCGAGAGATGGTGAGGCCCAGGCCGGTGCCATAATAGGGCTTGCTCTCTGTGCCGTCCACCTGGCGGAAGGCCTCGAAAATATGGTCCTGTTTATCCAGAGGGACGCCGATACCGGTATCTGTGACGCGGAAGGCCAGGGCGGATGTCGCGGTGAGTGTCGCATTCCTTGGAAAGTCGTCTGATTTCAGGTAGTCAATCCGAAGACTGACCGAACCGGATTCGGTAAATTTTAAGGCATTGGCCAGAAGATTTTTGAGAATCTGCTCCAGGCGCTGGCGGTCCGTTTTCAGGTGGCTCGGGACCTCCGTTCCCAGGTTCAGGGAGAGGGAAAGGCCTTTTTCCTTGGCCTGGGGTGAAAACATCCGGCGGAGGCTCTCCACCAGTGCGGGAAGGGGGGTGCTGGCAAGGGTCACCTTCATGCCGCCGGCTTCGATTTTAGAAAGATCCAGGATCTCATTGATCAGGGAGAGGAGCTGGGAACCTGAAGCATGGATGGTGCCGGCAAACTCTACCTGGTCACAGGAGAGGGTCTTTTCTCGGTTTTCCTCCAGAATGTGTGAGAGGAGAAGGATGCTGTTGAGCGGCGTTCGGAGTTCATGGGAGATGGTGGCCAGAAATTGGGATTTATAGGTGCTGGAGATTTCGAGGTCTTTTGCCTTTTGTCGGATCAGTTGGCCCGCATTTTCCAGCCCGAGGTTCTTTTTTTTAATGCTCTCTTTCTGCGCTTCCAGTTTTTGGGTCTGCTCTTCGAGCTCCTGGTTAATGAGCTGGAGCGTCTTTTGTTGAGACGTCAACTCCTCGGCCTGTTTCTGGGTTTGGTGAAGCAGTCCTTCTGTTTTGTCCCGGGTCAGGGTGGAGCCCACCGCCGCTGCGACCTGGTGATTGATGAGGTCCAGAAATTTGAGGTCCTGCTTTGAAAAAGGACCCAGGGTTGCCAACTCCAGAACACAGAGTGTTTTCTCGCTTTGGAGGCAGGGTTGAATGACCACCTCACCGGCGAAGCCGTCGATGAGACCGGAGTGAATGGGCAGATAGCTGGCGGGCACGTCGGTGACACGTCGGCGGGTACCGGAGAGAGCCGTTTCTCCCACCAGGCCTTCTCCGATGGCGATGGGGAGGTGTTCGGTGGCGTCGGCAAAGCTGCCGATGCAGGAGAGATGATCTTCGGCAACGAGGTAAATCCGTCCAGCCTGGGCGTCCAGGTAATCGGCTATAAAGTGGATGGTTTTCCTGCCAAGTTCTTTTAAGGAGAGCTCTCCCTGGATGCTGCTGTGAAATTCGCTCTGGCCAATGTTCAGCCAGTTCTGGCGTTGGATTTTCTGCCGGGACCTTGAGAGCTCCTCGTTGATGCTGTGGAGGTGATCCCTTTGCTTTTTTAACTCTTTCTGCTGCTTTTGAAGCTCTGTACGAACCCTTTCATGTTTTTTTATTTCACGGGTCAGCTCTGCCTCATTGGCTTCCAGGTGTTCTTTACTGACGGTGGTTTCGGCGAGGCGTTCTGTCATGTGGTTGAAATCCTGCATCAGCTCGCCGATGTCCCCGGACACCTTGTCGTTGAGGTGGATCGAAAAGTCGCCTTTTCGTATCTGCCGGGTCGCGTATTTCAGTTGGTTGACGGCACGGGAAAAATAGGCGCTTGCCCAGGAGGCCAGAATGAAGATGACGGGCATTCCCAGCAGCATATAGATGAGGATGGACCGTTTGAAGGTGTGCAGGAGATTCTGGGCGTGCTTGGTGAGGTAAAGGGATGTGCTTTCGGATGTTTCTTGGGCTTTAAGGAAGACAGGGCTCTGAGCATCCATGGTGATGACGGTGGTTACAGCCAGGGGGATATTGTCAGAGGAGGGCCTTTTGACAGGGGCAATGAAGGTGTATTTCCGACGCTCATTGCCGGAGGTGTCCAGCAGAGAGAAATAACCACAGGCGAATTTACCCCCGAGGCTTGAAGAGACAATGGCAAGAAAATCGTTGGATGTTTTAGCAATGTTTGTCATCGGGGTGTTTTCCAGAGAGACCCTGGGGTGAAGCAGGAGGGTCCCTTCCCGGGTGTCGATCAGTGTGGTGTAGCCGTTTTCTTCAATGGACTGCAGGGCGATGCTTCGAAAGCGACCATTTTTCTGAAGGTCTGCAAAGGTCAGGGTGGGGTGACTTTCAAGATAGAGGTCAATCTGGAGGGCCACGTCGATTGATTTCTGACGGATAGCCTTTTCTATGATGTGGGTCAGGGTCTGTTCATTTTGTTTTTGGAGATCACTGAGACCGAGTTGAATCGCCCTGCGGGTTTGCGAGGGGAGGTCCCAGGTGATGAAGGTGATGGCGACCCCGAAGATGGCGATGGGAAGGATACCGGCGAGGAGGGTGATGGCCATCAGCCGGGAACTGTATTTTTTAGGGAGCAATTGTTTCATGGGCCGCCTTCCGATAACGGTGAATGAAGCATGAGGGATCTGCTATCGGGGTTAATGATACAGGGTGTCCACCATTTTTTTGATTGATGGCGTTTGGGCCGGTCCGGCTCGACTCTTGTAGAAGAATCGACAGATCTCTGGGAGAACTGGAGTGAAAAGTAGAAAAAAAGCGGCCGGGCCTGTGTGAAGGTCAGGGGATGCCTGGATAATATGACGGGGGGTGTCACCATGCGATGGAGGGGAAGCCCTTAATGAAGGGCTCCCCCGGTGACGTGGGAATAGGGAAGGGTGGGTTACCCTGCGCTGTTTAAGGCTTCCGTCATTTTTTCAGCGATTTTTTCAGCGGAGAGGCCAAAAAGCTGGTCGATGGGGATCAACTCCAGGTAGGTGTCGTCCCAGGTGAAGCCGTTTTCCTGCATGATGTTGCGAATTCGCTCGTGTTTACCGCCCAGCGCCTTGGATTTGGCGTGGAGGGGGATGCGTCCCTTTTTGAAGGTGATATTAAGGGAAAGAATGAACTCGATGACATTGGCCTTTTTGGAGAGCACGGGGATGATGAGGGTGTTCTTATCGTCTTTGTTTCCCTTGCCGACAAAGACGTTGCCTTCCCGGACGATGATGCTCTTGGTGCCTTTAAGGCGAGGATCGTTCTCCACGCGGGAGGTGGTGTGGGTAAAGATGCCGTCCTTATTGACCAGGGAGATAGTGGTCTCGGAAGTGGCTTCCCCCAAAAGGTTAAGACCGTCGATGCGGTAGAGAAGCCCCCCTTCGATGCCGGAGAGCACCCCTTGAAAGTTTTTGAGGACCAGGACGTTGGTGCTGGTGACCTGTGGCAGCGTGATCCCCCGCTGTCTTAACTCATCGAAGAGAATCCCTTCGAAGGCCTCAGTGATGCGGCTGGTCCCCACGGTAACGGTTTTGGCCTGATGTTTGATGGCGTCAACAGGACGGGCCATGGCGTTAATGGCGCTCGAAAAACAGGCAAAGAGTTTGTCCAGCATGTTCGACGGGGTGCCCTTGCAGTCAAAATCCAGTTCAAAGTCGGCGGAGGGCAGTTTGCCGGCCAGGTATTTCAACAGCAGGGTGATGTCTGATGCGGTGTTGAATCCCAGGATGGGGGGAAGCTTGCCGTCCCGCCGGCTGATACGAAAATTTCGATAGATTTCAATAATCGTTTCCCGGAATTTTTTTTCAAGGATAATTTCATACAGGTTCATCCCCTTGGTCTCAAATTCGGTGATGACCTTTTGAATCCCTTTGCGGTGCTCGAACATGACGCGGGAGCCCTCGTTGATGGCCAGGGCGGCGAAGTACCCCCAGAGATGACCGACCAGGGTGTTGACCACCGGGGCCAGGTGTTCGGGGACTGCGGGGACGCGAAAAATACTGGCTGCCGTGCCGTTGAAGCGCTCTTCCCCTTCATTGGTGATGACGATGGGGATGGCTTTATGAGCGTGGAAGATGGCGGTGTCCTTGATGATATCACCCAGGACGCTCTCGCGGGTTCCGGCGGCGCAGACGATGATCAGCGGTTCAGAGGAGAGGTCGATGTGTTTTTTGTCTTCCACGAAGTCGCTGGAGATCGTCTTATAGCAGAGTTCGCTGAGTTTGATGCGAATTTCATCGGAGGAGGCTTTGTTGGCTCCGCTTCCCACGGTTGCCCAGTAGGTTCGGGACACGGCATGGGTATCGGCCGATGCCTTGATGGCCTCGGTCATGGTGAGGATTTTTCGCATCTTGGACGGCAGAGCCAGGAGTTCGCGAATGGACTCTGAGACGAAGTCGGCGTCGCGTTTTTTTGTCTCTGCGGCCAGGTGCAGGCCGATGAGAGCCCCGGCCACGATCTGCGAGTAGAAGGCTTTGGTCGAAGCGACGCTCATCTCGATGTCCCGGCCGCTGCTGGTGTAGACGACGCCGTCGGCTTTAAAGGTGAGATCGGAATCGCGGCGGTTGACGATGGCCAGGGTGGCCGCTCCCCGGTCCTTGACCATATCCACGGCCAGGTTGGTGTCGGTGGTGGTGCCGGACTGGCTGATGGCGATAACCAGGGCATCGGCCATGGTGTCGCCGTCGCCGTCTCCCATCATAAAGCCGGAGAGTTCCGAGGCCTTCAAGGGGCATATTTGGATGGCGGGGTCGCCTAAGTAGTGGGTAAAGAGATGGCCGATGGCCTGGGCGGCGATGCCTGCCGTTCCTTGCCCCACGAGGTAGATGCGCTTGATGGTGCCTTCC
>NZ_JAQYWB010000151.1 GCF_030145185.1 Desulfoluna sp. | reverse complement strand
GCGGCGGGGTATCAAGAAGATCAGGAGATCCGCCTGGCCTTTCACTGGGACGATGCCGTGGAGGCGGCGCTTTTGGGAGGAGACCCGCGTGTGGTGGCCTCGGCGCCGCGGGCCAATGGCTTTGCCCTGGTGACCAGCGGGCACCGGACGTATGGGTGCCTGGTGACGGGGGTGGACCCAGAGCGTGAAAAGAGGGTGTCTACCCTGGCGGCCATCCTTCGCAAGGGGAGCTATTTTTCAAGGGAAGATCGCGCCCTGATCGGGGAGACCCTGGCCCGAAACCTCAAGGTGGGGGTAGGCGATGAGCTGACCGTGCTGGGGCAGGGAAGAGACGGGTCGATGGCGGCCACGGTGGTGGCGGTGGACGGCATCTTCAAATCGGGCCTCGACGCCTACGATCGCAACGTGGTGCTCTTGCCCCTGGCGTTTTTTCAGGATCTTTTTTCCATGGCCGGTGGGGTGCACGAGGTGGCGATCCGAGCCCGGCACCTTGCCGATGTCGGCCCACTGAAAAAAAAGCTGAACAACGCGCTGCCCGGACTGCCCTTTGACGACCCCGCGCCGGTGGCCCTGGACTGGATGGATCTGATCCCCGGTCTTCTTCAGAGCATCCAGATGGACCTGGTAAGCGGGCTGATCATGTACCTGATCCTCATCATCGTGGTGGCCTTCAGCATTTTAAACACCTTTGTCATGGCGATCTTCGAGCGCACCCGGGAGTTCGGGGTGATGATGGCCATCGGCACCACGCCGAATCGCCTGATGCGGCTGGTCCTGACCGAATCCTTTTTCATGACGGCCACCGGCCTGGGGCTGGGCATCTTCCTGGGGGCGGCCCTCACCCTCTGGTTTGAGGCCCACGGCATCCTCATCCCCGGCAGCGACGAGATCATGAAGGCCTACGGCATCAGCGGCCGGCTCTACCCAAAGCTATCCGTGCTCTCCGCCACCCTCGGCCCTTCGGCGGTGCTTTGCATCACCCTCTTTTCTGCCCTCTTTCCCGCCCTGAAAATAAGAAAAATGAAACCGGTGGAGGCGATGCACCATGTATAATGAGCTGGCCTGGCGAAACATCTGGCGCAACCCGAGACGAACCCTGGTGATCCTCACCGCCGTGGTCATCGGGATCTGGAGTATTATTCTCCTGAGCGCCCTGACCCGGGGACTGGAGCAAGAGATGCTGACCAACGGCATCAAGACCCTCACCGGCCATCTCCAGATCCAGCATCCTGAGTACCTGGACGACCCCTCTGTGGATCACCTCATCGAGGCCGCAACCCTTCACCTGGACGCCCTGGTGACCGCGCTCCCGCCTGGCAGTCACTGGACCGGCCGCATCCGGGTGGGTGCCGTGGCCGCCAACGCCCGCCACTCCGGCGGGATCACCCTCGTGGGGATTGACCCGGTGCGGGAACCTGTCGTCTCCTTCCTCGGCGGTGCCATCACCGAAGGACGCCCCCTGGCCGAAACCGACACCCACAGCGTGGTGGTGGGACGCGCCCTCCTGAATAAATACGAAACCAGACTGGGCCACAAACTCATTCTCATGAGCCAGGACGTGCACGGAAAAATCGCCTCCAAGGCCTTTCGCATCTCAGGCATCTTCGATGCCGATATGGAAAGCACTGAAAAAACCTACCTCTTCGTCCCCCTTGCCGCCGCACAGCAGATGCTGGGCGGGAACGGAAAACTTTCCGAGATTTCCATCCTCCTGCCCCGCATAGGTGACGAAGCCCTTGTGGCCGACTCCCTGAAAACCACCATAAACGATGCCTCCCTGTCCATCACCACCTGGCACGAACGACTTCCCATGCTCGCCGCCTACCTGAAGCTCTCAGGATCCTTTATTTATATATGGTACGGGGTCGTCTTCATCGCCATGGGCTTCGGCATCGTCAACACCACCCTCATGGCCGTCTTCGAGCGGATCCGGGAGTTCGGTCTGATCCGAGCGTTGGGCATGCGCCCCAGGGGCATTGTCCTCGGAGTCATCCTTGAGTCGATCTTCCTGCTCCTCTTGGGCCTTGCCGTCGGAAACCTTCTGGGTATTGCCACCGTCTCCCTTGTCGCCATCCACGGCATCGACCTCTCAGCCCTCTCCGCCGGCACCGAGATGTGGGGCATGCCGCGCATCATCACCCCCCTGCTCACCCCCACCGATATCCTCACAGCCAACGCGGTCATCTTAATCCTCGGCGTCGCCGTCAGCCTCTACCCCGCCACCAAAGCAGCCCGAATCACACCCGTGGACGCGTTGCGGCATACGTAGCCTCCGGCGGCAAGGTGTGCCACCTTGAAAGCAGGTTTGCGAATGCTCTACAGCTGTCGGTCCTCTGGGCACCTCGCGTCCGCATTCGCGTGAAGGGTAAGGGGATGCCTCGTACGTCGCAAGACGCATGAGCTGCCGGGGTTAACAACATTAGAAACGAAAATTAAATAAAACAGCTAAAATTGCCTTCGGCGGCCCTGCCGGGGGCCATACGTTTGCCAATTTGTATGATCCGAGTTTGATAAACAGAATTTTTGCATGATTTCAAGGCGCGGGTATAACCGCCCTCGGCGGGGACGGGTTGGGCTTCCGGTATTTTGTCATTTTCATCGTTGCGGATTCCCCCAATGAAAGATGGGCACGCTTCGCGCTTTGCCCATCCTGATATGATTGCCCCCTGTCAAGAGACAAATAGCCCCCCATCCATTATTTGCCATAATGGTTATGCATTCTTCGATATTTCAAAAAGAAAACAGGGGCGCAGCACTGTAACGAC
>NZ_JAQYWB010000102.1 GCF_030145185.1 Desulfoluna sp. | reverse complement strand
CACGCGGGGAGCGACGACAATGCACGCTTTGACGCCCAAGTGGAATCTGTTTCAATCCACGCTCCCACGCGGGGAGCGACAGAAAAACAACATCACACATAGGGGGTTTATCCGTGTTTCAATCCACGCTCCCACGCGGGGAGCGACTTGTGGTTACAGATGACACGCCTTTTTCCATCGTTGTTTCAATCCACGCTCCCACGCGGGGAGCGACTCCTCGACCTCATCGGGTCCGACGACAACCTGATGTTTCAATCCACGCTCCCACGCGGGGAGCGACTTGCACTCCAAGGTGGCTGGCCCCCTGGAATGGGTTTCAATCCACGCTCCCACGCGGGGAGCGACCACCACGACTCGACGCCTATCTCTCGGCAAACATGTTTCAATCCACGCTCCCACGCGGGGAGCGACCCACAGTAACCGAGATATCCCCAGGGACGTATAGTTTCAATCCACGCTCCCACGCGGGGAGCGACTGTTATTTAGCAACACGTTCATATAACAGGTAGAATCTGTGCCTTTGCGCGAACCACCTACACTTTTCCGAACAGAGAGCAAGGTGCCACGTTCACTTGTTATAATCATGTTTATTTTCGAGACATTGCAACAGCGCGAACCCATTCGCACAGGAAATACATTCTACAGTGAAAATTCGGGATGTTATATAAAACCTGCAAAAACGAGCTTTGGGTTCGCGATTAAAGGATTAAGGGGGCATCCGGGTCACGGGCCGGTTTGGCACCCACATGTTCCACCCGTCGTCTCCAGTTGGCTCCGAGGTAATAAAACCGCAAACTGTCCTTTTCTGGATCAATCTGATCCAGGAGTTTCTGTTTCATTTTTGTCCAGAGAGCGGGGTCGACCTGGCACTCAAAGACCGAATACTGGACCCTTTGGCCATAGTTGCGACAGGTCTTTGAAACCCGTCTCAATCTTTTCTGGCCGTTGTCATCCATGGACACATCGTAGCTGACCAGCACCATCATAAGCTTTACCTCCAGACAAAGGGCGGATAGCCGTCCAGGTCGTCTCTGAAATAACGATTTAACAGCTGGGCCTGAAGAAAAAAGAGTTGGCCGATCTTCACCTTCTCGCCAAGAAAAGGATGAAGGATTTCATCTTGCTTGCGTTTTTGATAGGCCGCGATCACAGCTTTTCGTGTCTCCTCAGTCATGATCACCGCACCGGACTCCATTTTTTCAAACCCTGCCTCAAGAACCTGCTTTTGATTGATCAGAGAAAGAGCCAGACGATCTGCCACAAAGGCACGGAACTCCTCCATCAGGTCCAGGGCCAGACCGGGACGCCCAGGGCGATCCCGATGAAGGAATCCCACGGCCGGATCCAGCCCCGTGGTTTCGAGGGCAGAGCGGATATCATGCAGCAGCAGGGTGTAAAGAAAAGAAATCAAAGCATTAAAAGCGTCTGTCGGTGGCCTGCGGTTCCGCCCGGCAAACCGAAAGGCCTCTTTGTTGATTAAAACCAGATGGTCCAACACCCCGAAATAAGCCCGCGCTGCATCCCCTTCCAGCCCCCTGACGGTATCCAGAGGCTGACTCCTGCCAAGCTCTTTTAACGTTGCCCCCAGACGGGCCACGGCCTCCTTGACGGCCACCGCGTCAATCCTGTCACCATGGTCACGAAGGGCTCGCCCCAGCACCGCCCTGCTGTTGGCAATTTTCCCAATGACGCAGGCCCTGGCGATCTCAGCCGAGGCGTCAAGGCAGTCGGCCCGCCGATACTGGGTACGCCGCACCAGCACATTGCCCGACACCGGCCCCACCACCCTCGACAGGAACCGTCCCCGTTCCGTCAGAAACGACACCCCCACCTCTTTTTCCGCACAGAATCCCATGAGAAAAGGGCTCATCCCCACGTTGCCGAAACAGACGATGCCTGAGAGGGTGTGCACCGGAATCCGGGCCACCACCTTTCGGTCGATGTTCACGGCCACCGTCTCGCCGTCTTTTCCGAGATAGGACTTCTGGGTGGTGACGTAAAGCGTGTTAAGAAGCGTTCTCATGTCTTTGTGATCTCCTTCAGATACCCCTGCACCAACCCCTTGCCTGTCACCTTCGGCATGCAGACGCCGAGAAACGAGCAGGTCTCGCACCCCTTCGTGTAAACCGATTCAGGGGTCACCCTTGAAGCCACCAGTGCATGCAGGTCACGGGCTGCTTTTTCCGTTTCCGCCCTCAAGGCCTCGCTGAAAAGGACAACCTCCCGCCGCCGGGTCTTCCCGTAAAAGAGCGCCCCCTCCCCGATGGAGATCTCATACATCTCCTCCAGGCAAAGGGCCTGGGCACAAAGCTGAACCCGATCGTGATTCCCCTTCTTGGACGCACCCCGCTTGTACTCCACGGGATAAGGCACCCACCGGCTCCCGTCAGCATGGAACTCCACGGTATCTGCCTTTCCGATGAGCCCTAACCGCAGGCCCTTCAAGTCCATCCCATAAACCACCCGGAGCCCCTTGCCCGGACGCTCCCCCCTCCTGTCCACCCGCTCATGGAGCACCCGTCCCTCAGCCGTGTACCGGTTCTCAACCCAGAGCCGCTCCACATGGATCAAGGCGCACTGACGGCGACAGAAGAGAAGATGCTGCACGGCAGACAGGGGGAGTAGGTCATCGTCGGTAAACATGGGCTATAATTTCACCTCGCAGGCAACCCCTTCAGGGATGGCGGCGACATCCACGGTGATATCATAATCTTTGAAAGCCCTTGCAGGGGAGTCCTCACCGTTGGATCTACCCACTGTCACCAAATCAAAGAGTTTATGTGCCGGTGCGTTTCCGAGCTTGGACTCGTGTTTGAAGACGATCAGCTTGCGACTGCTCATCTTGCCCCGGGCAGCAGAGTGATCGTGTTCAAACATCTGTGCCAAAGATTCCCAGAGAAGTTCGAGATCCTCTTCAGCAAAACCGGTTTTGGCGGCCAGAGGCGCAGAAATAAACCCTTCAGCTCGGTAAAGTGCGTACGGGACGATGTATTTCCGCCCCATGGTCCGATTGTCCCCTGACTGCTTCTCCGCCTCTTTCTCTGTTGTTACGGCCATTCGAGTAATACTCACCTCCTGAGGAACGATAGGGTCCACGCTTTTGGCAAACACCATCTGCACAGGTCCGCGCACCTGCCCGCAGTTTACCTCAGTGGTCATGACGGCCCCAAAGGTTCTCACATCAAAAAAATTCCCACACATCCACTGAGTCACCCGGTGTGCATCTTCGACTTTTTTGGGTAATTTTTTCCCTTTTTTATCAGGCGTCAACTCAAGGGCCTTATAAGCCATCTCATTTCTAAGGTTTAAAACGGCTTTCTCCTGAACATAAATATTAAAGCCCTCGTCCCCGTCCTTTAAAAGCTCCACATAATTTCGAACTTTTCGCTTCAAGCACACATCGGTGACCATCCCATGACCAGTTTCCGGATCAATGCGCGGCATGTTACCGGCATCCGGGTCACCGTTGGGGTTGCCATTTTCAACATCAAAAAAAAGAACAAATTCATATCGGTTATTTAAAGTGGTCATGGGTTACTCCTTTTCGGTTTTACGGTAGTTGGCATTGGCCTGATGATAATATCCGATAGTAAAGACGCCCTGATCCTGAAGGGAAAGGCGGGCTGGGAAGTCGTCAATATCTTCGACAACGGCTTGGATTTTACGATCCATATTTCCGCCATACTCCGCCTTTGCAATATGGTGTTGGGCCAGACGTAAGAGTTGTGGAAAAACAATGGACGGTGTGGCAGAGGCTGAACTGAAATATCGGTGCCTGATACTTGTCCCAATCTTGCCGAGTGCATCACTTTGAACCTTCTCCAAAAGAGAAAAAAGCCGCCCAAGGAGATACGGTACATCCTTCCTGTCAGAATTTAACGCCATGGTCATCTCTCCTGCTTTGTCCGGGTGATTTCGAATCAGGCACGCCTTGATGATGGCAGCCCGTATATAGTTTACCTGTTTATCTGCTCTGATTCTTCCAATGACGGCTGCGTAAAGGCTTTCAGGATACCGCGAGCCGGTGAGCACGCTTCGCGAAAGTGCCCCCGACAACATCGGGGGAATATTCTCCCTTTTCTGTTGCGCCGCCGTCTCCAAAAGAATCTGCCATAAGGCGGGAAATTCAGGTTGGTTCTGGTACTGCCTCTCAATACGAAGAGCCGCATAGTGCGTACTGATCTTCTGAGCCAGCTCCCCAAAGGTTGACCGGCACCAAAAGCGTACAGAGATCCGCGACTGATTCGGAGCCAAACCCAACACAAAAAAACGTACATCGGGGTCCAAGTCCCCCATGGGGGCCTCGCTGGGTCGGCCGTCACAAAGGGCTCGCAAAAGGGAGCGAACCTTTCGTGCGGTCTGAACATCTTCCCCAGGCCCCTCCTCGCTGTTCTCTTCTTCCGGCTCATTGGAGAGATCAAACATCACAGAAAGCAAGTCTTCAGCGGGCGTCTTCTTCTCCGCCCAGAACACCGTGCTGCTGTCGCCAATCAACAGGGACCGTTTGTTCTCTCTCCTTAAAAGATAATTGAGTGCTGTGGTGTAGGCAAAAGCGACGTGCTTGCTGACCGGTGCGTTGAAACTCTGCTCTTTCCCATAGGAGAGGAAGGCATCCAGGTTAAAGGAGACAATGGCACACCCGGCCGGTTGCCCTCCCACAACACCTTTGATCGGCGGATGCAGCCTTGCAATGGGCTGTACCTCTCCGGTGACAAGACATGGGGCGCTGTACCCGTCGGCCTCTCCGCTGCCTTGCCTCCCTTTCCATACAGAGATCACCTCAGGGTTTTCATGGAGAGGAACGTCATCTCCTTCCATCCAAAAGACGATATTCTGATCCAGAAGTTCCTCTTTCAAATCGAGTTGCTCTGCTTTTTCTGACGACCATGCGTCCAAGAAAGACGCCACAGCTCTGATCCGTGGACTCTTTGAGGCCGCTGCAACCTCCTGATGTTTTTTCCGGAATGATTCAAAGGTGGTTTGCGTTCGTTCAGGCTTTCCCTTCCCGTCCAGACACAGGACATACCCCGAATTGTCCCATAAGAAATTGGGCACAACCGATGTCCCCGAGCGTTTCTCTGCTGCCGGGACAATCATCCGTTTGGGCCCCACCTTTTTTCCAGATACCTCTCGAAGATCGATGACCCGTTTAAAGGTTCCCGCCTCATCAATCATGATGGCAAACGAAATCTTCTCTTCACTGAAACCCGGCTTCGGCATGGAGGCATCAGGGTCACCCACCATCCGGATGTAATAGTCATTTAAAGCGCTTAAGATCATAGCCCCGCCTCCTCCCGCCAATGCTCAACATCAATGATCCCCCCTTCCATGGTGGGCCTGAAAAACTGAGGAACCATCTTGTGTTGAAAATCGATATCGTAAAGCATCCAGCCCAAATCCATGGGCGGCAACCCCACAAGCTCCGATTCCGGGAGGGCATCTTCCACCCACTCGAAATAGGCCGCAAACTCTCGGCACCCCAGGTAAGGGCGATGAAAACACTGTCCAATTTTCGCGCGACGCTTGAAGATATCCATGTGTTTGCCCGGATTGTCTTCGGCCCCCGCTTTATCCGTCATCTCAAAATGAGCCTCGATGACATAGGCCACATCTCGAAGCACGAGGGCCGCTCGCTGCTGGCGCTCATCTTCAATCAACTGATGAACCGCTTTTCCACTTTTCATGGCCGATTTGGCAGAGGCCGCCGAAGCCTTCCCCTGCAACTCATTTCTACGAACCGAGTCAAACCGAATAGGCTTCAACACATGAATTTTATCCACCACCCACTTAATGGCCGGTTTCCAGTGAATCGCCTCCAGCACCCCGCGAGCCGCTGAAGGAGTCATCACGTCGTAGCTGACGCGCTCCACCTTCATTTCCGGCCTGGTAAAGCAGGCGTAATCACCCCACACCTTCACTTTGATTCCATATCCCATGTTCCCTCCTTTCCTATCCACGCCAATGGGCGACAACACGTTAAAGAGCAAAACCTCTGGCGGGTCGCTTTTTGAAAAAAGCTCCGCAAAAACTTTCCGGCAGGCACACCAGCAAAATATATCACCGCGTTAATTTCAGACCCTGCTCAAGCCCACGCCCCGACAGGAGCATGGGCTTGGGCTTGAGCAACTTAGGGGCCAGGGAATCATCCCCTGGCCGCCGGAAGCAGCTTGACGTCCCTACCCGTAAATTAAAAAATCCCCGACCCTGCCTGCCAGTAGGTCGGATCATCGGAACAGAGCCCCACATCATCTCGATACCCGATGCCTTGACGTGCGATATAGAACTGCCCCCGAACAGGGACCACACCGCCTTCAAATAGTTTATCCAGTTCGGTCTTGTAGACTTGGACAGTATAGGCCTGAAGCTTTCGCAAGATCCCAGAGATCTCATCCGCATACTCCAATTGTGAAACAAGGTGACGGGCCGTTTCATCGCCCTCGACAATGACCGACACCATGTCATTTTCAATAAAGCGGTAAAGAGTGTTGATCTCGCAAAAGGGAAACGAGGTGGGAAACGCGGTCCCTTTGTTGGCATCAATAAGAAGTTCCATGATATTTTTTTGGTCGAGCTCTTCAAACTGATACAACTTGGTAAAAAAGGAGGCGACCGCTTCTGGAGAAAAGAGATCGTCATGCTCTTCCGCCACCATCCCATACACCTCGGCCCTCCGTTGAAACCCAGGGGCTCTTTTAGGCATTCCGGTCTCGGGCTTGAACACGTAGACTGAGCCAAGCTCAAGGCGGCCCTCCCGGTTGCATCGACCCGCGGCCTGGGCGATTGAATCAAGCCCTGCCACGGCACGAAACACCGTTGGAAAATCAACATCCACCCCACACTCGATAAGGGAGGTGCTTACCACCCGACAGGAAAGGTTGTTGTCCAAACGTTCCCGTATTTTTTTGAGAACAGCGCGCCTGTGCGCCGGGTACATCCGGGCACTTAAATGGTAGTGTCCGTCTCCCTTTCCCATGGCGTCAAAAACCTGTCTTGCATGATTGCGCGTATTCACAATGCAAAGCACCTGACGCTCGGCTTGAATTTTTTCAGACAGTTCCGCATCGGAAAGGGTTCCAAGGTTCATGACCTTTGTTCGCGCAAAAACACTAAAAATCGGCTCTTTCCGGTCCAAAGGAATAATTTCGCGTATGACGCCCTCGGGAAACCCACAGGTTAAGGCCCCGAATTTTTCAAGGGCGGGTTGAGTAGCGGTACAAAGCACCAGAGTCGCCCCGTAGTTGTTCGTCAATTCACGAAGGGCCATGACCGAAGGCTGCAAAAGGGGTAGCGGGAGCATCTGAGCTTCGTCAAGAATCACAACACTGCCTGCGATACTATGGAGCTTGCGACACCGTGATGATCGATTGGCAAAAAGCGACTCGAAAAACTGCACTGCTGTCGTGACCACGAGGGTTGCTTCCCAATTTTCCGTTGCCATCCTGAACCGTTTTGCCTCATAGCTATCCCGATATTCATCCCCCCCTGCTTTTTCTTCATCCGGGTGAACGTAGTTACAGTGGTGCTCCAAAACCGCATCATCACCCAGTGCTTTTCGAAACACATCCGCATTCTGCTCGATAATACTGGTGTAGGGGATGACATAGATTATCCGCCGAAGGCCATGGGTTCTGGCATGCTCAAGGGCGAATGAGAGAGACGAAAGGGTCTTCCCCCCTCCTGTGGGAACCGTGAGTGAAAAAACACCCGGCTTCTGCGGGGCGGCATCACGGCAATGACCCAGGATTTCAAGACGTGCCTTGTTAACGGGGGTCTCTTTGGCCTCCTTAAGCATCTCTTCTATTGAAACCTTTAATGTATCAGCAAGGGTTTCGATGTTTGGCCACTGGCCTCGATGCGCTGCTTTTTCACCGTCACAAAAGGCTTCCGTGTCAAGAAAATCGGCATCGGTCAGGCAGGAGTAGATCATGCGGACAAAAAAGCTCAACGTGAAAGCCGCTGTTTTTTTATTACATTTGAGCTTTGGGAATTGGGGGATTTCGGAAAGTTCCACTTCACCTTGCCACGCATCAAAACTCGGAATATCCGGCTTCCCCAATCGAGCCAAAAGGGAACCCAAATCAGCAGAAGTGCTTCCACCATCCGGCAGCCCGCCGTGATGTCCCGCAATGACATACGAAAGCAGAGTAGAAAAAATTTCTTCATTTTTTCCGCCCCTCTCACGCCAGAGCCGCCGAATCAACTGAGCCCCGGCTGTGGAGTGATCCACTCTACCTTTGGATGTTTCGAGATACCGCTGAAACGCACCAGAAAACTTCCCGATATCGTGCATCAGTCCCGCCCAGTAGCCAAACCCCTCTGCGCCAAAAACAGTCGCCCGTTCGCTGGCCAGATCCGCCACTGATTTCAGATGGGTAATCAACGGCTGCCAGGTTTCCTTACCCCCATCGGTTGTGTGTGCAAAATATTCTGTCATGCGCTTTCGCCTCTATAGATTATTGATAATCACCATTGTTAACAATCATAGTTGGCTATCCTGTCAAAACTGGTCGTATAAAGAAAAAAATCTAACCAATGCGCAATTAATTTTTTTTCCGTGGATACTTGATTGATATATCACTATTTTTTAAAAAAAATAACACGACCCCAACACAAATCCATAGGGGTGTATATTCACCAACCAACCCAACAAACCACGTGACGAAACTTGGCATTGGACCCTCGATTATTCTCATATTTAATTGAATACGGTAAACAATAAGAAATCACTCCATGACACCAAGAAGATTTTGATGCCAGGAGCGTCGTACATATATAATTGTTTCAATCCACTCCACATAACGTGAAGACGTTACCAACGTAATCAGAAAATAAATTGATGTCAAGTTTATATTTAATTGAACAACCAATTCAAAAGCCCCATAGTTCACTCATATTTTAGCATACATCCCAGCGAGTTCACTTATTTCGTCTTTTATAATCAACCGGAACCACTCCGGTTCCAACACCTCCACATCTGCCCCCCATCCCAAAACCCATTTTTTCACGTCTCGGATACCATGCGTTGAGAAATGGAGATCGACGGTGCCGTCAGGATTTGATGAAAAGGTCTGGCCTGCCACCCAGGTCCGTTCGGTTGCGTACCGGGCCTGAGTTTCGGAGAAGCGAAGGGTGACGGTGATGGCACCGTCATCGATGATGCCAAAGGTTCGGGCGAGGTAGACTTCGGGATCGAAGCCTTTGGGGTAATCGTAGTCCGTATGGGTGGGATGAAGGGATTGGATGCGCTCGACGGCGTAGGTACGGAAGGCTCCGCCTTTCTGCTTTTGAGCGATGAGGTAGAGGCCCCCTTCCTCTTCAAAGAGATGAAGGGGGTTGACGGTAAGGGTATCGAAACTGTCTGTGGAATATTTATGGTAGCTGAGAGTCACCGCCTCCTGACTGAGGATGGCTTCGGCAAGGGAGGTGAGGGTCTGCTGATGATCGGTATAGCGTTTCTGCGACAGGGGCTTGGTTACCCGAAGTTTACGCATGCGGTCCAGGGCAGTGGTGAACTCATTGGGAAAAAAATGGGAGAGTTTTGAAAAGACGGAGTTCAGCTTCCGTTCAATGTGAGTCCCTTTAAACACGGGATCGTCGCGATTCAGAAGGTAAAGGCACATCATCTCGTGATACGAGATGGTCAGATTGGGGAGGGTGGTGTTGGGAAGTTTTAAGACATAGGACGCTTCGATGAGCCAGTGTTTCTCCCTCTCGCCGTCCTTTTTCTCATCATAAATGGGAAATCTCATCTCCTGCATGGTGGAGAGGAGTCGCTCCACAGAGCGCCGGGTTACCCCCAGCTTTTCCTCCAACCCCCGAATGGTCGCCCCATCGGGAGCCGCCAGAGCATCCAGCACATCGCAAATTTGGCGAACCTGTTTTCCGCGCATAGGCCCCTTCCGTTCTTTGGATTTTGCCTTGTCTCTTTCTCATAATCTTTCTCCATCCCTCCTTTATCAAACCCTTTTCCCATTCCACCAGAAGAATTTACCATATGTTCAAAAAAAGTGTCTTACAGGGAACATTTTCACATCAAAACCAAAATATTCAACCCCCGCCCTACCCTTTCATATCATTTCACCACTCACCATTCACTATTCACCATTCACCATTCCCTATTCACCACTCACCATTCCCTATTCCCTATTCCCTATTCACTATTCACTATTCACTATTCACTATTCACCATTCACCATTCACCATTCACTATTCACCACTCACCATTCACCATTCACTATTCACCACTCACTATTCACCACTCACTATTCACCACTCACTATTCACCACTCACTACTCACCACTCACTATTCACCACTCACTATTCACCACTCACTATTCACCACTCACTATTCACCACTCACTACTCACCACTCACTATTCCCTACTCACCACTCACCACTCACTACTCACCATCCACCATCGCCCCTTCCGCAACCTCCGGCCCCAACGCATTCACCAGGGCTTCGCCCAGCATTTTTAAGGCCACCAAGACATCGGAGAGATCTACGGCCTTATCGCTGCTTGGATCCTCTTGAAGGCCGGGTTCCGCGGGAATCTCGGGTTCAAGGGCCACGAGAGAGGGGGCTTCGGGTTGGCAGCGGGGATTGGCAAGGATCTTCAGGTGCCCGTCACTGCTTCCCACCACCAGATCGGGATCGGTATCACCGTCGACATCCATGATAGCGGGCATGGATGCGAGACCGACAGAAAAGGCACCGAAGGGGCTGTCCGCTGGAGCCCTCAAAACAAAGGCAACCGGTCCGCCGGGAGAGGAGGTATTTTCAATCCACCTAAGCCCTCCCCGCAGTTCTCCGGAGACCACATCGAGGTCTCCATCGCCGTCGAGGTCCAGGACCGCCGGACTGGAGTTGTCGCCCACATCTATCCCAGAAAAGGGATTGAGGCGTCCCATCATCTCTGCATATACAGAAATCCCTTCCTCGATCAGAAGATTCCGGCAGTAGCGAAAGGTGCCGGACCTGTCGCCAAACAGGAGGTCGAGATCTCCGTCTCCGTCAAAATCTCCAAAGGCCGGTGTTCCCTGCCACTCTGAAGAGATACCGGCAAAGGGATTTTCGTCGTCCGGGACCATCTGAAATTTAGGAACCGTTGGGGTGCCATCGTTTTTCAAGTAAACCATTTGATTATAATAGACAGATGAGATGCGGTTGTCCGCGGGCCTGAAATCGAACCAGATGGCATCGTTATCTCCGTCATTGTCGATATCGGCCAGGGCGACAAAAGGGGTATCCGTCTCGTAGGACATGGTGACGGCATCCAGGGGATTGGAGTCAACCGTTCGGTACGCGGGCCTTTCATCGGCCGCAAGGGCAACCATACGCTGTCCATAAGCCCCCACATAGAGTTCGGGCCGACCATCGCCATCGAGATCCGCTGCCACCGGAGCCAGATTACGCCCCAGAGCCTTTTCAACCAGTGGATAAGCCAACTCGGTGAAAGATTCAAAGGGGGCGCAGGAGTCCCCAGTCTTCCCCATGGCTTCGGCCTCTGCCGAGATGCCAAAAGAGAGAATCATAAAAGCAAAAAGAATCAAAGGCATCTTGGCCCGATCAGCCCGTGGCTGCGGCTTAAAAGAAACCATGGAAGTTGAACAATGAAACGGTGAACACATAGACATCCCCTCTTTAAAACAACACCGAAGGGAAAAGGACCAGAGGCCCGTCAGGAAAGAGACGAAAAAAACACAGGGGATTGCCATCGAAAGAACAGGCTGTCTGTTTCATCAATGGCCATAAAAAAAGGTTCATCCCATGAAGGATGAACCGCAATCATCCCGGGGTAACTCGGCTGTCTTGATCTTTCAAGACCCGTGGCTTTCCGTCCCTGCCTCACGACAGGTTTGGCTTTTTTCCCTTACTATTTCATACAGACACCGGGGCACAACAAACAACAATTTACCCCATGACTGTATTAACAAGTAATAATCGCTCGTTTTGATATACTTAGCAACAAATTTTACTAAAAAGAAGTTTCAGCCTTTTTTGTTCCCTAAAAAGTCACTTCACTTAAACTATGTGATATCTCACTTAAACTGTGACGAAAATGGTTTACCTCAAAGCTCTGGTAACGCGGCAGATGAGTGCACCCGGCTTGCCCTAAGGATGAGAAAAGCGAGTAGAAAACGGTGAATTACATTTTGCATTTTTGAATTGTCTATATATTTCTTGCTAACCAACTGTAATGATCTATTATTATTTCGGCATGGTCGTTTTCTCATGAAATATCCGGGCTATCACAGATCGCCAAGCAACTCATAGTACTGGGTGAGGGTCTCAATGGAGTGCATAGTGGATTGGAGTAAGAGCCAACTCAACACAAGAATCGCCAGTGTGAGTCCAATCTTCCAAGGGCGCGACGCTTGAGGGTGCCACCAAATCAGGGGTAACGCCAGAGGCCCCGCGCAAAGAATCGCCATGACGACAAAGGATTTTCGAAAATACCATGGGAGTTTTTTTTCGACAAAACGGGGGTTGTCGGAGGCATTCAGGAACTCACCGCAATGTTTGCACTTGATGGCTTCGTCTTGGATATTTTCTGCGCAGAAAGGGCACTTTTTCATAAACATCTCTTCGGTTAAGGGCCAGGCGCATGGGGTGCGGGAACTCTGGTTCCAATCCTGAGTGGTGACTCCATCGAAATCACTCCGATGGTAGATTTGTGGAGCAAGGGCTTTCACGATGTCCAAATTTTCCCAAGCGGAGGTACCATAGTACAAATGCATCTAAAAATAACACAATAATATCGACGCGTCGGTGTGCCCATCCATTCTTTCATACCGACAAAAGCGTTTGCTTCTTCAGCTTTTTTCTCGTGTCTTTCGTGGTTTTCGTGTTTTAAATAATTTTCATCGTAAATGGATCTCGCAAGACCTATGACAATTACGGCCCGACGCAATAAATAAAACCAACCCACATAAAGGCGAAGGTTCAGGCATCTTTTTTCACCCGGCTTATCCGGATCGAATCTGCCAGATAATAGGAGACGAATAGGGTAACGCAGCTCCCCGCCAACCCACGGAAATATGGACCGGCGATACCTTGGCAAAAGCTCGTCTTTACCAACCGCTACGCCGAGACAAGCCGCAAAGTCTTTCCGGTTATGATGATTGAATCAAAACTTATTTGTCGAACTTTTCAAAAGTTCAGTCCCCGGCAGGGCAGCCGGAAGCATGTTCATTCTTTTGATGCCCGACGTTGACAATCAAAGCAATAAGTCTGTACTCACTGATTCCGTAGATGATTCGATCACTGGCTCGTCTCCGTATGCGACTTTATTAACGATATCTGCAAGATTTTGTCTTGCATCTGCTGTGGATATTTTTTTTGGGCATATCGCGCCTCCTCTCCGCGGCGCTCTCCGGGAATGAAAGCTTCCTTTCCATGTCATTCCTTCTCCCCAAAACGCTTTCCTAAAAACAGAAAAAGAAGTATAGTTCCTTTTTTGTAAAAATAAAAGACAAACGCTTTGGTCTGGCCGGCCCCTGATTTTGGATAAATCATGGCTCTCGCTATCCATTAGACTACTTGAAACAAATAAGAATACAAAATTAAGTGGAAACCTGCTCCCAAGGTATTTTCACCTAAGCAGTCATTCCACGCTTGCCGTCAGAGGCACTGTTTTTTCTACTTTTATTTTCCCGACACCCTTAACCAAGCCTATCAGTACAGGCCGATATCATCGTTTTTTCAATCACAGCAACCTCTCAGCACAAAGGAACGACCATGTCAGACGTACTGAATAAGAATCTATTTCTTGTTAAAGAGCATGTTGGAATGTTCAAAGCGGCGAGCAACTTTGATATTTTTGACCCAGAAACCGGGGCCACCTTAATGGAATGCCGTGAGGACGGCCTGGGCTTTTTCACCAAGATGTTCCGCTTCACCAAGTACAAGAAAATGACCCCGTTCAATATCATCATCCGAGATCAGGAAGGAAAGCAGATTATCCGAGTCAACCGTGGGCTCACCCTCTTTCTCTCCAAGGTTTCGGTGTTTGACGCAAACGATCAGGTCATCGGCGGATTCAAGCAAAAGCTCTTTTCCCTCGGCGGAGCTTTTAATGTCATGGATAATCAGGACAACCAGGTCTGTAGCCTCAAAGGGAAATGGACCGGGTGGGACTTTAAATTTTTGATGGATGACAACCAGCTGGCCCACGTGAGCAAAAAATGGGCGGGGCTTGGAAAAGAGCTCTTCACCAGTGCCGACAACTATGTCCTTGAAGTCTCCGATTCAGTACCCGCTGACCACGTCTCCCGCAAGCTGATTCTGGCTGCGGTCATGTGCATTGATCTGGTCCTCAAGGAGTAGTACTTGCCTCTCCTTTTTAAAATTCACATCACCGATGCGCTTTGACCCGAGGAACAAGGGGCGTGAGAAATTCTCACGCCCTGACATCGAACAGTTTCTCAAGGCAAGGGTGTGCCCCACACCTACTTGATAGAACGACATTATTTCTATTTTATGGCCCGTTAAGTCGTCTTGTCGTGCTGCGTTCACTGTGCAACCTTAGCCCGGATATTTCATGAAAAAGCAATTAGGGCTAAGGAATAATCAATAATTACAGTACTTTGCAGTAATATTTTTCGTTGTTTTAAAAATGCAAAATGTAATCCACGGTATTCTGTCTGATTTTCTCACCCTTCGGGCGAGCCGGGTGTACTAATCTGCTGCGTTATCAGAGCTTTGAGGTAAACCACTACATCTTCAGCTCTGATGCCTTGCATATGAGCGCACCCAACTCGTGAAATATCCGGGTTAGCCCGGATATTTCATGAGAAAGCTATCGGGCCAAGTTAATAAGATGCTACTACAGTCGGCTGCATGGAAGAATATAGGCATTTTAAAAATGCAAAATGCAATTCACCGTTCTCTGCTCACTTTTCTCACCCTTCGTGAAATATCCGGGTTAGCTGTGTTCATCTATGGATAATTTTATCGGGTATCTCGCCATCATTGGTGGGCACGTCTCGCGCCCATCCTTCCGCACGAACGATTAAGCCTCCGGCGGGTCGCTTTTTAAAGAAGGCCCCGCAAAGACTTTCCGGTCATGATGATGAATATAAATTCGGTCCCAGACAGGGCCGCCGGAGACATGATCATTTTTTCGACTGTAACGAAAACCGCTCTGGAAACAACTCACCTCGCCCCTGTCGATCCACCATTTATCATGGAAAATCAGCAAGGCTTGGGCGATGACTCGACTTCTGTCGGGCATCCGCCACCAAGCGCTTTTCATCATTTAAAGAGAACCTCTATGAATTCGAAAAAGGCCCTTGCTTATGCCACCATTTTTGGTATCATCTTAATCTAAGATTAACCTTAGAGAGGCACTATGTCGAAGCGCGAAAAGATCTACCGAAAGCTCATGGAACGGCCGGTACGCAGTGACATAACGTGGGATGAACTGAAAAGCTTTCTGATAGGAAGTGGTGCCGAATTGAAAAACGGTAAAGGCTCACTAACCCGGATATTTCACGAGTTGGGTGCGCTCATATGCAAGGCATCAGAGCTGAAGATGTAGTGGTTTACCTCAAAGCTCTGATAACGCGGCAGATGAGTGCACCCGGCTCGCCCGAAGGGTGAGAAAATCAGACAGAATACC
>NZ_JAQYWB010000101.1 GCF_030145185.1 Desulfoluna sp. | reverse complement strand
TGCCCTTCCTCATCATCTGGGGCGACGACGACCCCATCGTCCCCATGGAAAACGCCCACATCTTAGACAGCGTCCTGGCCGACAGCGAAGTGGTCATTATCCCCGGCGGCGGCCACCCCACCTACCTCAACCAGACCGAGACCTTCCACCGCCATCTGGTCCGATTTTTGGAAAAGCTGTAAGGGCAAAAAGATAAGGACAAAAAGATAAAGGCAAAAAACGCCTCCGGCGGCAAGGTGGAGCCACCTTGAAAGCGGGTTTGCGAATGCGATATGGCCGTCGGCATCTCAAGCTGAAAGGCGTCCGCATTCGCGTGAAGGCTGAGACGTGCATCGTACCTCGCAAATGCATGAGCCGTCAGGGCTTTCGTATCCATTCACGGGTTAACACAAACCGGAATCACTCCGGCGGTCAGGAGAGAATCCCCTTGCCCCATCATCCAAAAGCCCACAATCGATCCTGTTGGATCGACTGCGGGCTTTTGCTTCAAAAGGCTCCCTGCGAAGGAAGGGAGGGGGGGGGGCAGGTGATGGCAACCCGCGTTGGCTGTATTTTCGCGACAAGGACGTCACCACCGGCGAATGGCATCACTTTTTAGAGGCCATGCCGATGTCTGGAAAGGTCACCGTGACGATCTCATAAATACTCGTGGCAAGGGCCGCAACAAACACCATCATGGCCGTCACAAGAATCACAACGCCTGCCTTCGTGTTCACAAGATGCAAGACCGAAGCCATTTTGACAGCCAGGGGCATGGTCAATCCACCCAGCAATGCGGCCAGGACCACGGCAAAGATAATACGGATTTTATTGGCCCGAACGCCACTGAAGGCCCCAAACACAAAAACAGCCAGCGCCAGCACAAGAGCTGCAACAGACACGGTGATATTCATCTCCGGCCAGAAAAAATAAATGACATTCTCTGATGGCATGGTCCCGCTCCTTCAATTCTCTCAGGTTAAAGAGGTGTCACGAGGCGTGGCCACAAAAATATCCAAGCCGTGGCACTCGCGGTCTGGGTCTTTCAGAATTTCATAAGGGATTTCAAGACATGGATTTTAAATAAATATAGCGTGTTATTCTTTTTTCAAAATCATCTCACACGTAATTGGAAAGATCAAGAGGAGGCCTCTTCACCCGGGTCATTCTTTTTATTTTGGTCCCATTTTTATTTTGTCCCCATAAAGAACAGCAAGAGCCGATACCGAACCCGGGGTGCAGAAGGTGGCGAATCCACGACAGCAAAAAAAAAACTGCCTGCCGGAGTGATGCCGGTTAAAATCAACGGCTGGGTGTGATTCTGCCCACCTACAGCTCATGCACTTGTGACGCACGGGGCGTTTCCTTGCATTACACGCGAATGCGGACGCATTTCAGCCTGGAGTGACGACGCCCGATGCGCATTCGCCAACCCGCTTTCGAGGTGGCACACCTCGCCGCCGGAGGCAGGCTTTTAAATCCCTTCCCCTTGCCTTTTTTCCAGGATAATCCGAATGACTTCGCCGGCAACTTTGAGGCCAAAGATACCGGTAATGTAGGAGATGCTGCCGAGGACCGGGGCGGCGCGAAAGCCGTCGTCGGCGGGTTCTTCGGCGACGGCGGAGGGATTTTTCATTGTCCGTTCCGTGGTATAGACGCAGCGGACGCCGTCAAAGACTCCGTTTCGATGGAGACGACGCCTCACGCATTTGGCCAGGGGGCAGATGCAGGTATCAGAGATATCGGCGCAGGTAATGGCGTCGGAATCGAGTTTTCCTGCGGCACCCATGCTGGAGACGACGGGAAGCCCAAGCTTTCTGGCGTCGATGATGAGAAAAACTTTGGCGGAGAGGCTATCGATGGCGTCCACCACCACATCCCTGGGGTGGGCGAGGATCTTATCGGTGGTCTCTTCGTTAAGGAAGCAGTCGAAGACCGTTACCTCGCACTCGGGGTTGATATCTTTGATCCGCGCTTCGGCCACCGCCGTCTTCTTCATGCCCACGGTGGAGGTTAAGGCATAAAGCTGACGGTTGATGTTGCTCGGGCTGACCACATCGTAGTCCACCAGGGTGAGATGGCCCACACCCGCCCGCGCCAGGGCCTCCGCCGCAAAAGAGCCCACAGCTCCCAGCCCGCAGAGGGTCACTCGGGCGTCCTTCAATGTTTCCAGCCCCTCTTCCCCGAGGAGCTGCTCAGTACGCGCATGGCGCATGGATGTCGTCATGTCTTTTGTTTCGCCTTCTTTAAGAATAAAACATCAGCCTCCGGCGGCCCTGCCGGGGGCTAAACTTTTGAAAAGTTTAACAAACAGGCCTTAAAAATTCTTCTTGAATGAATTTCGTTTTAATGGCGGATGTGATTTGACCCGAGGGATCCGCCTACGCAAAAGCCTCCGGCGTGACAAGTTTACAAAGCTTGTGACAATGCCCCTATAGTCACCAACTTTGGTGGCGGGCGCAGCCCGCCGGAGGCACGCTTTTTCCCTTTCTCTATCCGTCCCCAAACAATCCCAGCGCGTTATTCCACGTCATTTCAGCTACGCTTTCAGGGGTGGTCTTGCGCACGGTTGCCAGGGTGGTCACGACTTGTATCACATGAGCGGGTTCGTTCAAAGGGCCTGGGAGATTTTCGGGAAGGATATCGGGGCTGTCGGTTTCGATGAGGAGGCGATCCGGGGGAACGGCAGCGGCATTTTTTTTTGCTTTGTGGTTATTGGGGCGGGTGATGGAGCCGGAAAAGGAGAGAAAGGCACCGAGACGCACCAGCTCTTGGGCCACCTCCATGGAACCGGAGAAGGAGTGGATGGCGCCGCCGTGGGGAAGCCCCCCCTCCTGTTTCAAAAGGTCCATCAGGCGTCCCCAGGCCTTGCGGCAATGGATGGAGACAGGCCGTTTCAGGGCCCTGGCCAATCGAAGCTGGGCCAGAAAAACGGCTTCCTGCTTACCCCGGTCCAGCCCCTCCACCACAAAATCGAGGCCGATCTCTCCTACGGCCGCCCGATTCTCCGTCAACCGTTGCCCCAGGGCATTCACCCAATCCGGGGAGAGGGTCTCGATAAACCAGGGATGGACGCCGTAGGCGGGGAGAATCTCGGGATAACGCGCGGCGAGGGCTGTCAGCGGTGCCCAGTCGTCTTCCCGGGTCCCGCAGGAGAGAATCCGGGACACTCCGATGGCGCGGGCCCGGTCCATCATGGCATCAACGACGCCCGCCAGACGCGGGTCCTGAAGGTGTGCATGGGTATCAAAGAGTTTCATGAAGGGCATGTTACAAGCGCTGGGTCCCCTTTTCAAGAATTTGTCTTTTTGAAAAAGACAAAAAAGCAGACCTCCGGTGGCAAGGTGTGCCACCTTGAAAGCTATTTTGCGAATGCGCTGCGGTTGTCACCACACCCGGGGAGTCGCGTCCGCATTCGCGCGGAGTGTAAGGGACCGTTACCTGTGTCGCAAGCGCGTGAGCTGTCGGTGCTCCCAGGCCAACCCGTGGATTTAACAGACAGCTTGGAATAGGCAGTGGTTATAAAAAATAGAAATGCCGCTACGCTTTACCCCGAGGGGCGAAACGCAGCGGCATTTTATTCTTTCGACAGGGGATTTACCTCCCTTGCCGCCAGAGTTTTTTCGCTAAAAACCGTTAGCGGGTTTGAAATCGGAGTCCCCGCAGCTCATACGCTCGAGACGCACCCCGCATGCCCCCAAACTTCCTGCGAATGCGGATGCATTTCAGCCCGGAGTGACGACTCCCGATGCGCATTCGCAAGCCCGCTTTCGAGGTGGCTCACCTCGCCGCCGGAGGCACCTTTCTTTCCCACCCACGATCTCTTTCTATCCGCCCATCACGGCCCGGGTGAACTGGTAAGCAATAACGGAGAGGGCAAAGGCAAAGCCCGTGTTGAAGACCACGCTGAAGGTAGCCCATTTCCAGGAGGTCTCCCGGGCGATGACCACGACCGTGACAAAACAGGGGGCGTAGAGCATCACAAAGACCAGGAGGGCCACGGCGGTGGCCACACTCCAGGTGGGGTCGGCGGCCAGACGTTTAGAGAGCCCTTCGGTCTCTTCGGCGTCCACCTCACCCAGGGAGTAGGCCGTCCCCAGGGTGGAGACGATGACCTCTTTGGCGGCGAAGCCGCCCACCAGGGCGATGTTGGTCCGCCAATCAAACCCGGCGAACTGGGTGACGGACTCCATGGCGGTGCCGATCTTTCCGGCAACAGAGTACCTGAGAGCCTCCTGGGATTCCAGGTTATTAAGCTCTGAAAGGCGCTGTTCAAGGCCTTCGGCGCTCAAGGTGGACTCAGCCGTCGTACGCTGGGCCTCATAATCCGCCACCTTCGTTTCGGGAAGGCCGGGGAACGTCATCATGGCCCAGATAAGAATGGAGATCCCGAGGATCACGGTACCGGCCTTTTTAATATAGGACCAGGCCCGCTCCCAAGTATGGATGAGAAGCCCTTTAAGGGTGGGCATTCGGTAGGGAGGCAGTTCCATAACAAAGGGGGTGGATTCCCCTTTGATCACGGTGGAACGCAGGAGTTTTGCCACCAGAAGGGCCGCCACCCATCCGCCAATGACCGTCCAGAACATGACGGACGCGGAATTGTCAAAGAAGGCAGCGGAGATCAGGATGATCACCGGCACTTTGGCGCCGCAGCACATAAAAGGAGCGGTGAGCACGGTGGCGAGCTTCTCTTTGGGACTCCTCAGGGTCCGGGTGGCCATAACGCCAGGTACGGCGCAGCCCCCGGCGATGCCGCCGGAAACGATAAAAGGCATGACCGAGGAGCCGTGAAGACCAAAGGCACGCATCACCCGGTCCATCATATACGCCATGCGGGCCATATAGCCGGAATCTTCGAGAAAGGCGATCATCATGAACATCACCATGATCAGAGGCACAAAGCCGAGCACGCCGCCCACGCCGCCGATGATGCCGTCCACGACCATGGACTGAAGCATCCCCTCGGGGAGGATGGATGTGGCCAGGCCCGAGAACCAGGAAAAGAAGTTCTCCACCCAGCCCATGGGGATTTCGCCCAGGGTGAAGGTGGCATAAAAAATGGTGTAGAGGATGCCAATCATGATGGCCGGCCCCATAAACTGCTGGGTCAGGACCTTGTCCAGCTGATCCGAAAGCTGCAGGCGCGCCTGGGGACGAACGGCCCGGACGACCCCCTCCTTCATCAGGGAGGCGATGTAGCCATAACGATAATCGGCAATCAATGATTCAGGGCTGATCTTCAGGGTCGAGCGGCAATGCCGGGCCACGTCCTCGGTCATTTTGGTGAGGGTCGCGGTTGTCTCCGCATCCTGCCTCGCCCCCATCTTCACCACCTGCTCGTCATTTTCCAGAAACTTGATGGCCACCCAACGGGACGGAGCACGCCCGGTCAAAAAATCATGTTTCTCAATCACCGTCTCCATCTGGTGGATGACCGGATCAAGATCCGGCCCATAGGAAATGGTCAGAGGCTCCCATTGCCCCTGTTTTTCACCGGAAAACCGAATGGCCTCTTCCAGGAGGGCATGTTTCCCGTCACCGGTACGTGCCACGGTCTCCACCACAGGAAGGCCGAGAAGTTTGGAGAGAAGGGCCGTATCAATCTCTTTGCCCTGCTTTCTGACCGCATCCATCATGTTGAGGGCGATCACGACCGGCACCCCGAGTTCCATGAACTGAAGGCTTAAGTAAAGGTTGCGCTCCAGACTGGTGGCATCCACGATGTTGACCACTGCATGGGGGCGGCGTTCCACGATATAATCTCGAGCCACCAGCTCCTCAGGGGTATAAGCGGTCAGAGAGTAGGTCCCGGGAAGATCCACGATGGTGAGATCCTGTCCATTGTGACGGGCATCCCCTTCGCGGTGTTCAACGGTCACCCCGGGATAGTTGCCCACCCTCTGCCGTGCACCGGTGAGGGCATTATACATGGTGGTTTTACCGGAGTTCGGGTTGCCGGCTAAGGCCAGCGTCAATTGTTTATCCATGGTTGTTTAGTATACCTGTGTAAGATGTCTGTGTCATTGCGCCGCAACGGGCGACCTGAAACAAAGAGAGCGGTCTTTTTGAACCCTGCTGAAGCTATCCTTCGATGGGGTCCACAAAAATAAAATCCGCTTCACTGTTCCGAAGGGTCAGGGTAAAATCCCTCAACCGAATCGCCACTGGGTCCTTCAAGGGGGCCTTACCGAGGACCATAAACTCGGTGTTGGGAACAATGCCCATGTCCCGAATCCGACGGCCCAGCTCTCCATCTCCGGTAACCATACGAATAATCCCCTTCTGCTCGACCTTCATCTTACGTAAACTCATCATTTCCGCCATTGTTGCCTCACTCATCTCAGCGTCACACTGCTCTTTAAGGAAAGATAAAACGGGGTCTCATGCCCCACGCCACCGCTGCCGCCTCCAAACTGGAGTGGGCGTCCCTGAACTGCGTTGCCTGCCGCTCTCATCTGCGGGGAGGTGCGTCCTCAGGTACGATGGCCTCCTGGTTTACCGGGAGGCTTTTTTAAATCTCACCCCTCGGCATTTGGCATGACAATCTTTTTTGGCAAGCCAAAGTTTTTATGGTTGATAGCATACCTCCTACCCTCACGCAACTCTTTTTTCAAGGATTCCAGAGCTTCCCCGCCATGGAACCTCCGCCTTGGAAAAATTCTAAAAAGCTATGATTCAAAGACGTTAAGCATAGCACCCGCTTTTATGAGCCCCACAGAACCTTTATAATCATACTAAATGTTTCTTGGTTAGCCTAACTTTTTATATTGACAACCCCCCTCCCCTCGCCTATCTTTTTGGAGCGCCCACAGGGGACGCCCCGGACAGGGACCGCAGGCAACGCGCCTGTTCGAATGAACGCAACCGTTTGAAATCCTTTTCAAGAGAATCATACCATGCTGGACACAATCATCGTCATCCTTGTGGTAGCCGCCGCCTTTTTCTTTTTCGTGCGGTCCCTCCACCAAACCTTCACCGGGAAAAAAAGCGGTTGCGGCGGCGGATGCTCCCAATGCAAAAGCAACACAACCTGTGACATCCCAAAAGACAAACGGCTTCTTTAAAATCAGGATCTGATTCCCCGTCAATCATCCCGCCCGGTTCAGGATAGCTGCGCACGGTGTGGGACCCGTCAAAAGTCCCCTCCCCTCAAAGACAAAGGCCCGTAACCAACCCTGTCAAGGATCCGTTACGGGCCTTCTTTATTTTAAATTATCCGGACCTCATTCAGACTCGCTGCCCGCCTTTTGGGTAGGCGTCCAAGGCCATGAGAAGGGGGCCGTCCCATTTTTTATAGGGCCGTTCTTTGTCCAGGGTCGTCACCACCTCCGAAATATTGAGACGGTCACAGGTCTCCCGGGTGGGCAAACCGGTTTCGGGATCGTAGCCGTTCTCTTCATACCAGGCTTTGACCAGGGCCATATGAGCCTCCCTCTCCGCCGCCCCTTCCTGGGTGTGTTTAAACTCCGGACGCTGGGGCAGCATATCGTCGGCGAGGGTGATGCCCTGGCGGGCGTTAAAGGCTCGTTCCACCGCCCCAATACGATCAGAGACCGCCTCCACCAGGGCTCCGGTGTAAGGGATACCGGTGGCCTTGGTCAGCATCTCGGCCAGGCCGTCAAAAAGAGAGCCTTTCCAGATCAGGGGCAGGGCGCAGGTCCAGGTGTTAACAGCCCCCTTGCAGCGGCCGATGGTATCGGCCAGGGTGGTCACCCTCTCCCCGTGGATCATGGAGTGAACGGGGTCATCGGTGATGATGCCTTTGTCCATAAGGTCTTTAAGCACGTCTTCATCCGAATTTTCCCCACAGGACCAGCTGCGGCCCCGCAGGTGGTCGGCGCCCCGTGTGGCGATGGCGTGGGCCAGGGTAAAGAGCCCGGCGGGGTAGACCCCACGGCCCAGCCCTTTGGTATGATAGCAGTGCTCCATGGCCCCGTTTCCGATGATTTTGGCCAGGGAGTACATCCCTTCAGCGATGAGGTTGCCGAAGCCTTCACGCATGACGGTTTTATGGACCAGTTCCACCTGATCTTTCGCGTTTTCCCAGGAGAGATCCAGGCCGCCGGTGACGCTGTCATCAATGATACCCCGGTTGTAGAGGTCTTTGGCCAGGGCGATGGTATTCCCAATGGCAATCACATCCACCCCATAGGCGTCGCAGAGGTTCTCCATCTCCATAATGGCCACGGGATCTTCCACCCCGCAGTTGGTGCCAAGGCAATAGACCGCTTCGTACTCCATGCCTTCCCCGATCTCTCCCTTGCGATCTCCCTTGGGAATTTTATACACGTTCTTGCACTTGATATGGCAGCTCTGGCAGCCCACACGGTCGATCTCGTACTCTTTCCAGGCTTCGTGGCGCAACTGTTCAGGCACCTCTTCGGGGGAAAGCTCTTTTTCAAAATTTCGGGAACCGGGAAACCAATGGGTGATACCGTAATGGGAGCCATAGACGGCGGCCACCTCTTTCTGCACCCGATCTTCGGCCATGAACCGCTTGTCCTCTTTAGAAAGCGCGAGGAATCCTTTCCGGTCAAAGAGTTCAGGGCGGCCTGTGCCCCGGAGCACGATGGCCTTCAATTTTTTGGACCCCCAGACGGCCCCACTGCCCCGGGAGGCCGAGGCGTATTTGTCCACCATGGTGGAGGCCAGGCGCACCAGATTCTCCCCGGCCTGCCCGATACATGCCACACACACGCCTTTGCCGTGGCGCTCCACCAGGAGATCCGTAGTGGCCCAGGTGTCGAGGCCCCAGAGATCATCGGCGTCGTGAAAGGAAACGTCTCCGTCCTCGATCAGAAGATAAACAGGGGTGTCGGAGGCCCCGGACACCACCATCTGATCGTACCCGGCCCGTTTCATGACATGGGCCATGGCCCCCCCGACGTTACCGTCCCCCATGATGCCGCTGTACGGAGAGAGGGTGCTGACGTGCAGGCGGCTGGAGAGGCCCATGGTGGTTGCTGTCAGGGTTCCTGTGGCAAAACAGAGGAGGTTTTCGGGTCCCAGGGGGTCGACCCCCGGCCCCAGCTCATCAAACAGGGTTTTTGCGTTGAGCCCTCGCCCCCCGAGAAAATCTTGGGCGACCTGGGGATCCAGGTCTTTTTTTTCCAAGGTTTTACAGGTCAAATCTACACGAAGAACGGTTCCACACCATCCGAACATAACGACACTCCCCGGGCGATTCGGCCATCGCCCCATCCATGGGTCCACTTCAATCATGACGCACGAAACCGCACCTGTCATAAGGCCTTTTTTTTAAAAAAAATGTAACGATTCAGCTTATGCCTCCGGCGGCCCTGCCGGGGGCTAAACTTTTAAAAAGTTTAATAAACAGGTCTTAAAAAAGTGTCCTCGAACGAATTCCGTCTTAAAGGCGGATGTGATTTGACCCGAGGAACGAGGGGCAAAGCGCATCCGCAACCTGCTTTCAAGGTGGCACACCTTGCCGCCGGAGGCTGCTTTTTCGAGCTGAATAGTTACCCTGCTTTCAAGGTATTTTAGCCTAAGTGGCTTCGCCACCCTTGCCGCCGGAGGCTTTTTGGGGAGCTGAACAGTTACCAAAAAAATTGCCCCACAAAACGCAATCAAAAATCCGAGCAAACGTCAGCTATTAACGTATTATCCCCCGATTGGCAACCCTATCAATCTTCTTTACTCCATCATTCCGGGGGCCTATACTAAGCGCTGCGAGGCTTCAGAGCTTCTATCCGGGGCTTGGCACTGTTTTCCGCCCCAACCCAATGACTATTTAGGTAAGGATTCGTCCATGGATACGTATGTCAGCATAAAACAAGAGGTCCTGGACGCCGCCCTCTGGCTCTCGGAAAACCATTACTTCGGCACTCAATTAAGCTCAGGGGGCAACGTCTCCGCCCGGGTTCCGGGGAAAAACCTGTTCGCCATCACCCCGTCATCGGTTCCCTACCACGAGCTCACCTCCGAGGAGATCTGTCTCCTGGACTTCGACCTCCACCTAATCGAAGGCGACCTCAAGCCCTCCATCGAGGCCGGCATGCACGCCACCCTCTACACCCGGCGCCCCGACGTCAACGCCGTGGCCCATACCCACCAGTTCCACGCCAGCATCTTCGCGGTTCTCAACACGCCCATTCCCCCTCTCTTTGACGAAATTGCCATGCTGATCGGCCATCAGATAGCTGTCATCCCCTATGCCCTCAGCGGTTCCGACGCGTTAGCGGCACAGGTGGGGAAAAGCGTCACCAACGGCTGTTCCTGTTTTATCATGCAGAACCACGGCGCATTAAATCTTGGCCGCGACCTCAAGCAGGCCATGCGAAACGCAGAGCTCCTCGAAAAGGCCGCCAGGGTTTACCACCATGCCCTGTCCACGGGCCTGCCCATCACCACCCTCCCGGCAGAGGCCCTTCATTTTTGGGAAGAGATCCGACAAACGCTGTAACCCTCAAAGGCCACGGCTTTCCGGTACAGGTCATCGCCCTGCCCCGGCCTTCGTTTTTTTTGGGGTGGCATCCCAGGGTCCCTTTCTGATAAGAAACGGGCACAAAAGAATTAACGTGCGTACCACAAGGCCACAGAGCCTGACACCGAAGACAACAGGAAGTCCCCATGACCCCCCATAGCGACACCGACAATCACCCCCAGAAAGAGGAGCTGGAAGCCCTGCTCACCCAGGTGCTCCCCCTGAATCTCCCCCACGTACACTTTCAGGACCTCGCCTCCATCGAACGGGTGATTCCCCAGGACGCCTTTACAGACATCCTCACCGATCTCGCCCATGGGAACCCGGGAGCCGTCACCCTGATTGATGTACGGTCCGAGGCTGAATTCGAAAAAGAACGCCTCCCCTTCGCCGTCAATCTCCCGATCCTGACCAACGAAGAGCGCCACAGGGTGGGGCTCATCTACAAGCGTCACGACAAGGGCCTCGCCCTCTCCTACGCCTGGCACCTGGCAAAAGAAAAAGAAGACGCCTACCTCGAAAAAGTCCGCGAGCTGGCCCAGGACAGGCCGGTCTTCCTCTACTGCTGGCGGGGAGGAGGCCGAAGCCGCTACACATCCAGCATGCTCAACGAAAACGGCATCAATGCCGTACGCCTCGATGGAGGCCAGAAAGCCTTCCGAAAAGAGGTCCACACCCTGCTTTACGATCAGGAGCTGACCCTTTACCCCCTGTCCGGAAAGACCGGATGCGGCAAATCTGAGCTTCTGGAGTATATCCAGGCCCACCACCCGGAGATCCCCGTCCTTCACCTCGAAGCTGCGGCAGGCCACGCCGCCTCGGTCTTCGGTGAGATTCGGTTTGCTCTCATGGGGGACTCCCTGGCCAAAAGCCAGCGGGACTTTGAGACCCACCTCTATGTCAACCTGCTTCAGCACCGGCGCAAAGACGGCAGCCTGCCCCCCTTTCTCACCGAGATGGAGAGCAAGAAAATCGGCCAGTTTAACCTGCCTCCGACGATCTGCCGCGCCTTGGAGCAGGAGGCCCACATCGGGCTTACCTGTCCCCTGGACGCCCGGCTGGATCGCCTGAAACGGGAATATTTCGGCAGCGGCGGCAAACAGGCTGAGACCATGGTCAAAGACGCCATCCGGTACCTGACGCGGCGGGTGGGCACCCAGGCTGTGGAGAGATGGTTTGAAGCCATCGACGCCGGAGACTACCTCACCTTCCTGCGCGAAGTGATGGTGGATTACTACGACAAGGTGTACAAAGGGGTCGAGAAAACACCCCTTGCCATCGTGGACAACGCCCATGTGGATCAGGCCGCCAAGGTCATCGTCGCCTGGTACGCGGACCGCATTCAGGCATCCTGACGGAGAAGCCCCATGCCCATTCTCATTTCCCAACACCTGGCCCTTGGCGACGCGGAGGTGGAGCTCTCAGCCGTCAAGGCCTCCGGTCCCGGAGGCCAGCACGTCAACACCTCCTCCACGGCCATCCATCTGCGCTTCGACATCCGGGCCTCCTCCCTGCCGGAGCTTTACAAGGAGAGGCTCCTGGCCCTCTCTGATCACCGCATCACCGACGAGGGCATCGTCATCATCAAATCCCGGGAGCACCGCAGCCAGGAGATGAATCGCCAGGGGGCTGTAGAGCGACTGATCAGCCTGATTCGAAGCGTCACAATCACCCCCAAGAAAAGACGCCCCACCCGACCCTCCAAAAATGCCCGGGCAAAACGCATGAACGCCAAAACCCGACGCAGCGACATCAAAAAAAATCGTGGAAAAATAACGCATTAATCCGTCACATGTCATGGCGAGCCTCCCGAGACACCTATTCCCGTTGCTGAAGAGGGGCGTTGTGACAGGCAGGCGCCCAGTGCAACCCTCAACATTCAGATCAGGCAAGGCGTCATGATTATTTATCTTATCGGCATGGTGGGCATCGCCGCCTTTTCCATCACCGGCGTGGTGGCAGCGGGCAAGAAAGACATGGATCTCTTCTGCACCCTCCTCCACCTGGCCCCGGAGGCCCCCTTCAACCGCTACGGCGGCCTGGCCCTGGCCTTCGGCCTGAGGTGCGCCTCCATCCACTGGGGTCTCTATTACCCACGATTTCTTCTGTATAAAGGGAAGGCATAAGAAACCCGCGAATTGACACGGAAGCACCGGTAGCTCATGCACTTGCGACGCACTGTGCGATTCCTTGCACTTCACGCGAATGCGAACGCATTTCAGCCCGGAGTGGCGACTCCCGATGGGCATTCGCAAACCCGCTTTCGAGGTGACACACCTCGCCGCCGGAGGCAATTTTTTTGCTTTAACAGCACCCACCCCCACAGGAAGCCTTGTCTTTGCCCTTGATCCAGCCGGAGATGATGTACGCGGCGCAACCGACGCCAGGGTTGACAGAGATAGCGGCCACCGGGCAATTTCGGGCGCAGGCGCCGCACTCCATACAGCCGTTCAAGTCGTCAATGCGGGCCTTTGGCCCCTCCAGAGAAAAAACGCCGTGCGGGCAGACGGTGGTGCAGAGTCCGCATCCGACGCAGAGATCGGTATGCAGCTTCAAGGTGGCCATGTTGTCGATGTATCGAAGATCTTTCATGGTAAATCCTCCTTAGCCTGTAAAGGGCGCAGCCAGCCAGATGATCAACCCCACGATGACAGCGACGGCCTGGGCAGGAATGGCCCGCTTCATCTCATGCTCGACCCCTGTGGGGGAGGTATAAGGGGTGGCACCGGTAAAATTCATGGCCAGATACGAGCTCACGGCCGTCAGCCAGCAAATCAACGCGAACAGACTCCCCATGCCCACCTCATTCCAGTAAAAAAGCCCGAAAGGAAGTCCGCAGAGCAGGCCCGCCAGAGCCCCTTTAACTGCAAAAGCCCGCCCGGGAAGCCAGGGGAGCAGGGCCGGAGTGATGACGGCACCAGCCAGGATGCCTGTAAAAAGGGCCGACCATGCAGCGACACCCTTAAGAACCGCCTGTGAAAAGGAGAAAAAGCCCGGCCCGACCCCCGAAAGGAGAAAAAGGGCGGGCACCAGCCAGAGCAGATGCCGGCCCGTCAGACTCACCTCCACGGGCATCAATTCAAGTCGTTCTTTCAAGGTAAAGGTGATGCGGCGCATGCCCGCATCGGCGTTCAACCCGCTTTGTATAAACCCGGGCAGATCCGAGGCACGAAGGGGGCCAAACTCAGCCCGGAACCCACACCGTTTTTTCACCTCCCGAGCCGTCACCCCGTTGGCGCAAAGCTGGGGCAGAATCAGCTTTCGGTGAGAGACCACCTGAGTAAGGCCCGTCTTCGTCACCATCGCCGCCACCCCCTCGGCAGAGAAGCTGCCCTTGCCCGCTGCGCACCAGACGTTGATCCCCTTTGTATCCACCACCAGGAGCCAGGCATTCATACCCGAAAGCGTCCGTCTCACAGCGTCAAAACTCATCTTGTAGTTGGCCGTCACCAGAACCGGCGCAGTCTCCGTCGGCTCGCCCACGGCGTAAAGCCCGGGAGCTACCCTGTAGTCGCTTCGCCCCACGTTGCACCGTGCCGCCAGAGTCCCCAGATGATCCACCCTTTCAAGGCGGGTTTTCACCACCGGCACGGCCCCTTCAGGAGTCTCCATAAAGGAGTCCACAAAGCGGCACACGCTGTAACCCGGCATCTCCCGGTCATCGCCCTCCGAGGCCGGCCCGCAACAACAGGGGGCGCCCAGGTCCCGAGCCGCGCTCTCTCCAAAGGCCATCAGATTATCCTTCATCCACTCTCTCCTCAATCATCTGCCCCAACCCTCCCACCAGCAGCTTCAACTCTCCGAGCACCTCTGGGTCCACGCAATAACAGGTTTTCGGCCCCTCCACCTCACCCTGGACAAGCCCGGCCTTCCTCAGGACCCTCAGGTGCTGGCTCACCGTGGACTGAGCCAGGGGCAACACCGCCACGAGATCGCCGCAAATACAGCGGTCTTCCGCCAAAAGGTGGTTGAGAATTTCAATGCGCGCAGGGTGAGCCAGGGCCTTGCAGAGTTCGCCCAGCCTGTGGGCCCGATGTCCATCCGGTGATGTCACAGCGACCTCCTTGATCTTTATTTAATCGTATAATTACGATAATACATCCGCCTCGCCCCTGTCAAACCCAGAGTTCTCTTTGGACTCTCGGATATTTCCGCACCCGCGGGGTGGGACAGCGCTTGCTCCGTATGTCTAATTCATCTTACCAATCAGGTGTCATATGGGCGGACTACCAGCCAAGTTCCCGTCCAGCGCCCTTGAAATGAAGGAACTTTCAAGCAAGTCATAACCCAGCAATCCATAGAAAAAACTTGATGTTTTACCGAAATACGAGTTAAATAGCCCATCGTAAGGACAACTCAACGCCAGCTTTACGGCACGCTTTTCATGTGTCGTTCCGATAAAGCATTGCCGTAATGTGCCTATGGTTCGTTGACTTACGCGCGGGCATCGTCATGCCTTATCACCCATGCATAATAGTAAACAACAGATAGCTTGACGTGCCAAAGCGACAAGGTATATCCGGCCCAAATGAGCAGGTAAGCGGTCCCGTGGACTGCCGTCGGAGTCCCAGACACTGACCCCTGTTATCCTGAATTTCGGATGGGACCGAATCCCGCCACACCGACATCAACCAGAGGAGATGTGCTTATGAAAAGAATTCTGTTTCTTGCCTTGTGTTTTTCCCTGATGGCATCCTTCGCCGCGGCCGCGACCCTCAAGATCGGCCTCATGTGTCCCCTCACCGGTTCCTGGGCCAGCGAAGGCCAGGATATGAAACAAATCGTTGAGCTGCTCGCCGATGAAGTCAACGCCAAGGGCGGTCTTCTTGGCCAGCAGGTGGAGATCATCACCGAAGACGACGCCGGGGATCCCCGGACGGCTGCCCTGGCCGCCCAACGGCTTGCCACCCGTGACATCATCGCCGTGATCGGCACCTATGGGTCCTCCATCACCGAAGCCTCTCAGAATATTTACGACGAAGAGGAGATCATCCATATCGCCAACGGATCCACGGCCATCCGCCTCTCGGAAAAAGGACTGAAATACTTCTTCCGCACCTGCCCGAGAGACGACGAACAGGGCAGCGTCGCGATGAAGACCCTCGTCAACATGGGGTTCAAAAAGATTGCCATCCTTCACGACAACACCACGTACGCCAAGGGCCTGGCCGATGAAGCCAAGGCTCTCCTGAAAAAACAGCCCGTGGATATC
>NZ_JAQYWB010000021.1 GCF_030145185.1 Desulfoluna sp. | reverse complement strand
CAACCGCCCGTCCTTCATGCGAATCACCTCACGGGCTGCGGCCATCACCATGGCGTCATGGGTAGAAAAGACAAAGGTCACCCCCTTGGTCTCATTCATCTCCCGCATCATGGCAAGAAGCCCCGCCCCCGTTGCCGAGTCAAGGTTTGCCGTGGGCTCGTCCGCCAGCACGATGGCCGGCTGAGACACCACGGCCCGGGCCACGGCCACTCGCTGCTGCTGGCCACCGGAGAGCTCGGCAGGCCGTCGATGGGAGAGACCGGAAAGTCCCACCTCATCGAGCACCGCCATGGCCCGCTCCCGGCGTTCCCGTTTCGGGATCCCCTGAAGCAGCATGACATACTCGGCATTTTCCACCGCCGTCAGCACCGGAATCAAATTGTACGCCTGAAAAACAAACCCGATGCGATGAAGACGCAGCTCCGTCAAGGCCGTGGCAGAAAGAGCGCCCAACACCCGCCCATCCACCCTGATCTCCCCGTCATCCGGCACGTCCAGCCCGCCGATGAGATTGAGAAGCGTCGTTTTCCCCGAGCCCGACGGTCCGGCCAGGGCCAGAAAAGCCCCCGGGTCAATGGAAAGGGAAACCCCGGACAGGGCCGGCACCTCCACATCCCCCTGCCTGTAAACTTTCCGAACCTCCCGCACCTCCACGATGGCCATCTTTTGCCTCCCATAGGGATGGTGGTGATAAAAAACGCGCCTTTATGGTCAACGTCACCGGAAAAAAGCAGCCTTCTATCTAAAGTGGGCAGAAAATACCTGCCTCCGGCGGCCAGGGGAGGGTCCCCTGGACCCCATACTGCGAATGCCCTCTCCCTTCGTTCCTCAGGGTGAGGACATTCGCGAAGGTTTCTATGAAATCGAACAAGGCCTGTTGGTCAAACCCGTCTTTATAAAATCAGGCAAAAGTTTGGCCCCCGGCAAGGCCGCCGGGGGCATCGTTATCATGGTGTTATCACAACTTAAACCGCACCACAAGGCTGCCGAGTCCCTCCGACAAGCTGGCCAGGGTTCCTGCGCTGGCCTGCACCTCGGCGCTGCTGCGATTGATCTCTCCAGCGGCATCATTGACGTCGGAGATCTCCGTGGAGATGCGTGAAGCCAGTTCAGCGGAATCACTGACGTTGGTGTTCACATGGCTGATCCCGTCGGCCGCCTGCGTGATGTTCATAGCGATCTCTCCCGTGGCGGTGGATTGCTCTTCCACCGCCGTGGCGATGGTGGCGATAATCCCGTCGATCGTCTGGATGGTCCCGGCCACCCCTTCCATCTCGGAGACCGAGTCGGAGGCCACCTTCTGGATGCCTGCAATCCGCGCCCGAATCTCCTGGGTGGCTTCGGCGGTCTGATTGGAGAGGGCCTTGATTTCACTGGCCACCACGGAAAAACCTTTGCCGGCTTCTCCGGCCCGGGCCGCCTCAATGGTGGCGTTCAAAGCCAAAAGGTTGGTCTGCTCCGATATTTCGGAGATGCTTTCCGTCACCTTGCCGATATCCAGGGCGGCGATGCCGAGGCGGTCCATCTTCTCCGACGCGCTGGTGGACTGACGAACGGCCGTTTCAGAGACCCCCCGGGCGCTTTCCGCCTGCTGAGCCACCTCGGCGATGGTGGAAGTCATCTCCTCCGTGGCGGCGGCCACCCTATGCACATTGGCGGAGGTCTGCTCCATCGCTGCAGAGACAGAGTCGATGTTGTCGCTCAAGGTACGGGCGGCATCTGCCACATCCCTCACCCGAACCGTCGTCCCTTCCGTGGCCTCGGAGAGTGTTCCGGAGATACCCGTCAGGACGACAGAGGCCTCGCCCACCTCCCGGGCATTGCGGGTGGTGTCGGAGATCACCGCGTGCAGGTTGCCCATGAAGGTATTAAACCACCCGGCCAAATGCCCGATTTCGTCTTTTCTGAGAATCGTAAGACGCTTGGTGAGATCCGCCTCACCTTCAGCAATATCCCGCAGCCCTTCAGACACCTGATGAATGGGACGAAGAATCAACGCGCCTGTGATCAGGTGAACCACCAGCACCATGACCAGGACCGACACCACCCCGATCAATATACTGATATTCCGAAGATGGCGCGCCCCGGCCAGCACCTGATCCATAGGAACCGTCACCGCAAGACTCCAGGGGGTGGAGCAACGATCAATGACGATGGGGGTATAAACCGTAAAGGCCTCTTTTCCCAAGACCTTGGATTCGTCAAACACAAGCGTCTCTTTTCCGCCGGCAACGGCCTCGCCAATGCGAGCCTCCGTCCCGAGGTCTCGGATGTTTTTGCCCACCCACTCAGTATCCGGATACGCCGCGATCTTGCCTTCGTTGGAGAGCAAGGCCGCATAGCCTGTGCCAAAGGGCTTGATGTTCCCTACCATGGACGCAAACTTGTCCATCCCGTAGTCAACCCCGCAAACCCCCACCGACTTGCCGTTCACGCGGATGGGTGCCACCACACTGACCAGCATGCGATCTTTTCCACCCACATTGTAAACATTGGGCTCGGAGACATAGACATCTCCCGACGTCATGGGAATCCAGTACCACTTGCCCTTGGGGTCGCTCTTCACATAGGTTTTCAAGGTAGACAAGGTATTTCCGGAGACCCCGCGAAGCCACAGGGCCTGATAACGCCCTTCTCCGTTGCTGCCGGGGGTGCTGACAAAGGCCTGGTCACTCCCGTCCAGGGCATTTTTCTCCCACCCCGTGTAAACGGACCAGAAGGCGGGGTTTTTATCAAAGACCCCTTTAAGCAAGGCGTTGAGCTTGGCCCGCGCAGGAGGGGTGCCGTCACTGGCCAGGCCGGCCATGGCCTCTGCCAGGAATCGAGCCGCATCCGCGGCGATCTGAATCTCCGTCCTCACCTCACCGCCATAACGGTAGGCCGTCTCTTTGGTATACGCCAGCGTCTGATTTCGCGAGGTTTGAAACACTTTGAAAGAGATCACACAGACGGTGACAGAAAAAGAGACCACAGTCACCAGGCAGACAAAAAGCAAGAGCCTGGCCTTAAGATTGAGCTTGCTGAACATACATACATCCTTCATTGAATCCCAATGGATTCACCTTGGGTTGAAACCGCATCCAAGCCGGTCAGAACACACCCAGAATCAGGAGGGGAAGCTCACTGATCCACAAAAAAAGCGTGCGACCGGGTGCCCTGTCACACCACTGTCAAGGGAGCGCACAGGCAACAAATCGCTGGGTTTTATAATAAACATTCTAATATCTAATCGGTTGGAGGGGAGAAAGGATTGAGACATGATTTGAAAACACAGGTCCGGTTTTCTTCAGACGGGATGAAGGAATCGCTGTGATCCGAAGAAAAAGACGAACGAAGCGGCGGGCACCCTGATTGAGCCCCTCGCCCCCTGGAATGAACCCATCGGCACTATTTACAAAAATGTTATTTCACTTTGGTGTTTGAAAAAATCAGAAAATGGAAATATGATACGTGGATGCAGTGAAGAACCATTCAAAGAAAGAATCATCAGGCACCGGTAACAGACCACAGGATGTCAGGGGACGTGCCCGTTTACCCACGCCTCCCCTTGTCTCCTCCCGGCACATGGCCGGCCCCTTCGTCTCTGGTGATATCGGGGTATACTTATGGTACAATCGGCAGTCGTCGAGCTGAAAAAAGCACGCGAAAAACTGAAAAACCTCGTTCAGAAAGGACGCGGCCATGACCTCCTCATGGAGAGCACGGTGGCTGTGGACAACTACTTCACCCAATGCTTCGGGGAGAGCACCTCAGGCCAGTCCCTGGCCATGGGCGGTCACCCTTTTTCCATTGTGGCCTTAGGAGGATACGGCCGGAGGGAGCACTGTCTCCACTCTGATGTGGACATCCTCTTTCTTTTTGATCAGCAGGTACCCGACGAAGCCGGAGCCCTCATTCAAGAGGTGATCTACCCCCTGTGGGACCTGAAGATGGAGGTCGGCTACGCCACCCGCTCCATCCCCGAAACCCTGGAAATGGCCGACAAGGACCTCCATGTCCTCACCTCCATCCTGGATGCCCGCTTCCTCTGCGGCATGTCCCCTATCTACAGCGATTTTCTCCAGCAGTTCCGCACCCGATTTGTGGAAGGCAACCCCAAACGCATCGTCACCCAGCTCAATGACATGTGCCGAAGCCGCCACAAAACCTTCGGAGACGCCTCCTACCTCATGGAGCCCAATATCAAAAACGGCAAAGGGGGGCTGAGAGATTACCACAGCATGTACTGGCTCTCCCGGGTGCTGGTGGCAGCCCGGGAACCTCGGGACATGGAATACGCCGGTTTTTTTTCACACAAAGAATTCCTCCGCCTGGAGGAAGCCCTGGCCTTTATCTGGAAGGTCAGAAACCACCTCCACCTGCTCAGCGGCCGCAAGCTGGACCAGATCCACTTTGAGCACCAGGTCGAACTGGCCGAGGCCATGCGGTTCCGCGGGTTCTGCCACGGCCAAAAACCTGTCGAACGCTTTATGGGCGAGCTCCACGGCCACATGGAGTTCATCAAACATCACCTCTCCCTGATGCTGACCCAATGCACCCGGTCCACCAAGGGCTTTCTGGGACGCAGCTTCCTCAGACGCTCCCGGAAACCGGGGATCATCGCCGATGGCGGCGTGGTGAATTTTGCCGCCCCCGAAGAGGTGATCAAAAATCCCGCCCTCATCATGGCCCTCTTTGAGGAGAGTGCACGCCTTCAATACGCCCTGGGGGCCGACGCCCTGCGCACCATCGGAGAGTTCAGCCACCTGGTGAAAGCCTTTAGAGACGACGCCTCGGTCATGAAGGTCATGGAGCGCATTTTGTCCACCGCAACAGAGCAATTCAATGTGCTGGAAAAAATGCTGGTGTCTGGTTTTTTAGGAAGGCTCATCCCCAGCTTCGAAGGGATCGTCAACCGCATCCAGTACAACCGCTACCACATCTACCCCGTCGACCGGCACAGCCTCTACACCGTCCAGACCATCAACGAATTTTCCAACCGCAAACCGGACCGGTGCTCTCTGTACGGCAGAGTCTTGGGAGAAGTGCAGGGCAAGGGTCGACTCCTCTGGGCGGCCCTTCTCCACGACATCGGCAAGGGGGCTCCCGGCGAGGAGGACCATGAGATCTCTGGAGCCCGTCTGGCGCGGGAGCTGCTGCTCTCCTGGGGCATGGGCAAGAAAAAGACGGAGGACATCGTCTTTCTCATCGAACACCACCTCTACCTCGTCAACGTGGCCCGCAGGCGCGACATCGACGATGAGGAGACCGCCGTCTCCTGCGCCCGGACCATCCGAGACCCCAACCGCCTGAAGATGCTGTATCTCCTCACCGTCGCCGACTCCATCTCCACCGGCCCCAAAGCCTGGAACTCCTGGACAGAGAACCTGCTTCGCGACCTCTTCTTCAAAGTCCTGGACATCATCGAAAAAGGGGAGCTGGCCACCGCCAAAAGTGAACGCTGCATTGAAAAAAAGAAACTGGCCGTCCTGAAGATTTTGAACACGGAAAAAGTCGAACAATACCTGGGCACCATGCCCCCCCGCTACCTCCTCTACGCCTCCGTGGAGGAAATTGTTGAGCACCTGCGCCTCTTTTTCATGATGGGCAAAGAGGGGGTCACCTTAAGCATCAAAAAGAAAGAGGGCAGCACCAACCGACGGGCCGAAATCTGCGGCATCGACCGTCCCGGGCTCTTCTCCAAGCTGGCCGGGGTCTTTACCTTAAACGACCTCGACATCCTCTACGCCCAGGTCTACACCTGGGGCCATTCCACGGCCCTGGACATCTTCTCGGTGAAGCCCTTTTTTGACCTCACCCGGGAAGAGGAGCGCTGGCAGCGGGTGGAAAAAAATCTCAAGGAGTCCCTGGAAGGGACATTGGACATCCACTGGGCCCTCATGGATAAGGGGGTTAACCCGGCCATCCGAAAAAAAATAACCATCTCCGACAAACCCGACCGGGTGGAGCTGGACAACCTCGGGTCAAGTTTTTTCACCATTATCGAGGTGTACTCCGACGACTTTCCGGGCCTGCTCTTTGCCGTCACCGATGCCATTTTCCACCTGGATCTCAACATCCACTACGCCAAAATCACCACCCACGTGGACCAGGTGGTGGATATCTTTTATGTCAGAACCGTGGATGGGCAGAAGGTGACCGAGCCCCAAACCATTGCCCGAATCAAAGAGACAATCCTTGAAGCCATTTTACGAATGCGATCATAAATCAAAGGAGTGGGGTATGCGCAAAATTGAAACCATTATCAAACCGTTTAAGCTCGATGAAATCAAAGAAGCCTTAGGAGAGATCGGCATCCAGGGAATGACCGTCTCGGAAGTCAAGGGGTACGGTCGCCAGAAAGGCCACAAAGAGATCTACCGCGGAGCCGAGTATGATGTGGACTTTGTGCCCAAACTCAAAATAGAGCTCGTCACCGAAGCCTCCCGGGTCGACCACATCGTTGAGGTAATCCGCAAGGTGGCCAACACCGGCAAAATCGGGGACGGAAAGATCTTTGTCATCCCAGTGGAACGGGCCATCCGTGTCCGGACGGGCGAAGAAGGATACGACGCACTCTAGGCGGCGAGGGGGGGCCGACAAAAAAATAACCCTGGGGGGCCATGGGGCCCTCCACCTCGCCACCTGACGCCCCATCCGCTGACCTCTCCAACGTCACCCGCCCCTAAATCACTAAATTTACCGGCCCTTTCCCCCTGTCTGAAAAGGCGGCCCCCTTCAAAAGGCCAATCAAGACTTATTCCACGCGGCTGAACCCTGCCCGCCTGGAACCTGCCATTTTAACTTTACAGTAAATAATCTCCTTGCCCACCCCGCCCGCCTCTATTAAGTTAAAATAATAATTATACCCTGTAAAGCAAGGACGTTACCTCTCAGGGAATATTGTTATATAATTTAAGCAAACCCGGGGGATCACCCGTCAATCCAGGGAAGAGCTCGAAGACCCGGCCTGCTCCGGCAGCCGTACTTTCGGCCAATCCTAGGCATACAAGAATTCCTATTAACGCCCAGAATCATCCTTCGACATGCTGTCGATACCATCGAGCCTGAGCCCTATATTTCTGAACGGAGTAGACCACGTATGAAAAAAAGCCATTTATTATTCCTGACCGCTGCGCTAACCGCCGTGCTCATGCTGAGCGGGTGCGCATCCTTCATGGGGATGTTCTCCAAAGAAGGGCGAGCCATGAATGCCGCCAACTCGGCCCGCAAACAGGGAAACTACCCCCTGGCCATTCAAAAATCAGTGGAAGCCACCAAACTGAACCCTGAATACGAAAAGGCGTACACCTTTATTAGAGAGGCCTACCCCCAAGGAATCAGCCTTTACACCTCACGCATTGAGCAAAACAAACACAGCAGCGTTAAATTTGCCTGGGACAGCGTCTATCATGACTATGATGCCCTGGTTAAAATGACCGACAACATCAAAGCGGCCACCCTGCCCCTGGTTCACCCCGTGGAAGGCTGGAAATTCAGCCCGGAAATCAAGGATTACACGGCCCAGAGAAAAACCGCCAAAGCCAAGGCCATTGAAGGCCATTACACGGAGGGCGTCCGCCTCTCCAAGCTCAGCGATTGGAATGCAAAAAAAGGGTGCTGGGCTCAGTTCCAGAAAGCCTCTGAGATGGCTGGCAAAGCATACAAAGACGGCAAGAAGATCGCGGCAGCAAGCTATTATAAAGAGGGCATGAAGCGCTGCAAAGCCCCCACCTGGGACAAACGCGAAACCGCCATTCCCGTGTTCACCACCCTCACCACCATCTGGGGAAAAGAGTACAATAAACACTTCACCTCTGCCGCCGATCTTTATTACAAACACGGCAAGGCCCTGGAAGCGAAGAACACACGTCCCGGCTACCGTGAAGCCGTGGAATCCTACGAGCAGAGCCTGAAATGGGTCCCCAACTACAAGGACACAGACGTCCTCATCGCCGCCGCCAAGATGAAGGCCTATGTCTGCTATTATGTCCTGGAGACCTCCAGCAAAGACGAGAGCCGCCTGGCGAAATCCATCGCCTCTGAGATCAAGAGCAAGCTCAAGAGCCCGGATGGATTCAAAAACTTCAACGACAGCAGCGCTCGAAAAAACTTCAGCAGCGAAACCTTTTCCGCTTACCCCAGTGTCCTCGTGGCCTTGGAAGAGAACGGCTATCGCAAAAACACCATCAGCTCCGTCGCTGCCGGCGCGCGCAAAGTCGGTTCCGGCACCGTCATCACCGTCTCCCTCTCCGAAGGCACCTACCGAAACCCCCGCGCGACCGCCGTGAACAAGGTACGGGACTCTTTCGCAGAATACCTCACCGACAGCCACGGCCGGCTGATCCTGGATGAGTACAGAAAGACCCCGATCATCGCGGGCACATGGAACAACAGCAACCTCAAAGACGGAGGGCCCACCAAGCGAGGTTTTGTTGAAGGAGTGGGGGTCGGTGAACACCGCCTCGGAGCCTTCAAGAAGTTCCACATGAGCTACAGGCAGCACACCCTCAGAGCGTCCCTATCCACAACCATCACCGTAAACATCTTTGATGTCAGCCGGGGCAAAGTGCTCGATACCTACAAAAAAAGCTACACCGCTGATGACAAAAAGAGCTGGGAAGACAATAAATCCGGCAATGCCACCATCTTCTCAAGTCAGATGACCGACGAGTACCCAAAGCGCCTCTTAAGCAAAGAGGACTTGAGACGCGAGTGCATCAGGCAGCTTGAAAAGAAATCCGCCACGTGGGCGGCAAAAAAATTGACCCGTTACTATCCCTAAGGGCCTTTGAAGACTCGCATGAGACCGATCGCCGGTCTCATGCGCCACCCGAAAAGAGCCCGTGCCACGCCCCGGCATGGGACGGGCTCTCCTGACGCAAACGCCCGTGCCCTTTACGCCAGGGACCCTTCTTACACTTTTGTCGTCTCGCCTCCCCCACCGCGCACAGTGACCCTCCGCACGCCCCTCCCCCCCCTGTCCATCCGCCCCCCAACCGTAAAAAAGACCGCTTTCACAAATTTTCACGCGACCCCACCGGGAACAACCGACAAATTTGTGGGATCACCCCGGTGGGTTTTTACAAAATTGTCACTTATTACATTCTCTCTTGCCCCATCCCTGCAAATGAAATACTCTAAGAAAACGAGCCCATACCCGCTCCAAGTACACCTTGGCACACCTATTGCATTACCCCTCCCCATAACCCGAGCTGGAGATTTATCGGGAATCAACAAATAAGATCGGCGTAAACGCCCCCCCCATACAGGGCAACGATGCGTCATCAATCCATCAGACGGAGAGAGCATTATGAACGGCAATTCGGTGAGAACGGAAGCCATCAGGGCCATCAACAACTACACGTTCGAGACAACCATTGACTTTAAAAACTCATCGTCCATTGATCTCTTCGGGGACAATGTCTTCAGCATTTCCATCATGAAGAAACGCCTGCCCAAGGACATCTTCAAAATAATCAGCAAAACCATGGAAGAGGGGTCCCTGCTGGACGCATCCGTCGCCGATGTCATCGCCTCGGCCATGAAAAACTGGGCCTTAGACAATGGCGCCACCCACTATGCCCACGTCTTCTTTCCCCTTACCGGCCTCACGGCGGAGAAACACGACAGCTTCCTCATGCCCGACCTGGCTGGCAACGCCATCGCCGAATTTTCCGGTTCCACCCTGATCCAGGGGGAACCCGACGCCTCGAGTTTTCCCAACGGCGGCCTGCGTGAGACCTTTGAAGCCCGCGGCTACACCGCCTGGGACGTCACCAGCCCCGCCTACATCATGGAAAACCCCAACGGGGCCACCTTGTGCATCCCCACCGCTTTTGTCTCCTGGACCGGTGAAGCCCTGGACAAAAAAACCCCGATCCTGCGGTCCATGCAGGCCTTAAACACCCAGGCCCAGCGTATTTTGAAACTCTTCGGAGACGACTCGAACAAGATGGTCAATGCCACCTGCGGTGCCGAGCAGGAGTACTTTCTCATCGACCGAAACTTTGTCTCCGCCCGTCCCGACCTCCTGGCCTCCGGCCGCTCCCTCTTCGGGGCCCCGGCCCCCAAAGGACAGGAATTTGACGACCACTACTTCGGCGCCATCCCCGACCGGGTCCTGGCCTACATGTGCGAAGTGGAACGGGACCTGTGCAAGCTCGGCATTCCCGTCAAAACCCGTCACAACGAGGTGGCCCCCTCCCAGTTTGAACTCGCCCCGGTCTTTGAAACGGCCAACCTCGCCACGGATCACCAGCAGCTGGTGATGGTCACCCTGCGAAAAGTCGCCAGAAAATACGGGATGACCTGCCTGTTGCACGAAAAACCCTTTGCGGGCATCAACGGATCCGGCAAGCACGTCAACTACTCCTTTGGCAACGCCACCCAGGGCAACCTCCTCGATCCCGGAGAGACGCCCCACGAGAACGCACAATTCCTCGTCTTCTGTGCCGCGATCATCCGAGGGGTTCACAAATACGCTAAATTGCTCCGCGCGGTGGTGGCCACCGCGGGCAACGACCATCGCCTGGGCGCCAACGAAGCCCCCCCGGCCATCCTCTCTATCTTCATGGGGGACCAGCTCACGGACGTCTTGAACCAGATCAAACACGGCGACGCCACCTCCTCCAAAGGCGGCGGCACCTTGAATATCGGCGTGGACTCCCTGCCCAAGCTTCCCAAGGACGCCGGGGACCGCAACCGGACCAGCCCCTTTGCCTTCACTGGCAATCGGTTTGAGTTCCGTGCCGTGGGCTCTGCCCAGTCCGTCTCCGGACCCCTGGTGGCCATGAACACAATCTTTGCCGAGTCCATCGACTACATCGCCACCGAACTCGAGACACGCACCGGGGGCGACGGCGCCAAGCTCAACGATGCGGTCAAAGAGGTGATCAAAGAGATCATGGACGCCCATAGCGACGTCATCTTCAACGGTGACGGCTATACCGACGCCTGGCAGGAAGAGGCGGCCCGACGCGGCCTTCCCAACATGAAGACCACACCGGATGCCCTCCCCTGCCTGATGGATGACGACATCGTGGACATCTTCACCAGGTACAACGTCCTCTCCAGGGCTGAACTGGAAAGCCGCATGGAGATCTACCTGGAGCAGTACATCTTGAAGATCGCGGTGGAAGCCAGAATCTCCATTAAAATGGCCAACACCCAGATCTATCCGGCGGCCGTGGCCCATCAAACCATGCTGGCCGACAACTGCCTTAAACTCCGTGAACTGGGCCTGCCCTGCGACGACGACTCCCTGACACGCATCACCTCGCTGTCAGCGGAACTGCGCGCCGCCTCGGCCCACCTTAAAGCCCTCATGGCCCAGGAACACGGAGATACGCTCTCAGAAGCGACGCACTGCTGCGAAAAAGTTCTCCCGGCCATGGATGAGCTTCGGGCTGTGGCCGACGCCATCGAAGAGATGGTGGCCGACCAGTTCTGGCCCCTGCCCACCTACCAGGAGATGCTCTTTATGAAGTAAGCACGACCCGATCAACGTGTGCGTTCTTTTTATGCGGATGGATCGAACGCAGAGCGCGCACCGTCAGGAGATCTCCTGACGGTGCGCCGCACGCCGGCATGATCCTGTGCCAAAATGAAAAAGGGGCGGCCTCTGTGAGGCCGCCCCTTTTTTTTATAAAATTTCCCGCCCTTTCCTTGAAAAAACAGAGCGTCCTGCCGATAAGAGAAGAGCCACCCGGCATACCGGACCCAAGAGCCTGCCCGGCTTGCCGAACCTACTCCAGGACCCTTTGATACAGGATAACAACACGTGCTAAGCTCCCCCGCTGCTGAGAACGAGACCCCGGAGACCCTGCCGCCCGAGCGTGACGGCCTGCCCCATGACATTCACATCCCATGGCAACGCATGGTCTCCCTGCTTCGCACCCTGCTGGAGGCCCCTGTGGTGCTGATCGTACGCGCTGACGGCCCCGAAACAGAAGCGGTGGTGATCGACCGGGACAAGGCATGCCCCTGGCCATCAAACGAGACGGCAGCCCTCAGCCTTGCCGAAGCCTTCAGTGAAAAGGTGATGGCCACCCGCGCCCGTCTTATCGTCAAAGATGCCTCAAAAAAACCCGAAGAGACCGGCCACCCCAGGCTCAAAGCCTGCCTCGGCGAGCCCCTGCTTCATGCCGACGGCCGCGTTTTTGGTGCCCTCTGCGCCCTGGATACAGCCCCCAACCCCTTCGTCCACCAGGCCCTGCTCACAGAATTCCGGCATGCCATGGAGACCCATCTTACCCTCATGGAGACCCGGGACGCCCTGGTTCGGGAAACCGCACTGCGATCTGACCTCACCGAACAGTGGACCCGGGAAGCCATCACCGATGCCGTGACCGGCCTGCCCAACCCCAACACCTTTCCGGAACGGTTCCATCAGGAGATCGCCCGCCACACACGGGCCGACCACCCTCTCTCCCTCATCCTCTGCGGCCTGGACCACTTCCAAAAATACAACGACACCCGGGGGCAAGCCGCCGGGGACGCCCTGCTGGCCAGCCTGGCCGAGCTCTTCACGGCCCGCCTGAGAACCCACGACCTCATCTGGCGCTGGTCCGGCGACCAATTTTTCCTGCTCCTCCCCGACACACCCCTCATGGGGGCCGTGGAAGTGGTCGAGGCCGTCCGGCACATCGTAGAAGAAAAAACCCGGGACCACACCCCACCCCAGGTCACCTTAAGCGCCGGTGCCACCAGCTACACCCCGCCCGAGACCGAAGAGACCTGCCTCACCCGCTGCAACACCCTTTTAAACGCCGCCAAGAAAAAGGGCCGAAACTGCGTGATCCTGGGTTAATCATAATCCAGCACAAGGCCCACGCCGACCTCCTGCTGAGGGGCCACCTCGGCCAGGGCTTTTCGAGAAGAAAAATCCGTGCAGTGGCAGGCGTGAAGGGCGGGAAGGTGAAGAGACTGGATAGACGATAGGGTCCCGGCCAGCTGCCGGGGGGTGGGGGCAAGCAAGTGAAGCCCCCCCACGATATCGAGAATCCGTTCCTCCCCGCAGACCCGCTTGGCCTGGGCCACGATGTTGCAGATCCCCGCATGGGAGCAGCCGGTGATCACCACGAGCCCCGCCTCCCCCTTCCAAACCAGGGCCGTGTCATCCAGAATCCAGTCCGGCTCGCCCTTCAGCATCCCCAGAGGGCTTTTGGCTTCAAAATCATTTTCCCGGGGAATCTCCCCCAGAAACCAGAGGCGTTCCGTCAGCTGAACCGGCCCCGCGGAAAGGTTTACGGAAAAATGCTCCCCAAGCTTCTCCGCCGACACGCTGGACCCGATCTCCCCAATCCCCGGAATCGTCCGGGTTGTAAACACATCCGGGTGCGCCGTGACCTTGGGCCGCCGGTGGGACCGCCCTTCGATCGCCGCTTCAAAAAAAGTCCGCATCAGAGGCTCCAGCCCCCCGGTGTGATCCACGTGCCCATGGGAAAAGACCAGATGGTCGAGATGCAGAAGGTCAATCCCCATCTTTTCCGCGTTCCTCAAAAAAATATCGCTGTACCCGCAGTCAAATAAAATTTTTTGCCCATCGACCTCAATCAATGCCGAAAAAGCCGGCTCAGCCAAAAAATAACGGTCAATATAAGTGCTGTTGTCTACCAGAACGGTCAGTTTCATCAGGTGCTCCTTGGGATTAAAAAGTATGACCCTTCAACCAGAGCCCCCACCTCCTCGGAGATGGCGAGGGCCGCTGTGAGGCCTGGGGATTCGATGCCGATGAGATGAACATGGCCTCTTTGGGAATCGCTGTGGATCAGAAAATCTTTGACGGGATCCCCGGGTTTCTGGCGTTTGGGGCGAATGCCGGCCATATCGGGACGCAGCATGGACGGGGTGAGTCCGTCAAGATAGCGGCTGGCGGCCTGATGAAACGCGGGGAGGTGATCGGGGTCGACCCGGTAGTCCTCCCTCTTTCCCGGAAGATAAAGGGCGTTGGGGCCCAGGCGCACGGTGCCATCCAGACTCGGGGTGAGGTGGGTGCCCAGCCCGGCGTTGGATGGCTCAGGAACCGGGTAAACCAAGGTGTTCAGCTGGCCCCCCGACAGGTCCAGGGCGGCGTACTCCCCTTTCCACCAGTACAGAGCAGCGTCCCCGGTCTCCCACCCCATGAGTCGGGCCATCCGGTCTGAGAAAAGACCGGCGGCGTTGATCAGGAGGCGGGTGGTCACGGCCTCCTCCCGACCATCCCGGTACCGGACGGTGAGGCGGCTGCCGCAGGGCTCCGCCTGCACGCCCACGGCTTCGGTCTCAAAGGAGAAGAGAACCCCCGCCTTTCTGGCCTGGCCGTAGAGCTTCTGCATCAGGCCATGGGCACTGACGATCCCCGTAGAGGGGGAAAACAGGGCCGCCACGGCCCGAACAGAGGGCTCTCTTTCACGCACCTGCGCCCCGGTAAGCCACTTCAGATCATGCACCCCGCAAGCTCGGGCGCTGGCATCAAGCCGTTCCAGCTCTGCCATCTCGGCCTCACAGGTAGCCACGATCAACTTGCCGCAGCGCCGGTGCGGCACCCGGTACCTCTCGCAAAACCGATAGAGAAGAGCGTTGCCGGACACACAGAGCCGGGCCTTGAGAGACCCCTCCGGATAGTAGATCCCCGCATGGATCACCTCGCTGTTGCGACTGCTGATCCCCCGGCCGTACCCCGGCTCTTTGTCGAGGACCAGCAGGCGCCGACCGGAATCCGAAAGGCGCTTGGCCAGGGCCAGCCCCACCACCCCGGCGCCCACAATGGTCACATCAAAATCCATGGTGATTTCATTTCCTTGCTCATGGGTTGGGAAAACGTTGACACCTGAATCCCATGGTTATATCACTCAGGGCACTCAAGACAAGGCAATGGAACCACCGAGACGAGAAGTCGGCGCGGAAAAGACCGCAATGGTGTATAATGGGATATGTGGAAAGAGACAGCCACACGGAAATCAAGCCTGTGGGGTATACGTCGCCGTATCCACCCTCAGGGCAAAGGTGCGAAGGGGCTTTGAAAGACCCACCGCACCCAAACCGGGCGCTGCCCGATGCGAGGGCTCTGAGCCGTCGCAGCATGAGGAGATCACAATTGATGCATCTTTCCACCATGGGATGGGATGATTTTTTTGAAACGCAGAAAAAGGTCCTGAAAAAGGTCAACGGACGCCTTGCGCGGGTCACCGGCCTGCAGAAGAACCACGTCCGCATCCACGACGGCGAAGAAGAGGTGGTGGTGAAAGCCCGGGGCCGCATTGTCCGAGGGCACGGCAGCAACACCCTCTTTCCCGTGCCCGGTGATTTCGTCATTGAAAAAGAGGGCGTGGTCACCCGGGTCTTTGCCCGAAAAAACCAGCTGGTGAGGGGAGCCGCCGGACGACGCGGCAAATTAGACGCCGCCCCCAAAGCCAAGCAGGTCATCGCCTCCAACATCGACACCGTCTTTATCGTCTGCGGCCTCGACCGGGACTACAATTTAAGGCGCATCGAGCGCTACCTTACCCTCATCTACAACAGCAACATGACCCCGGTGGTGATCTTAAACAAGGCCGATCTCCATGAGGATCTCGCCCCCTTTCGGACGGAAGTGGAAGCCATCGCCGTGGGGGTGCCCGTGCACCTCATCTCCTCCCTCGACGGAGAGGGCGTGGACGCCCTTGCTCCCTACATCAGCGAAGGGAAGACCGTTTGCCTTATGGGCTCCTCCGGGGCCGGCAAATCCAGCCTGGTGAACGCCATCGTGGGCGAAGAGATCCGCATCGTGGGCGAAGTGAGTGACTTCGACGGCAAGGGCATGCACACCACCACCACCCGGGACATGATCTTTTTGAACTCCGGCGGCATGATCATCGACAACCCCGGCATCCGAGAGATCTCCCTCTCAGACGAAGAGGGCGGCGTGGATGACACCTTCCCCGACATCACCGAACTGGCTGACGCTTGCCGCTTCAACGACTGCACCCACCAGCATGAACCCGGCTGCAACGTCATGGCCGCCGTGGAAAGGGGAGATCTCCCCGCCGATCGCCTGATCAACTACCTCAAAATGCGCCTCGAGCTCACCTTCGTCTCCACCCGGGAGTCCAAAACCGCCGACCGCATCGAAAAAGAACAATGGCGGGACGTCTCCAAATACCTGAAAGACGCGAAAAAACGGACCTAAAGATAAAAAGCATGCTCCGGCGGGCAGGGGACGATCCCCTGCACCCCAGATTCACGACGGCTCGCTTTTCAGCCCAAAGTCACGTCACCCCGTGCGCATTCGCAAACCCGCTTTCAAGGTGGCTCACCTTGCCGCCGGAGGCTCGTTTTTCCAACCCTCCTGCCCCATCCCCCCTGTCAGTGCAGCCCCATCCTTCCCATAAGAATCAGGGTGTTGATCAGAAGATAAAGGCCGGTGGCCACGGCCGCGTAGCCGACAAGGGTGTAGGCCAGTTTCACAAGGGGGGCGGGAGGGGTGAGTGCTCCGTTTTCCCAGAGCCCCTGGGCTTTGAGATCGTCGGCCCAGGCGGGTTTTTCTTCCTGGACGGCCTCGGTGGACATGTCACCGGTGAAGATGACGGGGTTCAGGGGAAAGGCAGAGGGTCGAAGGTGGCCCATGAAGAAGTGGACGAGGAAGATATACCCCATGGCCAAGAGGGCTTCGGCGCGGTGGAGAAAGCTGGCAATGTTCAGGCTCCAGCCGGGAAAGTACCGGCTGGCCGCCACGGAGTGATAGAGCATCAGGCCGGTAACGGCCAGAATGGGCATGCCCCAGAAGACGGCCCAGTAATCGAATTTTTCCCAGTAACTCCAGCGACCGAGCCGCGCGGGCGGGCCTTTGCCTGCCACCCACCTCATATTCTGCCCGAAATGACGCACATCCCGCAGGGAGAAGACCAGGGAATCGGCCCCCAACCACCCCCTGCCCCCCATGCGAACCAGGGCATGAGCCACATGGGCCAGGAAAAGAAGGGTCATGGCGACGCCCACCCCGTAGTGCGTGGCCAGGACCCGCTCATACCCGCCCAGACCACGCACCAGGGCGAGGCCCCAGGGGGTGGTGATATAGAGCTGTCCCAGGCCGGTGGCCCCCTGGATAAGAAAGGTGATCATCAGGCTGAGGTGAAAAAAACGATCCAAAAGGGTAAAGCGTTTTTGGGTGCGGATCATGATCGAGCCCTCCCCTTGCTGACAAGTTCACGGCAGGCCATCCCCAGGGCGTGCAGTGAAAAAAAGCCCAGGACCGCGATAAGCAGCCAGAGCATGAACTGATAGGTGTAGTAGAGAGAGGGAAACCCCTGTTTTGCTTTCACCGAGGCGACTGGAGGTTCATGGACGCGATAGGTGGCAAAGGAGGCGCCGGCACCTTCGTGACATCGGGCGCAGACATAGGCATGACGCCTGATGGGGTTCATGGGAGAGTAGTAATGGGCGATCCCGGCGATGGGTTCACCCCCATGGCACTGGCGGCAGGCAAGGTTCCCCCGCACCACATGACGGGAGGCGGCGTTGTCCGGATGACAGGCTTCGCATCGCCGGTTGGCATAAAAGAGAATCCCGCGATGCGAATCTGCCAGGCGACCGCGATGGTAAAGCCCGGCAGACGGTGCCCCCAGCCGTCCGGCCTCCGGTGTCACCACGTAGGTCCCCCGCCCCATGGGGCGCACCTCATGGGACTCGTAAAAACCGCTGCTCAATTCGTACGCACGGTACCGGCGGGTGGCGTTGGCCACCTCATCTCCCGCCCCGACCCCCGAGGCCTCCAACAAGAACAGAAGAGCCCACCCGACCACCCTCCCCATCCTGGGCCTGCATCCTTTCATGGCCATATCTCCTTAAGAAGGGTTAAAGGCCTACCGGACTGGAAGCCCCGTGGGCTTCGGCAAGACCGTCAGCTGTTTGTATTTTCGATCCAGCTCTTTCAGGTCCTGATCTTTGTGCTCATGACAAGTCTGGCAGGAGTTGGGAAGCTTCGGGTTTTTAAGGGTGTCTTCAGGCAGCAGGGGCAAAAAGACGTGGCTGTGAATATCCCCGGACTCGGCACTCTTGGCGATGCGAGGCATATGGCACCCCACGCAGTTGGCAAAGGAGTGGATGCTGTGCGCCTTGTTGGAGTTCACCACCTCATGGCAGGCCAGGCACTGCTTGGACCCCGCCGACAGGGTCTGAGAACGGGTGGGCGGCATACCCACCTGATGGACATAATGGCAGGAGGTGCAGGTGACCCCCTCCTTTGCGTGCTTGGATTGCTCCCAGTCGATAAACTGCTGATGGTGGCCTTTGGAAAATTCATTGGCGTAGACATGCTTGATGTCTCCGGCCTCATAGGAGGTGGAGGTGTAGTAGGTCCCCAACGCTCTGCCCGGGGCATAGCCCACAGGCCACCCGGCTTTGGCTTTCGTGGCGCTACCCCGGTTGTGGCAGGAGCCACAGATCTGCACCGAGACCCCCATGGTGAGTTTGGCCGGATTGACGATGGTCTCCCGTTTTTCAAACACCGCTGTCTTCGGCAAGGCCGCATGCCAGGAGCCCTTGCCGTGACACGCCTCGCAGCTCACCCCCAGCTCCGAGAATGTCTTGGCGTCAAAGTCAATCCCCGTGGCATGGCAGCCCCCGCACTTATCGATCCAGGGCCGCTTGTCCCAATCGGCCTCATGATAATTGACCCAGCGATGGGTGTCTGCGTTGTACTGAATGGGTGCGATATAAAGGGTTCCGCCCTTCTCCACGATGTACCGCTGCTTCCACTGGCTGCCGATGGTCAAAAGGATCTCCTCCAGCTTCGGCACATACACCTGATCCGACGGGACCTTAAGCTTGCCTTCAAGCTTTGCGAGATCTTTTCTGATCGTGGGCTCATCAATTGCAACGATGACGGCGTCCCGATTGGTCACTGCATCCTGAGTCATCCGGCTGTGAAGGGTCATCTTCCAGGAATCGTAATGCTCCAGGTGACACATCTTACAGGTATCAGAGCCCACAAACTTCTTGGGCGACGCGGTGACCGTCTTAATATCCACGGGCGGCTCAACGCTGCACCCCGCAAGACACACCAGAATCCAAAGTGCATAGAACCCTCGTTTCATGGGTCGTATCTCCTTTTTTAGGACGGTTGAAGGGACGGGCGGGCAGGGCAGCTCAGAAAGGAAAAGAGGATGAATTTCAGATGAATACCTGTTGATTTTCTATTAAGTGCCCTAAAAAGTCAAGGGGGATACGGTTATTCGTCCCCCCTTCTCCCCGGAGTAAACGGATGGCCGGAAAAACTGAAAAACAGGCACCACAAAACGGGCACGCGGAGTTTACCCCAGAGAAAAGGTATCAAGTAAAAATCAAGGAGCGGTCGGGCGAATCATTCTACTTACCACCAGGGTCAATAATTTAAGCTCTTTCCCGTTTTCATTTCCTCACAACAATGCTACAGAATAATGAAAATTATGCTTCTTTTTACGCTCACGCACCTCAAGAAAGGAGTCCTGCCATGATCATTGATTTCCACACCCATATTTTTCATGACGAGGTGATCCATAACCGCGCCCCCCACCTGGCCGAGGAGCCGGAGTTTGCCTTGCTGTATGAATCGCCGAAATCCATGATGATTGGCGCCGATGCGCTGATTGCCGTCATGGACGAGGGGGGGGTGGACAAATCCGTGGTGTTCGGCTTTCCCTGGCGGGATGAGACGAGGTATCGAGCAAACAATGACGCGGTGATTGAAGCCGTCCGAACCTACCCCGACCGGCTCATCGGCATGGCCTGTTTTGACCTGGGATCGCCGGGGGCCGCCGCAGAGACGACCCGCTGTTTGAAGGCAGGCCTTCAGGGCGTAGGGGAGCTGGCCTTCTACAAATCCGGCATCGACGAGGAAGCCCTCGATGTCATGGCCCCAGTGATGCGGCTCTGCCAGGACGCCGACCTGCCGGTGATCATCCACACCAACGAGCCCGTGGGCCACTATTATCCGGGCAAGACCCCCATCACCCTGGGCCAGATCTACAACCTGGCCGCCCGCTACCCGGACAACCGCATCGTCCTCTGCCACTGGGGCGGAGGGATTTTTTTCTTCAATCTGCTTAAAAAGCAGGCCAAAGAGGTCCTTAAAAACCTCTGGTTCGACACCGCCGCCTCCCCCTACCTCTTTGACCCCGCCATCTATGAAAAAGCGGCCGAACTGGCCGGAGAAGACCGCATCCTCTTCGGAAGCGACTTCCCCCTGCTGAAACCCGCCCGCTACATCAAAGAGATCAACGCCCATGTCACCGACGAGGCGCTGAAACAAAAAATCCTCGGCGGCAACGCCGCTGCGGTGCTGAGATTGTAAACAAGGGCCCGCACCCTAAGTTCATTATAAACAGCAAAGGCTTTGTCTTCCTCTTGGATCGACATGTGATTAACCCAAATTGAAAAGAGAGCAAACATGGAAAGTTATCGCAAAGAACTCTGGTTTGAGGTACCCGCGCGGCAGGCTTTTATCAATATCACCCCGGATGTGGAGGCCTCCCTGGCCGAGAGCGGAATCCAGGAAGGGATGGCGCTGATCAACGCCATGCATATTACGGCCTCGGTGTTTATCAACGACGACGAAAAGGGCCTCCACCACGATTACGAGGTGTGGCTGGAAAAACTGGCCCCCCATGATCCGACGACTGGGTACCGTCATAACGTGGGAGAGAACAACGCCGACGCCCACATGAAGCGACAGATTATGGGCCGGGAGGTGACGGTGGCCATCACCGGCGGACGACTCGATTTCGGAACCTGGGAGCAGATTTTTTACGGAGAATTCGATGGAAGACGCCCCAAGCGGGTGCTGATCAAAATCATTGGAGAGTAATCATGGGTTTGTATGAAGAGATGACACCCGGTATCTTCCGGATCTGCCAGGAGGTACGCAAAGGGTGGATTCCCTTTACCATGAACCTCTACGCCCTCCCGGGAACGGCGGGGCTCCTGTTTGATGCAGGCTCCGGGGCCAGAGGGGCGGTGACCTATGCCGCCCGCGCCCTGGATGCCCTTGAAAAAGAGAGGGGCACAAGGGTGCGCCGGATTCTTCCCAGCCACGCCCACTGGGACCACTTCTCCGGGACCTCCGCCCTGGCGAAGAGACGCCGCATGGAGGTCCTCCTCACCGAGGCCATGGTCCCCCTGGTCCGCACCCGGGCATGCTACCGGGCAGCGTACCAGGAGAGAAAAAGCGCCCTTCACCCCCCGAGAAGCCGCGGCCGGGAAGCGATGCGCAACCTGAAAGACCGCCTCATCGACGAGGCTTTTTCCCTGTCCATGGGCCTTCAGGCCGTCACCGGCCCCTTTTCCCTTCTCTGCGTGGGGGATCACGTCGAAAGTGAGGCAGGCACCTGGGAAGTCCTGGCCGGCCCCGGTCACTGCGACGCCCACATCATGCTCTGGAACGCTTCGTCCGGCATCCTTCTCGGGGGCGACAACGTGCTGGCAAACATCACCACCTGGCTGGGCCCGCCCCGCTCGAACATCACCGCCTACCAGACCACCCTCGAGACCATCCGGGATCTTCCCGGCCTCACCCTCATCCTCCCGGCCCACGGGCGGCCCATCACCGACCCGATCAAGCGAACCACCCAGCTCATCGCCCACCGGAAAAAACGGCTGGCACAGATCAAAGAAAAAGTAGCGGCCGCCGGTCCCCAAGGCCTCAGCGGTCGCGCCCTGGTCCAGCACTACTACCCCCATATGGCCCCGTTGAAACGCAGCATCGCCCAGGGCTGGATCGAAGCCACCCTTCTGCACCTCCTTGAGGAAGGCGAGCTCTCCCGCACCCTCGAAAAAGGCCTCTGGTGCTACCACAGACGATGATATTATTTACAATTTCACAGGACATAAGGTAGGCTTCGCGAGTCGTGCCATGGGTGCCCTCCCGAAGGAGCGCCGCAGGGCATTTCTCGTCTGGATCGGTTGAACCGTTCCGGAACCGCCCCGGATAAGGAGCGGGTTTTTATCCATACACATTTTAATTTGCAGGTTGTCACACATCATGATTTGGATCCGGCTGTTTCTTGTTTCTCTGGTAGGCTTGACGGGGGTGGGAACCTTTTTCAGGGCTTTTTTCTATCTCTGTCACCGGCAGGGCTTCGCCGCGCTCTCTCCCTGGGAGGTGGGATACGCGCTGATGTGGGGCCTTCGGTTCGACCTGGCCATCGCGGCCATTTTGGCCCTCCTCAGCCTCCTGTTGGGCCTCGTCATCTTCTACGGATTCAAGCAGCGGCGATGGAGCCTTGCCCCCTTAGCTCTCTCCGCAACGGCCCTGGTGGGCCTGCAGACCGCAGATATCATGTACTTCCACGACGCCGGACGCCACATCGGCTATGAGCTCTCCGATGCCGTCACCGATTTCACCAGCCTTTGCGCCACCGCCTTCGCCCAGTTCCCTGGCATTGCCATCGGAGGGCTCCTTTTTCTGGGGCTGGCCCTCTTCGCCCTCCAAAAAAGCCGAGCCTGGGTCCTGCACCCTCCGGCCGCCCCCCTGGGCATAAAAAAAGGGGCCCTGGCCGCCCTGGCCATGGTGGCCATCCTCGTCATCTCCGTCCGCGGAGGCGTCAGCGGCCTGCCCATGTCCCCGCTGTTCGCTTATAAAATCGGAGACCCCCAACAGGCCGACCTGGCCTTAAACGGAAGCTACAGCGGTCTCTATTACCTCGTTCGGAACCGCAACAAGATCTCCCCGGTGCCCTTTGCCAATAAAACAACGCCGGCCGAGCAACGCCGTCTCCTCGCCCCGCTCTACCCCGAGCCCCCCCGCGCCGAGGCCCTGACCTTCCGTCCCATGAACGTGGTGGTGATCCTCCTGGAGAGTTGGTCGGCGCCCTTGATGAAAAGCTATGGAGCCGACCATGAGGTGACCCCCTTTTTTGACCACCTGATGACCCGGGGGATTCATGCCGATGCCATGGTGGCCGGGGGCCACCGAACCACCGAAGGGATCTTCACCACCTTCTGCTCCTACCCGAACCCCTTGGGACAGACCGTGGCCAAAAGCCAGCTCACCCCCTTACCCTACCGAAGTCTGGCCCAGTGCCTGACGGAAAGTGGGTGGCGCTCCCTCTTTTTTCAGGGGACGCGCAAAGACACCAGCGGCACCGGGGCCTTTGCCCAGAGACTCGGATTTCAGGAGAGCTACGGCAAGGAAGAGGTCTCCGAGCGGGCCTGGGGCACCAACCGGTGGGGGGTGTATGACCAGGATCTGTACCGCTTTATCCTAAGCACCCTGAAAGCCACCCAGCAGCCGTTCATAGCGGGCATCAACACCTGCACCACCCACGACGACGCCCTGCCCCCGTCTGTCCAGCCCGCCTTCGGCATGGAGACCCCCCTGGCACGCCGCATGAGCGTCCTGCGCTTCGCAGACCAGGCCCTGGAAGGGTTCATCAACGCCTACGAGGCCGACCCCGCCTTCGGGCCCACCCTCTTTGTCCTGCTGGCGGACCACACCGCCCGGGTCAGCGGGTCCCCTTTGGAGCACTACCTGATTCCCTTTACCCTCTTTGCCTCGGACAACTCGGTCCAGCCTCTGTCACTTGAAGGCCTCATCTCCCAGCGCGATGTCGCCCCGACGGTGGCCCAACTGCTGGGGGGACACATTCCCACCTTCACCGGTCGGTCCCTGCTCCTGGAGCCTCCCAGGGCAGCGGACTATTACCACCAGGGCACCCTGGGCTGGGTGGAAAAGGATCACGTGGTGGAGATCAACCTGTTAGGAACCGGTGAGGTAAAAAGCTATCTCCGAAGCGGCCCCCTGGCCCAACTCACGGCCGTTCCCGCCGATGCCCAGCACACCCGCATGGCCCAACAGGCCCTGGCTTTTGCCCAACGGACCCAAGCCCTCCTCTTTGCGGGCAAGACCCTCGAATTTCATACTCTTTTCCAGGGACACGCCCCGGAATAAACGGTATTCCACACCCTTTCCGGGGCTCGAAGCTGAAAGACACCAGCTCCGGCCTCGGAACGCGCCCCGCCGGGGGCGTGGAGGCCCTGCCTCACCTGGCAAGAAAGGTTTTCTCAACCGAAATCATTACTTTTTTCTACGCAAATCCGATAGTTTAGGCTACTATAGCATCGGATCGACACCCCGCACACAGCCTGGCTGTCCCCACCCAGGGCCCGCTGACGCGGTGTCTCTTCCTGCAGATCCCCACAGAGATCATCCCCCCAAGAATGCGCCCCCTGCCGGCGATGCAAAAGAGACCTTTCACGCTTCGGGTTCGCCCGAACAGACGAGGAGGCCCCATGAACCGTTCCGACAAAATACTTCGCTCTCTGGTCTATTCCCCCGTCGATAATCTGGAGGGATACGACACCCACCTCCCCATGATGAGTCGTCTCGTGGGGGGACATGTCCGCTCCGTGTTCCAGTACAAAAACATTTTAGGGACCCTGACCTCACTGCCAGGCACCCCCTGGGCCGGGTGGGCCCACAACGCCCTGGAGACCGCCTTCACCCGCCCCATCCGCACCCACGCCCAGGTCGCCGCCATGCAGGGCGACAACCCGGACACCTTTGTCTACTCGGATGAATTGCTGGAACGGCTCTACGCCTCCATGCTTCACGATTTAACCGGCGAATTCATCGATAAAACAGGCCATTTTTCCCAACAAAAAGCCCAGGAGGTGATGGTCACCAGCACGCTGAGACGCCCCTTCACCCAACGCGTGGAAAACTTCCGCTACATCGAGCTCGCCTACGGCTCCTATGGCCTCTCGCCCCTCAAGGCGCTGAGAGAGCTCCTCACCACCCTGGTCATGGCCGTCACCGAAGAACGCATCGCCGGCCCCCTGCCCTACGCCGAATCAGACACCCTCGATTTTGAGACCTACCTGTCCGCCGCCCGAAAACGGCTCGAGAATCTTTTTTCGCAAAACGCCTTTTATATCAAAGACTTCTCAGAACGGGTCACCGGAGGGATCATGGGCGTCACCCCGTATGGGGTGGTCCCGGGCTCCCGGCTGGGCCCGTGCAGCCTCAGACGCTACACCCTTGCCGGGCGACAGGCCCACCCCGACAAGGTGCTTTACCTGGCGAGCCCTCTCATCAACAAACCGGATATTTTTGATCTGGCCAAAGGGAAATCGGTGGTGGAAGCCCTGGCGGAGCGGGGCTACCTCATCTACCTCAACGATCCCGGCGAACCGGGTGAGAAGGCCGATGAGCTGGACCTCGACTTTTACGGAAAAACGGTCCACGACCACAACATCGCGCTGATTCAAAAGGAAAACCCGGGAAGGAAAATCTGTGTGATGGGCTATTGCATGGGGGGGACGCTCCTGCTCCCCTGGCTCGGTCGACGGGCCGAAGAGAAAGAGGCCAACGGGGAGGCCATGGACATCGTCAAAATTGCCCTGATGGCTTCACCTGTCCGTTTTGATGATGCCCTGAGCGGGCAGGGTCCTATGCGCCAGGTCGTGCGCAACGATTACGATCCGGCCCTGATCGCAGAGATGTACCAGGGCGTCGGAGTCCCCCCCCAGATCATTGATGCGGGGATGAACGACATCCAGCCAGGGGTCCGCTACTTTGTGCGGCGTGGATTTTACCAGCGTGCAGGAAAAGCAGAAGAGATTCTCGAGGCGGCGCCTTTTTTCTACTGGCTCACCCACGGCACCCGGTTCGGAACCCGCTCCCACCTCACATGGATCGGCGACCTCTTTATGGGCAGTGGCCTTGAAAAAGGGACCTACGCCCTCCCCTCATCGGTGCCGGCCCTTGACGGAAAACCCGTGTCCATGACCGCCCTCTCCCGCATGGGGGTGGCTCTTTTTGATTACCGAGGCAAAAGAGACCCCATCTCTCCCCCCGGGGCCTGCGTGGCCAGCGAACTCTGGGGCACAGAAGAGCGGCGAACCGAGACACGGGGAGGACTCAACCGAACCATCGAAAAAAACGCGGGCCACATCTTCGTGGTAAGCCGGCGGCTTCTTTCCGAATTTATTGAGAGCGTGGATGCCTTTTTTCACGGGGGGTAGCCAAAAGGGCCGTTGAAACCCATTCGTCTCCTAAGCCGCTTTTTCGCTTAAGCCGCTTTTTCGCTTAAACCGCTTTTTCGCTTAAACCGCTTTTTCGCTTAAACCGCTTTTTCGCTTAAACCGCTTTTTCGCTTAAACCGCCCCTGCGGCCTCTCGGATAAAAATCTTATGGTCCACCAGGGAGAGCGATTCGATGGCACCTTTGATAAATCGCTGCTCTCCAAAAATGTTGATCAGCTTGAGCTCGCCCTCTTCCGTGGGGATGGCCACATCCACCGCTTCCATAATCAGTTCCGGCTCACCATCGGTAATAAGATAGGCACTGGCTTCACACATGGGTTACCTCCATTTATCTCGTGATAATGGCGCCATGAATCATACAGGACGCCGCATAGTGTCAGACGTGAAACGAAGAGTCCCCCCCACCTATTGAAACCTTAGGGCTCCAATTCGGAAGGCAGGCTCAAAGACGTCATCAGTTCAACAGGGTTTTCAGACCCGACTCAATCAGCTCGTCCACCAGATGAGGCAAGGGCGCCTTATGAACGCCCACCACCTCCACATTGTCCTGGGAGAGGGGGAGAAGCACTTTTTTTGCCGCGCACCCGGAGATGGCCTCGGCCATCACCGGGGTCACTTCCCCCATGAGCGCATGGGCCATCACAATGCCCAGGGGGCCGGTGACCACATCACAGGTCCCCACGCTTCGAATGATGGCGTTCTCTCCTGAAGCCCCCCGATTGGCGCCCGCCTTGAGCATCTGGGCCGTCGCCACGGCATTGGTGCCCAAAGCGATAATCTCCACCTGCGCGGCAAAAAGGTCCTTGATTCGTCTGATGATGGCGCTTCCGATGCCGCCTCCCTGGCCGTCAATAACGCAGATTCTCAACATAGCGAACTCTCATATGTCTGGCGATCAATAAAATGACTTGGATGCTTACCGGAAAGGCCCTCGCCTGTCTGTTTCTCTTCCCCGAAGCCCTAACCTCCCTTGTTGAATACCCATTGTTATCAAACCCGTATCGCCCCCGTCAATCCTGATGCGGGAAAATCGCTTCCGCCGGCACACAAACACAGACTCTCGCCCCCCGTATGGCTTCTTCCCTGGCATGGGTAACTTTCCCAGGGAAGGCACAGAAGCGGAATGCCACGTCTTTTTTTCCTTATCAGGGAATGAAGAGTTGAAAAAAAAGTGGGTTTCCGGCAAAAATAAGGATTGATAAAACGATGCGTTCGTCAAACGTCACCGTGACAAGCACCTCGAAGCCACGTCAGGCGTTCATAATAAATGACCCCGACACCATCGTAGATGAATAGTGTTTACAATTTTTGACAGGTTATCCGAAAACAGGCGGTCCCCTCTCTCCACAGCCCCATCGTACCGGATTTCAAAGGGAATGAGGAGCGTCGCGTTTTTTTAATGTCATACACCCGGTCCGATTCCGGCGGCCATGAGACTTTCCAAGCAGCGTGCAGTCCTATGTCTTACATCGATGCGTTACAACTCACACGAGACCCCTTCGCCGACTACGTCGACGCCGTCTCGTTTTTTCCTTATAAAAAACTCACCGAAACCGTCGCACTTGTGCGTCGCCTGGTGGAGACCACCCACAATGTGGTTCTCATCAGCTCCGATCCGAGGGGGGGGAAAACCCTCTTGATCAAACAGGTCCTGGCCGTGGACGAGGAGAACTGGAGCGTCTGCACCCTGAGCCTGCCCACCGGCGGTAAGCCTCTTCGGGCCTACACCATGGTCCGGGAGGGATTGCCCGTGGTGATGGTCGACGACGCCCACTGCCTCGAACCCGAAGCCCTGGCCGCCCTGATCAAACTGACCACCGATGAGGGGGAACCGCGCCAGTTCAAACAGGTGATCCTCACGGGCCTGCCCCACACGGCCGCGATTCTGGATACCCTGCGCCACCTGGTTCCGGGACACGACGGCATTCAGGAAGTGCCCCTGCCCCCCATGACCCTTGACGAAATGAAGACCTACCTCGCCGGGCGCCTGCGTTCGGCCGGTTATACCGACGAGTTGCCCCTGACCGACGGCCAGGTCATGCGAATCCACACCCATTCCGGGGGATTTCCCGGAGCGGCCAACGCCGAAGCCGCCAAAGAGCTGGCCCAGGAATACGCCGGACAAGAGACCACACCGCCCCCGAAAAAAGGGCTTCTGGGACGTTTTTTCAAGCGATAGCCCTCATGCGCAGCGGCCCCCCTTTTGTATAAGGGGGCACCCCACCCACAGGAGATGCCATGGAGATCCTTGATCTATCCGCCCCCCTGGACACCGACAAAGCCTGGGCTCCCTGGTGGGCCCGCACCCGTGTCAAACGCCAGGGGCACCGCTTCGGTGCCCTGGCGGTCTTCCTTCTCACCGGCCTCACCCCTCGTTTTTTGCGCCACCGCCTCGGCTGGGCCAACGAGACCCTCTCCCTCTCATCCCACGGCACCACCCACTTAGACGCTCCCTGGCACTACGCCCCCGACTCTGGGGGAAAACGGGCCCTGACCATCGATGAGGTTCCCCTCTCCTGGTGTTTTTCCCCGGGGGTCTGCATCGACATGAGCCATAAAAAAGATGGAGAGGCCATCAACGAAGCCGACATCACGGCCTGGGAAAAAACCGAAGGGCATTCCATCACCGCCGGAACCATTGTGCTCATCCGAACTGGCATGGACCAATGGATCGGGGACCCGGCCTATTTCACCACCGGCCCCTGGGTCACCCGGGGAGCCACGCGTGCTCTCCTGAAACGGGGCGTCAAGATCACGGGCATCGACGCCTGGGGATGGGACGGTCCCCTCTCCCATATGGCCCAACGAGCAAGACAAGGCGATGGGACGTTCTGGGAATCCCACTACGAGGGAGCCGACACCCCCTACTGCCATCTGGAGAGGCTGGCGGGTCTTGACCAACTCCCAACCACGGGCTTTACCGTCTGCTGTTTCCCCCTGAAGGTCAAAGGCGGCTCTGCAGGACCGAGCCGTGTGGTGGCCCTTCTGGGCCCCCCCGGAGAGAGAGACCGCCATGGATACTGAACCAATCCGCCCCTTCAGGGGAGCTGAAAAAAAAGGCGCTCTGCTGGTCCTGGGACTTCTCCTCCTCTTCGCCATGGACGCCCGGGGAGCCGCCCTGGACGTGACGCACCTTGACGGGAGCCTGCCCCCCGGCCAAACCCTCCTCTGGATGGCCGACGCGGAAGGGGACCTCACCGTCGAAAAGGCGGCCCAACCCGCGGCCCCCTTCAAGTCTTTAGCCACACTCCGGTACTCCTTTGGCTTTATGGATTACCCCCTCTGGGGCAGACTGACCCTGGCCAACCAGGGGGGCCAGCCCTTTCGGGCGGTGCTCTCCATCAACTACCCTCCCTTGGATGAGGTGATTTTTTACCACCCCGGCCCCACCGGGTTCATCCACGAGGTCAGCGGAGACACCCACCCCTTTGCCATGCGCCCCCTGGCGCACCGCACCATCGCCTTCCCCATCACCTTGCCCCCCGGGGAAACCACCGTGTACCTGCGCATCGCCACCCGGGGCGCCATGACCCTGCCCGTTCAGGTCTGGTCCGCCGAGGCTTTTCAGGAAGCCGATCATGCCCGCTTGCCCCTGGAATGGATCTTTTACGGCATCATGCTGGCCCTGGCGTTCTACAACCTCTTTGTTTTTTTAACCACGCGAGAAAGCACCCATCTCTATCTGCTTCTCTTCACTCTCTCCATGACCCTGCACTCCATGGTCCACTCCGGCCACGCCTTCCAGTACCTCTGGCCGGAATCGCCGGCCTGGGCCAATATGGTCAATCCCCTGCTGCTGGCCTCCTCGACCTTTTTTGCCCTGCTCTTCTCCCGAGGATTTCTGGGGACCCGATCCCTCTGCCCCGACCTGGATCGTCTGGTCAAGGGCGGGCTGGCCCTCTCTTTGGGGTTCGCCGTGGGGTCCCCTTTTCTGGACTACCACCTCCTCAGCCAATGGGTCGCCGTCTTCGGCATCACCACCATTGCCGTGATGCTGGGGGGAGGGGTGGTGATGTACCGCAAGGGAATCCTCAGCGCACGATTTTACATTGTGGCCTGGTTCTTTTTTCTCGCCGGCTGCGCGCTTTCCGTGGGCAGTCTCTACGGCATGGTTCCCATCACCCCGCTCTCAAGGTGGGGCGTGGAGATGGGCTACGGCCTCTTGATCCTCCTCCTCTCCCTGGGGGTGCGGGACAAAATGCACAACCTTGAAAAAGAGCGCAACGAGGCGCTCACGGCCTTGAAAGAGTCGGAAGAGAAGTATCGCTGCCTGGTGGACAACGCCAACGACGGCATCATGGTGGAGATAGACGGAAAGATCTCTTACGCCAACGACGCCATCGTGACCATGTGCGGGTATGACCCAGAGACCTTCCTCGGACTGCCCGTGGGCGAGGTCTTTGCCGACGCCGACAAAGGACGGGGCATGACCGATGAGCGGCTTTCTGCCCGCCGAAAGGGACGGGCAGAGCCCGGACAATACGAGGCCCGCATCCTCCAGAAAGAGGGGGGCGCCGTGGATGTCATCCTCTCCGAAACCGCCATTGTCATTGGGGGAAAAGGGGCGATCCTCTCCATCATCACCAACATCACCCGGCAAAAGCAGGCGGAAGAGAAGATCAACCAGCAAAACGAAGAGCTCACCGACCACCGCAACCGCCTGGAGGAGTTGGTGGCCGAGCGCACCGATCAGCTGGAGAAGGCCATCGGACGATCCGAGCTGGCCGTTGAAGAGGCCCAGGAGGCGGCCATCACCAAAAGCACCTTTCTCGCCAACATGAGCCATGAAATCCGCACCCCCATGAACGCCATCATCGGCATGAGCGACCTGGTGATGCGCACCGACCTCTCCCCCCGGCAGCGCGAGTACCTGGGCATCATCCGCTCCTCCTCCCGCTCCCTGCTTCAAATCATCAACGACATCCTCGATTTCTCTAAAATGGATGCCGGCAAGCTCCGGTTTGAAGAGATCCCCTTTCGCCTGGCCGAGGTGGTGGACGATGTCACCGACCTCTTCATCGAGAGCTGCGTGCGAAAAGACATCGAGCTGGTGGTGGACATCGACCCGGAGGTTCCCGACGAGCTGGTCGGAGACCCCTTACGCGTTCGCCAGGTGCTTGCCAACCTGCTCTCCAACGCCTTCAAGTTCACCGAATCCGGTGAAATCTCCATCACCGCCACCTGCGTCCGAAGGGAAGAACACCACGTGGAGCTCTTTGTGGCCGTGCGGGATACGGGGGTGGGGGTGGACCCCAAGCGCTCCGACCGCCTCTTTGAGGTGTTCAGCCAGGCCGACGGATCCACCACCCGCAAATACGGGGGCACAGGGCTGGGGCTGGCCATCTGCCGAAACATCGTCGAGCGCATGAAAGGGGCCATCTGGGTGGAACGGGCACTGGGAGGGGGCAGCCGTTTTTGCTTCACCGCCCGCATCCGGTTTATGGATCAGGAGACCCCACGCGCCCTGGTCCCCGATGAGATGCGCACAGGCGCGGTGCTTCTGGTGGAAGACAACGCCACCACACGCACGGTGCTTACCCGCTACTTAACGGGCTTCGGCTTCACCGTGGTGGAGGCCCAAACCGGGGAAGAGGCCCTCAAACACTTTCGAAAGGGGAGCTACCCCCCTTTAAGCCTGGCCGTCATCGACCTGCAGCTGCCCGGCATCAACGGCATTGACACGGCAACAGACCTCTGCCGAAGCGGAGGGGCCTCCAGCCCCCGGATCATGCTCACCGGTCCCTTTGGCCGGGAAGAAGAGGTGGTCCGGGCCCGGCGTCTCGGGTTTGCCCATTTTCTCATCAAACCCGTCAAGCAGTCGGCTCTTTTCGACACCATCATGGAACTCTTCGGTGCGCCCCGCACCCAAAAAAAACCATCACCCCCCCCCGTCAGCATCCAAGACCTGAGGGGCCTTTCCATCCTGCTGGTGGAGGACAACCCCATCAACCAGATGGTGGCCTGCGAGGTGCTCAAGGGGTGGGACCTGAACGTAGAGACGGCGGCCAATGGCCTGGAGGCGGTCAAACAGGTGGAGACAAAGACCTACGACCTGGTGCTGATGGACCTTCAAATGCCGGTCATGGATGGCCTGGAGGCCACCGCCATGATCCGGGACAACCTGGCCATGACCGATCTGCCCATCATCGCCATGACCGCCCACGCCATGCAGGGGGACCGGGAACGCTGCCTCCACGCCGGCATGGACGACTACGTCTCCAAACCCATCCATCGGGAGCGCCTCTTTGAGGTCATCGCCCGCCACACCGTGGGGGGGGCCGCTCCACATGCCTCGGAACCCACCCTGGTCGGAGGATGCGTCCTCGATTTCGATGCCGGAATCGAGCGACTGGGATCCGTCGATCTTTACGACCGGGTGCTCTCCCGGTTTCAAGAGGAATACCTGACCTTTCCTTCGAAGCTGTCCTCCCTGCTGGAGGACTGCGATCTCAACGCCGTGCGCTTAGAGGCCCACTCCCTTAAAGGGGTGGCGGCCAATATCGCCGCCGACCCCCTGTCTGCGGAGGCAGCCGCCATGGAGGAGATGGCCCGTCGAGAAGACCTGGCCAGTGCCCGGGAGCTCTTTCCCTCGCTGGACAAGGCTCTCTCCCACGTCCTGGCCGCCATTGAAACCCTGGGACGCACCGAGGCCTCGACGGAAACGGATCATCAGGTGGAAGAGGGGGAGGTGAAAAAAGAGACGGAGCCCCCGGCCCACTCGGAAGGCGCAGGGCATGAAGCCATGGTGAACCGCCTGAAAGCCGAGCTGGCAGCGGCGGATCCCGTGGGGGCGGTGGAGGCGGTGGAAGATCTGATCCGTCTTCTCAGGCAGGAACGTGAAGAAAGCGCGCTGGTTGCCATGCAGGAAGTCGAAGCCCTCATTGAGGCCTACGACTTCCAGGGAGCGCAAACACGCCTTGCAGACGTCACCGGATGAAGGGTCTTTCCATCTCCGCCAAATCTGTGGTAGGAGACAGGCACCCCTTTCACGTAGAAAGGGACCTTTCTTACCGCAACCGCAACACAAAAAGACGATCCACACGAAGGGTGATCCGTTCGTCCCAAGTCGCCGCCAGAAGCGCCTCAAACCATCCGGGGCTCTTGCAGGTGAATACGTTGCAACAGCCTGTCTGTCGAGCTCACTCGAGGGACGTTTTGCGAGGCCACCATGACTCAACCGACGCTTTTAACCCAGCCTGGATACCCCTTCTCCTTTGACCCCTCTGCCTGCGATACCTGCAAAGGGCGCTGCTGCAACGGCGAATCCGGCAACATCTGGATCACCCGGGGGGAGATCGAGATCCTGGCTGAGACCCTGGGCGTGGATGTGCCCACCCTGGCCGACAACTACCTGAAAAAAGTAGGATACCGTACCTCCATCGCAGAGCGATATGAGGCCGGCAATTATGCCTGCCTTCTCTACGATGATCAAAAAGGGGGGTGTTCGGTCTACGAGGCCCGCCCGGCCCAATGCCGCTCTTTTCCTTTCTGGGACTACTTCAAAGAGCGGCCGGACGAAGCGGCCAAAGAGTGCCCGGGGGTTATCCTGAGAGGAGCCCCGGAGCCGAGAGGGTAATCGAGGGACACCCGGCGGTGTCCCTTCGGAAGGGAGTGCATGACGAGGACAAAAGAGGGCTCTCAGGCAAGGGAGAGGGAAAGGGGCACCACATGCAGAGCCCGGGAGAGCTCCCGAGTTCGGCCCATCTGCCAGCCCGTGCAGTGAGCGGTCTCCCCCAGAACGGCATTAATCTTCTCCACCAGCCCTGCAATATTGATCAGGGGGTGGCGGGAAAAAACCTCGGGAAGGCCATACGTCAGGCTGCAAACCAGGCACTTGCCCGGCCTCTGTGCGAGGCGCAGCTCAAACTCAAGGGTCTTCTCATCGCCCCCGGCAAGAGCCAGGGAGATATCATAGGCTCCATCATCGGCATCCCCGTAGAGCGCTTCAAAAAACTGGTCGGAAAAATCGGTCGGAAATAACTCCGCGAGAACGTCGGCAGTAAACAGAGACCGAAACGTGTCCATGATCATGGGTGGATGCTCCTTGGTCATTTTTGATTTGCGTGACTGAAGACCCCGGGTGGCTAACCCCCAGCGCCCACATGGTTTTTTAAAGGAAAGAAACCTATACACCATGAAAAAGCCGGCGGTCAAATCAAAAAACACCGTCGGACCCGCCCTTTTGGCGGCAAAGGAAGCCCTGAAGACGACAACGATGTGCAACAAGACAATCAGGAGTGTGACGATGCTTACCACATACAAGCAAGACGCTGCCAAAAGGCAAGAGATGGGAATTCCCCCGAAACCGCTCACCGAGATGCAGGTGACGGCCCTTTGTGAACGTTTGCAGGCACCCCCCCAAGGGGAAGAAGCCGAACTCACCACCCTTCTCTCCCAACGGGTTCCCCCCGGCGTGGACCCGGCAGCCCAAATCAAAGCCCGGTTTCTCACCGCCCTGGCCCAGGGGGAGACAACCAGCCCCCTCATCGCCCCGAACGAGGCGGTTCGCCTGCTCGGCACCATGGGCGGCGGCTACAACACGGGCGCCCTCTTTGCCCTTTTAAGCCACAAGACCCTGGGCGAGAAGGCCGCAGAGGCGCTCTCCAGGCTCCTCATCGTTCCCGACGTGTTTGACCGGGTGGTGGCAGACGCACCGACCCAGCCCACCGCCGAGACAGTGCTCTCTGCCTGGGCCGAGGGCCTCTGGTTCACAGAGAGAGCCGCCCTGCCTGAAAGCCTCACCGTCACCATCTTTAAGGTAGAGGGTGAGAGCAACACCGACGATTTTTCCCCCGCATCTGAGGCGTGGAGCCGGCCCGACATCCCCTTGCACGCCCTGTCCATGCTGAAAAGCCGGGATAAAAACGCCTTGAACACGATAGAAACACTGAAAACCAAAGGCCACCCCGTGGCCTTTGTCGGCGACGTGGTGGGGACCGGCTCCTCCCGAAAATCCGCCGTCAACTCCCTGCTCTGGCACATCGGGGAAGAGATCCCCTTTGTCCCCAACAAACGCGCAGGCGGGGTGGTGATCGGCGGCAAGATCGCCCCCATTTTCTTTAACACCCTGGAAGACGCCGGCGCCCTGCCCATCGAATGCGATGTCTCGGCGCTCTCCACAGGCCAGGTGATCACCATCCATCCCTATGAGGGCACCCTGGTCGGAGAGGACGGCACCCTTTTGGCTCGCTTTGCCTTAAAAACCGAGGTGCTCTTTGACGAGGTCCAGGCCGGAGGCCGCATTCCCCTTATCATCGGGCGCACGCTCACCCGTCAGGCCAGGGAGGCCAAGGGCCTGGCCGACAACGCCCTCTTCCGCCCCACCCCGATCGCAGCAGAAACCGGAAAAGGGTACACCCTGGCCCAGAAGATCGTGGGCCGCGCCTGCGGCTGTGAGGGCGTCCGACCCGGCACCTACTGCGAGCCCAGGATGACCACCGTGGGCTCCCAGGACACCACCGGCCCCATGACCCGGGATGAACTGACAGAGCTGGCCTGCCTGAGCTTTGACGCGGATCTGGTCATGCAGTCCTTCTGCCACACCGCTGCCTACCCCCGCCTGGTGGACATCGCCATGCATGACTCCCTGCCCGGATTTATGGAGAGCCGGGGGGGCATCGCCTTAAAACCCGGCGACGGGGTGATCCACTCCTTTTTAAACCGCATGATTCTGCCCGACACGGTGGGCACCGGCGGAGACTCCCACACCCGTTTTCCCATGGGCCTGAGTTTCCCTGCGGGCTCCGGCCTGGTGGCCTTTGCCGCCGCCATGGGGTCCATGCCCCTGGACATGCCTGAATCCGTACTGGTCCGCTTCACAGGGACCCCCAAGCCCGGCATCACCCTCCGGGACATCGTCAATGCCATTCCCCTTTCGGCCATCCACCGAGGGCTCCTCACCGTGGAAAAAGAGGGCAAGAAAAATATCTTTTCCGGACGCATCCTGGAGATGGAAGGGCTGGACCACCTCTCCGTAGATGAGGCCTTCGAGCTCACCGACGCCTCGGCCGAGCGCTCGGCCGCCGCGGCCACCATCCGCCTCTCCGAGAGCCAGGTCTCCGCCTTCCTTCGCTCCAACATCGCCCTCTTAAAAGAGCTGGTGGCAAAGGACTACGCCACAAAAGCCACCCTTGAGCGGCGCATCGCCGCCATGGAAGCCTGGCTCGCCACGCCTGAACTTCTCTGCGCCGATGGCGATGCCGAGTACGCCGAGGTGATCGAGATTGACCTGGGTACCCTCACCGAGCCCATCCTCGCCTGCCCCAACGACCCCGACGACGTCAAACCCCTCTCCGAAGTCGCCGGGACCCAGGTGGAGGAAGTCTTCATCGGCTCCTGCATGACCCACATCGGCCACTTTAGAGCCGCCGCCGCCCTTCTCGACGGCGAGGGCGAGGTCCCGGTGCGCCTCTGGATGACCCCCCCCACGATGATGGACCAGGCCCAACTGAGACGCGAAGGGATCTACAACCGCCTCGGTCGAACCGGCGCCCGCCTCGAGGTTCCCGGATGTTCCCTGTGCATGGGCAACCAGGCGCGGGTCGCCCCTGGAACCACCCTGCTCTCCACCTCAACCCGCAACTTCCCCCACCGCATCGGGGATGGGGCCAACGTCTTCTTAGGCTCCGCCGAGCTGGCCGCCGTCACCGCACGCCTGGGCCACCTGCCCGACGTCGCCACCTACTTTGAAAAGGTAACGGCCCTGGCACCCCAAAAAAAAGAGATCTATCGGGTCCTCAACCTGGCCGACGAACCGGCCTCCTAAGCAACCCCCTTAAAAAAACAAAAAAGCCTTTTCCCACACCGGGAAAAGGTTTTTTTGTTGGGCAGGGGCAAGCCCCGACATTTCATAAACAGAGAATCAAAGAGAAAAAGGACGCTTCAGAGTGGCAAGTCAAAAGTTTTATGCGGTGGCAAAGGGCCGGAAGCCCGGCATCTACACCCACTGGCCTGAGGCTCAAGCCCAGGTGAGCGGCTTTCAAGGGGCCGTCTACAAGGGGTTCAAGACCCGATCAGAGGCGGAACAGTGGATACTGAGCCCCTCGTATGGGGCTGGGAAGGCAAAGAGTAAGACGACATCGGCAACACCCCAAACCGCCTCCCCCATCTCCGATGACGCGCTGCGGATCTACTCAGACGGCGGGGCACTTGGCAATCCGGGTGTGGGGGCCTACGGGGTGGTCATCATCGATGGAGAGAGGCGAAGGGAACTGAAAGGGGGCTTCCAGCATACCACGAACAATCGCATGGAACTGTTGGGCTGCATCATGGGGCTGACGGATGTTCTCAACCCCACGCCACCGGACAGGCCCATCGTGGTCACGACAGATTCAAGTTACGTGGTGAACGGCATCTCAAAGGGCTGGGCAAAGGGTTGGAAAAATCGTGGTTGGCTGAAATCAGACGGGAAACCGGCTCTTAACACCGACCTCTGGGCTCGGCTGCTTGAGCTGACAGAGGGTGGCCACGTGGCGTTCAGGTGGGTGAAAGGCCATGCGGGGCACCCGGAAAACGAGCGGTGTGATGCGCTGGTAAATGAGGTAACACGGGGCGATGGAGAGGGGCTCGTGCCTGATACGGAGTACGAGGCTCAGCAGGCGTCTTGATCGGGAGGGGGCTTTTGTTACGCCGAAAATCACCCTGACCCACAATGGATTCACTCAATGTCCTGCAGATGTCCTTGTCCGTTGGTCGCGGATGCGCTGGGACCGCCAGTCCACGGAGGACCCAATCCGCCGTTTTTTGTACCCAAAGGTGTACCAGGCGGTAGACGAGCAGCGAAATGGAGCCCCGTAAAAACAAAAAAGCCCCAACAAAGTTGGGGCTCTTAAAAACAAATTGGCGGAGAAAGAGAGATTCGAACTCTCGATGGGCGTTAACCCATACACCCTTAGCAGGGGCGCGCCTTCAGCCACTCGGCCATTTCTCCGGAGCTTCGTTTGGCGGAGGAGGTAGGATTCGAACCCACGGAACTTGCGCTCAACGGTTTTCAAGACCGCCGCCTTCGACCACTCGGCCACTCCTCCACTCAAATTTACTCGGACTAATTACCATTTGAATTGGCCAAGGTCAACAGGTTTGTTGGCCTAATTTTATGAAGTCTGAAAACAAGACGGAAAAGAGCCGCCCACGTATGATCCCTTCTCTGTGTTGACATCGGAGGATTTTCGCTTATTATAATGAATTGATAAAATCCAAACAGGCAAGCGGCCTTTTGGATTCCCAGATCGCCGTGGCGGTGCGCAGGGGAGACCCCTGCGGGCGAAAGCCCGGCGTTTTTTCTGTGGTCTGCTCACGGGTTGGCAGGCCACGTCGATCCCCAAAAAATCTGTACCTTCCGCATCCCAAAGCCGGGCGGAACAATCATTCGGAGATAAATCATGGAGCAAAAGTACATCATTGACAAAGACCTTGACGCAGGCACCCTCACCTTAAAAGAGATGGCGGAAACCGATGTGGGCAAATACAGTGTCCTCCACAACGCCTGCTTTGAGCTGGAAGCCATAGAAGCAGCCCTCTCCGCAGGCAACGAGGCCCTGATTGCCCTGTTCCGCAACAACAACTTCTTCCCCCCTGAATTCCCCGCAGGAGTCCTGGCCGAGGGGCTCCGTTCCATGTTCGGCGATGACCCCAAAAACTCTCTCAAGATCATTTTCTCCGACAACGATTCCCTGGCGAGCCACAGAGAAGAAGCCCAGGAAGCGCTGGCCACCGATGAAAAAGAGCAGGTGGAGATCGACAAGCTTCTGGATGACGATGACACGGAGGCCGATGACGCGGGTGACAGCAAGACCGCCGCCCCCGACGCCAAGGCCTGATCCGCGAGAGACATGATGTAAAAAAAGGGGCGCACCCCATTGGGAGACCGCCCCTTTGCCCCTGTCCCTCAGGGGAGGGGGGGGGGATGTTGCCCTGCCATGTACCCCGGGGCGTGGGAAGCACTCTCACCGCCGTGATGCAGCGCAATCGCCCTGGGTCGGACAACCCCCGGCCTTTTTTTTATGGCTGGAGGTGTAAACACCCCCGCGCCTTGACTTGCGAGGCAAAACTATTTATTACATAATGTTCTTTTAAAATGGGGCTTTTGGCCTGGCGAACGCGCCCGACCGAAACAAGGCCCCTTGCCGGCACCCTATCGGCGCCGGATTCCGTTTCGGCTTGTGAAGGCTGCCCTTGCAGTCCCCCCCACCCATGGCGACCCTGGATGCACAGGCGTGCCAAAAAAGCGTTTTTTCGCATGTCTGCGTGGGATTGGACCGAACCGTAGTGACTGTACCAGACCGTCATGAACCTTAAAGTGAAGCAGATCAGATGAAGCAGACAATCAAAGCATTGATCGAAAACGCCGCCCTCGCGGCGTATGAAAAAGGGGCCCTCCCCTCCGATACCTTCCCCCCCGTCACCGTGGAAGAGCCTAAGGTAGAGAGCCAGGGGGACTATGCCACCAACATCGCCATGGTGATGGCCAAGGCCCAGAAGATGGCGCCCCGAAAGATCGCCGAAGCCATTGTCGCCGAGATCCCCGTCGAGGGCCTGGTGGAACGGCTGGAGATTGCCGGCCCCGGGTTTATCAACCTTTTTCTGAAAAAAAGCACCTGGCTCACGGCGATATCACGCGTGGAAGCCGGAGGTGAGGCCTACGGCGCCTCTCAGCTGGGGGCAGGCAAAAAAGTTCAGGTAGAATTTGTCAGCGCCAACCCCACAGGCCCCCTGCATGTGGGCCATGGACGTGGGGCCGCCGTGGGCGACAGCACAGCCCGAATCCTGAACTTTGCCGGATTTGAGGTGGACAAAGAGTACTATATCAACGACTCCGGTCGCCAAATCCGAACCCTGGGCCTCTCCCTCTTCCTTCGCTACAAAGCGCTCTGCGGCCAAACCGTGGAGTTCCCCGGAGACTGCTACCAGGGCGACTACATCATCGAGATGGCCCGAGAGGTCCAAGCTGACAAAGGGGAGTCTCTGCTGGCCATGGAGCAGGACGAGGCTGTGCAGATCTGCGCCCGCATCGCCGCCGACGAGATCCTGTCCGGCATCAAAAACGACCTGGAGGCCTTCGGCGTCCCCTTCGACAACTGGTTCAGCGAGCAGAGCCTCTATGACGAAGGCCGTGTGATGGAGACCATTGACGAGCTCAAAGCCAAAGGCACTGTCTTTGAAAAAGAGGGCGCCCTCTGGTTTAAAGCCACCGATTACGACGACGAAAAAGACCGGGTGGTGGTGAGAAGCAATGGACAGACCACCTACTTCGCCTCCGACATCGCCTACCACATGAACAAATTTGAACGGGGATACCAGCGTCTCATCGATGTCTGGGGAGCCGATCACCACGGATACATCCCCCGGATCAACGCCTCCATCGAAGCCACCGGGCACAACCCGGAGGACTTTGACGTCATCCTCGTCCAGCTGGTCAACCTGCTTCGGGGCGGAGAACCGGTGGCCATGAGCACCCGCTCCGGCGAGTTCGTCACCCTGAAAGACGTGGTGGATGAAGTGGGGGCCGATGCCGCCCGATTCATCTTTCTCTCCAGGCACTACGACAGCCCCTTGGACTTTGACCTGGACCTGGCCAAAAAGAAGAGCAACGACAACCCGGTCTTCTATGTGCAGTATGTCCATGCCCGCATCACCAGCATCCTGGAAAAAGCGAAAACAGAGAGAAATTTAACCGTCTCGGCTGTTCCCACCGAGCTCCTCTCTGAACCCGAAGAGATCACCCTCATGAAAGCGATGCTTCGCTTTCCCGACGTGGTGGACACGGCGGCCCGACTCTTAGAGCCCCACCGGATCTCATACTACCTGATGGATCTGGCTTCGGCCTTCCACAGCTACTACAACAAACACAAGGTGCTCACCGAGGATACCCACCTCTCGGCGGCCCGATTGCGACTGGTTGCCTCCGTGCGACAGGTGATCAAAACAGGCCTGGCCCTTCTGGGCGTGTCGGCTCCGGAAAAAATGTAAACCGACTTCAAGGGCCCGGAAGATTCCGGGCCTTTGAGCCAACCCCCTGAGGGACTCATGGCAAACGCTGCGAAGACAAACCCCAAGGCCCCGACCCCTTTCATTACCCGGAGCAGCCGGGAGACCCTCGGTTGGAGCACGGCTCTTTTTCTCCTGTTCGGCTGGTTGTTTTTTTTAGGGGTTCTGGTGGGCCGCGGCAGCATTGAGGTGAATCTTATCCCCACCGACGTGCAGCGTGAACTCGCCGTGATGCCAGACAAACAGACCGTACCGGGCCTTGATAAGAAAAGCCCCGATTCCAAAACGCCCCCCCCTTCGGTGGAACTTTCTTTTTATAAGGAGGTTAAGCAAAGCGAGGAGGCCATTACCAAATCGAGTCGGATGACCAAGACCCAAAAACCGGTGATCCCCCCGGGACAAGCCGCACAGCCCGAGGCGACCTCGGCCTCGCCCTCCCCGGCTCCCGTGGTCGCCCGAACCGAGCGCCCTGCGCCTGTGTCGCCCCCCATCACCCCGCCTTCCGAGGGGTTTACCATCCAGGTGGCGGCCCACATCCAGGAAGAGTCGGCCGACGCCGAGGCCAAAGCCCTTCGCAACCAAGGCTTCCCCGCCTACTTCATGGCGGCGACCAACAGCAAGGGCCAGACCTGGTACCGGGTGCGTGTGGGACACTTTGCAAAGCACGCCGACGCCGCCAAAGCGCTCTCGCGCCTTGCCCGATTGAAAAGCAAAGCCTATGTCGTGAAACTCTGACGGAACCTCACGGCATCACCGATATGACAAGGCCATCTTGGGGGTCCCCCCCAGGCGATGGACAAAGGAATGCGATATGAAGATCACGAAAGAAGAGATCCTCTACGTGGCCAACCTGGCACGGCTGAATGTGGACGACGTGGAGGTGGAGAAGCTGGCCGCGCAGATTGGCGACATCCTCTCCTATGTGGATACCCTGGAAAAAGTCGACACCGACGGGGTGGAACCCACCACCCACGCCATCGACCTCACCAATGCCTTAAGGGAAGATGTGGTGCACCCCCACCTCGGCGCGGAAAAGACCCTGGCCAACGCGCCAGATGAAGAAGAGAACATGTTTGTGGTCCCCAAGGTGGTGGGGTAGATGAAAGGAGAGGCGATGTCACTGCACACAATGACCCTGACCGAAGCCCACGGGCTTCTTCGTGATAAGAAAATCAGTTCCCGGGAACTCACCGAAGCGGTGCTGGCCCGGATTGATGAGGTGGATCCCAAGGTGGGCGCGTACATCACCGTGGACCAAACAGGGGCCCTGGCCGCAGCGGATGCCGCTGACGCCCGCCTCGCCAAGGGGGAGGCAAGCACCCTGACCGGGCTCCCCGTAGGCCTCAAAGACCTGCTCTGCACCCAGGGGCTCAAAACCACCTGTGCCTCCAAAATGCTGGAACACTTTGTCCCCCCCTACGACGCCACGGTGGTCACTCAGCTGAGGGAGGCCGGCGCGGTCTTCCCCGGCAAGCTCAACATGGATGAATTCGCCATGGGGTCCACCACCGAGCACTCGGCCCTTCAGACCACCCAGAACCCCTGGGACCTCAGCCGCGTCCCCGGTGGATCCAGCGGAGGCTCTGCCGCGGCCGTGGCCGCCGACCTCTGCCTGGCCGCCCTCGGCAGCGACACCGGCGGCTCCATCCGCCAGCCCGCCTCCCACTGCGGCATCGTCGGCATGAAGCCCACCTATGGCCGGGTCTCCCGATACGGTCTCGTGGCCTTTGCCTCCTCCCTGGACCAGATCGGTCCCATGACCAAGAGCGTGGAAGACAGCGCCCTGCTCATGGAGACCATCAGCGGGTATGACCCCAGAGATTCCACCTCTGTGCCCAAAGAGGTACCCGACTACCGTCGTCTCATGAAAGACGAGGAGGGCAAGGGGCTCGCCGGCATGACCGTGGGGCTTCCGGTGGAGTACTGGCAAGCCGACGGGGTCGACCCGGAGGTGATGGCCGCCGTCACCCAGGCCAAAGCCACCCTGGAGTCCCTGGGAGCCCGCTGTGTGTCCGTCTCCCTGCCCCACACCGAATACGCCGTGGCCGCCTACTACGTCATCGCCCCCTCCGAGGCGAGCTCCAACCTCGCCCGCTACGATGGGGTCCGCTACGGCATGAGCCAGCGCGGGGGTGACGGCCTCCTCTCTCTCTACAAAAACACCCGGTCCGAAGGCTTTGGAGACGAGGTCAAACGCCGGATCATCATCGGCACCTACGCCCTCTCCTCCGGCTACTACGACGCCTACTACAAAAAGGCCTCCCAGGTGCGGACCCTCATCGTCGAAGACTTTAAAACGGCGTTTCAATCCTGCGATTTCATCATCTCTCCGGTGGCCCCGTCCCCGGCGGGTAAAAAGGGAGAGAGCGCCGACGATCCCTTGAAGATGTATCTCTCCGACCTCTTCACCCTCTCGGCCAACCTCGCCGGCATCCCGGGCATGAGCGTGCCCTGCGGCTTGACCCGCCAGGGACTGCCCGTGGGGCTTCAGCTTCTCGGACGCCACTTTGACGAGGCCACCCTCTTAAAAGCGGCCTGGCACTTTGAACGGACCGCCGGATTTCAGGGGCAACGCCCGCCCCTTTGACCCCACTTTGGCCGGAGCCCCCTGCGGCACGCCGCATCGGACTCCGGCCCTTTCCCCCTTGGGAGGTGAGTATGACCGTTGTATCTATGGGAGACCGTCTGAAAAACGCCCTCTGCTGGGTGACGGAAGCACGCAGGGACCATCCGGAAAAAAAACTCCTCACCCTGGTGGATCACGCCGGCATGCAGTTCAACCTCTCTCCAAAGGAGTCCGATGCCCTGCTTCGGCTCCTTGAAGGAGAAAAAGAGAACCCGCAGTAACCCCCGGGCGCCTCCCTTGGGGCTGCCTGATCTGTTTTGCACGGGCCCAAGGCCCGCCCCGTTGAGGGCGAAGCCCCTTTCCTTTCCGGAGACATCCATGACCAAGGTTCGCATACTCCCCGATATCCTCTCCAACAAAATTGCCGCCGGCGAGGTGGTGGAACGTCCCGCCTCGGTGGTCAAGGAGCTGGTAGAAAACGCGCTGGACGCGAAAAGCCGCTCCATCACCATCGATATAGAAAAAGGGGGACGCCGCCTCATCCGCGTGGCCGATGACGGCTGCGGCATGGTCCCCGACGACGCCATGCTCGCCATTGAACGGTACGCCACGAGCAAAATCCACACCGATGAAGACCTCTTCAACATTCAAACCCTGGGATTCCGGGGCGAGGCCCTGCCCAGCATTGCCTCGGTCTCCAAGTTCACCCTCATCTCCCGCGCCGAGGATATGGACATCGGCTGCACCCTGGAAATGGCCGGAGGCAAGGTCACCCAGGTCTCGGAAACGGGAGCGCCCAGAGGGACCCTCATCTCCGTGGCTCACCTCTTCTTCAACACCCCGGCCCGACGCAAATTTTTAAAAGGGGAAGGCACGGAGATGGGACACATCGCCGACACGGTCTCCGCCATTGCCCTGGCCTGGCCCCAGGTGCGTTTCCGCCTCACCCACAACGGCAAGGTCGTCAAAAGCTGGCCGGCGACCACCGACCTCCGCCAGCGGGTGGAGGAGGTGCTCGGGCGAGAGGTCCGAGGCCATCTCGCCCCCGTCTCGATCTCCCGGGGAGACCTCACCGTGAGCGGTTTTATTACCGCCCCTGAGATCACCCGAAGCACCACCCAGAAAATTTTTCTCTTCGTCAACGGCCGCCCCGTCAAAGACCGGGTGATCCTGAATACCCTCCTCTCTGGGTACCGACCCCGGCTGATGAAGGGACGCTTCCCCATGGCCGTCCTCACCCTCACCCTTCCCTTCGACTGGGTGGATGTCAACGTCCATCCGGCCAAAAATGAAGTCCGCTTCCGAGACGCCTCGTCCGTAGGCAGTGCCGTGCAGGAGGGGGTCCGCCTCGCCCTGGAGTCTGCGGAGAAAGCCTCCCGCCGTTTTGGAGGCGGACGCCCCCTCACCGCGGCCACCCCGTCCTTCTCCCCGATGCCGATGCCTCGGGAAGGACTCGCGGGCCGCGTGGCGGAACCCACGGCCCTGTTTGATGAAGGCCCCGAGATGACGGGGGAACCCGAAACCTCCTTTGCCCCCCTTCCCCTGCAGCCCTGGCAGGAGACCGACACGCCGAGCCTCTCTGAGGCGGGTGAGACCGAACGCCCCTTGACCGCAGAGGATGAAAAGGCCCCGGAGGCCGCCCCCCTTTCCACCGACGCCTTCCAACCCCCGGGGCAATTCGCCCATCTGCGCGTCATCGGACAACACGCCAACACCTACATCCTCTGCGATGCCGGTGACGGACTCATCGTCATCGACCAACACGCCGCCCATGAACGGGTGGTTTTTGAACAGCTGAAACGCGGGGGCACCCTTCACTCCCAGCGGCTCCTCGTTCCCGAGACCGTGGAACTGGGCTACCGGGAAACCGACGCCCTGGAAGGTATCCTGGACAAACTCGTGGACTTCGGCCTGGAGGTGGAGCCCTTTGGCGGCACCACCTTTGTGGTGAAATCTGTGCCCTCGATTCTATCCACCGACAGCATGGCCGGGTTGATCAGTGAAATCGCGGAACAAAGGGTCCGCATGGGGAAAACAGACACCCTGGAGCAAAGCCTGGACGCCTGCCTCATCCTCATGGCCTGCCATGGGGCCATCCGCGCGGGTCAGGCCCTCTCCCCCAAAGAGATCACCCACCTGCTCACACAGATGGATGCCTGTGACGACCCTTCCTTCTGCCCCCATGGTCGCCCCACCTGGATCCGATGGAGCACGGGCAGCCTGGAGAGAGCCTTCAAGCGTTGACGCCCCCAGGCCGAGCCCACGAAAAAAAAGGGGCCTGCACCACCACTCTCAAACGCGGTGCAGACCCCTTTTCGGAATTTCATGTCCCTATGCTGTCAAGTGCTACAGGCGCATGACGCTCTTTGCGGCACACCCTCTGTCGCTCTCTTCAAGTTCAAAGGAGACCTTTTCCCCCTCCGACAGGGTTCGAAAACCCGGCATATCAATGGAGCTGTGGTGAACAAATACATCGGATCCATCATCCCGTTCAATGAATCCATACCCCTTCTTGTCGCTGAACCATTTTACTGTTCCTTCTGCCAAAACACCTTCCTCCTTATTATGGTTTGACGCACGACGCCTTTGGCCAGAACCCCAAAAGACGCTTTTGCTATCTATCCCGCTTGCCGAAGCGTTTAAGGAACTCGTGCATGAAGCAGTCCGTCATCAAATCAGCGAGGGGAATGTGTATGCGGTGTCGGTAGTTGGGTGTGGTTGATGGAATATATTGTGAAAAGAGGCGCTGGGCGAACAGCAAACTGCGATGACCAGAAGTGGGCTGATGGCCGGGTATCGTGAAATTTCGCTCCGAAGTCGCATGATCGGGTCAAGCAAGGGGGTCAAAAAAGGGATATCTCCCTTGAAAAGAATCAGATAGATGACGTTATTTTTTTTATTGCGAGTCCGGGTATTCCTCTTTACGTTACTTTATTGTGTCTTTAGCATGGGTTAACGAAATTAATCAAGCAAAAAATCTCACAAAATCAACAGCAGATAGCAATGGGCGATAAAAACCCACAGCATCTTGGGACGAGATCGTGAGTTTTTGTCAAATGTTGTGGTTTTAAACGATTGACGAAATAGGTATTATTGTTTCGCGAAAAGAGAGGAAAGGAAGGATCTCATGCCTCGGATAAGGCATGGGATCCTCATAAGAAATGCATATCGCCGGAGCCCCACCCACCTTCAGGCAGGTGAGGGACAAGGCGATCAGACGGCTGCGATAATCTCCTCCAGCACCCCTTCGATCTCGCCCCGGATCTCGGCCAGGCGCGCTTCACTTAAGGCTTCAAACCTCAGGACCAGGGCGGGCTGGGTATTAGAAGCCCTCACCAGCCCCCACCCATCATCAAAGAGAACCCGGGCCCCGTCCACATCGATCACGGTGTGGGTGGCGGCAAAACGATCTTTCAATTTGCCGGCGATGGCAAACTTTACCGTGTCCGGGCAGGTGACCCGAATCTCCGGGGTCGTAAAGGTCTTCGGAAGATCCGAAAGAAGAGAGGAGACAGGCTTGCCTTCGTCGGCCACAATCTCAAGAAGACGCAAGGTGGCATAAAGGGCATCATCGTACCCCAGATAGCGATCGGCGAAGAAAATATGCCCGCTCATCTCACCGGCCAGGTCCGCCTTTGTCTCCTTCATCTTCTCCTTGATGAGAGAATGACCGGTCTTCCACATGATGGCGTTGCCACCCCGGGCCCGGATGTCATCGTACATCACCTGGGAGCATTTGACTTCGGAGATAAAGGTGGCCCCGGGTTTACGGCTCAATATTTCGCGGGCAAACAGCACCATCAGCTGATCCCCGTAGATAATGGCCCCCGTTTCATCCACCACCCCGATGCGATCGCCGTCGCCATCGTAACCAATGCCCAGATCCAGCTTTTTCTCCTTCACCAGGGCCACGAGGTCGGCCATGTTGGAGAGCACGGTGGGATCGGCCTCATGGTTGGGGAAGCTGCCATCCATCTCGCAGTAGAGGGGGTGGACCTCCAGGTCAAACTGGGCCAGCAGGGGCAGGGCAATGGGTCCGGCAGAGCCGTTGCCCGCATCAATCCCCACCCTCAGAGGACGAGACAAGGTGATGTTCTCTCTCAGATAAGCCAGATAGGGGGTGAGGATATCGGTGGCGGTTCGACGCCCTTGCCCTTGCGCAAAGTCCCCGGAATCAATGAGATCTCGAAGGGCCAAGATCCCCTGCCCATGAATGGAATCGGACCCGCAACAGAGCTTAAACCCGTTGTACTCCGGCGGGTTGTGGCTGGCCGTGACCATGACCCCGCCCCCCAGCGAAAGGTGCTGGATCGAGAAGTACAGGAGGGGCGTGGCGCAGTCCCCCAGCTCGGTGACGTCACAGCCGGTGGAGAGGAGGCCGGCGATGAGATGCTCGGCGTAGAGATCGGAGGTGATCCGGCAATCCTTGCCCACGGCGATGTGAGATTTCCCCTTGCCTTTAAGATACGTCCCCACCGCCTTGCCGATCAGACAGGCGTCCTCTTCGGTAAAATCCACGCCAGCCACACCGCGAATATCGTATTCTCTGAAAATGGTTGGGTTCATGCTCACTCCTCAAATAAAAAAAGACGTTGATTGAAATCACATCGATGCGCGTACCGGATCACCATCCGACCGCCAGGGCTATAAGACCCACGATAAGGCAATAGGGGGCAAAAAAATGCAGTTTGCCCTGCCCCACGATATAGACAAGTAAACGCAGGGCCAGATACCCTGTGACCGCTGAAACAGCCGTTCCGGCAGCGATCACCCCCCAGCCTGGCCCTGAAACCGCCGAGATGTCCAGCAGCGACAGAAGGCTCGCTCCGACAATGGCGGGAATGGAGAGAAGAAAAGAGAACCGTGCGGCCCGCTCCCGGCTCACCCCCAGAAAGAGGGCCAGGACGATGGTGGACCCGGACCGGGAGAGCCCCGGCAGGACCGCCACGCCCTGAATCAGCCCTATAAGAAGAGCTTTTGGCAGGGTGAGCTTCTGATCCCGTCCCTGGGGAATCAGGGCGGTGGCCGCAAGCAACCCGGCGGTGAGGCAAAGCATCACCCCCACCAGGGCCAGGGAAGCAAAAATCATCTGGGAAAACTCTTTGATCACCAACCCGAGAATGGCCGTGGGCACACTCCCTGCCAGAATCAGTCCCACCAGGATCAAATCCTCCCGCTGCGCCGGAGACATCGAGGCCACCTGGCCGCGACAGGCGATCCAGGCCAGGGTCGCCTTGACCAGGCCCGCGATATCTCGACGAAAAAAAAGGCAGACGGCCCCCAGGGTGCCCACGTGCAGGCAGATATCAAAGAAGAGTTCCGGTTCGTGAAGGCCGAAAAAACGCTGAAAAAGAACAAGATGTCCAGAGCTGCTGACGGGTAAAAATTCGGTGAGACCTTGAATAAAGCCTAAGAAAAGAGAGTGAAGAAGTCCCAAAATCCTGCCTTTTTCTATGAAGTTCCCGACACCCCGACGGCTGCCGTAAAAAACCGATCGCGCGGACACAACATCCTGCGACAGCCGTCTCGTCCAGAGACATTAAAAGGTCGCGACAACCTCTCCGGTCATCTCGGTGCTGTACCCTCCCAGGGCCAGAACACGCTCTTTAAAATGCTGAGCGCGAAGGGTGGTGAAGAGTGCGTCCACCATCGGGCTCTTTATGTAGTCATTATCAATCAATAATTCATACTGTTCGGTGACCACAGGAATAAAATCAAGGTCCAGGGCCCGGGCGGCGGCGTAAATACCAAGGCCGGCATCGGCGGTTCCGGAGAGGACGGCCACGGCCACTGACATGTGTGTATACTCATCCCGGGTGTACCCGTCAATCAGTTTATCGTCCATTCCCAACGCCTTAAGTCTGTAGTCCAGAAGAATGCGTGTGCCGGAGCCGGCCTGACGGTTAATGAAACGAACCCCCTGCCGGGTCAGATCTTCGATACCGGTGATCCCCTTGGGGTTGCCCTTGGCGACCATGAGCCCCTGCTGCCGGGTGACAAGATTCACCAGGGTCAGGGCACGGCCCGGGAGGTATTTTTTCACATAGGAGCGATTGTAACTGCCGTCCGAAGGATCCAGCAGATGGATCCCCGCCAGATGGCAGACCCGGCGCTTGAGCGCCATGATCCCTCCCATGCTGCCCACATGGCTTGAGGAGAGGCGGACGCCCCCCCCTGTCCGCCGGATCTCATCGGCGATCACATCCAGGGTGTTGTCATGGCTGCCCACGACAACCAGGGTCCGGTCCACGTCAGAGGCGGGGCCAAGCAATTCGCAGGCGACCTCCACCCCGGCGGCAAGCCCCTCTACGTGGGCGGGGATGCGAACCATGCCGTCGGCTTCCGTGATGCTGGTCAGGGTCCCGGCCCCCCCGGCGATGGGCGTGGCGATGGTTGTCGCCCCCACCCGCCCCAACTTCACCCGCAGAAACTCCTCTACCCCGAGCTTGGAGGCGACCTTTCGTGAGGGGGTGACGGCCAGGGTGGCCTTGGGTTCCTGAGGACGCCCGGCCAACGAGGCGAGCAAAGGGGAGAGGCACTGTTCAAAGGCGACGATGGTCGACACCGGATACCCGGGCATACCGAACACCGGCATGGTGTCGACCTCCCCGGCCAGTACCGGCTTGCCCGGCATGATGGTCACCCCGTGAAAAAGAAGGGTGCCGCACTCGCTGACCACCTGCCGGGCGTAATCCTCGGTCCCGGCCGAGGAGCCCCCGATGATCAGAAGGAGGTCAAACCCTTCGGTCGCCGCCTGCCGGACACGCGCCTTAATCGCCTCGGGGTCGTCTTTCAAGATGGGATGCCTCACGGCGATGCCGCCGTCCCGCTCCACCATAGCGGCCAGCATGTGGGAGTTGGACTCAAAAATTCGCCCTGGCTCGGGCTGGGGCATGCCCTCCTCTGTCAGCGCCACCAGCTCGGAGCCGGTGGGAAGAATCAGCACCCGGGGGAGCCCGAGCACGACCACTTCAAAAATACCGGCGGTGATCAGGGCGCCCACACAATAAGGGGTCAGGCGATACCCGGTGGGGAAAAGCAGCTCCGTGGCCACGATGTCCTCTCCCATTTTCCGAACATGCTGAAAAGGAAAGGCGGGGCTTTCAATCTCCCGCTCGGTCTCGGAGACCTCATGCACCGCCTCGATCATGATCACCGCATCGCACCCGTCAGGCAGGCGGTGCCCGGTGTTGACCGGAAAGGCCGTCTCTCCCAGAATCAGGGTTTTCGGACGCCCTTCCGAGGCCCCGTAGGTGGTCTCCGCCAGCACGGCGATCCCGTCCATGGCGGCGGCGTGATATCCCGGTGAGGAGGTTCGGGCAAACACCGGCTCGGCCAGGACCCGGCCTGAGGACTGGGCGGAAGCCACCCGGGTCTGCGGAACCCTTCGGGCTCCAAAGCGGGTTTCAAGTCGTTGTTTGGCCTCTTCCAGGGAGATCATATCAAGGTAGACGTTTCTGGCCATCGGGGTGTTCCCTCTCTTTCATGCGTTGTCTTACGGAAGCAGACGAACCGTCACATCACTGTCACGGTAAAGTCCCTCGGTGTCTTTTTCGATGCGGAGCAATCCATCGGCATGGACCATGGTGTGGATGAGCCCGGATTTGCCGGGCAGCGGCTCGGCCCGATACCCCTTTTCCTCTGCGACCAGGCGAACCCGGACAAAATCCGTCCGCCCCTGGGCCGAGGCGATATTGCGGGAAAGACGCGCTGGCACCCGGGGCCTGGCCATGGCCGCAGAGCCAGCCGCGGCCCGCAGGAAGGGTCGGACCACCACCTCAAACACCACCATGGCCGAGGCCACGTGGCCGGGCAATCCCCACACCGATTTGTCGCCGATACGGGCAAGGATCGTGGGTTTTCCCGGGCTGATGGCGATGCCGTGCACCAGCACCTCGCTGCCAGCAACCCCCTGCATAACCGTCAGGGTGCGGTCCCTCATGCCCACGGAGCTGCCCCCGGAGATCAAAACCGTGTCACAGGTGACCAGGGCTTCGGCCAGGAGAGGCTCCAGATCCCCCTCGCCATCCCGGGCGATGCCCAGGGCAAAAGGCTCCCCCCCCGCTTCGGTCACCATGGCCGAGAGGGTGTGGGTGTTGATATCACGAATTTCGGCCATGTGGGGGGTCTCGGTGACCGAAACCACCTCGTCACCGGTGGAGATAATCCCCACCCGGGGCCTTCGATACACGCTCACCGTCGGGCAGCCCGCGGCGGCCAGCAGCCCGATTTCAGCGGGGCCCAAGGGAGTGCCCGGGGTCAAAATCACCCGCCCCTGCTGAAAATCTTCGCCCCGGGTGATCACATGGTGACCGGGGGCCACGCTGCGATACACCTCGATGGTCTCCGTATCCACCCGATCGGTGTGCTCAACCATCACCACGGCATCGGCGCCTTCGGGGAGCATCCCGCCGGTGGAAATCGCTGCGGCCTCTCCCTGGGAGAGGGCAAAGACAGGCTGCTCCCCCATCCCCACGGTCCCCGCAAGGGAGAGCCAGGCCGGTGCCCCGTCCGAGGCACCAAAGGTGTCGGCCCCACGAACGGCATACCCATCCATGGTGGCCCGATCAAAACCGGGGATATCAATATCCGATGAGATCGCCTCGGCGAGGGTGCGATGCAGGGCAGAGGCCAGGGGCACCGACTCCACCCCGGTCACGGGAAAGGTCTCAACCAGGGCCATGACGGTATCGAGATCTGAAACGTTAAAAAAACCTATCATGAGAGGGTCGTTCCATAATTTATAGGGTAAACGGATGGGGCGTGGCATCGGCATATCGCTGCGGTCAGCGTTCCTTACATGTGATAGCACACCCCTGAACGGAGTTCAAACCACAGATTGCAAGGCACCAAAAGGCCTTGCTATGGTTGAAAAAATTGGGTAAGGGATGGCCTGTATCTGAAACCCCTTACCCCAACCTAATGGAGGGTGTTGTGAAGCCTATCCACCCGAGGCGAACGCCTTTTCTGCTCTTTTTGCTGGTTATCCTCGCCTGGGCGCCCTCGCTCCGGGCCGAAGCCCCCCTCCCCGATGCCGCCTCCCTGCTGAAAAAGATCGAGACCCGCGCAGGTGCCGACGGATTTTCCGCCCGTTTCTACCAGGAATCCCCCTTACAGGCCATCGGCATTGTCGAAACCGCCGAAGGCAAGGTCTGGTTCCGGAAGCCCGACCGCATCCGCTGGGAATATGAAACCCCGGACCGTCTCCATTACGTCACCGACGGAGAGACCCTTTGGATCCACAGCCTTGACGACGGCCAGGTGTGGACCGGGTCGGCCACGGATTTCTTCGGCAGCGGAGGAGGCGCCCGATTTCTGGCGGATATCACCACCGTGACCGAACGATTCAACCCCGGTGCTCCAGAATCGATCCATGGCACCTACCGCCTCGTCCTCACCCCAAAAAACCCCGAAGATGCCCTGGCTCAGGTGGTTCTCTCCGTCGATCCGGCCAGCTTTGACATCCTCCGGGTAGCCTCCACCTCAAAAACCGGCGAGGAGACCACCCTCTCCTTCAGCAAATTTGTACGGAAGAAGCCGGCCCTGACCCGTTTCATCTTTCAAATCCCCGAGGGGGCGGTGGTCTCCCCCCTTGAGTAGTGAGACCCCGAGACTAAACCCAGATCCGGCCCCCCTCTCCCCATCATCAAACACCCAGAGAGGGGCTGGCCTGCCGAGCCCAACGCAAGGAGTCTGTCCATGGAAGCAACCAAAGCGAAGATCCGAACCTTATTAAAAGAGAGAAAGGCCATCCTCCTGGCCCACAACTACGTACTGCCGGAAGTTCAGGATGTGGCCGACCTCTGTGGCGACTCCCTGGAACTCAGCATCAAAGCCGCAGCCACCGAAGCCGAGGTGATCGTCTTTTGCGGGGTTCACTTCATGGCTGAGACCGCCTCCATTCTCTCCCCGGAGAAGACCGTCCTCCTTCCCGTGACCTCGGCCGGATGTCCCATGGCCGACATGGTCACCCCCTTGAGCCTGGCCGCCCGCAAGGCAGAGCTTCCCGGAGTGCCGGTGGTGACCTACGTCAACTCCTCCGCCGCGGTGAAGGCCCTCTCCGATGTCTGCTGCACCAGCGCCAACGTGATCAAGGTAGTCCGCAGCTTAAGCGAAAAGGAGGTGCTCATGACCCCGGACCGCAACCTCGCCCAATACGCCGCCTCAAAAACCGACAAGACCGTTCACCTCTGGGAAGGCTACTGCCCCTTTCACAACACCCTCACCGCCCAGACCGCCCTGGCCGTCAAGGCCAAGTACCCCGGGGCCATCTTCATGGCCCACCCCGAATGCTCCCCGGAAGTGCTGGCGGTGGCAGACGTGGTGACCTCCACCTCCGGGATGCTAGGCTACGCCCAAGAGTCTTCTGCGGACACCTTCATCGTGGGCACCGAGGTGGGCATCCTCTACCCCCTCTCCCAGCAGAACCCGGAAAAAACATTTATTCCGGCCTCCCTGGAGATGTGCTGCACAGACATGAAACGCATCCGCTTAGACGATATCGTCACCTGCCTGACAAACCTCTCCGGCGAGGTGAAGGTCCCGGAAGAGATCCGTCTCCCGGCTCTCTCCGCCGTGCAAAAGATGGTCGCCATGAAGTAGGGGCCTCTCGCTCTTTTTGAAGCCTCAAGGGCTGGAGGCACTCCCTCCGGCCCTTTTTTTATGACCGCCGAAGCCCATCAGAAAATCGTTTGTCTGCAAACCAATTACGGCACTTAACTGTCCCCCTCAATCCGTGATCAGCCCCCATGATGCTCTGTTCTATCTCATGAAAAAGGTTGCTCAACGCCATGGGATATGCTTTTTATTACCACGTACACAAACTAAATTGGGCCCAAAGCGACCACACCCATGCGCTTGTGACGCTCACCGCATCCCGCCGCACGCTACGCGAATGCGGACACATTTTAGCCCAGAGAAACGGCCCTCGAATCGCATTCGCAACCCCGCTTTCAAGGTGGCAGCCCTGGCCGCCGGCAAGCAAAAACAAAAGATAAGGAGAGAGAGCATGGCATTGTTTACGGTGGATCAGGCGTTATGTAACGGAGACGGCCTCTGCGCAGCGGAGTGCCCCATGATGATCGTTCAGATGACAGAGGGCACCCCCACCCCGGCCCGCGGGGCGGAGAAGATGTGCATCCACTGTGGCCACTGCGTCTCGGTTTGCCCCACGGGCGCCCTCACCCTGGCCTCCCTGGCCCCTTCAGACTGCCTGGAGGTGAAAAAAGAGCTGAGCCTCTCCCCGGCCCAGGCCGAACAGTTTTTAAGAAGCCGCCGCTCCATACGAAACTACAAAAAAGCCCCGGTGGACAAGGCCCTCCTCGAAGAGGCGATCCGGGTGGCGAGTCATGCCCCCTCCGGCCATAACATTCAGCCCGTACGCTGGCAGGTCATCTACGACACCGACAAGGTCAAAGAGCTCTGCGGCCACGTCATCGACTGGATGCGCTGGATGATCAAAGAGCAGCCCGAGACCGCCAAAAAACTCCACCTCGACCTCGTGGTGGCCGGGTGGGATTTCGGCATGGACACCATCAACCGCAACGCCCCCCACCTGATCCTCGTCCACGCCGACAAACGAAACCCCATGGGACAGGCCGCCTGCACCATTGGGATGAGCTACCTCGAACTCATGCTCCCCTCCCTGGGGCTCGGGGGCTGCTGGAACGGGTTCTTCAACGCTGCGGCCATCTTCTGGCCCCCCTTGCAGAAGGCCCTGAACCTGGACGAGAAAACCGGCAACTACGGCGCCATGATGGTGGGACACCCGAAATTCGCCTACCCCCGCATGCCTCCCCGCAACACCCCCAAGGTCACCTGGGAATAAAAAACAGGAGCACCCTATGCACGAACTGCCAGTGATGAACGGCATCTTACGGGTGGTGATGAAACATGCGGCCATGAACCGGGTCACCAAGGTGGCGGCCATCCAGCTTCGGGTGGGAAAACTCAGCGACCTGGAAGAAAAATGGATGCAGCATTACTTCGACTACCTCACCCAGGGCACCGTGGCCGACGGAGCCAAACTTGAGATCGAGTGGGGGGATGTGGTGATGCGTTGCGCCGGGTGCGACCGGGAGTTTACCACGGAGCCCCACACCGAAGCCTTCGGCATCTGCCCCCACTGCAAGGGCAAGGGGGGGAAAATTCTCTCCGGCAAAGAGTATTATGTAAAAAATATGGTGGCACTGTAAGCACCCGAAATGCTGAAAATCAAAAAGGAGACACTATGAGCGACAACGTCAGGCTCATCGAAGTCAAAGAGAACATCCTCGACGATAACGAGAAGGTCGCCGCGGCGCTTCGGGCTCGCCTGAAAGAGGAGAAAACCTTCCTGGTCAACCTCATGGCATCGCCCGGCGCAGGAAAGACCAGCACCGTCATTCAAACCACCGCTCGCCTGAAGGAGGCCTTTAACATCGGCGTTCTGGAGGCGGACATCGACTCCATGGTGGACGCCGAAAAAGTGGCCGCCACCGGCATCACCGCCATTCAAATGCGCACCGGAGGGTTCTGCCATCTCGACGCCAGCATGGTAGGCGACGGCCTGGACGCCATCGGATCCCAGGACTTTGACCTCATCCTCCTGGAAAACGTCGGCAACCTCGTCTGCCCGGCGGAGTTCGACACAGGCTCGGCCCTCAACGCCATGATCCTGTCGGTCCCCGAAGGAGACGACAAGCCCCTGAAATACCCCTTGATGTTCTCCGTCTGCGAGGTGGTTCTCATCAACAAGATCGACACCTGTGAACACTTCGACTTCGACCGTGCCCGCTTTGAAGAGGGGGTGAAAAAGGTCAACCCCTCCTGCACCCTCTTTGACATCTCCTGCCGCACCGGCGAAGGGATCGATGCCTGGGTGGCCTGGCTCAAAGAGAGGACAAAGGCCCACAACGCCTGACAGGCACCCTCATAGACATCGCACACACCCCGATTTCTCCTGTGTTGTTACGTCACCGGATGAATCGGGGTTGCTTTTTTGAAACCCTTGGTATAACAATGTTCATTGACGGTATCAGCGATATAAGTTTCCTTCGAGGCCATCCCCCTTCGACGATGACACGGAGCACCCCATGACCACCGACATCTCCTATCAGCAACTCACCGACAAATTTTTGCTTACAGGCCCCCCGTCGGCCCAAGTCAATCCCGAACTCTGCATCCACTGCGGACTCTTCGCGTCCGCCTGCCCCCAAGGGGCCATCGCTCTGATCACGACCCGACCCACCCTTTTTATTCCTTGAGCAGCAGCACACTGAGGGCTGGAGGGGGGCCGGAGGCGCCCGGCCCCCTTCCAGACATCTCAGCCCATCCCGTTGTCATTCCAAGCCAAAAGGTGTAGAAAAGAAAAGCCCAGCCCGGGCCTGAGAAGCCAGGGATACAAAGGGCGGTCCCCCTTGTGTGACCTCGCCCAAAAGGCGTTTTCAAGGCACTGCCAGGGACGACACGACCATCTTTTTCATCAAGGGAGTAGCTATGCAAGAGATCAGGAAATCAGCCAGAGAAAAAATGAAGGGATACTGCCGGGTCTGCCCCGTATGCAACGGCAAAGCCTGTGCCGGTGAAGTGCCGGGCATGGGAGGCCTCGGAACCGGTTCGGCCTTTCACGCCAATATGGAGGCCCTGGATTCGGTACGATTTAACATGAAACTGGTCCACGGAGTGAAAGCCCCCGTCACCGAAACCGAGCTTCTTGGCCTCTCCCTCTCCATGCCGCTCATGGCTGCCCCCATCGGCGGGGTCTCTTTCAATATGGGCGGGGGCGATGTCTCCGAAGAGGCGTACATCGACGCCATCGTCAGCGGGTGCCAAAACAAAGGACTCATCGGCTGCACCGGAGACGGCGTGCCGGAAGTCATTCACGCCTCCGGGTATTCCGCCATTAAAAAAGCCGGCGGACACGGCATCCCCTTTATCAAGCCCTGGGAAGAGAAAGAGTTCTACGAAAAATTGGAGAAAGCCGAAGCCACAGGTGCCTCCGTCTTTGGCGTGGACATCGACGCCGCCGGCCTGGTCACCCTGGCCAAGATGGGACGCCCCGTTACCCCCATGACCGTTAAGGACATCGCCAAGGTGGTCAAAAGCACCCCCATGAAGTTCATCCTCAAAGGGGTGATGACGGTCCATGATGCCCTCTGTGCCAAGGAAGCCGGGGCAGACGCCATCGTGGTCTCCAACCACGGCGGCAGGGTGCTGGACTCCACACCGGGCACCGCCGAGGTGCTTCCCGAGATCGCTGAGGCCGTGGGCGGAGAGATGACCATCCTGGTGGATGGCGGCATCCGCAGCGGGGGGGACATCCTGAAAATGCTCGCCCTGGGCGCCCATGGGGTCATGATCGGCCGACCCTTCGCCATCGCCGCGGTCGGCGGCCTGCAGCAAGGGGTGGAGACCACCATCGAGACCCTCAAAACCCAATTGATTCAAGCCATGGTGCTCACCGGCACCGACAATGTCAACCGGGTGGAGTCGGGTATTCTCCGATAAAAAAAAGCCTCCGGCGGCAGGGCCGCCAACGCTTTTTCGTCATGATTGATCATGAACGGTTACGGCACACCTTTCATAAAAATGCCGCCGCGCTTTGACCCGAGACACGAGGGTTAAGGTGCGGCGGCCACCCGCATTGACGGTGGCTCACCTTGCCGCCGCATCGCAGATCGAGGTCTTGTGAAACTCTGGTTTAAAGGGCCATCGGCCCACGGCGACGATTACCGTCGCGTCCTCACCATCAGCCTGCCCCTGGTGGCCGGTATGGCCTCCACCACCGTCATGGAGTTCACCGACCGCATCTTCGTTTCGAACCACTCGGTGGCAGAAGTCGCCGCTGCCACACCGGCGGGCATCGCCTACTTTCTCCCCCTCTCCCTCTTTCTGGGGACCGTGGGCTACGTCAGCGTCTTCATCTCCCAGTACCGGGGGGCCAAGATGACCGAGCGCATCGGAAGCTGCCTCTGGCAAGGTCTCTGGCTCGCCCTTGTCGGCACCCTCTTCATGGCCGCCTTCGCCCTCTGCGCCACCCCCCTCTTCGAGCTGGCGGGCCACGGGGAGACCATCGCCGCCTTTGAACGCATCTATTTTCGAACCCTCTGCCTGGGCGCCTTCTTCAGCCTGGCAAGCACCGCCCTCTCCGGCTACTTCTCCGGCATGGGCCGCACCCGGCCCGTGATGCTCGTCAACCTCGTCGGCATGGGCGTCAACATCCCTCTGGACTATTGCCTGATCAACGGCATCGGCCCTTTCCCCGAGCTGGGCATCTTCGGGGCCGGCCTGGCCACGGTGGCTTCCTCTGCCCTGATCTTTGTCCTCTTTGCCCGGCTCCTCATCACCCGGGAAGACCGCGACTCGATCGGCCTCACCCACTGGGAACCGGTCCCGGAGCTCTTTAAAAAGCTTCTCCAATACGGCCTGCCCGGCGGCCTGCACCTCTTTCTCGATATCTTTGCCTTTACCTTCTTTATCTTCCTTGTGGGCCGCCTGGGCCAGACCGCCCTGGCCGCCACCAACATCGCCCTCTCCATCAACTCCCTGGCGTTCATGCCCCTGCACGCCTTCGCAAGCGGCGCCAGCGTCCTCGTGGGCAACCACTTAGGGGCCGGAGAGATCCCCCAGGCCGAATCTGCCACCGGCGCCTCTCTCCACCTCGCCCTGGCCTACGTGCTCCCCCTGGGGGCTCTCTTTCTTTTTGTCCCTGAGCCCCTGATCAACCTCTTTGCCCCCGGCGCCGGAACCCCCGCCGATTTTGCCCCCGTCCGGGACGCCGGAGTCATCTGCCTCCGGTTCGTGGTGGTTTATCTGTTGTTCGATACCGTGGGATTTATCCACTCAGGGGCCCTGGCGGGCGCCGGAGACACCCGCTACATCATGTGGATCACCCTGGCCTGCGCCCTTTTCCTCATGATCCTGCCCGCCGGTGTCGGGGTCCTCTTCCTGGGCTGGGGCCTCACCCTCGCCTGGTGCTGCCCCACCGTCTACATCGCCGGCCTCTGCATCGCCACGGTCCTGCGCTACGTCCGCGGCCCCTGGCGCAGCCTGAAACTTGTCGAACGATAACATGCCTCCGGCGGCCCTGCCGGGGGCTAAACTTTTGAAAAGTTTAACAAACAGGTCTTAAAAAATTCTTCTTGAATGAATTTTATTTTAAAGGCGGATGTGATTTGACCCGAGGAATGAGGGGCAAAGCACATCCGCAAGCTGCTTTCAAGGTGGCACACCTTGCCGCCGGAGACGCGTTTTGCCCCATACCTTAACCATAGAAGGCATACTTTTTTTCTTTGCCGCTCTCAGGGTGAGGCCACGGAAAACCCGGCCTCTTTCCACCCGGCCACCCCTCCTTTCAGGGCTTTGGCGTTGGGAAACCCCCCTTCAATCAATTTGGCCGCAAGACCTGCGGCGCTGTGCTCCTTCCCTCAGGCGCAGTAAAAGATAATCTCCTGGGTTCGGGGCAGCATGGGCAGGCGCGCTTCAAAGCGGGAGAGGGGGATGGCCCCATCCAGCTGCATCTGCTTGAATTGGTCATCCGATGCATAGGCGCAGACCAGCATCGCTTTTTTCTGGATCAGCTTGCCGCGCGTTTCTGCCGGAGACACTCGGGGAACCTCTGTCATGATCAACCTCCCAACGGTAAGGGGTGGGGCCAACGTCGACCCAAAAAGGCGGATCCCATCGAAGGGCAACAGATCAAAGGGGAGGGGCCCAATAAATAGGGCAGAGAAAAAAACAGGGGGAGGGGTCGGTCAGAAAGAACCCGCGATCAAACCAAGGGTTAATTTTACCATATCTACCTGAAATAGCAATAAAACAAGACGGGAAATCCGCAGCCTTCCGGGCCAGGCGGCGCATCAACGCCGCCTCCCCTCACGAGACCTTCCGAATCTTATCAATGCTCTTGTCCGGCCCCAGAAGCACCATCATATCGCTCTCCTTAAGGCAAAAGTCCGCGGTGGGGATCATGTGCATCTTCTCTGGAACGAACGCCTTGATGGCCACGATCTGGACCCCGAAACGGTTGATGAGGTTCAGCTCCTTGAGTCGCTTGCCAATAAAGGTGGAGGGAACCGTCATCTGAACGATGCCATACCCCTCGATAAAGGGCAGGTAATCCAGCATGTCCGGGGTATGAAGTTTCTCCGCCATGGAGATCGCCCGGTCCTTTTCGGGGAAAAAGACCTCCTCCACCCCGATCTTATGAAGGATCCGGGCGTGGGGTTCACTGATGGACTTGGCCATGAGGGAGGTGACCCCCAGCTCCTGGAGGTTTAAAACAGTCAGAATAGAGTTGCTTAAAATCGACCCGATGCAGACCACCACCCGGTCCATCTCGGCCAGCGCCAGACCGGAGATGGCGTCTGGATCGGTGGTATCGGCGACCAGGGCACGGCTCACCCGCCCCTTGATCTTCTGGATCAGGCCCGCATCCGCATCAATGGCCAGCACCTCGTGCCCCTTCTCATACAAGTGGCAGGCCAGATACCAGCCGTAGCTTCCAATACCGATCACCGCAAACTGTTTCATCCTGTGTCTCCGTGGGTTGATGATGGCCTCACCGTGAGGTTTTTTTCGAGTATACCTTCCTTCCCGTCGTTTTTCCAGAACCCGGATCCGGTTCGCCGGTGCCCCTGCCTGTGCCCCATCCATTCTCGAAGGACCTCTCCACCCCCGGCGACCCAGCAAAAGGTTCCCTTTCCGGACCGGGTGTCAAAAGCAATATTCGTGCCGCAAGCATAAATACTCACGTCCTCTATCACTCTGATATAACAACGGACACACCTTATCTTTAAGAAATTAACTTGACAAAAATATTCAAATTCTCATAGTATTGAATGGGTATTCATTCATTATCAACCGGGGCCCACCCGTCCCCTTTAAATCCCAGGTGTATCGACCGGAACCGTATGAAATCAGACAAATATCATCTTATTATTGAGGCGGCCATCACCGTCTTTGCCAAGCAGGGATACCACCAGACCACCGTGGCACAGATCGCCCGGGAAGCCGGTGTCGCCGACGGCACCATCTACCTCTACTTCAAAAACAAAGAGGACATCCTGCTCCAAATCTTCTCCTTTCGTGCCAAACAGATCTTTGATCAGTTTTATGACGCGGTGGCCCATTGCGACCACTCCGAAGAGAAGCTTCGCAGCCTGATCCGAAATCAATTGACCGCCTTTCAAGCCGATAAAGGCCTGGCCGTGGTCTTCCAATCCGAATCCCGCCAGGTCCGAAAATCCGACGCCCTCACCGACCAGATCAACCAGATTTCCAAGCAGTACCGCAACCTGGTGGGAGAGATCGTGGAGAAGGGCCAGGAAGAGGGTTGTATGCGCAAAGACCTCTACATTGGCCTGGTGAAACGCTTCATCTTAGGGGCCGTGGAAGAGGTGATCAACACCTGGGTGCTCGCCGGAGGACGCTACGACCTGGCCTCCATGGCCGACCCCCTGGTGGATCTTTACATGCACGGCATCGGCTTCCCGAAGAAGTCCGGGGAACCCCCGAAATAAAGGAAACGGCACGGCCACCCCGGCCGCGCCTTTAACAACATAGGTTCTAGGAGAGAAGATATCATGGCTCAAGTCATTTCAGAGCGCAGGGACGTGGAGTTTGTCCTGCACGAACAGTTCGAAGTGGGCACCTTAAGCAAAAACGATCGGTATGCCGAGTTCAACAAAAAAACCGTGGATATGATCGTTAACGAAGCGCGGAACCTGGCGGTCAAAGAGCTGCTCCCCATCTGTAAAGAAGGGGATGAACAGGGCTGTACCTTCGACGCCGGCAAGGTGATCGTTCCCGAGTCTTTCAAACGGGTCTACGACCTCTTCAATGCCGGTGAATGGCTGGCCATGACCGAAGAACCCCAGTGGGGCGGCCAGGGCATGCCCCATGTGGTGGGCCAGGCGGCCAGCGAATATTTCAATGGCGCCAACTACCCCTTCATGATGTACGCCGGCCTCACCCACGGCGCCGGAAAACTCGTGGAGTCCTTCGGCACCGAAGCCCAGAAAGCCGTCTACCTCAAAAAACTCTACTCCGGCGAATGGGGCGGCACCATGCTCCTCACCGAGGCCTGCGCCGGCTCCGACGTGGGCGCCCTGGAGACCATCGCCAAGAAAAATGACGACGGCACTTACTCCATCAGCGGCTCCAAGATCTTCATCTCCGGTGGGGAGCATGAGATGGTGGACAACATCGTCCACCCTGTCCTTGCCCGCATCGAAGGCGCTCCGGCCGGAACCCGCGGCATCAGCCTCTTCCTCGTGCCCAAGTACCTCGTCAATGACGACGGCACCCTGGGTGCTTTCAACGACGTGGTCTGCACCGGTATCGAGCACAAAATGGGCATCCACGGCAACTGCACCTGCTCCCTCACCCTCGGCGGCAAAGGGGCCTGCATCGGCACCCTCATCGGCGAAGAGAACAAGGGCATGGGGCATATGTTCCTGATGATGAATGAAGCCCGCCTCCTCGTCGGCATGCAGGGTTTCTCCTGCGCCTCCGCCGCCTACATGTACGCCGTGGATTACGCCAAGCAGCGCGTCCAGGGCGCCAACCTGGTCAAGCCCAAAGAGGGCGGCGTCGCCATCATCCAGCACCCCGACGTGAAACGTCAGCTCCTCACCATGAAAGCCTATGTCGAGGCCATGCGAAGCACCCTCTACTACGTGGGCCTCTGCCAGGACTACGTCCACGTGGCCGAAGACGCGGAGACCAAAGAGAAGTACGCCGGCCTCATTGAGATCCTCACCCCGGTGGCCAAAGGCTACGTCACCGACCGCGCCTTTGAGGTCTGCAGCCACGCCATCCAGGTGTACGGCGGGTATGGCTTCATCGAAGAGTACCCCGTGGCCCAGCTCCTTCGGGACTGCCGCATCACCATGATCTACGAAGGCACCAACGGCATCCAGGCCATGGACCTCCTCGGCCGTAAACTCGGCATGAAGAAGGGTAAAGTCTTCATGGATCTCATGGCAGAGATCAGCAAGACCATCGCGGAAGCCAAAGAGGTGCCCGCCGTGGCCCCCTTCGCCGCCAAGATGGAGACCGCCCTCATGAAGCTGGGCGAGCTGGCCATGCACATGGGCAAAACCGCCATGAGCGAGAAGGTGCTGAGCGCCTTCTCCTACGCCCACCCCTTCCTGGAAGTAACCGGTGACGTGGTGATGGCGTGGATGCTGCTCTGGCGCGGTGTGACAGCAGCCAAGGGCCTCGAAAAGGCCAAGAAGAAGGATCTCCCCTTCTACGAAGGGCAGATCAAGAGCCTCGACTTCTTCACCGGCTGCGTGCTCCCCGTTACCCTCGGCAAGATGGAGATGATCAAGGCCACGAACACGGCCATTGTGGACATTTCTGAAGATTCCTTCATCTGCTGATCACTCTTACGGCCTGAAGGCCGGAACGCGAGGGTTAGAGGAAGGGGTCGGCGGCATTGTCGACCCCTTCCTGTTTAACGTCCCGTAGCAAAGCATCCACCCAGAGTGGCTTAAGCTGCGTATATTAAGACAAATTTTATGGATCCACGGAAAAGCAATGGGCCCATGCTTTTCTTGAATATCTCTCTCCTGAAACGTTCAATAACAGACACTTAATTGTCTTGTTTCAGGAACAGGCAAGGAACTTTTGCCTCACTCTCCTACACTTAAAAAGTGAAAGGAGGTGCACCATAAAACGCTGACAGCAATGGTCATAATCATCCAATAAGACTCACGATTGGGAGTGATAAAGCTTTTTTACTTGACGGAACTGCGTTTGTCATTTACATTTGAAGGGTTATTCATTTTAATTATGGAGTAAAATGGCACTATTACTACGTGCTGTTTGAGGATATTGTATCATTTCAACTAAGGGAGAGAGGGAAAGCTAAGTATGGAACATCTTATTTCACCTGCCCATTCAATGATTTTGGGATTTATCCCGGGATGGCTGATTTCGTTTCTCTATGTGGTTGTCGGTGTGGGTCTTTTTGCTTACATTATCGCAAAACGTCTGGCCCCCCTCGTCAAAGCGGCGCCGGACAACAGCCGATTTGCTAACATTCCAGCACGACTTAAGAACATAGCCGTCGTCTGGCTGGGCCAGATCAAGCAGCCCCGTTACATGTTTGCCGGTGTGCTCCACATGATGATCTTTTTCGGCTTCCTGACCCTGGCGCTTCGGACCTGTTCCCTGGTGGTCATCGGCATGTTTCCGGATTTTGCCCTTCCCGGCCTGGCCGCGGATCAACCCGTCGGCGCTGTCTACAACGTGCTGAAAGACTACGCAGCCACCATCGTGTTCTTCGCCTGTCTGGTGGCCGCCATCCGCAGGGGTGTTTTTAAACCCGCCCGCTACGCGGTGCCCAAAGAGTTGGGCCATGACCACACCGCCGAGGCGGTCTTCGTCTGCTGCATCATCATGGGTCTGATGGTCACGGAGAGCCTTTTTGAAGCCGTCCTCGTCGCCGCCGGCCACGACGCCTTCCTGCCTCCCCTGACCTTGGCCTGGGCCTTCGCACACCTCTTCGCCGGTGCTCCCCATGGCCTGCTTCAGGTGCTTCACATCGTGTCCTACTACTGCCACGACACGCTCTTCTTTTTCTTCCTCTGCTTCCTGCCTATGGGGAAACATTTCCACGTCATCACCTCGCTGTTTAACGTGGCTTTCATGCGGGTGCAGCGCGGAAATATCAAGCCCATGGTTTACGGCATCACGGCCGAAGGCCTGGACGACTTGAAATCCTTTGGTGTCAAGAAAATAGAGGACTTCACCTGGAAGCACATGCTGGACTTTTACACCTGTGCCGACTGTGGCCGGTGTTCTGACCAGTGCCCCGCCAACCTGGTGGGTCGTCCCCTCTCCCCGCGCTTTATTACCATTAAAGCCAGGGACCTCATGTTCAAGAACTATCCCCTCCGGGGCGAGATGAAGAAAAGCGAGCCCCTCATCGGCTCCATCTTTACTGCGGAAGAGATCTGGTCCTGCACCACCTGCGGTGCCTGTGAGCAGGAGTGCCCCCTGGGCATTGAATACATCGACAAAATTGTCGACTTGCGTCGCGGCCTGGTGGACGAAGGCGAAGTGCCCCAGACCCTCCAGAAACCCTTGAAGGCCCTCGGCAAACGAGGCAACCCCTGGGGTAAAGTCGAGAAAAAACGTGCAGACTGGGCCAAGGACAAAGAGTTCGCCGCCGAGTGCAACGTAAAAATTGTGGAGAACGGGGACACCTCCGACACCCTCTACTTTGTCGACTCCATCACCAGCTACGACGACCGCATGATCAACATCGCCAGATGCACCTCTAAAATTCTGGATACCGTCCAGGAAGACTTCTGCATCCTCGGCAAACAGGAAAAAGACAGTGGCAACGAGGTGGTGCGTTTCGGTGAAGAGATGCTCTTCCAGCAGCTGAAATCCGAAAACATTGACGCCATCAATGAGTCCGGTGCCAAGAAGGTCGTCACCTCCGACCCCCACGCCTACAACGCCCTGAAAAACGATTATCCCGAACTGGAGCTCCCCGTGGAGCACATCTCCGAGGTCATCGTCAAAAAGGTCAAGGACGGCACCCTCAAGCTCAAGTCGGTGGAAGATCCCACCAAGGTCTACACCTACCACGACCCCTGCTACCTCGGTCGCCACAACGGCCTCTACGAGGCACCCCGTAACGCCATGACCGCCATCCCCGGCCTGAAACTGGTCGAGATGGAAAAGAACCGTGACCGGGCTCTCTGCTGCAGCGGCGGCGGCCTCAACCTCTTCTACGAGCCCGAAGAGAATGAGCGCATGGCTGTTCTTCGCGTCCAGATGGCCCATGACGCCGGCGCCAACGTCATCGTCTGCGCCTGCCCCTTCTGTATGGTCAATATGGAAGACGCCATCAAGGTCGCCGGCCTTGACGATCAGTTGGAAGCTATTGAGCTGACCGAGCTCATCGAACAACACATGGAAAAGTAGTCAACCAAAATGGGGCCGCATGTGCGGCCCCATGTATATTCCTGTGAATCGTGTGCCTCTATCCGCCGGCAGGACCTGCCATAACCCCGGCCGGCGCGTCAGATACAAGATTTAGGATCCGGGTGTATATTAACTTTTTGGGAGGAATAACATGGAAATCTTAGTATGTGTCAAAAGAGTTCCCGACTCGGCTGAAAACGAGATCGAAATGAACGCCGAAGGCAACGACATCGAGCGTGACGATCTGGTTTTTTCCGTGAACGAATGGGACAACTACGCTGTCGAAGAAGCGATTCAGATTGTTGACAACGTCGGCGGCACCGTCACTGTTGTGACCGTAGGCGATGACGAGTCTGACGAAGTGCTCCGTCGTGAAATGGCCATGGGCGCCGCCAAAGGCATCCTCCTGACCGACGACGCCTTCGAAGGCTCCGACTGCAAAGGCGTGGCCACGATCCTCAAAGGCTGCGTGGACAAAGGCAACTACGACCTGATCTTCACCGGTGCTCAGGCCGATGAAGGGGCCGGCGCTGTCGGCGGCATGCTTGCTGCCATGATGGACTACCCCTACGCCTCTCTGGTCAATAAAATTGAAGCCGGTGACGGCAAGCTCACCATCGGTCGTGAAATCGAAGGCGGCAACCAGGAGATGAACGAAATCGATCTTCCCTGCGTGCTTTCCATCCAGACCGGTATCAATGAGCCCCGCTACGTGGGTATCCGTGGTATTCGTCAGGTCTCTGGTGTTGAAATCCCCGAGCTCGGCGCAGCCGATCTGGGCCTTGACGCCGCCGCCGTTGGCGAAGCCGGTGCCAAAGTCAAGAAGGTCGACTACTTCGTTCCCGAGTCTGGTGACGGCGCTGAAATGCTCGAAGGAAGCAACGACCAGATCATCGAAAAACTCATCGAAATCCTTAAAGCGAATGGAGGGCTGCAGTAATGGCACAGGTATTTGCATATTTGGTACATAACGATGGCGTTCTTGATGATTCCGCGATGGAACTGGTTGTGGCTGCAAAGGCCGTTGGCGATGACGTCACCGCCATCGTCACCGGATCCGGCATTGATGCCGTGGCCGACGACGCCGCCAAGATTTTCCCGAAAGTCATCAAAATTGATGACGCAGGCCTGGCCTATCCCAACGCGGAAGTGGTCAGAAAAGCTCTGATCAACGTCATCCCCGCAGGCTCTGTTGTTCTTTTCACCAACAACACCTTCGCCATGGATTGCGCCCCCGGCCTCTCCATTAAGATGGACGCCGCTTACGTCTCCGACATCATCTCCCTTGAAGTCGACGGCACCACCCTCAAGACCGTACGCCAGGAATTCGGCGGCGAGGTCAACACCCACGTCAACGTGGACGCATCAAACGGTGCGGTGATTGCCCTTCGTCCCGGAACCTTCGCAGCGGACGAGTCCAAGTCTGCGGGCGGCAGCGTTGAAGCCGCAGCCGCTGGCGATATCTCTGCCAAGCGCACGTTCATCGAGATTGTTGAGCCCGAAGCAGGTGATGTAGACATCACCAAAGCCGACCTGCTCGTCTCCATCGGTCGCGGTATCGAAGACGAAGACAACATTGAAATCGCTCATGAGCTGGCTGAGGCCCTTGGCGCAGGTGCTGAAGTTTCCTGCTCCCGCCCCATCGTCGACGCCAAATGGCTCGAGCCTTCACGTCAGGTGGGTACCTCCGGGTGCACCGTCAAGCCCAAGGTCTACATGGCCTGCGGCATCAGCGGCTCCTTCCAGCACCTGGGCGGCATCAAGGGTGGCTTCATGATCGCCATCAACAAAAATGAAAACGCCCCCATCTTCCAGGTGGCGGACGTAGGGATTGTTGCCGACATCCTTGAGTTCCTTCCCGAACTCACCGAAGCGGTCAACGACCTCTAAGAGAGTCGCGGGGTTTTCCCCCGCTCTTAAGACCTGAATAAAAAAAGGGTGCATCGAGTTTTCGATGCGCCCTTTTTGTTTTTTTAAAAGGGGCGTTTTAATAAAATGACGCCCCGCCTCAGGTTAAAGTCAACGGCTGAGTTGAATGCTATCCACCTGCAACTCATGCACTTGCGACGCACGGTGCATTTTCTTGCACTCCCGCGCGAATGCGGACGCATGTCAGCCCGAAGTAACGACGCCCAATGCGCATTCGCATACCCGCTTTCAAGGTGGCGCCACCTTGCCGCCGGAGGCTATGTCCCTTTTTTGCCCTGCGTCTTTTCCCCCTGCGTCTTTTTCCCCTGCGTCTTTTTCCCCTGCCTTTTTTTCCCCTGTTTTTTTTTCACTTCGGCCAGCCACTCGGCCTGGTCTTTCTGGTACGCCTCTTCGGTTTGGTCGGCGAGGTGGCGGGGCTCTTCCCTCATCTTGTTTTGGGGACGGTTTTCAAGGGATCGAAACAGGGCGACCAGGGCCGCCACCCGGCTGGGTGCCATGCCTTCTTGGAGAGGGGCCTGGCCTGCGGCCTGCGGATAAAACCCGGTCAAAAGAATCATGGACGGCAGCACCAACAGGGCGCCAATGGTGGTGGCGGTCATGGTGAGGGCCATGAGCATCCCAAAGAGATCCACGGCCACAAAATTGGAGGTCGTCAGCACGAGGAACCCGACGATCAGGGCCAGGGAGGTATAACTGATGGCCCGCCCTGAGACGGCCAGGGTGCGCAGCACGGCCTCTTCCTGGGGGAGATGGCTCCGGGCATGGTGCCGGTAGGCCAGGAGGAAATGGATGGTGTCGTCCACCCCAATCCCAATGGTGATGGAGGCAATGATACTGGTGAGCATGTCGAGGTGAATGCCGAACCACCCCATCACCCCGAAGTTAATCACCACCGCCGTGACCATGGGCACCATGGAGAGAAGGGCGGCGTGAAAGGAGCGAAACCGCACGAGGACGATCCCAAAAATAACGGCCAGGCTCAGGGCCAGGCTGGAGAGCTGGCCCCGAACAATATAGTCAGTGACTTTCACGTCAATTTTCGGAAACCCGGTGATCTGGGCGGTGACCCCTTCCGGAAGGGTGCGGGCAAGCCAGACCTCGATCTCGTTCATGATCCGGCCGGTCCGGGTGGTCCCCACCGAGGCCCCATCCCCCGTGTGCAACCGGCAAATCAGGTTCATCACCCGCCACTGCGGGTCCACATAGGACTCGAACTCGTCGGGGCGTCCATCGTCGTTGTCGTCTTCCCCTCCATAGATCTCGAAATAATCCACCACCTCCTCACGGGTCTCTGGAAGGGCATAAAACGAGGGGTCGTCTTCATTCATGGCCCGGTGCATCACCATGAGAAAGTCGGTGATGGCATCGGTCCGACCGATACACCATCCCTTTCGGTCCTCCCGGGTCAGCTCCCGGCGAATCGATTCCATCCTGCGAAGGAAGGAGGGCTCCAGGACCCCGCCTGGTGTGCCGCTGTCGATGAGCAGGTTAAACCCGGATCGCCCTTTGAACTTTTCTCCCACCACCCGCGCGCTGATGCGGATATCATCGGTTTTCTTGAAATAAAGGAGAAAATCGGACTCCACTTGAAGGCGGCACATGCCCACGACACAAAACCCGATCAGCAACCCGGTCGCGACCACCACCCCCCAGGCGTGACGGGTCACCAGCCAGGAAAAAAGATGGATACACCGATCCACGGGATGGCGCCCCTGTTTATGCGGCACGTCCTTGGGCATATGTCCCACCAGAACCAGAACAGCCGGAATCAACGAAGAGGCCAGGACCATGGAAAAAATCACCCCAAGGGCCGAGAGAAGCCCCCACTCCCGAACGGCAGACAAACGACTCGTGGCCAGGGTGGCGAAGGCGATCATGGTGGTGGCCCCGGCAAAGATTACCGTGTGACTGATCTGCTCCATGGCCAGGGCCAAGCCGGTGGCAAACCCCTTCTCTCGCATCAGCCGGGAGTCCGAGAGAAACTGGTTGTAAATATGAATGGCGTAGGAGCTGCCCACCGAGACCATCAACGGCGGCAGGGAGATCCCCAGCGGGGTGATGGAATACCCGAAACGCCCCATGAACCCCATGATCCACACCGTGGAAAGAATCAGGGAAGACAAGGGCAGCAAAAGCCCCAGAGGAGAGCGGAAGTTAAGAAAAAAGGTCACCCCCATGACGAAGATCACCAGGGGCAAAAAATGGCGGAGGTCTTTTTGCATGTAGTCGTTGAACCGGACATTGACCACTGGCGAGCCCTGGGGCAGAATGTTCAGGTCGTCCCGGCTCTCACAGATGGCGATCACTTCCCGGGAGATCCGATCCACCCGGGGCCGCTTGCTGAAGGTCACCAGGAGGCCGAAATCCGAAATCGCGCCGTCCTCACCTTCGGCATAGATCCCATGCCGAAAGGCCGGATTGGCCCGCAATCGTTCCAGAATGGTGGCGACCTCCCCATCGGTGGTCGGTATCACCCGCCTGCCGTCATCGTCTTCTTCCAGCAGTTTTCCGGTAAAGATATCATCGCCCTCGGCCCGGATATCCGAGACACTCATGGGGGACACCACACGCTTCACCGGGGCCGAAGCCATCAACTCAAGCTTCTCTTTCACGGCCTCTTCAAGGGCTGTCAGACCCTCGGCATCTAAGGCCGCCGTGGATAAAGCACGCCCCACCAGACGCTGAAACCGGGGCCATGGGGACAGTCCATCCAAAAGCTGCGCCTTCGAAGGAAGCGGCTCCGTTGAAAAGGCTTTCAAACGAGCCATGCCGGCGTCCATCTCATCGGCCGGGTAATCCCGATACACCTCAAGATCCTGAACCAGCGTCTCCACGCGACGAAAAAAATCGGGGGACATGGACTCTCCCGACACCTCAATAATAAAAAACCGGCTGTTGTCTCCGTAGATCTCCTTGGCCACCTCGTTTTGAAGGTAATCAGGGTCATCCCGGGGCATGAAGGCGTCGAGGGCGTTATTAAAGGTAAGCAGCCCCAGCCCGGGGGCCAGGTAGGCCGTAATGGCAGCAAGAATCCCCAGGACAATCAGGGGATGGGCAATGACGAATCGAATATACCGTCTCATAAATTCCACCTGTGTTAAAAAATATGGATCACACCGCGTACCCACTATTTGTACGATAGGTAAAAGAAAAGGACCAAGAAAAAATGCGGCCCCCGCCGGAGTGATTCCGGCTAAAGTCAAGGGCTGGGGTGGATTCTGCCCACCTACCGCTCATGTATTGACGACGCCCTGGACGTTTCCTTACACGTCACGCGAATGCGGACGCATTTCAACCCGGAGTGACGACACCCGATGCGCATTCGCAAACCCGCTTTCGAGGTGGCACACCTCGCCGCCGGAGGCCTTGCCATTTTCCCTTTATTTTTTCACCCGGGCGCGGGTCACGGCATATTTTCCGAATTTTTCACGAATGGCATCGACACTTTGTTCCACTTTTTCCCACCCCTCGTCGCGGACCTCTTGGCGCGCCACCTGGCCAAAGAGATCCAGCTGGCTGGGGGGCGTTGCCTCATCATGGCTGATTTGGGAACACCCCAAGCCCACGAGGCGAATGCGCTGGCCGGTCCACTCCCTGTCAAAGAGGGTCACGGCTTCCGCGTAGAGGTGCCCGGAAAGATGGGTGGGACGGGTCAGGGTGGTTTGTCGGGTGATGCGACGAAAATCGGCAAAGGTCAGCTTCAGGGTCACCCGCTTTGCAAAGAGCCCTTTGCGCCGGAGCTCACCGGCGACTTCGTCGGCCTGGGCCAGAAGCCGGGCGTACACAAAGGCGGGATCGGTGGTGTCTTTTTCGAGGGTGGACTCACAGCTGATACTCTTGGCCTCCTCGGGTTCTCCGGAGACCCCGGCGGCATCCCGACCATAGGCAAGGGCATAAAGGCGCTCTCCGGCCTGCCCCAGCTTCTGGGTAAAGGTGGACAGGGGAAAACGCCTCATGTCGCCTAAGGTCCGGATCCCCAGCTCGTCAAGCAGAGCCACGGTCCGTTTGCCGGCGCCCGGTACTTTTTTAACAGGCAGCGCCACCAGAAAGGCGTCCAGAGATTCCGGGGTCACCACATACACCCCGTTGGGCTTGTTGAGATCCGAAGCGACCTTGGCCACGAATTTCACCGGGGCCACCCCCACACTGCAGGTGAGCCCCGTCTCCTTTGCTACCCGCTGCCGAAGGGTCTGGGCCATGTCCACCGGAGAGCCAAAAAGGCCTTCGCACCCCGTGACGTCAAGGTAGCCCTCGTCAATGGAGACCTGCTCCACCAAGGGAGAATACTCCCGGCAGATGGCAAAAACCTGGGCTGAGATCTCTTGGTATCGCCTCCGGTTCCCCGGCACCACGCAGGCGTGGGGACAGAGTTTCAAGGCCTGGAAGAGAGGCATCGCCGAATGCACCCCGTACTGCCGGGCCTCATAGCTGGCCGTGGAAACCACCGACCGCGCCGAGTGGCCGGAGACCACCACTGGCTTCCCTCGGAGTGCGGGGTTGTCCAGCTGTTCAACGGCAGCAAAAAAGGCATCCATATCAAGATGAAGAATCATGGCAACCTTATGGAGAATTCGACGATTAAAAAAAAGACGTACCGAACGCAGGGTAACACCGGCCTGCGCTCTTTTCAACGGGCACGAAAGAGAGCCCTGTTCGTCTGTGATATTTAATATATCAGATACTTTATATCTGCCACCAAAAAGGAACCAAAATCATCACGAAGGGCGTTTTCATCCTCTAACAATTCAGGCATTCCCTCAAACCGGAGCCCTTGACTGACAGGCTGATGGACCTGCAAAAGGAGGTCTCACGCACCAAACAGGCTATAATTACACGACATTCTTTCGCCACAGATCCAACAGCCAGAAAATGATGCAAAGACGCGAACATGCTTTTTTTATTTTAGGCAGCAAATATTACAAATTTGTTGCCTTCACCTCGGTTTTTCCTTATCACTTAGCCAAGGCGACATCCGTGAACAGGATTCACCGTCCGGCAGACACCCGAACTTCTTTATTAAAAAGGCAGACCTCCTGACAAATCCCAGGATTTCGGTGCCCTTTCAGAGCCTGTGGGAGATGGCATGAAACGCCTGAACGAGACGAGACTCTTCTTCGAAATCAGCAAAGCCCTTCACGCACACCTTGACCTGAAAAATGCCCTCTACAATGTCCTGAACATCCTCGAAGAGGGGATGGAGATGGAACGAGGCACCATCACGCTTTTAAACCTCAGACGAAATGAAATCAGCATCGAGGTGGCCCACGGCCTCTCCAAGACGGCCATGCGCAAAGGCAAGTACAGGCCAGGCGAGGGCATTACCGGCAGCGTCTTTGAAAAAGGCGAACCCGTGGCCATCCCCAAGATCAGTGAAGAACCCCTCTTTCTGGATCGCACCGCCTCCCGCAAGTACAACGGGGTCGAGTACTCCTTCTTCTGTGTCCCGGTAATCAAGGGCAAAAACGTCATCGGGGCCTTAAGCGTGGACCGTCCGTTTGAAGAGGGGTTTTCCCTCACGGAGGGAACCGAGATCCTCTCGGTGGTGGCCACCATGATCGCCACCCACGTGATTAATTTAGAGAAGATCAACCGGGAAAAAGAGAAACTCAAAGAGGAAAACAGCCGCCTGCGCACCGAGCTGGAGAACAAATACCGGTTCACCAACATCATCGGCAACTCCAACAAAATGCGGGAGGTGTACCAGATGATCTCCCAGGTGTGCAAAAGCAACGCCACCGTCCTGGTGAGGGGACAAAGCGGCACGGGCAAAGAGCTGGTGGCCAACTCCATCCACTACAACTCCAACCGTGCCAAACACCCTTTTATCAAAGTCAACTGCGCGGCCCTGCCGGAAAACCTCATTGAAAGCGAGCTCTTCGGCCACGAAAAGGGGTCCTTTACCGGGGCGATCAACCAGAAGCATGGAAAATTCGAGCTGGCCCACAAGGGCACCCTCTTTTTAGACGAGATCGGCTCCATCAGCCTGGACGTTCAGGTGAAATTGCTGCGGGCCTTGCAGGAAAAAGAATTTGAGCGGGTGGGGGGACATCGCACCTTCAAAAGCGACGTCCGAATCATCACGGCCACCAACAAAAACCTGGAGCAGGCCGTGGATGATGGGAGCTTTCGCGGCGACCTGTACTACCGGCTCAACGTCTTCCCCATCTTTTTGCCTCCCTTGAAAGAACGAAAAACCGATATTCTTCTTCTCGCCGACTATTTCCTGGAAAAATACGCCAAAGAAAACGACAAAGAGATCCGGCGCATCTCCACCCCGGGGATCGATATGCTGATGAGCTACCACTGGCCCGGAAACGTCCGGGAGTTAGAGAACAGCATCGAGCGGGCCGTCCTCCTCTGCAACGAAGGGGTGATCCACGGATACCACCTTCCGCCGACCCTTCAGACGGGCACCGAATCCGGCACCCTGCCCGCCAAAACCCTGGAGGAGGCCACAGCCAATCTGGAACGGGAGATGATCATCGACACCCTGAAAAACACCCGGGGCAACATCACTTTTGCCGCGCAGATGCTGGGCACCACGGTCAGAAAATTTTCCTACAAGGCTCAGAAATACGACGTCCACTACAAAGATTACCGATAGCGCAAACCCCCTTTAGTGCCCCAGGAGCCTCGCGGCAAGGCCGAGGTCCTGGGAGACGCCGAGACGCACATCGGTGGCGGGGCCCCGTGCGTCGAGGATGATCACGCACCAGCGGGAGGTCTTGTTAAAAAGAAGAACTGTTGAGGCCTCAGACGCAAAGGCCGTGACCATCTCCCACCCTTTTTTCTTAAGCTCCCCCCGGAAAAAAATTTCTAAAGATGTTTTCAGCACCCGGCCTGAATACACAATAAACCCGGTCCGCTCTCCCCGGGTCTCCATGATCATGGTGTGCTCGGCGACCTCATAGAGCTCACCGGGAATGGGGATGTCGCCAAACTGGGACAGGTAAGGACGAACATCCACGAGCTGTTCCTCCCTCGGGGCCTTGTAGGCTCGGGCATAAAGGGCCCTTCGGTCCACCGGTTCAACACGCGCCATACAGGACATCAAAAAAGTTGTTCCAACAAGAAAAAATCCCCACCGAAGCCAGGTCCACCCGGGTCGTGCCATTGCATCTCTCCCTCACCACGTGATTACGATCCGTCGCCCTCCAAAAAAACATCTGACAACCCGACAGGGGTCACCTCACTTTTTGGACGACGTTCCCCACCTTACCCTTCATAGACAAGGGACGGCCAGTGGAAACCGCCTTGTTCCCTTTCATGGTTTTTTACTCACCCCACAGGCCGCGGTTGCGCTTTGATGCAAGCTGATCTACCTTTTGCACATCTGTTCACCCTCACACCCGGGAGCCTCCCATGACCGATTTCACCCTCGACCCTCGCCTTGCCCACGACTGCTTCACCCTGGGCACCCTCTGCGGACTTCGTCTTCTTCTGATGAACAACAACCAGATCCCCTGGTTCATCCTCGTGCCGGAAACCAGCGAGACAGAACTCTTCGCGCTGTCGCCCTCCCTGCAAAAAGCGACAGGCCAGGCCGTCTGCGCCCTCTCGCGAGTCACAAAAGAGACCTTAAACGCAGAAAAAATAAACGTCGCCGCCATCGGCAATCTGGTCTCTCAGCTCCACATCCATGTGGTGGGCCGCTTCACCACCGACTACTGCTGGCCGGCCCCCGTCTGGGGCGCCCCCGGTGGCACCCCCTACACAAAGGCCGAGGTGCAGCACCTCACCACCACCCTCAAAACCCATCTTGGGGACACGTTTTTGGCGGCTGATTAAATATTCAGCTCCAAAAAAAGCCTCCGGCCGATGTAAATCTGAAATATATATTTAAGACCTGTTTGTTAAACCCGTCTTTATAAAATCAGGCAAAAGTTTAGCCCCCGGCAGGGCCGCCGGAGGCACGGTTTTTAACCTTGCCTTGCTCCCGGTCTCCCGGTTGGGGGTGAGCTGCAGGTGATGGGTGATGCAGGAGAGGGTATCGGCCTCGGTATGGGTGACATAGATCAACGTGGTTTTTCCGCTGTAACCCACCTTATCGGCCAGGCCTAAAACGAAGCGGCTGTTGGCGTCGTCCAGGCCCTGGCAGGGTTCATCCAGAATCAACAGAGGTGGGGCCTTGATCATGGCCCGGGCGATGAGGACCATGCGCTGCTCCCCCGAGGAGAGCCGGCGAAGGGGTCGCTCCGCTTTGTCGGAGAGGCCGATCACCCCAAGCCAGGCGAGGGCCGCCTCTTTTTCTTGGGTCGAGAATTTACGGTAGGTCCCGATGGAATCGGAGAGGCCGGAAAGAATCGTGGAAAAGGGTGTGGCAGCGGCGCGATAGCCGATCTGAAATTCAGCGGAGAGGTAGCCGATCTGTTTTTTGATGTCCCAGATGCTCTCCCCTGTCCCGCGTTGTTGACCAAAAAGCGAGATATCGTTGCCGTAGGCTTTGGGATTATCGCCGTTGATCATGGAGAGCAGGGTGGATTTTCCTGAACCGTTGGGACCGGTGATCATCAGATGGTCCCCCTGCCGAAGGATAAAGCTGATGTTATCCAGCACGCAGCGGCCGTTGTAGGCCACCGAGACCTCTTGAAAACAGACCAGGGACTCCCCGGAAGAAAAGGTCCGGCCCTCACTGCCCGGGACAAAACAGGCATCGGGAAGCTCTATTCGGCTCGAGCGAAGTGGCTGCCCCCCTTGGACTTTCGTCCTCCACGCACTTTGGGTCCCGCAGAAAACAAGGCGCCCTTCGTCCATCTCCGCCACATGGGTCACCCAGGGAGCCACCTCCCCTTGACGCCCCAGGATCAACACCGGGGTGATCCCGGTCCGGGAGAGGCCGTGAATCCGCTCCCCAAGGGAGGCCACCGCCCCCTTGTCGAGCCCGGAAAAGGGGTCATCCAACACAAAAAGGACGGGGTCCTTCATCAGCGCCCGGCACATGAGTGTCTTTCGAATCTCCCCGGTGGAGAGAAAACGCAGGCCCCGATCAAACAAAGGGGCCAGACCAAAAGACTCACCGAGCTGACGGGCCTTCGGCTCATCCCGAACCGCCTCCATGATAAAACCCAGGGCAGAACGCCCCGGATCGATACGATCCATAAAATCGGTGTCGTCGTCCCGGAGTTCCCGTTCAATGGTGGCCAGGTGCTCCTCAAAGGAGAGGTGCCCCACGGTTTCCGGCCGACCGGTCAATCTTCCAGAGGAGGGGGCGGCCTGACCGGCCAGAAGTTTTCCCAGGGCCGATTTACCGGAGCCATTGGCTCCGATAATCGCCCAGACCTCCCCACGGGACAGGGTCAAATCGATATCTCGAAGCCAGGCATCACCGGCAATATGATAATTTACAGCGGTTAGTTTCATTTCCATGGGCCGTTTATATCACAGCAGAGACGAAAAACCACCGCAGGATGAGCTGGCTCCAGGCTCAGGATCTCATCCGCCCCCTTTATCGGTCAAAAAAAGCCAATACCGCGCCTAAACAGCCCCAAGACCTTCTAAACAGCACGAAAGCCATTCAATAACAGCCCAAAACACTCAAAAAAAATACACATTCCGCCCACCAACCCTTAATCGATGGAAAAAAAACACCCCGTCCCCCCTCGCACTGTACTCAAAGGCCCCAATTGTTCATAACTTTCCGGGTGTTCTGTACAAAAAGGCAACCGCCTCAGCAACGCACGCCCACCCCCTCGCCCCTCGGGGTAAATTGACCTTTCAAAGGGGGTATGATAATTTTAAAAGACATACCCCTCACTGAAAGCATCCCTCCCCCAGCACAACACCCGGGACACCATCCTCACCTGGAGACAGAACGCCCCACACAGGAGATTCCCCATGAAATCCCCCGAAGAGACTCCCGAACGTGCTGCCAAAGTCCTCATCGTCGATGACAGACCGGAAAATCTCGCGCTCGCCATGAAACTCCTGGCGTCGGAAGGGTACACCTTCGCCACGGCAGCCAACGGAGAAAAGGCCATCGAGTCTACCCGGCATTTCCAACCCGACCTGATCCTCATGGATGTGATGATGCCCCCCGGCATTGACGGATTTGAAGCCTGCGCCCGCCTCAAAAGCGACCCCGCCACCGCCGACATCCCCGTGGTCTTTGTCACCGCAAAAAATGAAACCAAAGCCATTGTGAAAGGCTTTCAATGCGGTGGTATAGACTACATCCCCAAGCCCTTCCGAAAAGAAGAGGTCCTCTCCCGCATTCGCACCCATATCCGCATACGCCAGTTGATTCGTACCCAGACAAAACTCATCGAAGAGCTCCAGAACGCCCTCACCCTGGTCAAAACGCTGAGAGGTCTCCTCCCCATCTGTGCCTCCTGCAAAAAAGTACGTGATGACGGCGGATACTGGCACCAGATCGAAAAATACATCTCCTCCCACTCGGACCTGGACTTCACCCACGGCATCTGCAACGACTGCGCAAAGCGTCTTTACCCGGGAATCGACCTCTCAAACCCAACCGACAACGAGTCCGAGCCGGAACAAAAATAAAAGCAGCGATTCAGTGAGTGCCCCCGGCGGCCCACTGGAGACCCCCCAGGCGACCAAATTCTCCTCGCGCTTGATTTTAGGCCAAAACCACGTGAGGGCGTCAGATAAAACGCATCAAACTTCGCATACTCTTCCAATTCAAGGCTATTATCCCCTTGATTATCCCCAGATAACATACCCCATTAAAATCATAAAGCCATCTTTCTCACCATAAACGCACACATAATGATTTTTTTTCGTCTATACAATGCCAAACCATGCCCATTGTTCATAACTTTCCCCCAGCCGTCTCCCTATCTCCTCATTTTTACCGTTTGCGCTCTGTCTCTCACCGTGATATTGGTCTTACCAAATTTTACTATATGGAGAATTGGTATGACCAAAATGGAATCAGAGACTCGCCTCTTTGAAACGGTGGCCCGAGAGATCGGAAAACGTGTCCACCAAAAAGAGTGGCCACCGGGCACCCGGCTCCCCTCTGAGCGCACCCTTGCCGAGCACTTTGCCGTCTCGCGAAGCTGCATCCGGGAGGCCATCCGCACCCTCTCCGAACAACAGATCGTGGAGACACGCAGAGGGGCCGGCACCTATGTGTCCGAACCGGATGACTCGGCCCTCTCGGCCCATCTCGCCCGGGTGATTCCTTTGCAAACGGAGCGCCTTGTCGAGATCTTTGATGTCCGATGCATCATCGAGCCGCAGCTCGCCGCCCGGGCGGCACGCCACATCACCGAAGAGCAGCTCATCCGCCTGAAACTTCTGGTGTATGAGCAGGAGAAAAGGGCCCTGGCCGGGGAGACCACCGAGGATATTGACCAGGCCTTCCACCTCTGCCTCGCCGAAGCCTCAGGAAACACCCTCTTGTTAAACGTGGTCAAAAACCTCACCACCATTCTCACGGAATCACGGACTCAGGCCCTCCAGACCCCGGAGCGGAGCCGTCTCTCCGTCATCACCCACGTGGCGATCATCGATGCCCTGGAGCGACGAGACAGCCTGGCCGCCGAGACCGCCATGCGCACTCACCTTGAATCCGTGGAAAAGACCGTGTTTGGGGAAAAGATGGAATAAGGGGCCGTCGGCCGTCCCACCCTTCTGTTTGTCCCGTTTTCATATATGGGCTCCGGCAGGACGCCGGAGACGCGTTTGAATTCAAAATAAGGATGGAATCAAGATATGTTGACATCGTTTATGATTTACGCTGCGGTGGGTGCCATTGCAGGCATTCTGGCAGGACTCCTCGGAATCGGAGGCGGCCTGGTGATCGTGCCCATGCTCGTCTTCAGCTTCACGCTTCAAAACATTCCCCAGGAGCTCATGATGCACCTGGCCCTGGGCACCTCCCTGGCAAGCATCATCTTCACCTCCATCTCCAGCTTCCGGGCCCATCACAAGCGCGGTGCCGTACGCTGGGATATCTTCAAGCGGATCACCCCCGGGATTCTCGTGGGCACCTTCGCAGGCTCCTGCGTGGCCTCACAGCTCCCCACCCACATCCTCAAAGGGATTTTTGTGGCCTTCCTCTACTACGTGGCCACCCAGATGATCCTCGGCAAAAAGCCCCCCGCCACACGACAAATTCCGGGAACCACGGGAATCTTCGGTGCCGGGGGCATCATTGGATCCTTCTCCAGCCTCGTGGGCATTGGAGGCGGCACCCTCTCCGTCCCCTTCCTCACCTGGTGCAACATCCCTGTCCACCACGCCATCGGGACCTCATCGGCCATCGGTCTCCCCATCGCCCTGGCCGGTGCCTTCGGCTACATCGTCAACGGCCTGAACACGCCGAACCTCCCCGAGCTCTCCGTCGGCTACGTTTACCTTCCGGCCCTTCTCGGCATCATCTGCTTCAGCGTACTGACCGCCCCTTTGGGCGCCCGACTCGCCCACAGCCTCCCCGTGGACAAGCTCAAACGCATCTTCGCCATCCTCCTCTTCGTGGTGGCCACCCGCATGCTGCTCAGCGTGTTTTAAGACAAAGAATAAAGCATGCCTCCGGCGGCAAGGTGGCGCCACCTTGAAAGCGGGTTTGCGAATGCGCTTCGGAAGGCGAAACTCCGTGCTGAAATGCGTCCGCAAGCTCCGTAAAGATATGAAAGCGGTGTCGTCACTTTATCGAAATTGGTTTTAATCGAGGCACCTCCAACGGCGAGAGCAGGCAAAACCAATACAGCGAAAAACACAACCGGCCGTGTATCATCCCATCGGATGGCACACGGCCGGTTGACGTTTATCCATCCCACGGGCCAAGCCCGTCAACAAAGGTGACGTCCCTGGAGGACGAAGGTCGGGAGCCTTTGCTACCTGGGGTCCAGGGGATCATCCCCTGGCCGCCGGAGGCATGCTTTACTCATTCAGTTTCAATTTTTTGAGTCGTTTGCTTAAGGCGGGCTGGGAGATCCCGATGAGACGGCTGGCGATGGACTGATTGCCATCGGCGCGCTTCATGGCTTCGCCCACCAGAAGATCCGTCACGTCATGGATAGAGGGAAGGGATTTGGAGGTGACGAAAATGCTCTCGTCCTCATGCGTATCGCTGGGCTCGCTTGGCTCGGGTGAAAGGGTCATGGCGCCAATCTTCCGTTTAAAGGCATCCAGAGAAAGCATTTTTGATTTGTGGGTGCTCACGGCGTCATACACCATGGCCTGCAGCTCCCGGATATTGCCGGGAAACGCGTAATTGGCCAGAAGGACCTCCAGCTCACGGGGGTAGGTGGGCCGCTTTTTACCCAGGGACTCGGCCGCTTCACCCAGAAAATGGTTGAGCAGCAGAGCAATGTCGTCTTTTCGCTCCCGCAAGGGGGGAATGTGAACGTGGTGAGCGCAGAGGCGGTAGTAGAGATCCTTTCGGAACTCTCCCTTCGCCTGCTTTCGATCAAGATCCTGGTTGGTGGCCACCACAATCCGGGCGTTCATCCGCTTGGGCCGATCACTGCCCAGGGGGTAGTACTCGCCATTTTGAATCAGGCGAAGCAGCTTCACCTGGGAGGTGACGCTCAAGTCCCCGATCTCATCCAGAAACAGGGTGCCGTGGGCCGCCTGTTCAATCATCCCTTTGCGCACCTCATGGGCGCTGGTAAAGGCGCCGGGGGCGTGCCCGAAGAGGGTATCGGAAAAAACGTTGTCATCGAGCCCTGCCACGTTGATGGAGACCAGAGGCCCCTCGGCACCACTGAGACAATGGGCCGTGTGGGCGATGAGATCTTTTCCCACCCCGCTCTCCCCGGTGATAAGAATGGGCATGGCACTTTTGGACACAGACTCGAGATATTGAAAAATGGCGCGCATGGCCTTGTCACAGGTGAGAATGGATTCAAAGGCGTCGGGGTTTTCCAGGCGGTCATGGAGAAGCCGGCTTCGGATCTCCTTGTGCTCCTTGGACATCTCCACCATCTGAATGGCTCGATTCACCCCCAAAACCAGACGGTCTTCCTCGTTGGTTTTGACGAAATAGTCGTAGGCCCCAAGCTTCATGCACCGGACTGCCGGCTCAATCTGGTTAATGCCGCTGATGATAATGACCCCCACCTCGGGATACTCTTCAATGATCTTCTCCAGAAGCACATCCCCGGACACCCAGGGCATGTTCAGATCCAGGAGCACCAGCCCAAACCCACCTTCGGCCAGGAGCCCCATGACCTCTCGGCTGTCCTGGCAACGCGTGATATTATTGATCCCCGCCGACCGCTCCAGGGCGATGGAAAGACTTCGGATAAAGGGCTCCTCATCATCAACAATCAGAACCTTAAACGAGGGGTACAAGAATTTCTGAGGCATCACGCACGCGTCCTTTTCAAGATGGGGAGTTCCAGGGAAACAGTGGTTCCGACTCCGGGTTTGGAGTCAAATGTCAGCAGCCCGCCATGCTCCTTGATGATGTTCGCTGAAACCGAAAGGCCCAGCCCTGTCCCACCGGAGTCCCGTTTGGTGGTAAAAAAGGGATCGGTGAGGTGCGGCAGGTGATCCGGGTCTATCCCGGTCCCTTCATCGCGCACCTCCAGCACCACCGCCTGATGATCAAAACGGTTGTAGATCCTGACGCTGATGCACTGTTCCGGAGCCGAAAGGGCCTGGCAGGCGTTTAAAATCAGATTCACCACCACCTGCTCGATACGCTGGGGATTGCCATACACCTGACGGACGTATTCGGAACAGGAGACCTTGAAACAATGGGTCGCCTTTTTGATAGAGTTGTCCACCAGTCGGATGGCAGCTCGCACCACCTCATTTAAGTCCACGGACTCCATCTGACGAGAGTTGTCGATACGGGAAAAGTCTTTTAAATCCTCAACGATATGCTTAATCCGCTTGCCCCCGGCATGCATTTCGGTAAGCATATGGGGAATCTCTTCACGCATCCGAGTGTAATCAAGCCCCCCCACCAAAAAATCTCCATGCTCGCGATAATACGATTCCAGAATGGGCCACAGATCTTCAAAGGAGTCCATGATCATGGGTGTGTTGAGAAGGACCAGGCTGTTGGGGTTGTTGATCTCGTGGGCGACGCCCGAGACGAGGATGCCCAAAGAAGCCATCTTATCCGCCTGGATCAGCTGCTGCTGCTGGAGGTGAAGCTCCCGGGTGCGATGGGCGACCTCTCGCTTCAGGGTCCGATTCCACATCAAAATACCCCCCATCATCAGAAGCAGGGGAATCACCACGATCATGCTGAGCTTGACGATACGGGTCCAGGGAGGGGTCCGCGGCTCAAGCACCCCGAGCCATTTATCATAGATCTCCTCATAGCGACCCGTGTTCTTCAAGATGGATAGCCCCTCGTTGAGGCGGGCCTGAAGCTCGGCATCGCCCTTCTTCACCGCATAGCAATACTTGAAGCCCACCGCCGTCTTCCCGGAGGTCACAATATTTGACAGCCGGTGCTTTCGCCCCAGGTAAAGCCCAGGAAGGTTAGCCACCGCCGCGTAGTCATGCTTACCGGACGCCAAAAGCCTCAAGGCGTTGGCGTGGGTGTCGGTCAAAATGACCGTAATCCCCCCATGCCTGACCAGGTTCTCATGCATGGTACCGGCCTCCTGGACGATCACTTCAGAGCCGACCAGATCCTCGATACTCAGGGCACGGGGCGACCCTTTACGGTAAAAAATGGACTGATGAATAATGGCGTGGGGGACAAAATCAAAGACGGCCTGTCGCTCCTCGGTAAACACCGTGCCGGGCAACACATCGACCTCCCCTGTTTCAAGGGCGGCTCGCATCTCACTCCAGTTGCCGAGTCGAATCTCGATTTTCAGGCCCATCACCTCAGCAATGGCCCGGGTAAGCTCCACGTTATAGCCCCTGGGGTTGCCCTCTTCATCCAGAAACTCATACGGGGGGTAATAATAATCACCCCCAACGATATAGGTCCGATTGGAGTCGACGGGGGTGAGGGCAAAAGAGAGATGGGGGGAAAACAGAGAGAAAATAAGAAAAGCCAGAAGACAGGCGATGACAGACGCAGGCCGCCTGCCGTCCCACCGCATCTTCCGAGAGGGGGTGAGGCCTGAAACAGCAAAATCAATACATCCAGAGTCGATCATACCCAATCCATTCCGGTCCCTGACCATTGGTGTTCTCGTCCCCATCGTTATGACCCCGGCGGAGAGATCTGTCAATATCCAGGGGGGATCAAAACGTCTCCAAAACCCCGGGCACGCCAGGGAACCCGAGACATTTCTCGAAACTGAAACAACCCGGCCCCACGCCGCTGCCATAAAAAAACGGGCCGACAAACCCTCCCCCCAACGGAGAAAGACCTCCCGGCCCGTACGGGTCACTCCGGGGCGGCAAGCCGCCCCGTCATAATCCATAACGTCTTACATCTCAACCACGGCCCCTGTGAAATTATCCCAGGTGTCCTGGTCCAGTTCCCCTTCGGACTTGGCGACACAACAGGTGACGGCCAGGTCACCGGTCACGTTCAAAGCGGTACGGCCCATATCGAGAAGGGCATCAATCCCGAAGATCATGGCATAAGCGGCGGCCACGGCAGAACCCGGCTCCACTTTAAGGCCCACAGAATCGAGGACCATCAGCAACATGATCGCACCGGCACCGGGGACTCCCGCAGAACCGATGGAGATAAGAACAGCCGTCGCAATGACGGTGAGCTGCATGTCAATACCGAGGGGCGCCCCGATGGCAAGACTGACGAAGATCGCGCAGACCCCCTGATAGATGGCGTTACCATCCATGTTGATGGTGGCTCCCAGGGGAAGAGTGAAAGAGTAAACACCGCGGGACACACCGAGGTTCTTTTCAGCCACTTCCATGGAGACAGGAAGGGTGCCGCCGCTGCTTCGTGTGACAAAAGCGGTGACGATCGCGGCACGGGCCCGTGACATGAACTCGAAGAAATTAATGCCGTAAAAAGTGAGGAGACCGCCATAAATAAAGACCGCATGGCAAAGAAAGGCGACATACACCGTGAGGGTAACCATGGCCAGCGGGCCGAAGGCCTGGGCTCCCTGCTTGCCGAAGACCACAGCGATAAGCGCAAACACACCAAAGGGGGCAAACTCAAGGATC
>NZ_JAQYWB010000020.1 GCF_030145185.1 Desulfoluna sp. | reverse complement strand
TGAAGATGTAGTGGTTTACCTCAAGGCTCTGATAACGCGGCAGATGAGTGCACCCGGCTCGCCCGAAGGGTGAGAAAATCAAACAGAATACCGTGGATTACATTTTGCATTTTTGAAACGACTGAAAATATTACGGCAAAGAACGGTCATTACGAATGATTCCTTAGTCCCGATTGTTTTTTCATGAAATATCCGGGTGAGGCCGCTGTTTTCTCCATGAGCAATATCTGGTATACGTACGCTTATGAAAGATGACACCCCCTATCCAGAAGATGGTTTTTCATCCCTGACCCCGGACGTCCTGCTGGGCGCTGTGGAAAAGGAAATAGGCGAACGCCTGACCGGGCTCACCTCCCCCTTGCCCAGCTACATCAACCGCGTGTACGAACTCCTGGCGTTTTCAGGCAAACGCTACGTGGTTAAATTTTATCGCCCTGGCCGCTGGAACAAAGAAGCCATCGAAGAAGAACACCGCTTCATGATGGACTGCGTTAAAAACGATATTCCTGTGGTGCCCCCCTTGCCCCTGGCCGGTGGAGGGACGTTGGGAGTGGTCGGCGGGATTGTCTTTGCCGTCTTTGAGAAACGCTCGGGTCGGGAGATGGAACTCAATACCGATGAGGACTGGCGCAGGGTTGGCACCCTTCTCGGCCGGGTGCATATGACAGGCGCCGCCGGAACAAGCCCCCACCGGGTTCATCTCCATCCGGAACAGTCCTTACGCCATGACATCGACTGGCTGCTGGCAGGCACCGACATCCCTGCCCACATGCTCAAGGAAGTCAAACCGACTCTGGAATCGGTTTATACCATCGCCTCCCAGGCCTTTGATGCCGTCCCGGATGCGGACATCATCCGACTCCACGGCGACTGCCACCTGAAGAACTTTCTCTCCCGCGACCAGGAAGGCCTTCTCATCATCGACTTCGACGACATGGCCACCGGTCCCGCCGTCCAGGACATCTGGCTGCTCCTCCCCAACCGGGTGGACCAGTGCAGACGCGAGTTCAACCTCTTTTTGGAAGGCTATGAACAGTTCCGTGATTTCGACGATCGAACGCTCTGGCTGGTCGAGCCCCTGCGCGCCATGCGCATGATCTATTTTCTCGCCTGGTGCAGCCGTCAGAGAAAGGACTATCGGTTTAAAACCCTCTTTCCCGACTGGGGCAGCGACAACTTCTGGCGCGCCGAGATGAACGACCTCACACGCCAACTGGCTCATATGCAAAAAGAGACACCACGGGGAAACGGGTAGGGAAAAAGGTAGGGGGGAAGAAAGGAACAGAAGGGAAAAAACAAAGGGAATAAAAAGCAGCCTCCGGCGGCGAGGTGTGCCACCTCGAAAGCGGGTTTGCGAATGCGCATCAGGAGTCGCCACTCCGCCTGAAATGCGTCCGCATTCGCGTGAAGTGCAAGAAAACGCACAGTGCATCACAAGTGCATGAGCTTTAGGTGTGCAGAATCCAACTCAGCCGTTGACTTTAACCGGAATAACTCCGGCGATTAGGTGTGCCACCTTGAGAGCGGGATTGCGAAGACTCGGCGGCGTTCGTCTAACCCTGATATTTCACGAGTTGAGTAGAAAACGGTAGGGCGACTGGAAATAAATACTCCTAATATTGGCCCCCCAGAATTCCGTTGGGATTTGACCCGAGGAACGAGGGGCAAAGCCCAGCGGAACCCTGCTTTCAAGATGGCACACCTTGCCGCCGGAGGCATTGCTTTTTGTCCTTTTATCTTTTTCTTGCAACCTTACATCAGGGTTCCCACCGCTTTTTCGGCCACTTCCATAAAAAACTGAGGAAAGATACCCACCAGAAGGATGGCGGCCATGAGGGCCACCCCGAGAAGAGAGGCGGGTTTGCCAAGGGTAAGGGTCTCACCGGGATTCTTCACGGGGGAATACGCGGCGCGAACCAGTTTCAAATAGTAAAAGGCGGAGATGCCTGCATTGATCACCGTGATGATCACCAGGGCGTAGAGGGACTTCTGGATGGCCGCGGTAAACACAAAGAATTTACCGAAAAAACCCACCGTCGGAGGGATACCGGCCATGCCGAAGGCTCCCACAGCAAGCACCAGGGCGAGCAGCGGAGACCGCTTGTAGAGCCCTGCCAGATTATCCAGGGTGACATTTTCCCCGTCTTGCCCGACGTGATAGACCACGTAGAAGCAGGCGAGGTTCATCATCATGTACCCGGCGATGTAATAAATAGCCGTGGAAAACCCCAGAAGGTTCACACAAAGAAGGGCCACCATGACGTACCCGGCGTGGGCGATACTGGAGTAAGCAAGAAGCCGCTTGACGTCTTCCTGCACCAGGGCTGACAGGTTCCCGAGCACCATGGAAAAAACCGCAAAGGCGGCCAGGATCCAATTGAAATCACCCAGGTCCACCCCTCCGGCGAGGGAGATAAAACGAATCAGGAGGGCCACGGCGGCTGCTTTGGGAATCGTGGCCACAAAACCGGCGGTCTCATTGGCCGCCCCCTGATACACATCCGGAGCCCAAAAATGCATGGGAAACATCGCCAGCTTGAAAAAGAACCCGGCGAGCATCATCACCAACCCGACGATGAGCATGGGGCTTGAGGTGAGAAGTCCGGGCACCACCGTCGCCAGCTCCGACAGATAGGTGGTATGGGCAAGACCGAAGACATAACTCATGCCGAACAGGGAGATGCCGCTGGAGAGTGCCCCGAAGAGAACGTACTTGATGCCCGCCTCCATCTGCTCCCGATGCTGTGCTCCTGCTTTCCGGAAGGGAATCACCACATAAAGGGCAAAGGAGGAGACCTCCAGGCTGATAAAGATGGTGATTAGCTCCACGGCGCTGGTGAGAAAAACAAGCCCTGTGGAACTGACGGTCACAAAGAAAAAATACTCCGGCTGCAACCGCTTTTCGATTCCGGACAAGCCTTCCCCCATGGCCAGCACGACAAAAAGGCCCATGGTGATAAAGATCTTGAAGAGCTGAGAAAAGGCATCCACCCGATACGCCCCGAAAAAGAGCGTCCCCTCCTGTCCCCAGGAAGCCACGGCACACACCACCGCCGTGGCCGACATGGCCAGGGTGAGCCCGTAGAGGCGTTTGAAATCCCAAGACGCCAAGCTGGCGAAAAAAAGCACCAGAGCCATGGTCATCAGCGCAAGTTCAGGCAGAAAAATCAACATGTTCATCTGGCCAATCCCCACATCGTCATAGTATCCATTAAAAATTGCCTCCGGCAGGTCACTTGTTCGTAAGAAACATGCCGGACAAAATGTTTCGGTAGCCAAAAGCAACCCGGACTGACAAAAACGTCCGACGGGCTGCTGTCACACCCATCAATGCTCATCGACCAACGCCAGGCCATGAGCGGCTCCGTGGTGGCCCTCATCCAACTGTTGCCGCCCCTCATCCACCTGTTCGAGAAGATGGGTGATGCTGGTGTCCATGACATTCATGAGGGGTTTGGGGTTCAAGCCGATCCAGAAAACGAAGACCAGAAGAAACCCCAGGGTCAGAAACTCCCGCAGGTTCAGATCCCAGAGAGCGTGCCCCTGATCGTCATCCTCAGGGGAGTGGCCGTGCCCATCGGAGTCGGCCCACACCATCTTCTGCGCAAGCCGCAGCATGTAGGCGGCCGCCAGAATGGCTCCCAGGATGGCGAAAGCGCCCACCCAGTTGCTTTGGCCAAAGGCCGCCACAAGAACGAGAAACTCCCCCACGAAGCTGTTGGTCCCCGGAAAGCCGAAGGAGGCCAGGGAAAAGAGGACCAGGTAGGTCACATAGGCGGGCATCAGCGTGCCCAGGGCTTTGTTGTCATCGATCTCACGGCTGTGGGTTCGCTCGTAGATGATGCCCACCAGGATAAAGAGGGCACCGGTGACGATGCCGTGGTTGATCATCTGAAGCATGGCCCCTCGAATGCCGCTGGTGGAAAGCAGAAAAATCCCCAGGGTCACAAACCCCATATGGCCCACGCTGGAATAGGCAATCAATTTTTTAATATCGGTCTGCCCCAGGGCGAGATAGCCCCCTGCCACAATCGAGACCAGAGAGAGAGCCACCAGCCAGGGCACGAAGTAGAGGGTGGCGGCAGGGGCCATGGGCAGGCAGAAGCGGAGAAATCCGTACCCCCCCATCTTGAGAAGGATACTTGCCAGGATCACAGATCCCGCCACCGGGGCTTCGACGTGGGCCGCCGGGAGCCAGGTGTGCAGGGGAAACATCGGGACCTTGATGGCAAAGGCCAGGGTAAAGGCCAGGAAAATCCACACCTGGAAGCCAAAGGAGAACACCACATCCATGAGGGCCGGGATAAAGAAGGTCCCGCACTTGATGTAGACAGCGACGATGGAGACTAGAAGAAAGACACTGCCCAACAGGGTGTACAAGAAAAACTTGATGGAGGCGTAGTCCCGTCGTTCCCCGCCCCAGACGGCGATAAGTAGGTACATAGGCACCAGCATCGCCTCCCAGAAGACAAAGAAGAGGACCAGGTTCAGGCTCACAAAGACCCCGATCATGGCGGTCTCCATCAAAAGAATCACACAGATAAATTCCTTGTGGCGTTCTTTGATGTAATTCCAGGAGCAAAGCACGCACAAGGGCATGATAAAGCAGGTCAACAGCACGAGCAGCACGCTGATCCCGTCCACCCCCACCACGTAACTCAGGTCCAGAAAGGGAAACCAGTGAGAAACTTCGGCGAACTGATAGAGGGCCGTCCCCCTGTCAAAGGCCGTAAATAGAGGCAAAGAGAGCACGGCCGTTGCCGTCGTGACCACGAGCCCCCACGCCTTAAGCATCTTCTCCCCTTTGAGAAAAAAGACCACCAGCCCCCCCAGCAGAGGAAGCAGGAGAAGGGTCGATAAAATCGGATAACCAAGGGTATTTGCGATGAGGTAGGTTTCCATACGTTCCCGCTGTCCATTAAAGTCAGATGACGAAGGTACGGTCAGGCCGTACCCCTAAAAACAATGGCCTCGCAGCCATTCCCGCGATCACACCAGCAGCAGCACGGCGGCCAGGATCACAAAGACTGCGGCCACGGCGCTGCCGATATACTGCTGAATCTGCCCTGTCTGAATCTGCCGCAGTTTGTTCCCGCCTTCCACCACCTGGCGGGCCGACCCATCGATGGTAAAATCAATGCCCTCTTTATCAAACCAGGTAAAGAGACGGGCCAAGGCCAGGGTCAACGGGGTACCGACGGTACGATACAGGGTATCCATCCATTCGTTAAACGCGTGAACCGGATGTTTCGCCAGCCACATGAACCCCTTGGCCCCTTTCCGATAAAACCAGTCGAGATCGAGGCTCATGTGATCTTCGGGGGTGAGTTTTTTCACCATGAGGTAAAAGCCCAGCCCCGTAAAGCTCAGGATCTGAAGAGTCTCGGAGAGGTGATAGGAGGTGTAGGGATGGTAATTCACATCAAAGGGCAGCATGGAATAGAGCCACGCGGTTCCCGGCCCGAACCCCAGAAAGAGGCAGAAAAAAGCGGCGATACACATGGCAAGGTTCATGTTCCAGTAGGCCTCGCGGCCCTTGACGCCGGAGTCTTTGCCGAACCAGATAAAGTAAGGCAACTTAATGCCCACCGACAGGAAGGTCCCCACAGACGCCAGGGTCAGCATCACCAAAAGGACCGGCCTGTGGGCCTCGCCCGCCCCGGCGATGATCATGGATTTACTGATAAACCCGCTGGTGAGGGGAAAACCCGAGATGGCGATGCCCCCGATCACCGTAAAGACCAGGGCGAAGGGCATCGTCTTCCACAGCCCGCCCAATTCGTTGAGTTTTGACTTGCCGGTCATCTCCAGCACGGCTCCAACGCCCATGAAGAGCAGGGCCTTGTAAAGAATATGGGCATAGGCGTGGGCGCAGGTTCCGTTCAGCGCCATGGCCGTTCCGATCCCAATGCCGCAGACCATGTAGCCCACCTGGCTGACGATGTGATACGCCAGGATCCGCCGGGCGTCGTTTTCAATCACCGCGTAGCCGACCCCGTAAAGAGCCATTACCGCGCCCAGAATCGCCAGAGCCTCAAAACCGGGGAAAGCGCGAGCCAAAACGTAAACTGCGGTTTTTGTGGTAAAGGCACACATGAACACCGCCCCTGTCACCGTGGCTTCCGGATAGGCATCGGGAAGCCAGGCATGGATGGGAGGCACAGCGGCGTTGAGCATAAATCCGACCATGATCAGATAGTCGGCCAGGGTGGCCCCGTCCTGGGCGATCTGCTCGAAGGCAAGCCCCTCAACCCCCACATTCCGATACCGAAGCAGGATGCCGCCCAGAAGAATCAGCCCCCCGGTGGTATGCACGAGGAGATAACGGAAACCGGCGTCAATGGATTTTTTCTTTCTGCGGTACCAGATGAGAAAGGTCGAGGCAAACGCCATGAGCTCCCAGAAGACAAACAGGGTGAGGTAGTCCCCGCAGAGGGTCACCCCGAGGGCACCTGCCACATAGAGAAAGGCCGCCGTATGCTGCCCACTCTCGGTCACATGCATGCAGTAAAAACCGCCAATCAAGGCCATGAGTGTAAAGACGTTCAGGAAGACAAAGGTGAGTTTGTCCACCCGCCCGAACACAAGGTCAAAGCCCATCCAGGTCACCGTCCCGAAGCTCTCGGGCAGATGATAGATAAGGAAGATGGAAAGGGCCGGAACCATCACCAGGGTCAATTTTTGCAGCATCGGGTGAATTCGATTCAACACCGGCATCAGGAGCGCCGCCAGAATGAACCAGGTGGCCGGATGCATCAATAGCGCATTACTTGTCATAGTAGTCCTCATCCTGCATCAGCCAGAGGTGATAGATCCCCTTGCAGATAAAGCCCATTGCAAGGCATCCCAAAAGCCCAAAGCCCGACCAGAAACCGATGATGGTGTCCCCAAAGAAGTGGGGCTCATGCCGGAGGGCCATGACATCAAAAACGACAGTACATACCAGCCAGAGAAAAAAGAGCCATTTCAACAGGCCGGACCTATCCCGGAGGAACCCAATGATCTTGACCATTTACAACCCCGCTGTAGCTTGCGTTAACCCGGTAAAAAAGCCAGTATCCAGCACCGAGATGATTTTAAAGAAATAATTCGGGTAGAGCCCGAAAAGCAGAGAACAAAGTGCCGTGATGGCGAGCGGAACCACCATGAAGCGGGCCATGGGTGTCTTCTCCAGGCTCCCGGTTTTCCCCTCATCTTCGGGGAGAGGCTTGCCATAAAAGGCCTTGATCACCACCGGAAGAAAGTATCCCGCATTCAGCAGACTGCTCACCAGAAGCACCGTCAGAAGAATCCAGTTGTGGATCTCCAGGGTGCCTACGGCCAGATACCACTTGCTCACGAAACCGCAGACGGGGGGCACGCCGATCATGGAAAGAGAGGCCAGGGCAAAGGCCCCCATGGTCCAGGGCATGCGATAGCCTAGCCCCCCCATCTCCCGGATATCTTTTTTCCCGGAGACGACGAAGATGACCCCGGCGCAAAAGAAGAGGGTGATCTTGGAGAAGGCGTGGTTGGTGATGTGCACCAGGCCGCCGGTCACTCCTGAGGGGGTCAAAAGGGCCACCCCGAGAAGGATATAGGAGAGCTGACTCACGGTGGAGTAAGCAAGCCGGGCCTTTAAATTGGTCTTGGTCAGGGCAATCACCGAGGCACAGATGATGGTAAAACTCACAAAATAAGCGGTAAAGAGCCCCAACCCCGAAGCGTTTAGAAGGTTCACCCCATAAACGGAGAGCATGACGCGTGCCGTGGAAAAGACCCCCACCTTGACCACCACCACCGCATGGAGCAGGGCGGAGACCGGGGTCGGAGCCACCATGGCCGAGGGCAACCAGTTGTGAAAGGGCATGATCCCGGATTTGGCGAAACCGAAGAGGAAGAGAAGATAACTGACGATGACCAGAATTTTTCCGGTCTCTGACGGGAAGAGCCCGGTCAGGACGCCGTCCGCAAAATCAAGGGTTCCTGCCGTGAGGTAAACCAGCACCATCCCGGAGAGGAGAAAGGCCTTGGAGGTAAAGAAGAGGTAGATGATATACTTCTTGCCCCCCTCATACCCCTCTTCATCCTGATGGTGCATCACCAGAGGGTAGGTGACGATGGAGACAATCTCGTAGAAGAGGTAAAGAGTAAACAGGTTGCCGGCAAAGGCAGCCCCCATGGCTCCACCCACCGCCGCCGCGTAACAGACGTAGAACCGGGTCTGGGCGTGCTCATTCAAGCCCCGCATGTACCCGATGCAGTAGAAGGCGGCCAGAATCCAGAGAAAGGAGGAGGTGCCTGCAAAAATAAGCCCCAAGCCATCGAGCTTCAGGGTCACGGAGATCCCGGGCAGGAGCTGCGCATAGGTGTAACGCAGAACCTCGCCTGACAGCACCCGCGGGGCAAGATTCACCACCGAGGCAAAGGTCAAGACCGCCCCCACCACCGACCATGCCTCGCGAACATTGGGCCGCTTGCCGGAGATCATCACCAGAAAGGCCGCCACCATGGGAATAATGGCGGTAAGGATCAACATACCGGGAGTCGTTTCAATCATCTTCAATCAGCCTTATATGATTAGTGTCTGCCTCCGGCGGCAAGGTGGTGCCACCTTGAAAGCGGGTTTGCGAATGCTCTACGGCTGGCGGTACCCTGGGCACCTCGCGTCCGCATTCGCGAGACGGGTAAGGGGTGACAACGGGTGTCGCAAGCGCATGAGCTATCGGTGCTTCCGTGTCAATTCACGAATTGACTTTAACCGGAATAACTCCGACGTCTGGGTGTGCCGACTCAAAGACGAGTTGCAAATGCACTTGCGGGCCTTATCCTTTCAGATCCGTCACACCCTGGGGATCGCCCGTGGAAAATTTACGGTAGACGGCCAGGATGAAGCTGATGGCGATGGCGGCTTCAGCAGCTGCGATCCCCATGATAAAAAGGGTGAAAATCTGCCCCACGGCGGGATCGGGAGCCAAAAATTTGTTAAAGGCCATAAAATTTAACCCCGCCCCATTTAAGACCAGCTCGGTGGAGATGAGCATGCCGATAAAAGTTTTATGTCGAATCATACCGTAGATACCGGTCATCAGAAGAAAAAGCGCCAGCATCAGATAGGTGTTCAGGTTGGCGTGAAACATCATTGGCTCCCCTCCTCACGCCCGCCCCGGGCCAGGATAATGGCACCCACAATGGCAATGAGAAGCACCACGGAAATCATCTCAAAGGCAAGGCACCAGGTCAGCAGCAGGCTCTCCCCCACATGCTCGATGGAAAAATCCCCCACCCGATGGGCCGCCGGCACCCAGTGGGTGCGCCCGAGAACCATCACCATAAGAAAAAAAGCGGCAGACCCTGAGGCCAAAAGCCCGAGAAGGGCGTTTCTCCCCATGGGCACTTTTTCGGCCACCTCATTGGGCGTGTAGCCCACCATGATGCCGAAGACCAGGACCACACAGATCGCGCCGACATAGATCAGCACCTGCATGAGGGTCAAAAAAGGGCTCCCCAGGTAGAGGTAAAGTCCGGCCACGCCGAGAAGGGAGACCGCAAGTCCCAGGACCCCATGCATCAGAATCTTCGCGCGAACGGCCAGCAGTGCCCCGGTCATGGTCAACACCACAAACCCGAAAAAGAGGACCTCCATCATGAGATTCATGCCCGCTCCTTTACGCGTTTCAAAAGATCGTAGAAAAACTCTTCCCGGGAGAAACCGGCCAGCTCGTATTCATCGGAGAAATCGATGGCGTGGGGTTTGCACGATTCCACACAAAGCCCGCAAAGGCTGCACTTGGTGAAATCCAGGGTAAAAAGGGTCAGCACCTTACCTTTGACCCCCTCCTGCTTTTCCCCTTCCACGGTAATGCACTGGCAGGGACAGGCCTTCATGCAAGAGAGGCAGACGATGCACCGATGGGTCCCGGTTGTCTCGTCTTTCATCAGGTCAATATGGCCACGAAAAGCCGGGCTCACATCAATCTTCTCCCGCGGGTACTGCACCGTCACCACGGGGCTGACCAGGGCTTTGAGGGTGACCCCCAAGCCCACCAGCAGGCTCTTGCTTCCGGTTATCAGATCGCTGAAATATCCACTCATATGCATTTCACAATCAAGGCGGTTAAAAGAAGATTCACCAATGAAAAGGGGATCAGGTACTTCCAGGCGAGGTTCATCAACTGATCGAACCGCACCCTGGGATAGGTCCAGCGAACCCAGATCATGGTGAGCATTAAGAGAAAGACCTTCAGAAGAAACCAGAGGACACCTAAGTACTCTCCGCTGAAGGGGCCGTGCCAGCCGCCGAAAAAGAGAACCGTGGCGACGGCGCAGACGATAAACATGTTGGCGTACTCGGCAATCATAAAGAGCGAAAACCCGAAGCCACTGTACTCAGTATGATAGCCGGCGGTCAGTTCACTCTCTGCCTCGGGAAGATCAAAGGGTGCCCGGTTGGTTTCGGCCGTGGCCGAGACCAGATAAATCAGGCAGGCCACCGGCTGCACGAGGCAGAACCAGACGGTCCCCTGGGCGGCCACGATCCCCTGCATGCTGTAGGTATGGGTGATCAGGACCACCGACAACAGCGAAAGCAGGATGGGGATTTCGTAGGCGATATTCTGGGAGACCGACCGTACGGCCCCGAAGAGCGAATACTTGTTGTTGGAGGCCCAGCCCGCCACGAAAATGGAGAGGACGTTGATGGAGGAGACGGCGATGATAAAAATCAGGCCGAGATTGATATCCCGCCCCACGAGGTTTTTTGCAAAGGGCAGCACCAGAAAAGGCAATACCACCGGGGTGAAAGAGAGCAGCGGAGCCACCCTGAAAACCACGCGATCCGCATCCCGTGGGACAATGAGCTGCTTGGCGATGATCTTCACCCCGTCAAGCACCATCTGAAGCCATCCCTGAAGCCCCACCTCCATGGGTCCCCAGCGCCTCTGGATTTTTGCCGCCACCTTCCGCTCCAGGTAACCCATCACCAGCGCGTTGATAAACACAATCGTGATGACCAGTAAAAAGGCGATCACCATTCGCAGCACGTCATAGAGTGTCATTTGCATCGTATCCATAATCACCTGTCGATTTCCGGTATCACCAGGTCAAGGCTTCCCATAGCCGTCACGAGATCCGAGAGAAGAATCCCTCGACACAGTTCGGGCAGGGGGCTTAAATTGGCGTAGGAGGGCACCCTGATTTTCAAACGGTAGGGGGTATCACTCCCGTCACCCACGAGGTAGTAAGAGAGGGAGCCACGCGCTGCCTCCACAGTATAGTTACACTCCCCGGCAGGGAGTTTTATCTTTTTGGTTTTGGCCATCACCGGGCCATCAGGCAGGGCGTCCAAGGCCTGCTCAATAATGCGAAGACTCTGCACAATCTCCTCCATGCGAACGAGATAGCGATCAAAAGAGTCCCCGTTCTCTCCGGTGGGGATCTCGAAATCAAAGCGATCGTAAATGGAGTAAGGCTCGCTTTTACGGACGTCGTAAGCGATGCCGGATCCGCGAAGGACCGGGCCAGTCAGCCCATAACGGATGGCCATATCCCGATCGATGAGTCCGATCTCCTTGGTTCGTTTAAGGAAAATGATGTTATCGGTAACCAGATCGTGGTACATGGGCATGCGATTCCGCATCCGATCAATAAACTCACGGGTTCGACGAATAAAGGTATCGTCGATATCCCGAGAGACACCCCCGGCGCGGAAATAGCAGTAGGTAAGGCGCGATCCCGTGATCGCTTCGAGGATGTCGAGAATCTTTTCCCGGTCGTCAAAGGCATACAAAATGGGTGTAAAGGCACCGAGATCTAAGACATAGGCCCCAATCCCCACCAGGTGACTTGAGATCCGATTAAGCTCTGCGGTGATGACCCGAATGTACTCGGCCCGTTCGGGGACCTCCACTCCGGCCATGCGCTCCAGGAGCCCCACATACCCGTGGCTGAAGAGAATCGCACCCAGGTAGTCCATGCGAGCGGTGTTGGGGTAAAATCCGCTGGTGGGCCTCACCTCAGCCATCTTCTCATGCATACGGTGCCCGTAGCCCAAGACGGGATCCAGCTCCATGGCATACTCGCCGTCCATCTCCAGCACGACCCGCAGGACGCCATGGGTACTTGGATGCTGGGGACCCATGTTGAGCAGGAACCGGTGTTTGGAACCGGCCATTCTTTCCAGTTTGGTTGCCATCGCTGCTCCACCTTGATGATGTGGCCGGATTCGGCATGAATAAAGGGGGCTTGGGCGGATCGTTTTTATGACTGAAACGCCGCGAAAACCTGGCGATTGCCAATCGCCTTTGCCCCTCATCCCGAGAAAGCAAATCCTATGGGCCGGTGCCGGCTTTGAGTAAATGGGGGTTCCCGGGTTTCGACTCCCGGGTCAATCGATTCGCAGTGTCCGCGCTCTGTTAATCAGCGGCGGGGACGTCCGCCCACCCGATCTCTTCCAGGGATTTTCGGTCCCCCTCTTTTTTCAACAGGGGTTTTAAATCTTTGTCTTCATCGCAGAGAATCAGAGGCACCAGATTGTGATGCCCGGAGAAATGGACCCCGAAAAAATCGCGGGTCTCCCGTTCATGCCAGTCGGCACCCTGATAAATATCGCTGATGGTGTCGATGGCACCGGAATCGGGCAAAGGGACCCTCGCATTGATCCGGCAGGGGTGATCGTAATGAGCAAATTGATAAATCATCTGGATGCGGGGCGAGGCATCCACGGCGGTAAGAAAATCGATGAAGAACCCTTGAGCCAATAGCCACTGGGCAAAGGAGCGCACCTGCTCCGCGTCAACGTGCGCCCGGACATGGTACCCCACCCCATTGACATCCACGGATTCCGCCTGAAATCCCGCCTCCATCAGCTTTAAAATCGCTTCACTGCTCTTCACGCTGCACCTCTCAAGTCATCTGACGCGTCTGTGGCGCCGTCAAATCAGGGAATGGGATGAATTTTAATCTCTTTTTTATGGGGGCGCTGGGGCCAGGGGTACCGCTTACCGGCGATCTTTTCCTGAAGCTTTAAAATGCCTTCGATAAGGGCCTCGGGTCGGGGAGGACACCCCGGGACATAAACATCCACGGGAATCAGCTTGTCCGCCCCTTCGATCACGTTGTAATTTTCCTCGATTTTAAAGGGGCCACCGGAGATGGCACAGTTCCCCATGGCGATCACCCACTTGGGAGCGGGCATCTGGTCATAAAGGGTAATCAAGGCCGGGGCCATCTTTTTCGTGACCGTGCCCGAAACGATCAGAAGGTCACACTGACGCGCCGATGGCCTGAACACTTCGGCGCCATAACGGGCCATGTCGATCCGGGCCATACCCGTTGCCATCATCTCGATGGCGCAGCAGGCCAGTCCGAAGGTCATGGGCCACAGCGAGTTGGCCTGGCACACCGCCAACACCTGGCGGGTCAGGGGATACTCCAGAAGCTTGGCGGCCGGCACCTCCCGGGAGGTGGCCGCGGACTCGTCCTTCAAACATTGTGCGTAGCGTTCGATCTCTTTCATGCTTTTTTCTTCTCCCAGGTAAAGACCCCTTTGGTCCACGCGTAGATCACGGCGAGGCTGAGAATCCCGATGAAGATAAAAAACTCACTGACCCCCCGCACGGCAGAGACTCTGTCAAAAACCGTAACCACGGGAAAGAGGTAGAGCACATCCACATCAAAGGCGAGAAAGATCAGGGCATAAAGGTAGTATGAGATACCGAAGCGGTAATCCCACATCTGGTTGAAGGGCTCGATGCCGCACTCATACGTCTGGTGAGAGCGATTTGTCACAACGGTTTTCGGTCGAATAAGCCAGGCGATGACAAAAGGAAGGAAGGCGGTGAGCAACCCGCCGAAAATAAAAAACATGACATACATGTAATCAATAGCTAACACCGAACTCATAAGCTACCTCTCTTACCGTTTCGCAAACTTAGTTATATATCGACACTGAAGAAAGTAGTGGACCCAGGTAACCCCATCTATTCGAACATCTTTTTTCGGGAACGGTGGATGCTTTTACCAGGCCGAAGAGAGCCTTGCATCACCCCATGAATCAAACAGTGTGACCACAAATGGCCGCCACTGTCATCGCGCTTGAATAACCCTAACAAGGAACGGAAAATCACTCGAAATGTCTTATGTTTCTGTATCATGCTTAGTCGCAGAGCAAAAAGATGTCAAGGCCTTTTTCAAGGAGGAAACGTAGAAAAAAAAAGAGGTGTTCTCTCACATGGATCACAAGGAAAAAAAGGAGTCTAAACCACGAGACGAAACATAGAATGAAGATTAAGACAGTCGTAAAATAAATCACTAAAATAGCAAGGCATAGTAGGAAAATGAGACCCTCTGCCATAAAAAAAACAGGCACACCCCTTTCGAAAACCGCCAGCCCCCTCGCCCCAAAAAAAAGAGGGCCGTGTTCCTGCGCAGTTCACGCAAAAATGACACGGCCCTCATTTTGACAGATTTTTATCGGGTCAGGGTCCCAAAAGAGACAACACCTCTGTAAAATCTTCAGGCAAAGGGGCCTTAAAGGACGTCTTTCGGCCTGTACGAGGATGACAAAAGGTTAGGGTACGGGCATGGAGAAGCTGCCCGGGAAGGCCCTGAATGGCTGCTTTCAGCTCGGGCGTTGAAGACAACCCCCGATCGGCTTTACGCCTGACGTAAATCGAATCCCCCACCACAGGGTAACCGAGCCAATGCATATGGACTCGAATCTGATGGGTTCGGCCTGTCTTCAGGTTGACATCCAGGAGCGTCGCCCCGGGGTAACGGGCCGCCACCGAGTAATGGGTCTCCGAGGCCCTGCCCGCAGAAGAGAGGACCCCCATGCGTTTTCGGTCCTTTGGATCGCGACCGATGGGCTGGTTGATAATACCCGACGCCTCAGCCACTTCCCCATAGACCAGGGCCTGATACCGCTTCACCACCTCCCGCTCCTTAAACTGGCGCGTCAACTCCAGATGGGTTTTATGGTTGAGAGCAACGACCAGGAGACCCGTGGTGTCTTTGTCCAGGCGATGTACAATCCCCGGGCGAAGCTCTCCGCCGATGCCGTCCATATGGGGGAAATGATGCAAGAGCGCGTTGACAAGGGTCCCCGACTCATGCCCGGGTGCTGGATGCACCACCAGCCCCCGCTGCTTATTGACCACCACGAGGTCGTCATCGGCATAAACAATGTCGAGATCAATCGCTTCAGGTGTCACCACCCAGGGTTTGGTCTCAGGAACAACCACCCTCACGCACTCTCCGACGCGCACCTTATGCTTGGGCTTCTTCGTGTCATCATCTACGGTGACAAAGCCGTTTTTGATAAAAAAAGCGGACTGGCTGCGTGAAAGCGCCAGCCCTTTCTCTGCCACAAACAGATCAAGGCGCCGTCCGTGATCTTCGGTAGAAACCGTCACGGAACAGGCGCCTTGCTGATCCACACTTTCGATTATCGTCACCAATGGCCTGCTTACGTCAATTCAGGTTGTGTGCCAGTCATCCCTTCATCACTGAAAAGAGACTCGATTTCATTCATCATAAACTTCTCGTCCTTCTGCTTGGCCATGCAGAGTTCCTTCAAGAGCAAGCTTTGAGCGGTATCGAGAAGCTTGCGTTCCCCAAAGGAGAGATCCTTGGTCAAACGCAGAAGAAAAAGATCTCTGAAGACTTCCGCCACATCAAAGAGAGAGCCTGTTTTAATCTTTTCCATATATTCGCGGTAACGGCGGTTCCAAGTCTGGTTATCAAAGGCACATTCCCGTTTCTGAGTCATGACTTCATAGACCTTGGGAATATCATTTTCCTCAATGACACGCCGGAGACCAACGGATTCCACATTCGCTGTGGGAATCATGATCACCATGCCGTTTTCAAGGACTTTCATAATGTAAAAGGCCATATCCTCTCCACCGATTTCTTTGATTTCGATGGATTCGATACGTCCCACACCGTGTGCCGGATATACCGCGAGGTCACCTACTTGAAACTCCAGAGTATCTGTATGTCCCATGTCCTCACCTGTTGCTACTCGAACGACAACATCAAGAGCTTTATCCAAGAAATTTGAACATTGCTATTGACAGAAGATTCAAATCGTCGTATGCAATCGTCGAGTCAAATAGTAAATTAGGGTAAATGTAGCTGGTAATATGTCATCTTCGGAAATATACCATACATGCATATTTTTATCAATATCAAAGATAACTCCCCCTGCCCAACAACCCACTAAAATGAAAATGTTTTCCGGCACATCAGGCCTTAAAAATTCCACAAAGACCCACTGACATCTTTAGCCGCCCCCTTTTCCAGGGATCCGTCAGGTATGACCGTTCCCTGGCAAGCCCCCCCTGCAAAAAAGAACAAAGGGACCTGTCAGCGAAAAAAATCCCCACCATGTGCCTTCCAGGAACCCGCTCCGACAAAAAAAGGGCTGCCCTCATCATGAAGGCAACCCTTTAAAACCCTTCAGAACATGGAGCAACCCGCCGCAAACGCCGGCTGAAATCACCCCTGTGTCCTTATTTGTCCGTTATGCAAATACTTTTTCAAGGTTGGGCACAACCTGCTTTTTGCGGCTCAGAACACCCTCAAGCCACATTTTGCTGTCTGCAGACTGACCAGCGAATGCTTTTTCAACCATGGAAGCATCGTCAGAGGCAATCAGCATCTCAGAGCCCTCTTTCATAATGTCGGTCAGAAGGAGCAGCACCGTGTGACGCGACCCTTCTTCCTTGAGAGCCTTGATATCTTTCATAAGATCGGCCTTGATGTCATCAAAGATGGCCAGGTCAACCACTTCCAGCTGCCCAACGCCCACTTTTTTGCCACCCATATTGAAATCTTTGTAGTCACGCATGACGAGATCACGGATAGAGGTCCCGGCAACCGCTGACTTGACGTTGAACATCTCAATACCCAAAGCAACCACGTCATCCACACCGGCAATCTTGGCCAAAGCTTCCACAGCTTCCTTGTCCTTGGGAGTGCATGTGGGGGACTTGAAGATCACGGTGTCGCTCAAAATAGCACAGAGCAGCAGGCCGGCGATGTCCTTGGGAACGGCAATGCCGTTGGCATCGAACATCTCTTTAACGATGGTACCAGTACAACCCACCGGACGGATCCAGCACTCGAGGGGCTCGGAGGGGGTCACATCGCCGAGCTTGTGGTGATCCACAATCCCAAGAACCTTGGCTTCTTTCAGGTCATCAGGGCTCTGAGCCAAGTCGGAGTGGTCTACAAGGTAAACAGACTCCCCCGCAAAAGAGGTCTTTTCTACCGGAGCAGCGACACCGAATTTTTCAAGAATAAAGGTGGTCTCGGGGTTCAGGCCACCCTGAACAGCCGCAACCGTGTCTTCACCCAGCTTATTTTTGAGATACGCCAGGGCAATGGGAGAACAAACAGAATCTGAATCAGGAATCTTGTGTCCAATTACATAAATGCTCATAATTTTTCCTTTCTCTTGTTAAACGTGGATCTTTATATTGTCACATAGTTGAACCTTGGGTACGCAAGGTTATAAATCCCATTTTAGACAGAACAGACCGAAAGCAGAAAGGCCTCTTAATATATATAAATACAGTCGCCGACGCGACCCCTGGAATCGGCACGCCAGAGACGACGCGGTAATCCCCACACAGGCAGCGAATCGAAGACACAACAACAAAACTGAGAAGAAAAAACGCAGGAAATACGAGGTGAGGCAGAAAAAAACGATCAAAAAAGGAAGAAGACGGAAGACGGCTCGTGGGGAACAGACAAAAAGAAAAAAAAGGAAGGAAAAACGACCCCAGAGAGGCCGCAAAAACCGACCCTCGGAGGACCGGAAGGCACGGCAGGTGCCCACGCACCGTGAGCGCAAGAACAAAAGAGAAGGCAGCCCCCAGAAGGCCCGCGTAAATACCCACCATCGGTAGATTTTCCATTCGCTCCTTCCTCCCTGCGCGGAAAAAATCAAGCCAAGCTATTTCACGCAGTTAAATGCATTCATTCCCATCTTCAGACCCTGGGTAAGAATGGTGGACACCGCATCGGCGGCCCCATCAATAAAGGGGTCGAGAGAATCGGCCTCCTCCGGAGAGAATCGACCGAGAACCCAGTCACTGACATCCATCCGCGGGTCGGGACGCCCCACACCCATGCGAATCCGTGCAAAATCTCTGACCTTAAGGGTGTCAATCAGGGAGCGGACCCCATTGTGTCCACCGTGTCCCCCCTGGGCGACAATCTTGAGACGACCAAAGGTCAAATCAATCTCATCATAAACCACAAGAATCTCGGCGGGTTCGATATCAAAATAATCCGCCAGGGCCTGAACAGGCTTCCCACTTAAGTTCATGAAGGATTGAGGCTTCGCAAGAATCAGCTCCTGCCCTTCAAGCCGTCCTTTTTCATAGAGGGCGTTAAAACGAGAGCGAGCTACCGACATACCGAGACGCGCTGCCAGCCGATCAATAACCCGAAATCCAATATTATGCCGTGTACTTTCGTAGCGGCCACCCGGATTCCCAAGGCCCACCACCATTTTGACTGAAGATTCACTCATATTTATAATCGCTTATAAGTCAGCAACCCACTCACTCATGATGTTTAGATTGCCACTGCCAAAAAAGACAGCTGAAGGAAGCTTCAATCTTTGGGCGATGAACTCCCTGATTCCGGGCTTCAGATACAGCCATGGCGACCGGAGTCGCCATGGACACAGAAAGGGCTTAAGCCTCTTCGGCTTCGCCTTCGCCTTCTTCATCGTCATCGAGAGCGGCACCTTTGGGGCGCACAACAGTCACAACGGTAAAGTTGACATTGTGGGGAATCTCAACCCCGTCAATCTTGATTTCATCCACGTGAATGGACTTACCGATTTTAAGATCGGTGACATCAATCTTGATGGAGGTAGGGATAGAAAGGGGCAGACAAAGAACATCCAGCTGACGACGAATCACCTGGAGAAGACCGCCCATTTCAAGACCAGCAGCCTTGCCAACCGTTTCTACAGGGGCCACGGCCTTAATCTTTTTATCAAGGGAAACGATCTGAAAATCCACGTGACGCATGTCATCTCGAGCGGGATCGGTCTGCACTTCCCGAATGATGGCAACCTGGGGCTCGGCATCGCCGACCTTAAGGTTCACAACCACCTGAGCGGTCTCGCTAAGCTTGAACGCCTCTTCCACATCAGAAACGAGAACATCAACAGAGATGGTTTCAGAGTTGTCGCCATAAACAACAGCGGGGACTCGGCCCTCATTACGGAGAACGCGAGCAGCGTTTTTGCCCCTGCCTTCCCTTATATTTGTCTTAAGTTCGAAAAGTTCCAAATCGATCCTCCTGAAGAACCTGCTTAATTTTTCTAGTTTGGTGTAATTACACAAACAGCGTTGTAACCGAGTCACCTCGATGACTTCGAATGATGGCCTCGCCGACCAGAGAGGCAACGGAAAGAACCTTAATCTTTTCACAAGCCATCGCCGCTTCACTCATGGGAACGGTGTCCGTTGCAACAAGACTCTTCAACGCCGATTTATCGATGCGTCCCACGGCCGGCCCCGAAAGAACGGCGTGCGTACAGCATGCGTGAACTTCAGTAGCTCCCATCTCGCTAATGGCATTGGAGGCTTCCGTCAGAGTGCCTGCGGTGTCCACCATGTCATCGAGGATAATTGCTGTTTTTCCAGCAACGTCTCCGATAACGGCCATGGCTTTGGCTTCGTTAGGACGGTCCCGACGCTTGTCTACGATGGCCAGGCCACAGCCCAACCGCTTGGCAAAAGCACGGGCTCGTTCTACCCCACCGGCATCGGGGGAGACAATCACCAGGTCATGACCGATAAATTCTTCACGGATGTGTTCAATCAGAATGGGCGCAGCGTAGAGGTTGTCCACGGGAATATTGAAAAACCCTTGAATCTGACCGGCATGGAGGTCCATGGTGATGATACGACATGCTCCGGAGTGGGTGAGCAGATCGGCTACCAACTTGGCGGAGATAGGCACCCGCGGTGCCACCTTCTTATCCTGACGGGCATACCCGAAGTAGGGAATGACGGCCGTGATACGAGAAGCAGATGAACGACGCATGGCGTCAATCATCAGGAGCAGCTCCATGAGGTTGTCATTTACGGGAGAACACGTGGACTGGATGATATACACATCCTTCTTACGCACGTTCTCCTCGATTTCTATCTGAATCTCGCCGTCGCTGAAGCGATTTACCTTCGCGTTGCCAAGGTCTTTAAACAGATACTTGGACACTTTCTGGGCGAGCTCTTTATTGGAGTTCCCCGTAAATATGGAAAGATCGTTCATTCCATTCCCGTTTTCCCGGAAACACTGCCGGTATCAATAAATTTGGCAGGGGCGGCAGGATTTGAACCTGCGAATGCTGGAATCAAAATCCAGTGTCTTACCACTTGACGACGCCCCTGCAATGTATTTTCAAACTATAACAACAATTCGGCCGAAAACAACTGCCACCCGGCATAATTTTCTGGCCTTTCCTCCCTCAGGCGCATCAGAAGCGCTTTACCCGCCTCTGCCATCTGAGATTCACCGAAAAGGCCGAAAACAGACGAGCCACTGCCGGACATCAGCACGCCTTCAGCACCCACACGTTCCAATACGGCTTTGGCGTCCCCGACGGCTGATGACAACAGCTGCGCGGAGGGCTCCAAATCGTTATGCAGGTGATCGAGGGGATCAATCATCCCTTCATTCAACAGACGACTTTTAATTTTTTTTTCGCTTTTTGTCAATCCCAATTTGAGATTTTTATAGACAGCCACGGTGGATAACCCCGTGCCCGGATAGATAATTAGCAGATGATACGGGCGAATTGCGGGCATCGGTGCCAAACATTCCCCCACGCCCGTGGCCAGAGACGGGGTACACCGAATAAAAAAAGGCACGTCGGCACCCAACTCTAAAGCAAGCGTCTCAAGCGCTTTCGTACCCAGAGGATCACCATAAATAGCATTCAGCCCTTTGAGCACCGTAGCCGCATTCCCACTGCCTCCCCCCAACCCTGCACCGGGGGGGATCGTCTTCTCGACAGCGATCCGGCACCCCCCCTTAACACCCGTGGCTCGATAAAACAGAGAGGCCGCTCGCCACGCCAGATTGGTCTCATCCTCAGGGACTCCGGGATAAGTGCAGCGAAGCGAGATCCCCTCCGCGGTGGATTCCAGCACCACACGATCATGCAACCCGATACCGCACATCAAGGAACAGAGCTCGTGGTACCCATCCGCCCGCTTACCCGTGACATGCAGAAAAAGATTGACCTTGGCCGGCGACAACAACTCCATCAGCTCTCCTGATCCTTCAGCTTAACGTACCTCAGCCGCAGATCGTGAAGCATATTGGACATCAGGTTCGTCTCTTCCCCCGTGAGGTTACCGGCGGTCTTCTCCTCCAACATCCCCAGGATATCGATGGTCTGCTTGGCCAGGGGAAGGTTGATCGCCTTTTCACGCCCACCGGGAGCCGTGATCAGCCCCAAGTGCACCAGCGCCGATGAGTTCAGAGAAAAGACAAAGGTGGAAAAATTAATCCCCGGAAGGGGCAACGAGTCATGCCGTTCCCCCTCACCTGACGCCTCACCCTGTTCATGTGCCTTTTTTTCCATACCCTCCCCTTCCTTATTAGAAGCACTCATCCCCCGAGCCTTCACCCGAAGACCCCTCGACCCGATCTCTTCTTCTGTCCACTATAAAAAAACTGAGGCGGTTCATCAAGAAAGAGTTGCTCCCAAGGCTCACACAAGCCCCAAAGAATTCAGCAGAGGGCGCGGATCCACCAGATGTTTTTTCACCCAGCCCTCGTGGCCGGGCAGCTTGGCCGCCAGGCCGATCAATTCCGAAATATAAAAAACCGGCAGGGGCTCCACCTCTTTGCCCCGGAGTTCCAGATTGACCTGGCACAGGGGACAAAAGGCGATGATACAGTTGGCTCCGGCCCGCCGGGCGTGATCCCGGATCCTGTCCACCATACCGTCCACCATATCGGGCTTGGTCACCGCCAGATGGGATCCGCAGCACTGCTTGCTGTGACTCCAGTCCAGAGTCTCCACGTCGAGGACATTCACCAGCTTCTTCAGCTTCTTTTCGTAGGGACGGATATCAAACCCGGTGATCCACTCCGGCCGAGTCAGGAGACATCCGAAATAAAGCACGCCGCGAAGCCCCGCCAGAGGGTTCACCACAGCCTTTTCAAACACGCTGGGCGCATCGGATAAAATTTCCGGAGTAAACTTCAGACGCACCCCGCCTTCGTATTCTCGGCCACAGGCCTTCGCAAGCTTGGCGTTCATGCTCGCATCGGTGGCGAGAATTTTTTCAGCCGTCCGAAGTCGCACAAAACAACTGGGACAGACCACGTAAAGGTCATCGATCCCCTGACGCTCCGCAAGAAGAATATTCCGGCCGGCAAGGAGAGTGGCATAATCTGGATTCACGCTGTGCGCCGGAGAGGCCCCGCAGCAGTTCCAGTCCTCCAGAGGCTCCACCCAGGTCCCCATAAGACGAAACATCTGAAACAGGGAGGTTCCGAAATCCCGAGCCGAGGACATCAACGAGCATCCGGGATAGTAATGCACACGCCGCAGTCGTTTTTCACCCGTGTTCCTGACGTTACTCATCACAGGCCTCCCTGATTTTTTTCATGATCTCTTTGTGCTTCACGCTGCTCGGCAGAAGCTCCAGCCGCCCGAGACGAAACATCTTCATCCCCATCACCGCGTCCTGAAACAGATTGCCCGTGGCGAGCTTGTACCGCGCCATAAATTCGAGCTCGTAAATCCGCCCGCGCTTGCCCACCTGCTTCAAAAATTCACGATGAAAAGCCCAAATATCCGGCTCACCGATCCTGACCTGCTCATGAAGCGCAATCTCTCGAAGCGCATCCATCATGTACGGAATATGAACCCGATTGGGGCACTCGGTGACGCAGGCATAACACCCAATACAAAGCCAGATCGCGCGACTTTCAAGCACCTCCTGCCTCATCCCCAGTTGAATCATCCGAAGAATCTGATTGGGTAAATAGTCCATACCATGGGCCACCGGACAACCGCCCGAGCAACACATACAGTGAAAGCACCTGGAGAGATCCTGCCCACTCCGTGCGGAGACTTCCTCAAAAAATGAATGATCAACTTTCATATCGCCCTCCCCCCGGACATTTCACCGCAGACACTCGCCTGAAAAGACCCGGGCCACGCATCACACTCAGAAAATACCCCGCCCATGGTGCCTTAACCCGCAGTAACAACGCCCAAACCAGCCCATGGCAAAAAAGGACTATTGTCTAATAGTTCCCTCTCCGTGTCAAGCCTGCGAGATCTCTCACACCCAACCGCCGGGAAGAAGGCGGGAACACCCACTTGCTTAACCCACCTTAATCGATAGGTTTATTCCTCCCAGGGACCGCGTTTATAACTAATGACTACTGAAATGTCAACAAAGGAGAGCACTGAATGGCGGATTTAAACAGCCGCCCCATACCGCAATGACGACCCCAGCCAACAGGCCCCCTCATTCGGGCAAATCGGGGTAGCAGCTGAATTTAAAAAAAGTGGAGTCGAAAAGAGTGGAGAACAGAGAAAAAAAAGGAAGGATTCACCGCTAAAAAAAAATCACTGGCAGGGCCAGCATCAAAGAGGCTCCTCGCCAGAAAGACGTACCACCGCTTCATACACCTCCCCCTTGGGGAGCCCCAGGCGCTTGGCCAGACTCTTGGCCAGACGGGAGGGGGATTCAACGGAATCGGCCAACGCCTGCAGCACCTCTTCATCAAGATCTGAAACCGGCGGCGCCTCTACCGCTCGTGCACCACCCACCATCAAGGTACACTCGCCCTTCACCACCGGACGCCCGGCAAGCTCTCCGGCAATCTCTGAGAGGGTCCCGCGAAGAAACTCCTCGTGCCGCTTGGTCAGCTCGCGGGCAAGGACAGCCGGACGATCCCCCATAAGCGATTCCAACTCTCCCAGGAGACGCACAACCCGAGAAGGGGACTCATAAAGAACAAAGGTGTGAGGAAGCAGCGCAAGGGATTTCAAGAGGTCCAGACGTTTGCCCTGCTTTTTGGGAAGAAACCCCTGGTAATGAAAGGCATCGGTGGGAAGCCCCGCAGCGGCAAGGCCAGCAAGCAGCGCAGAGGCACCGGGCAGCGGAATCACACGCACCCCAGCCTGGGAGGCCGCTGAAACGAGGCGGTAACCGGGATCTGAAATGCAGGGCGTCCCCGCATCGGTGACGAGGGCCACGCTCTCGCCGGCAAGGACCTTCTCCACCACACGAACAGAACGCTCCTGCTCATTGTGTTCATGAAGAGCCATCATGCGCGTGGAAATATCGTAGGCAGAAAGAAGTTTTCGGGTGTGGCGTGTGTCTTCGGCAGCAATGAGGGCCACCTCTTTTAAAACGCGAAGGGCTCGCAGGGTGATGTCTTCCAGGTTTCCAATGGGAGTGGAGACGATATAGAGAGCAGGACCTTCGTCCTTCTTATCGGATGGGGATGGGAAAGGCATTTTCAATCACCTGCACGTCAAAGGTATCCTGCCCCGCCAGGATGGCCACCACATCAAATCGGGCCGGCCTCCCAAGGGCATCGTGACTTTTCAGCCAATAAAGGGCCGCACGGGCCAGGGTGGCCTGTTTGGTTTTCGTAACAGCGTCCTCGGGTCGGCCAAAGAGCGTAGACGTCCGTGACTTCACTTCGACAAAGACAAGGGTGCCTTTATCTTCGGCCACAAGATCGATCTCCCCCAGAGGGGTGACAGCATTTCTGGCAAGAATCCGGTAACCCCGACGTTTTAAATATCGGGCCGCACGCCTCTCACCCCACCTGCCAAACCACATACGATAACGCGACATGGTCCCTCCGGGCAACAGATTCAGGGCAGCTCCGTCACCTCACGTGCTCGGACACACCCTTAAACGTCTTGCGATGAATCGGCGTCGGGCCAAAGGTAGCAATGGCCTCTTTGTGCGCCTTGGTGGGGTACCCTTTGTGCCCGGCAAATCCGTACTCCGGGTAGAGCTCCGCATACTCCGCCATCAACCGATCCCTCACCACCTTGGCGATAATGGATGCCGAGGCAATAGAAACAGACCGGGAGTCCCCCTTGACCAGAGCTTCCTGGGAAAGAGGCATGGGCACGTTAAAGGTTCCATCCACAAGAAGAAAATCCGGGACAGACCCCAAGGCCTCCACCGCAACGCGCATGGCCTTCAAACTGGCCTGCAGAATGTTGATGGCGTCAATCTCGCCCGCATCAATCACACCAACCCCAATGGCCTCAGCCCCGGTTTGAATGTAATCATACAGCCGATCCCGCTTTTTGGGCGAGAGCTTTTTGGAGTCATTGATCTCGCCGACGTCTAAATCGGAAGGAAGAATCACGGCCGCAGCCACAACCGGCCCGGCCAAGGGCCCGCGGCCGGCCTCATCCACCCCCGCAACACGCAAAAAACCGTTTAAAACGGCTTTTTTTTCATAGGTCCACATGCAAGCTGGCCCTTTTCTCGAAAATGTCTCCATGGCAAACGGCCCGGATTGAAACAATCCGGACCAGCCACAGATCGGTTTAGTGAAGGCGACGCTCTTTGATACGTGCTGCCTTACCTCGGAGGTTGCGGAGGTAGTAGATACGAGCGCGACGAACACGACCTCGGGTCACCACATCAACGTGGTCGACACTGGGGGAGTGCAGGGGAAAAACCCTCTCAACACCCACACCGTTAGAGATCTTGCGTACTGTAAAATGTGCGCTGACCCCGCCCTTGCTCTTGCTGACGACAACCCCTTCGAAAACCTGAATACGGGTTTTTTCACCCTCAACAATCTTCACATGAACCCGAATCGTGTCACCGGCCACAAAGTGAGGTACGTCGAGGCGCATCTGCTCTTTTTCAATTTTGGCAATTATATTCATTATTTACTCCCAAACGTAAAATTGGTCACCGTTTTATCTAACAAATCCGGTAATCAATATCAGACATCCCAAAGGGCGTCAATATAGATCATGAAGAAAACACCGGCACACCACCCCCGCCTTAGCGACCGAGAAGCCGATCCAAAATGATGGCCACAGCGGCTCGCACCGGTAGATGGTTGTAATGCGTCCCCCCCTCAACGGGTTCCAGGACATAATCTGCCGAGGCAATCACATCATCGGTAACACCCCATGCTGTTCCAAAGAGCAGCACCATGGGCCGGTCTTCCATCAGACACTCCCGACCCGCCTGCCACGTAAGCGCATCGGCGCTTCGCCGGGCTGACGTGGCTACCACACAGGGCGCTTGCCCCGATTTACTGCGAATCTCCGCCACCACGTCCTCAAGGGACCCCCGAATCTTAACCAACTCCAGGGCCTCTTTCCGTGCAGGGTTCAACTCGCCACCCCGGCCGGTGGTCCAATGGGCGATAATCTTCTCTGACAACACCTTCTGGTCTTCAAGGGTGGTCACAATATAATACCCTTTGACACCGAAAGTCCGTGAGGTCCTCGCAATATCATGGATATCAAGGTTAGTCACCGCAGAGCAGATGGTCTCACCGGTTTTACTGCGCACCGGATGATGAACCAGAACCACATAAAGCTCTGCCTGTGTTACGTTACCGTCACCCGACAAGCTCTTCGATCCTTCTGCACCATTCGGTTAATACATGTTTTTCCTCGCGACTGAACGACCGCTGTTCCAGCAGGTCCGGTCTTTTGAGAAAAGTTCGGATGAGGGAAGTTTCCCTGCGCCACCGCTCTATCTTGGCATGATTCCCGGACATCAAAACATCCGGGACACTCTCGCCTCCAAAAATCGATGGCCTGGTGTAGTGCGCATGTTCCAGAAGCCCGCCAGAAAAAGAATCTTTTTCGGCCGACTCGTCTCCCCCCAGCACACCGGGTAAAAGGCGTGTCACCGCATCAATGATCACCATGGCAGCCAACTCGCCGCCGGTCATCACGTAGTCTCCGATGGACACCTCTTCATCCACCATGCCTTGACAGATTCTCTCATCCACCCCTTCATAGCGCCCACAAATAAAAATCAGGCCGTCAGTCGCCGAAAATTCGTGCGCCATGGCCTGATCAAAGGGCCGCCCCTGGGGGGTTAAAAGAATTCGCTTCGCGGTGGGAGCTATCTCAGAGGCTGCACCTATAGCGCGGGAAAGCGGTTCAGGCTTCATCACCATTCCGCATCCGCCCCCATAGGGCTTGTCATCGGTTTCCTTATGCTTTCCATCGGCATAATCACGGATGTTCAATGCCCTGGCATCGATAAGACCACGTTCCACAGCCAGCCGAAGCATGCCGTTTTCCAGAAACGGGTTGATCATCTCGGGAAAGATTGTCAAAACTACAAACTTCACAACAACCCCTCCGGAAGATCCACCACCATGGTCCCCTTCTCCAGGTCGATCTCCTTCAGCACCGACGCAAGCGCCGGCACAAGGATCTCTTTTTTCCCATCCTTAACCACATACACATCGTTGCTTCCCGTAGGGAAAATAGAGGTCACCTTCCCAAGAGACACCCCCTGTACCGTGACAACCTGAAGCCCAATGATGTCTACCCAATAATAGGAGCCATCTTCGGGGTCCGGCAGGTCGGCGCGATCCACAAAGAGCTCACTTCCGACCAACGGTTCGAGGGTATTGATATGTCCCACCTCTTTAAAGGTGAGAAGCAGCCCCTTTTTATGGGGAGCCGCACTCTGTACGGTCAGCACAAGATCGCCACCCGGGGTTGCTGCGGTGAGCTGACAGCCTGCCTCGAAGGAGTCCATGGACTCTGCCCAAGAATAGACTCGCGCCCCGCCTTTCAGCCCGTGAGTACCGACGATCTTACCGATGGCTATACGCCTATTTTCCGAATCACTCTTACTCGACAATTTCCAGAACAGTCCTCTTCTTCACCTTAGCAGATGCTGCACTGAGAATTGTCCTCATTGCACGTGCAGTACGTCCCTGTTTACCTATCACTTTTCCCAAATCCTCTTTGGCCACCTTCAGCTCGAGAACAGACGTCTGATTGCCTTCCACTTCAGAAACCACCACTTCTTCCGGGTTGTCCACCAAGGCCTGGGCAATATAGTTGATCAGCTCTTTCATCTCGCATCTCCTTCCGGGCATATGAGAATTCGGTTAGTGCGTGAATCAGCTTGCAGAAGCCGGTACGCCTTCCTTTTTCAGGATATCACGAACCGTGTCGGTCGGAATGGCACCTTCGCCAAGCCAGTAGTCCACGCGTTCTCCCTTAACGGTTACTTTTGCAGGGTCCTTAAGCGGATCATAAGTCCCGACGATTTCAAGAAATCGGCCATCACGTCGTGCTTCAGAGTCGGCCACCACAATACGGTAAAAAGGCTTCTTTTTCGCCCCACCCCTCGCCAATCGGATCTTTACTGCCATCGCTTTTTTTATCTCCTCACCTAAAACGGAAGCATGCCTTTCAATGAGCGCATACCCCCTTTATTGAATTTTTTCATCATCTTCATCATCTGAGTATAACTTTTCAAGAGCTTGTTCACGTCCTGCACCGAGGTGCCACTGCCCATGGCAATGCGTTTTCTGCGGCTGCCATTAATAATGGCATGTTTGCGCCGCTCCTCCGCCGTCATGGAATTAATAATGGCTTCAATACGGACGAGCTCCCGATCATCCACGTCCAGGTTACCCAGCTGTTTATTCCCCGAAACTCCGGGCAGCATTTTCAGCATATCACCCAGTGAACCCATCTTACGGATGGACACCAGCTGATCCCTGAAATCTTCCAGAGTGAATTGATTTTTACGTAGCTTCTTCTCAAGGTCCTGGGCCTTTTTCTCATCCACCATCTCCGCGGCCTTCTCGATCAGGGTCAGGGTATCCCCCATCCCCAAAATACGGGAAGCCATCCGATCGGGATGGAATGGTTCCAGAGCACTCGATTTTTCTCCGGTCCCGATAAACTTAATCGGCTTACCGGTCACCGCCTTGATTGAGAGGGCTGCCCCCCCTCTTGCGTCGCCGTCCATCTTCGTGAGGACCACGCCGCCGAGATCCAATGCTGCGTCAAAAGACTGCGCAATATTCACGGCATCCTGACCGGTCATGGCATCAGCCACCAGCAGAATGTCCGAAGGCATCAACTCCGATTTGATCCGAACCAGCTCAGCCATCAGGGCTTCATCCACATGAAGCCGGCCCGCGGTATCCAGAATCAGGGTATCACACCCTTGCTGCTGTGCCGCTGCCCGAGCCGATCGGCAAATATCAACCGGGTCCATCCCCGCTTCAGAGTCGAAGACGGGCACATCCAGTTGGGACGCCAATTTTTTCAGTTGATCGATGGCCGCGGGCCGATATACATCCGCAGGTACCAGAAATGGTTTCCGGCCCTTTTTACGAAGATATAGTGCCAATTTACCGGCCGTGGTTGTCTTACCGGAACCCTGAAGCCCTGTCAACATCACAGAAACCGGATGCTCACCGGCAAGGGATAGATCTTCGTGGCTTTCACCCATGAGATCGGTCAAGGCATCATTGACAATCTTCACCACCTGCTGGCCCGGGGTGAGACTTTCCATCACCTCCTGGCCCATGGCGAGTGTCTTGATGTCACCGACAAAGGTCTTGGCCACCTTATAATGAACATCCGCCTCAAGAAGCGCCATACGCACCTCTTTAAGGGCGCTGTCGATGTTCTTCTCCGTGAGTTTCCCGTGTCCCCTCAGATCTTTAAGGACCGAGGTCAGCTTTTCGGTTAAATTATCGAACATACAACCTTAAATCATTATCAGTGGCGACTGCCGCGCATGAAAATCATTGAAATTTTTGCCAGACAAAGGTATACCAGGAAAAAGAAACTCCTTATTATACACGTTTTGCATGGAAAATATATGAAAAAAAGAGATATTAAAGATTTTTCCCGACAAGAGCTCGAAGCCTGGCTCAAAGAGCATAAAATCGCCCCTTATAGAGCGGGTCAGATTTTTAAATGGGTCTATATTCGTCAGGCCGACTCCTTTGAGGAGATGACGGATCTTGGCAAAGAATTAAGGGCATTGCTTGTCAAATACCTTACCATAAACCGCCTCGAAAAAGCAAACGTAGAAATATCCTCAGACGGAACACGCAAGTATCTGTTCCGACTCTCCGACGGGGAGTTCACCGAGACCGTCCTGATCCCCGGGAAAGCCCGGAAAACCTTGTGTATCTCAAGCCAGGTGGGATGCGCCCAGGGATGCAAGTTCTGCCTCACGGCCCAGGGAGGGTTCAAAAGAAACCTCACGGCAGGAGAGATCGTCGACCAGGTACGTGACGTCCTCCACGACCTGCCCAGAGCGGAAGGGGCCGCCGACACAGAAAAAACCTTCCAGAATATTGTCTTCATGGGCATGGGCGAACCCCTGGCCAACCTGCCCCGGGTACTGACCGCCTTGTCCATCATCACGGATGGAGACTATGGCCTGCGCTTTTCATCGCGCCGGGTCACCCTCTCCACCTGCGGCATCGTGGGGCGCCTGCCCGAGCTGGGAGAAAAAAGCCCGGTAAACCTGGCCGTCTCCCTCAATGCCACGGACAACAAAACCCGCAGCTTCCTGATGCCGATCAACGACACCTATCCCATCGAAACCCTGATCGAAGCGTTGAGAACCTATCCCTTGAGCCAGCGGGAAAAAATCACCATTGAATACATTCTGATGAGCGAGATCAACGACACCGATGCCGATGCCGCCCGACTCATCAAGCTGCTCCTCCCCCTGCAGGTCAAGATCAACCTGATCCCCTTCAACGAGCATGAGGGCAGCCCCTTCAAACGGCCCACTGACGACGTTGTGGATCACTTTCTTCAACTGCTCCACAATGCCGGATACACCGCCATCGTCCGAAAAAGCATGGGGCAGGATATTTCTGCTGCCTGCGGTCAACTTCGCGCCAACCAGATCAAAGAACGTACCGAAGATTAAATGAACCCGACCGTCCCCACCTCCCGACCTCAACCAGACAGCCCGATCGGAACGCATTCCGGTCGGGCTGTCATGCACGCAGGAAAAGGGGCTTTCGGCAGCAGCCGCGCCCTCAATTCATAAAAAAAAATCGTTAGATAATACACTCCCTGTAGGCGGCCGGATCCACGGAGGCCACCGCGATCACCCGCTGCCCGGTCTCCCCTTTGACCACGGCCTCAACGACCTCTCCCACCGGCACCTTGGCATACCCGGCGCACAGAGAGGCTCCGAGCTGAACCGTCTCTTCCGTGGCGTCCACATCCACCAGGACCGTTGGGCTGCCTTTGGCCTTTAAATCGATGAGAAGATGACGCGCCGGATCATGGTATTTAATGATCCACCGATTGTCTCCCTGGGTACGGCCGATGATCACCTTTTCTCCGGTAGCAAGCCGAAGGTGGCGCCCTTGCTTCAGCAGATGCAGGTCGCTGGAGGCATAGGCCTTGCCGTTGCCGAAAAGGTCCCGAAGTCGATCGGAATACTTTTGATCCGTCAGCAGACACCCACCGGCCGGTGACGGGTACTCTGTGATGCCGTACGCCTCGGCCAGGGCCATCTGCTCTTTTCGGGAGCGCCCTTGTATCGCCAGAAGGCGTTCTCGATCTACCAGCCCCTCGGTTTCCATCTCCGTTTCTGGAAGGACCCTGGCCGAAAGAGGCCTGAGCACCTTCCCGTCAAAGCCGGACCGTTTTTCAACGTATCGCATGGCCTGCTTGTTCTGAGAAAGGGGTCGCTGACCGGCCACTTCCCCGCTGAAGAGAAAGTGAAAACCCTCTTCGATCATCACCTGACCCGCCAGCCGAAACATCAACGCATGGCAGTCCCTGCACGGGTTCATGTGCTTGCCGTAGCCGCAAGGCGGATCCGTCAGCATCTCTAAATAGGTATCGGTAATCTCACGGACAATCAGGGGAATCCCTGTCATCTCTGAGGCCTTACGTGCCTTGTCTGCAGGAAAAAAAGGGGTCTCAAAACAGATCCACGTCACGTCGATCCCCTGTTCTTTCAGCACCAACCCGGCCAGGATGCTGTCCAGGCCTCCGGAGCAGAGCCCGATGGCCCGTACATTCTTCTTCTTATCTGTCATGGAATGCATCCTTAATAAATGATCAGTTCAAGGCAGGACGATCGCCTGCCGGGACCGGTGAGTCCTCCGAAGCGCTTCGCCCGGTCAGCAACGCGTTGTCTTCCAGGCGCTCGTCCCCCCCCAGAAGGCCGGTGAGAAACCCAGGGTCCCCGCCGGACATCAGTGACTCCACGTGGGTGGAGAGAATCCCCGCCACCAGCTCCTCGCGATCCAGCGCCTCAACATACCTCCGATTCATCATGGAGGCGCGTTTCTGACCGGGTTTCAAAAGGGCGTGAAGCTGAGCTTCGAGGACCCCCCTTAAAGCCTGGACCTTGCCGGACTTGAGTCGACGTGCAAGGGCCGCCAACCCATGGGGATCGGGAATGTTAGGCGAGCTTAAAAAGCGCCCCAGGTGCTCGGCAAATCGCTGAATACCATGGGAAATATGATGGGCTCGAACCATATTCTTACCCATCCATCCGGCGTTGATCCATTTGTAAGAGACCGCCGCCAGGGCATCGGACCCCGGGGCAGTCTCGAGATAGATCGTGATGGCAAGAGAGGTATAAATATAGGAGTCTACCCATCCAAGGCCCGCCTTGGTCAGCCCTTTTTTCCCGGAATAGCAGTAGAGTGTCCCCCCATCCCGTGTGGTCATGGGGTACCCCTTTTTGCCCACATCAGACGGGGCCGTCTGACGTGAGGCGGTCAAAAGAAACCGCCGCCCATGCCAGGAAGAGAGCAGGGTCAACTCATCCTGGTCATACCCATAATACGCACCGGAGTTGCTGTCCGGGGTAATCTCCATGACGTACCGGCTCCGCACCACAATAGGCTCCTGAGCGCCGCCGTCCTCTTCACGAAAACGAGCGCAACGGCCCTTGGTTGCCCCCTTTGCCTCACGAACCAGGCGAACGACACCCGGCACCACGGCACTCACAGGAATATCCGGGTCGTACATATACTGGATAAACCGGGGAAGCGACGAAGGCACGGAAAAGCCGACACCGACGCCGGTCCCTTTTTCCTTCCGGCTCTCTTCCCAGAGGATTCCCGGCTCAGTATTTTTATCGAGAAAAGCTAACAAAGTGTCCAGGTGCTCGGCATCCGGGGTCCCGGAGTGGTCGCGAACCATCACTTCGAAGTGATCAAATGCGGCGGAGAGATTTTTCTCCTCAAGAGAATCAGCAGCGCTGACCCAACTGCAGCTTCCCAAAATAACGGCAAGACAAATCAACACTACTTTTTGCGTCATATACCATCCCGAGCCCCTTGCGGGATCCCGGCTCAATCCTTGTGTTTCTGTTGTTGACACAGTTTTTTATCCAGGGAACCGTCAGAGACAGGCCCAAACGTTCGCCCACTGCGCCCATGAATAATGCCTTTGAAAAAAGTTCTATCGCAAACACCCCACGAGCTGCCGTCATGAACGGGACCCCGCGTGTGCGACGTTTTTGACAAAGCCACCACAAATCCGGAGCCTTCTTTCTTACCCTACCCTCAATTATTTTGCAAATACGATTCGTCATAGAGCCTGATATTACGGCGTATTCTTTTGCAGCCGGCTCCTTGCTGGAACCGCCAGCGCCATAAAAAACGGCCCTCCGTTCGGAGAGCCGTTGTCCTACCTGTACCGAATCATTAAAAGGGGCGTGCTACTTGCTGCCGAAGCTCTCTTCAGACATACCGATCACCGCATCATCCATGGATTCGATGGCGGCAAGACGCCCCAGGGTCACAGCAAGGGTGTTGTTGATATAAAAGGCGCAGGTCTTCACCTGGCCGTCATAAAAGGAAAGGTCCTTCTTCTTGGGCTTTCCGGCCAGGGCTTTTTCCGCGGTGAGTGCGCGCCAGAGAAGCAGCCAGGCAAAGGTCAGGTCACCGGTGGCGGTCAGCAGAGGATGGGACTGGGCAAAGGCGCTCTGCACCTTGGCTCCCATGGCGGCAGTGGCAAGGGACACCACCACCTCGTTATACCGAGTATAAACCGACTCGAGCTTTCCTGCCAGAGGCGCCAGACTCTCTACCTTTTTGGCCTCGTCGATGGTCTTTTTGATCCGCGCGAGAAAGGCCATAAACGGCTTGCCTTTGTTCATGCCTACCTTGCGTCCCAGAAGGTCCATGGCCTGAATGCCATTGGTGCCCTCGTAGATTTGAAAGATCCGGCTGTCCCGCAGAAGCTGCTCCACAGGAAAATCCCTGCAGTAGCCATAACCACCATAAATCTGGACACCATGGCCGCACACCTCGTTGGCCTTATCCGTGACGTAGCCCTTGATCACCGGAGTCAGCACCTCAAGAAGTTGAGCATACTCCATGCGGGTCTCTTCGTCCTCGGCCAGTTTCACCTGGTCGTGGCAGATACCGGAAAAATAGATAAGGCTTCGCATGGCATCCACGTTGGCCTTCATCTCCAGGAGCTGACGACGCACATCCGGATGCTGAATAATCGGCACACTGCCTTCTTTGGGATTCACCAGATTGGCCCCTTGAACACGATCGCGGGCATAGGCCAGGGCGTGCATGTAACTGGCCGTGGCCACGCCAAACCCCTGGAAGCCGACCAGCTGACGGGCGTCATTCATCATGATGAACATATTGCGCATGCCCTTGTTCTCTTCTCCCAGAAGTTCACCGATGCATTGGCCGCTGCTCCCCAGGGTCAGCGAGCAGGTGGCGCTGCCGTTGATACCCATCTTGTGCTCGATCCCGGTACAGACCACATCGTTAAACTCGCCCAGGGAGCCGTCTTCATTCACACGGTACTTGGGCACGAGAAAGAGGCTGATGCCCCGTGTTCCGGCAGGAGCCCCTTCGATACGGGCCAGCACCGGATGAATGATGTTCGGGGTCATGTTGTGCTCCCCGCCGGAGATGAAAATCTTACTGCCGGACAGGGAATACGTTCCGTCGGGATTTTTTTTGGCCGTGGTCTCAAGAGCTCCCACATCAGAGCCGGCACACGCTTCGGTAAGAAGCATGGTCCCAGCCCATTCGCCGGTATAGAGTTTTTTAAGGTAGGTCTTTTTCTGCGCCTCGTTGCCGATCTCCTCCACCATCTTGGCCGCCCCGTGGGTCAGGCCGTGGTAGAGCATAAAAGCCACGTTGGCACCCAGAAAATATTCGTTGGCTGCCAGAGCAACGGTCTTCGGCATCCCCTGGCCGCCCCATTCCGGTGTATCGGCCATGGCAAGCCACTCGCCCTCGATAAAAAGTGCCCAGGGTCGGTAGTAACACTCGGGCAGGGTCACGCTGCCACCATCGAAGGTACACCCAGCGTCCCCGGGCTCCTGAGTGGGCAAAATTTCCTTAATGGCCAAGGAGCGGGCCTCGGAAACAATCATGTCGATGGTCTTCTTATTGAACTCGGCGAAGGTCTCGTTGTCGGTCAGCCGCGTCACCTCCATCTGTTCATGGAGGACAAAATCAACATCCCGTCGGTCAGAAATGGGTTGAGCCATGAAAAATCTCCTTATAATTATAAGATCATCGGTCCGGGTTGATGCCGAAATCCCTTGGGTCCGGGTCCCCCCACGGCCCGATTCCAACCTCCCCCATCAGGAGTCTCAGGAATCAAACCAACCAGCCGCCCCCTGTTGCCCCAGCCTTGAACAAGGACAAAAAAAGACGCTCACTCTCCGTAAAGAGTTTCCGGGCTTTATTTTCGGCTCTTTCACCACAGACACATACATACGCGATTGTAAACATTGTACCGAAAGAAGTGAGATAGTAATGGATGTGACAGGGTATGTCAAGATGAGACCCTTCATACAGGCCCGCCTATCCAGACATTCCGAAGCCGCCCACACCGCCTCCTCAGCCCAGGGCTTTACGTGCTGCCGGCCCATACACCGAAGCGATTTCTTAATCGCATGGGTCCCTTGCAAAAGCGCCGAATTTATCACAAGCCGCTTGTACGGACCCGGTTCTCTGCGCTATGCTGTTTAAACCAATGTCAAAAGGCGCCACCCCAAGAGGACCTTTTTTCTGCAACCCGGCATGGGAAACGCATCCATGCCCACGAACCAGAGGGACGGACATGTACATCAAGTGCTGGGGCTCCCGCGGCTCGATCCCTGTCTCCGGGCCGGGCTACCTGACCTACGGCGGTGATACCACCTGTATAGAGGTGAGAAGCGACACCAACGACCTGGTCATCATTGATGCCGGAACGGGGATTCGTAATCTCGGCACGCTGATGGTCAAGGAGGGGTGCCACGCCTGCCACCTTCTCTTTACCCATGTCCACTGGGATCATGTGATGGGTCTCACCGCTTTTTCTCCCCTGTTCAACAAGGACTGCCGCGTCACCATCCCGCGCCTCCCCTTTGGGGGACACTATATTGAAGAGGCGCTTGACACCCTCTTTTCACCGCCCAGCTTCCCCGTCCCCTACCGGGACATCAAAAAACGCCTGATCTTTGCCGACTTTCCCATGGACCACTTCACCATCGGCAGCCTCACCTTTGACACCATCCCCATCAGTCACCCCAACGGGGGACTCGGCTATCGCATTCGGGAAAACAATCGGCAATTCGTCTTCCTCACAGACAACGAGTTAGGAACGCAGCATGAAGGGGGCGCCTCCTTTGAGGACTACCTTCAGTTCATCCGGGGCAGCGATCTGCTGCTGCATGACGCCGAATACACCCCGGAGGAATACGCCACGCGAACAGGCTGGGGCCACTCCGCCTGGCCCGACACCCTGCGCCTGGCCCTTCAGGCGGAGGTCAAACGCCTCGGGCTTATCCACCACAACGCCGAACACAAAGACGACGCCATCGACGACATCGTCAACGCCTGCCGGGAGGAGATTCTCCAGAGCGGCTCCTCCCTGGACTGTTTTGCCGTGGGATCCAATACGTTGATTGCCGTTTGATTTTTCAGGAGACTAAAATGGAAACACGTATTCAAAAAGCCATTGAGATCCTTTCGCGCAGTCGCCTGACCGTGGCCCTGACCGGTGCCGGTATCTCCGTTGAAAGCGGAATCCCTCCCTTCAGGGGACCGGGAAGCCTCTGGGATAAAATCGACCCCATGGAGTTCGCCCACATCGATGCCTTCATGAAAAATCCGGCCCGCGTGTGGGAGGTTCTCATCGGCAGCATGAAGACGATTCTGGACACGGCCCGTCCCAACAAAGGCCACCTCGCCCTGGCGGAACTGGAAAAGCGGCGTCTGCTTGCCACCGTCATCACCCAAAACGTCGACTCCCTCCACCAGAAAGCAGGAAGCCGGGATGTCATTGAATTTCACGGAACCTTTGCAAAACTCACCTGTCTTGGCTGCGGACACCGGACATCCAGTGCCGACATCACCCTGACCACCCTGCCGCCTCGATGCCATTGCGGGGGCGTCTACCGCCCCGACTGCGTCTTTTTTGGAGAGTCCATCCCCCTTTCAGCCCTCACCCGGGCCCAGGAATTTGTCAGCCAGTGTGAGGTGATGCTTGTGGTAGGCACCTCGGCCACGGTCCAACCCGCGGCTATGATGCCGATCCTTGCCAAGCAGAACAACGCCCGAATCATTGAAATCAATCCCACCCCCACGCCCCTGACCGCCACCAGCGATCTCTTCCTTCAGGGCAACGCGGGCCCCATCCTCACACGCCTCACCGAGGCGATTGCCATCCCCGCCGGACCGTAGGCAAACAGCGGCCTGAAACGCAAAAAGGGCCACCCATCATCTCCTGATCATGGGCCGCCCTTTTAACCACCTTGTCTTCCCCCCCCCTTATGGTATCAGGGAGATCTCCTCACTTCACCTTGACCACCAGGATGGCCATCCCCTCAAGGGCACGCACCAGTTTAATGCTGGCGTCTCCCAAGACGAACTCCTCCGCTTTGCTCATGCGCTTTCGACCAATCACTACCAGAGATGGATTGAGGTTTTTAGCCTGGTCAATGATCCCGTCCGCAATGGTGTCGTAGGGTTCGGTCACCATTTTCAGGGTCACACTCTGCGGGGGAACCCCTTTCTCCACAAACCGATCCCTGGCCTGCTCCAGAACCTCCATGTACCTTGCGGGTTGCTTTTTCATGTACTTTTGCCCCATCAGCTCCTCACCGCCCGATTGCTTCCGGAACACATGGAGCAGGGTGACCTGCACACTCTCAGGGCACCAGGCCATGGCCAGAACATAATCCAGCACCGCCTTGGAACTCATGGAATCACTCAGAGCAATTAAAATGGAATCCATGCCCACCTCCGGTTGGTAGAACCCATTAGAAAATTGAATAAAGGCATCGCGTCACGTCTTCGATCAGCTCATCCGCGCTTTCGTAATACACCTCGCCGCCCCGTGAAAAATGGAGCAGAATATTGTTCAAAGACTTGGGGATATACGGGTACACCTTGCGCAGATTCATCACCCGGTTCCCGTCCAGAATCGACAGGTCCGTGGATTCCAGCGTCTCAAAAAGATCCCCGTACGCCCGGGTGTCATACTTGATCATATGAAGGGTGTGAAACCCCTTGCCGATGGCATAAAGGAGAATATTTCCCATGCCGAAAATATCCAGCCCAAAGGGATTCTCCGTGGCCTCATAATCGTAATCAAAATCAATCCAGGTGTAATGGCCCGACTCTTTGTCGATAATGATATGGTCATTTCGCACATCCCCATGACGAAACCCGTTCAGGTGAAGATACCTGAGCCCCTCAAAGGCTTTCAGCAACCCCTTCAAAACGCCGGGAAGCACCTCCTCAAAATAGGTTTTATGGGGCATGAGAAGCCCTTCGATATAAAAATAGAAATTCTTCCCGCGTACCATCTCGATCACACGAACGCTGTTGTCCCGGTTGTCGTTGTACTCCACCCCCTGCATAAAGGAGCGGTGCCCCCTCACCAACGCCAGAATCTGTCCCTCTTTCGCCGGGTCTCGAAAACAGCGGATCTTGACTCCGCCCAGGGAGGTAACAAAGGTCTCAAAAAAAACCAGTTTCATCACCTTGCGCTCCCCGCTCTCCTCATCCACCACCCACTTCACCCACATCTTCGGGTCCTCCACCCCGAAACGCCCTTCCCGGGCATTGCCGGTGACCCGATACTCCCGACCTCCCACGGCCACACGATCGCCAATATCGATACGCATAAAATCGGAGGTATCCGTGATCAATCGCCCGGCCATCTTAAAGCCCTTTGAGCTTGCGCAGGGGAAGGCTCCCCATGGCTGCCTTCACCTCATTTAAAAAATTCTGAAGCCCATTGTTCTCAATGACCAGCCCGTACTGTTCAGTAAGCACAGAAATGCTCATGATATCGTCCTCATGCAAAATCCAATGCTCGGAGTTGTAGAGTTTGAGCAGCCCCAGAATGTGCTCACTGCGCTTGATGGGCACCGACAGCATGGACACGATCCCCTCTTTTTTCACGGCATCGGAGTGCTTGACCCGCGGGTCGTTGGCGAAATCCTCGAAATAGACCCAGCGGCCCTGGGTGAACTCACGAAACATACTCGAAAATTCCGGCACCACACGCGAATACGCATCGCTGAGGCCATGGCTGCAGACATTAAAGAGTTGTTTTTCTCGATCATCAAAGAGAAGAATACTGGCCGCCTTGATCTCAAACGAAATACAGATACTCTCCACCAGATGGTGTCCCAACATGGTGACGTCTTCATAACGAGAAATGGCGTGGCTGATGGCCCGAAACTGAGGCAGACCGATCTTTCTTTCCGGTTCAAAGGTCATGAAACCTCCTCAAAACGACGCCCACCCCAAACAATGGGGGGAAGATGTCAATTCACAAAAAAATACGAGGTACTGCGAATCAGAAAAAAAATTGGGTTGTGATATGCCGGGTGATGGGTATGACGGCTGTCCGGTGTGAAAGAAATGACTCAGAAAAGAGGAGACCGGACCCTGAGGAAAACAGACGCCCGCAACACAGCAAAAGGTGTTTTTCCATATTTACGGGATGATATAAAAGGCTACTCCAGAATCCACAGAGGAGTCAACACCCTTTTCAGGAAGAAGAAAAAAGGAGGGGAGGACGTAACTATTCAGCTTGGGCCTCCGGCGGCCCTGCCGGAGGCCGCTTTACGGAGCTGAATAGTTACGGGAGAACAAAAGATAATGAGCCATCCGGCACCTGAAGGACGTCCACATTAAAAACCTCCGACAGGCACCGTCTCATGGGATGGATACGATCAAAAAAAAGAACGCCCCCAGGCGTTATTCATTTTGCGAGGCCTCATCCAGAATGAAGAGGTGGATAAACCGCGCATCGGCTTGACAGGGGTCAATGTGTCCATACTCATCGGCCACCTCGGCAAAGAGGCGCTCCAGCCCCTCGGCAAGACGCTCACTGATCTCAGACCGGGACAGCCCGGTTTCCTGGGCGAGCCATGAGAGAAAATGGGTTTTTACCTCATCGGAAATCTGCGTCCTTTCCCCTTCCCTCGTCCAGATACCCGACAAAAGCCGTGTTACCTGCACCAACGTCAGAGGACCGGTGTGGTCAGACTCCCCAAGCCAGGCCGGAGCCCACAGGGTCAGCAGAAGACTCTTAAGCGTCAGGTTGGGGCCTTTAAACGGCTTGGGATCCGGGTCCAGCAGGCTGAGAACGGCATCAATCCCAACAATATCAGAAAAAATAGCCTCGGTGGCCTCGATGTCGGCCAGGGTCTCGAACTCCCGATAAAGGGAACCGCTGATGTAGTTGTCAAAGTAAAGGGGGCGGTTGAGAAGCAACCCGCCGGCAACCCCCATCCAGGCTTCGCCGAGAAGGGAGAGAGAAAGCCCCTGCCCCATCAGCCAGCTCTCTTTTCGCCACCTGTCCGCCTTGAACTTGAGCCTTGCGGCCTGACCATACCCAACCCTGAAGATCTCTTCGAGGCCTGCATCCGTCAGCCACGCACCCAGACTTTTCTCGACCTCGGCCTCTCGATTCAGCGCTTCAAGCCCCAGGGAAATATAGCCACACACCTTCTTGACCACAAAGGTGAGTTCAGAACGCTCACGCACCCATTTTTGATCGGCGGAGATCACCCGGTTACACAGCACCGCAAACTCCATCTGAAGGGCGGAGAGCAGGACCCCGTCATCCAGGTGCCCCAAGGCATCGGAAAAAAGAGTGCCTTCACGCACCGCCCCGGTATGGGCATGGGGAACCACGGTGTCCGCATCCAGGGGCGGCGCCTTTCGCACCCCTTTACGCAAGGCCTCCACCGCCAGAGGCGCGTAGACGCCCAGCGCCTCCTCAAAGGGAAGGAACCCTTTCTCAGAGAGACGCACATTGCGCAGGCGATAGCTCTCCTCCTCCACCTCGGCAGAGAGAACGCTCATGGCTTCGAGCATCACACTTTGAAAACGGGGGTGGTCCCCGGTGGAGAGGGTCTGCAAAATGGAGAACACCACATCGTTACGATCGTCTGGATGAATATACGGAGCACCCTCCTCCACCGGCTCTTCCGGCAGATCTCGATGACGAATGTAAAACCAGTCGTCAAAGGTAAACCAGCCAGGACCAAAATCAGAAGGGTCCTCGTTCTTCTCACGCACCCGGACATCGATGTACCGCGCCAGATAGGCTTCAAAAAACGCCGTGTGCTCGATCAGCATCCAGTTCACGCACCGCCTGGGGTCGGCCTTGAGCAGGAGATCAAACCAGCGGGTCAACCCATCGGCATCCAGAAGATCCCGCTGCCACACCTCGACATCGATGAAATACTCCCACTGCTCGGAGGAAGCCACCGCCAACACAGGCAAGGCGTCCTCCACTCCGATGTCGTTCACAAGAAAATAGAGATCCTGATGGGGAAAAGACTGGACAAGCGCCGCAGGAGTCGGGTCACTGATAATGGCATCCAGGGCCTGCTCAGACTCCATGCCCATGATTTTCAAACGACGCTGATACCGCGCCGCATCCGCGGGAGAGAGGCTCCCGTTTAATTCCATTTTCTCTTCAAGATTCATATATTTTCCTCTATGGCATGGGCCCGATGGACTCGGATATATTCAGATCAGTTAACAACCCCTACAGGGTCTTACAATGTCTTATGGTAATGCCGATCCTCTCTCCTGTCAAAGCCACAACGGGGACTTAACCCGGCTCGCCCGAAGGGTGAGAAAATCAAACAGAATATCGTGGATTACATTTTGCATGTTTGAAACGACTGAACATATTTCCGCAAAGAACTGTCATTACGTATTATTCCATAGTCCTGATTGTTTTCTCATGAAATATCTGGGTTAAGGCTTCCAGTATCGGGCAATAAGGAAGCCGATGACACCCGAAAGAGACAGAAGCAGCCCGGCCTGGACAAACCGGAGGAACATGAGACTCCCCATGCCGAAACAAAAGCTGTAAATGCCTAAGGCCCCCACGCCCCAAAGCAGACAGGCCCGACCAAAGTGATCGCGCCACTCAATATGGGGGTATTTTTTATAAATGGGCCCCCAAAAGGTGGGAAACGGCTTGACGCGTTCGCAAAAGGCCACAAGATGCGCCTCGTCATCCGGTTCCGTCAGAAAACAGACCACCAGCCAGCTGACGGTACACACCCCCACCACAATTAAAAAACGGTACTGCCACCGAACATGGGGAATGAGGTCCCAGTACCCCAGGGCCTTTGCAAACTTGGGAGAAAGAAAGGTGCTGGTCACCCCCGAAGCGGCCAGGGCCGCAATTTCCGCCCAGGCGTTCACCCGCCACCAAAACCACCGGATGACAATCACAATGCCGTACCCTGCGGTGAGCATGGACATGTAATACCAGGCATCCGCCACGGAATCTAAATGGTAGGCCACAAACACCGCCACAAGAAGCATGATCACCGTGCTCACCTGGGAAGCACGAACGTAGTGCTTCTCGGACGCATTTTTCACCATAAAACGGCGGTAGATGTCGTTGACCATATACGAGGCGCCGTAGTTGATGTGGGTGTCCACCGTGGACATGAAGGCAGCCATCAGCGAGGCCATCATCAACCCCAGAACACCGGAAGGCAGAAGCGTCGTCAACAGCATGGCGTATCCCGTCTCAGGACTCGGGGCATCGGGAAAAGCGATAATAGAGACCATGGCGGCAAAAATCATAGGCCAATAGTTAAACCCGAAGGCGAGCACCGCAAAAAAGAGGGTGGCCTTGGAGGCGTCCTTCTCATCTTTTGAGGCGATAATGCGCTGGGTAATGGCCGGCGGTGGGTTCCCCCACCACTTCAACGTCATAAAGACCACAAAGGTGACAAAAAATGGAGTCCCCACCTTTGGGAGAAAGGAGAGTCGAAAGCCCGCGTCGGCGGCGCCATATTTTGCCGTGAACCCGGCCACCACCTGATCGATCCCGCCGATGTATCGCCAGGAATAAAAAGCCAGGAGAAACGAACCGATGCTCCCGATAATAAACTGAATAAAGTCGGTGGCGGCAATCCCCCAGAGCCCGCTCATGGCGGTATAAATCAGGGTAAAAAGCAACAACACAAACAGGAGCAGATCCCGGTCGATCCCCGGCACCACAACCTCGGAAAGGGTCCACACCGCCTTTAAAATCCACCCCAGGGTGATGGCGTTGGCAAAGACCCCGAAATAGATCCCCTTGAAGCCACGCAAGGCGGCCGCCTGCGGCCCGGAGTACCGCAACTCGATCAACTCTGCCGTGGTGATGATGCGTGAGCGACGCAGCATGGCCGAAAAGATAAAGGCCCCCAGGGTCCCGGCCCCCCCCAGCACAAAAGACCAGGCAAACCACACCCCGGGAATCCCGTTGTCAGCCACCAGCCCCGTGATCCCCAAAGGGGTATCGATGGCAAAGGCTGAGGCCACCATGGAGACCCCCGCCAGCCACCAGGGGAAAGACCGGCCCGAAACAAAATAGTCGTCCACGCTTTGAAGCGCACGCCGTGAAAAAAACAGCCCCAGAGACACACTGAAAAAAAGATAACCCCCGACAATCAACCAATCCAACTGGGACATAACACCTCCGCATTCAATTGAAACCAATCCAAGATCCACCCATATCAGAATTGCCCTGCCGTGGCACGTGATTAAGGAGTGCCGCCGTGAAAGCCGATCACGAATGCACCCGGTGGTTTCTACGAAAATAAAAAACGGCCCCACTCGACAAATAAATCGAGCGGGGCCGTACGGTTCTTTCAACCCACCGGAGCGGACCCAAAAAGCAGGAGGCCCTCAGAGACTCGGCAATCACCCCCAATCACGGGGGCCCTCACCTTCAGGCGGCGGTTTTCTCCGTGAGCATCTCAGGCCTTACAACCACACCGAAGCTCTCCTTAAGGGCCAAGAGCCCCTCTTTCTGCTCTTTCAGAACCTCGAAAAAGCGGGCAGGGATGTCCTCTTCCTTGCCATAGGCATCGTTCTGCAGATCGATGCGGGCCACGATGTTGTCCACATACAGGGAGAACTGTTTGGTATAGAGCTCCTCGGGGTAAGGCTTATCGAGGATCTTGGTAAAAAGGGCTTTCAGGTCTTCATACTTGGGAAGGATGCCGATGGGCGTCTCGATGCCACGCACTTCGCCATGGAAATGGCGTTCAAGCCAGGCAAGCCAGACCTTCACATCCCGCTTCTCACCCAGGAGTTTGGTGGACTCCCCACCGCGCGCCTTGTGGGTAAGAAAATAGTTGAGACCGGCCATGAGAGGACGCTTGCCGCTGGCGATGCGCTCATTGGCCCAGAAGGCAAACTGAGCGTCCATGTACTCACCCAGAGCGCCGGGGATAAAAGGAGCGTTGGCCCAGGGAGCACGCTTCACGCCCTTGGCCCCCACCTCGGTGGCCGTGGCGGCGGAAACGATGCAGGCGCCAATGGCCACGCCATGATCGGAACTTTTTGCCACCCACACAGGCGGCATGGTGTCGGCGTCACGGCCAGAATAGGTAATGACGCTGGTCTCCACACCCTTGGGATCTTCAGAGGCCGGAGAGTAATTGGCCAGAGCGCTGGCCACCAGAGTGGCGCGGGAGTTGGGGTGAGACACGGGAACAGGCTTGCCCTTCTCATCCACCATACCGGCTTCCCACTCGCCCTGGAAGTTGCGGCCCTTTGTCGGGTTTCCGTCTCCGTTCCCAGTCCACTGGGGCAGGCCGTCCTCATCGATAAGAACGTTGGACCAGATCACCTCGGTCCCCTCTTCACGAAGCAGAGGCATCAGGGCAGGGTCCCCTTCCCAGTTGACGTCTTCCACGATACCGAAAATCCCGCTTTCCGGGTTGATGCTGCGCACGGTACCGTCTTCGGCAATCCACATCTGAGCCAGGTCATCCCCGACAAATTGGTGACCGGCCATGGCCGTGGTGGTTTTGCCGCACCCACTGGGAGCGGCACCGGCGAACCAGGTGACCCGGCTGCCGGGGCCTTCGATACCGGTGATAAACATATGCTCAGAGAGCTCGTTGCCACGATTTTTTACGGCCTTGTCCACAGAAAAACGGTGGTTACCCTTTTTCATGAGGAGGGTGTTTCCGGCATAGGTGCAGTTGATCGAGTAGGTGGTCTGATCATGTCGATCCATGTAGACCCTGGCGTTGGGAAGATCTTCGGCGCGGTTCAAACCCTGGGAATGGATGTTGGTGTAAAAATACCCGAGGCGTTCCACCTCCGCATCGAAATCGTCGAAACGGTTTCGATACAGCATCTCCGCACTGTGCGTCACATACAAAGAGCTGGTGATCTGAAGAGACGGGTTGGAGGCAGGAGCGCCCACAGGGCCACGCATATAAAGGCCGACGACCATGGTCATCCCCTTCATGATCCCCCCCATGCGCTCTTGAACATCCACCAGGCCCTCGCCACGATCGATACGGTTGGCAAGGGAGCTCACCTTCTCATCCGGCTCGGCCAGGTAATAGGTCCGATCGGTGATTCGGCCCTGCTCATCCTTGAGCTCATAGTGGATGGTATGATTTGCCATGGGAAGCGCATCTTCTTCTGCGGTGGCCAGTGCCTCCCGTCGAATGAAGGCCCCGTCCTCTTTTGAACCGGTGTTGATAAAGATGCGGTCCGGCGTACAGAGCATTGCCGCGTTGGCGATGGTGATCACCGCATCCCGGGTGCGAATCCGTTTGAGCTTCGCCAACGTATCCGCATCCATGCGAGCCTCGAGAAGAGCCATGGCCTCCTCGAATGTCTCGATCCCCCCAATCATCTCTTTTGTCTGTGCCATGTTCATCCTGATCCTGAAAAATATGATGATGATTCAACCTCACCTCTCATCGTCGGACAAGACCCTGCACCCGACGCTTCTCACACACCGTATCCCCGCAACCCCTGCGAGAATAAAACGGGCGGAAAGGTTTGATTAAAACATCATACGTTGAAATTTGAATACATCGTAAAAAAGTGTCATTCGGCCATTTGGTGGCAGGCAAAAAACCTGCCGAAGCAGGTTTTTTTATCCTCATAAGAATCTTAGTCCGTGCACTCGAACCTCTCCCGGACAGGAAGATTCAAATCCAGCCAGGTAAGGATCTTGTCAAACTCTTCCGCCACCTCTTTTAAAGCACGGCCTCTGTGGCTGAGCGTCCCCTTCTCTTCTAAAGTAAGCTCCGCAAAGGTCTTCCCTTTCTCGGGGCAATAAAAGAGCGGGTCGTAGCCAAAGCCACCGTCACCGGAAGGTGCCTGTGCGATAACCCCATCGCAACGGCCTTCATAGGTCAGTGCCGGCCCGGTGGGCACAGCAATGGAAAGAACACACTGAAACGCCGCCCTGCGATCCTCAACACCCGCCATCTTTTCCAGAAGCTTGGTGTTATTGGCTGCGTCATCCGCGTCCTCTCCGGCATATCGGGCCGAGTAGACCCCAGGCTCACCGTTTAAGGCCTCGACAACCAATCCTGAATCATCAGCAATGGCTGGGAAGCCCAAAACGCGCGCCGTAAAACTCGCCTTTTTATAGGCGTTATCATCAAAGGTTTCACCGTCCTCAATCACTTCGGGGATGGGCCCGAAATCATCGAGATTTTTCAATACCACCGGAAACCCTGAAAGGAGGGCCCGGATCTCTTCGGTTTTTCCCTTGTTCCGCGTGGCAAGAACAAGCACAACTGGTTTATCCATGGATTTCATTACCCTTCCCGGCAAAGGGACCCTTGATAAAACAGCGGCCCCACTGCGTAAATATATGATGGCGGGTCTCTGACAAACGCCTGTTCCCGTAGGAAAAAACAGGATCAAATGACCCGATCTTTAACAATTTACACCCCGTCATAATGTAAAAGCTGCGGGCTTGTAAAGGCTTTTGGGATTTAAACAGTGAAGGTTTTCCAAGCCGAACATTTCCGCACATCATTCCCCCTTGAAACGAACATCTTGTTCATTTTCGAACCATTTTTTTTCTCCAACTGCGCCGAAAAGAACACGCCTTTTAAAACAAGGTCACTTCCGATAAAAATCATGCCAAAAATCCTGTTTTCTACCGCGGGCCGCCCTCAGCCCCCTCACCCAGGCAGAGCGCCCCCCCTGTTTACCCCTTGGTTTCGGTTGCTTATCCACGCGAACGCCCCCTTCCACAGACCAGATAACAGCCGGTATCCACGACAAAACCCGCCCCCCCGTCTGCCCGCGCCCTGCCAGGCATTGTCAGAAAAGTGGTTACCCAAACCCTTGACATTCGGACCTATCACGTCTAAAAAAATGAAGATTTAACTTTAACGAGAACGTCAACACCCATCCATAAGGAATTTTGCCATGCACAAGCTTCTCACAGACAACCCGGGCCAGAAGATGCTCATGCTGGGCAACGAGGCTATCGCACGGGGCGCCATTGAAGCCGGCGTCGCGTTTACCGCCTCTTATCCCGGGACACCGTCGTCGGAGATCTCCCTCAATTTTTTCAAGATGTCGAAGGAGAGCGATCTCTATTTCGAGTACAGCATCAACGAAAAGGTCTCCGTAGAAATATCGGCGGCGGCGGCAAACTGCGGTGTTCGCAGCATGTGCGTGATGAAACATGTGGGGATGAACGTCGCCGCTGACGCGATCATGACCCTGGCCTATATCGGCGTCACCGGCGGCATGGTCATCCTGACGGCCGATGACCCCTTTATGTTCTCCAGCCAGAATGAGCAGGACAACCGGTACTACGGCAAACTCGCCGGTCTCCCTATTCTGGAGCCATCCTCCGTGGCTGAAGCCAAAGAGATGACCAAGCGTGCCTTTGAACTCTCCGAAGCCCTGGGCGAGCCTGTCATCCTTCGAACCACCACCCGCATCAACCACTCCACCGGCGTGGTTGAACTCGGAGAGATCACAGAGCGCAAGACCCAAGGGGAGTTCATCAAAGACCCCATGCGATGCGTCACCGTCCCCGCCGTCTCCCGCGGGTTGCACGTCAAACTTCTGGCAAACCTGGCCAAAGCCGAAGAGATCGCCTGTGCCTCTCCCTTTAATCGCATTGACGGAGACGGCCCCTTGGGGATCATTGTCAACGGCGTCAGCTACAACTACGTCAAAGACGGCCTGAAAGACCTGGGCGTAACGGACAAGGTAAAGATCCTTCGCCTCGGATTCTCCAGCCCCCTGCCCAAAAATCTCGTGATCGACTTTCTTAAAGGGTGTGAGAAAGTGCTCGTCGTCGAAGAGGGCGAACCGGTTATGGAAGAAGCCGTCAAAGCCGTGGCGCAGGAAAACGGCCTCATGCTGCCCATCTGCGGCAAAGGGGAGCACCTCTTCTCCCGCCTCTACGAATTCGACCCCAAAATGGTCCGAAACATTCTCGCGTCTTACTTCGGGCTGGCTCCTGTGATCAGCGAAGTCGTGGACCTTGCCGGTGTCCCCGAGCTGCCCAATCGCCCGCCAAACCTCTGCGCCGGCTGCTCCCATCGGGCCACCTTCTATGCCGTTAAAAAAGCCACCGAAGGCTTAGACGTCATGTTCCCCTCGGACATCGGCTGCTACACCCTGGGCTTTATGCCCCCCCTCTCCATGGGCGATTTCGTGGTCTGTATGGGCGCATCCACCAGCACGTCGGCCGGTTTTTCCACCGTCACCGACAAGAAAGTGGTCTCCTTTATCGGGGACTCCACCTTCTTTCACTCCGGCATGAACGGCCTGATGAATGCGGTCTTCAACAACCACAACTTCACCCTCGTGATCCTGGATAACCGTGTTACCGCCATGACAGGCCATCAGCCCAACCCCGGCGTGGATATGGATGAAATGGGCTTTACCGGCTACAACGCCATCGATATCGAAGGCCTGGTCAAAGCCGCAGGGGTCAAGCACGTCTCCGTCATCCGCCCCTACAACATCAAAAAAAGCATCTCAACCATCAAGGAAGCCGTCGCCTTTCAAGGGGTCTCCGTCATCATCGCCAAGGAGAAGTGTACCCTTTACGCCAAGAGCCTCAAGCAGCTCACCGGCAAAAAGTTTCAGGTGGACCTCGACAAGTGCAAAAACCATCGGGACTGCATCGACACCATTGCCTGTCCCGCCTTCACCACGGAAAACGGCAGGGTCCACATCATCGAGGAGATGTGCGCCGGATGCTCCATCTGCGCCCAGATCTGCCCTGAAAACGCCATCCTTCCTGTCAAAAAATAGACCGGTGGTGGTCCCATAAACGACACCGGCTCCGCCGCATAAACCCTGCGGAGCCTTCGTCATCAACCTTTTGAATAATCAAGGTGACACCCATATGGATACCAAAAGACTGATCATCGTGGCGGTGGGCGGCCAGGGCAACCTCCTGGCATCCCGAGTTCTGGGCGAAGCGGCTCTGCTCCAGGGCATCCCCGTCCACATGAGCGAAATTCACGGCATGGCCCAGAGGGGCGGCGTGGTAGAATCCTCAATCGTCTTCGGCGATGCCGAAAGCACCATCATCTCCGATGGAGAGGCCGATGTCTTTGTCAGCTTCGAACCCTCCGAGGCCCTCCGCGCCCTCGGACGCTGCAACCCGGAGACAGTGACCATCACCAACCTCTCTCCACTGCCCCCCTTTACCGTCGCCATCGGCAAAGGGGTCTACCCGGAGATCGCCACCGTGACCTCTCTGCTCGCCGAGAAGACCCGGCGCCTCATCGCCTTTGACGCCGTCAAGCTGGCCGAAGAAGCGGGCAATGTTCTCTCCGTTAACATGGTGCTCCTGGGAGCCCTCATTGAGACCGGGGTCCTGCCGGTCAGCGCCGACGCCATCCGTGAAGCCATCTCCACCACGACCAAAAAGGCTTTTTTGGATGTCAACCTGAAGGCCTTTGAGCTGGGCTTCGCCGAGGCGACAAAGCACTAGAAGGACGATTTCCGAAGCACCTGGGATCCCATAACCCGCCCAGGTGCTTCATCCCTTTTCGACCTGACAGATGCGGTGGCCTGCGACACGGCGAGGCACCCCTTCTGCCATGCAGGCCGGCGGCACTCCCCATGTCGGCTGTTTTTACATCCCCCCCCCAAGCGTATGTGACCCCTTGCCCGGTTTCAAGAAGGGCACCCTGCCACCGCAGGTTGACTTTTTTACCCGATCTTCAACCACAGGATACACGGTCCATGATTCAAAAACGGCTCACCACCTTTCTCTCCGGGATTCTTCTTGTGGTCGTCATCGGCACCGTTGGCTATTACCTGATCTTCCAGGGAGATGCCCGATGGATCGACTGTCTTTACATGACGGTCATCTCCATCACCAGTGTCGGCTACGGAGAAATCCTGGACGTCTCCAGCAGCATGATCGCCCAGCTGTTCACCATGGGCCTCATCACCTTCGGTATGGGGTTTATTCTCTATGCCATCAGCTCCATTACAGCCCTTCTGATCGAAGGGGAACTTTCCGGTGTTCGAAGGAGAAGACGCATGAACAAAGAGATCAATCGCCTGACCGGACACATTATCCTGGTGGGCGGAGGGGAAACAGGTCGCCCCCTGGCCGATGAACTGATCACCAGCGGCGAGCAGGTGGTCATCATCGAGCAGGAAACAGAGAGCCTGGCCATGCGCCTTGAAGGGCAGAACATCCTGCATATCACAGGTGACCCCACCGACGACGCAAACCTTGAAAAAGCAGGCATCCTGAACGCCAAAGGGGTGGTCATCGCCCTGCCCCAGGACAAAGACAGTCTCTACGTCACCATGACGGCCCGCATGATGAACAAAGACCTGCGCATTGTCGCCCAGGTCAGCAACCCCCGAATCGCCCCCAAGTTCACCATGGCAGGAGCCGACAGCATCGTCTCCCCGAATACCATTGGCGCACTGCGCATGGCCTCAGAGATGATCCGACCCGCCGCCGTGGATTTTCTCGATCAAATGCTCCGCAGTGAAAAAGGCCCTTTAAGAATCCATGAACTGCCCATCGTCCCGGGCTCCTCTTTGAACGGCCGGTGCCTGTCAGAAATCGACATCCAAAAGGAGTACGACCTCCTTGTCCTGGGCCTCAAAGACAAAGACGCCATTCTCTTCAACCCCAAAGCAGGCACCCACCTCTCGACGGGCATGACCCTGATCGTCATGGGCAACATTCAAGAGATCAAGCGCCTGCAAAGCCAAGCCGTGAGGGAAAGAAAAACCTGAGTCCACAGGCCTATCTGCCCTTCCGAAGCACGGCATTCGGGTGTTCCTTTTCAGGTCGGTCTCTTTAAAATGACTTTTTATCTGTCTTTCACACCCATAAAATATTATAACCGTGTTTAACGCATTGTCCGTAACCCGCAGATAAAACGTCAAGAACACCCATCAATACACATTGAACGCCGTCAAAACGACGTTCCGATGTGATAAAAAGAGCCCCCAATCAACACCCGACGGGACGCTCACAGAACCGAAAATGGTTCAAAACGCCCTTCATGAGGAAGCCGCCATGGGAATCAGAGCTCAAGAGTCATTCAATTTTTACTCACACCTCGCCGGCGTTATCGCGTCCGTCGTGGGGACCGTCTACCTCCTTCGAATCGCCAGCCAGTCCGCGTCCATGCTTATTACCGCGCTGGTCTACGCCCTCTCTCTGGTGTTTCTCTTTTCCGCCAGTTCCCTCTACCACGCCTTTAAAAAGCAGGAGAACGAACTCTCCTTCTGGCGAAAGATGGACCGTCTGGCCATTTTTTTCATGATCGCCGGGACCTACACCCCCATCAGCTACTTCTGCCTGGAAGGCAACACCCGATGGTTTATGATCGCCTTTCAATGGAGCGTCGTAGGCTTCGGACTGATCTCCCAGCTCCTGTTCCCACGGGCACCCCGCGCTCTGTATGCCATCATTTACAGTGCCATGGGCTGGTCGGCGGTCTTTCCCATCAAACAGGTTCTGGCCAGACTCACCCCGGGCCAGGAGGTCCTCCTCTTCAGCGGTGGGGCGGCCTTTACCATCGGCGCCCTCATCTACGCCATCAAAAAACCCCGACTCGTCCCGGGAATCTTCAGCTTCCATGAACTCTTTCACATCATGGTCCTGCTGGGCGGTGTCCTCCACTACGCCCTCATCTACCGGGTGTACGCCACCTCTCTGGCCTGAAAAAGACGGAAGCATTTCTCCTCCGAACAGAGGTTTAACGGCACCCCCCAGCCTGGAGGGGTGCCACGCCCCCCCCGACACCTTCCTATCCACCTCATTTTATGCCATTCATTTGCTATATATCCTGCCCAAAGAGTCTCTCTCAATGGCCGCTTCCATCATTTTAACATTCAAAAAGTAGGTTAAAAATTGCGGTGATAACAAATTTAAAGTAGGATACTCCCGCTTATGCGCTAATCTTGTGGCCTGACGCTTGAATTCTCAATGATGCAAAAAGAGGTTTTTCATGACGATTACTATTTTATGTATTGATGACTCAAAAGTATCCCGCACCTTTATAAAAAAAGGATTCAGGGACATATTGCAGGACACAGGGGTTACCATAGAGGAAGCGTCAAACGCCAGAGAGGCCTTACACTTGTGCCACCTTAAAGCCTATGATCTGGTCACCCTGGATCTCACGATGCCGGACATGAGTGGCTATGATGTTTTATCCGCGCTTAAACAAGAGGCGATCAAACAGAAAGTCATCGTCCTGACCGCCGATATTCAGCCACTGGCCGAAAAAAAAGTCATGGAACTGGGGGCTGTCGGCTACCTGGAAAAGCCTTTTGACAAAGAAAACATGGTGACTCTGCTTAAAAAGACAGGTGTCCTATGAACACCACACCGAGCCCCTTTACAGAGGATGAGAATGACCTGGCAACGGAGCTCTTCAATATTTCCATGGGGCAGGCGGGAAAGGCCCTGGCAACCTTATTGGATGCCTTTGTCGAGTTGACCGTTCCGGAAATCAAACTCGTTGCGGCAGAAAAAATTATCCCCACCATTCTTAAAGACAGCGTGTTCTCGGAAGAAGATGGCATCGTTGCCTTTCATCAGGACTTTGCAAATAAATGTCTGGCCGGGACCACCCTGGTCATCTTTGATGACAAGACAAAAAGCAGCATCTCAACGATCCTGGGTATGCAGGGAAAAATAGAGACCGTACAGGAGATGGAGTTCATGCTCGAACTCTCAAACATCCTCATCGGCGCCTGTATGAACAGCATTTCAAAACAGTTGTTTAATCAGGACATGTCGTTTGCCAACCCGGAACTTGTCTCCGAAGGAACCAACTTAAGGGAAATGGCCTACAGCACCTTTATGCGCAGCAAACTGAAATGGGGATACACCCTCCTGGTTAAAATATCCCTTTATCTCAAAAACGACCGCTTTAAATGCGACCTGATGATCTTTATGTCAGAAGAGAATACGGAAGTCGTTCGAACCTCTATTCAGAACTTGATGCCTGAGGATTAATATGCACACTGCTATCTTTGAAACGTCCTGCGCATCCATCATTGATCACATTGACAACGGAATTCTTCTCCTGGATTCAACGAACTGCATCCTCAAATGGAATCAGTTCATGGCCAGACACAGCGGCATTCAATCGCAGGCCATTCTCAATAAAAATATCTTTGAGGTGTTCCCGGACCTCCCCAGGGCCTGGCTGGAGCTCAAGCTTAAAAGTGTCCGATTGTTAAAAAACTATTCGTTTATCTCCTGGACTCAGCGCCCCTATCTGTTCCAGTTCAGCGCAAAAAATCAAATCATCGGAGACAGCCTGGAGTTCATGTTCCAGGACAGCACCTTTTTCCCCGTGACCGATCCCGACACCGGGGACACAGGCGTCTGCATTGTCATCAAAGATGTCACCGACATGGCCCAGGCAAACCGCCAGATCGAAGAGATGAAAGACATCACCCAGACCCTTTCCAATATTGCAAACTTCGACCCCATGACCGGAATATTCAACCGGAGCCATATCGAACAGCTGCTTAAAATGGAATTCAAGCGTGCCGAACGCTACAAATCAGAGTTCTCCATCATCCTGTTTGATATTGACTATTTTAAAAAAGTCAACGACACCTATGGCCATCTCGCCGGGGATGAGGTGTTGAAACAACTCTGCCAGGCGGTGTCACATCAACTCCGAGACTCGGATCTCTTCGGACGGTTTGGCGGCGAAGAATTTTTAATCATCCTGCCCAATGCCTCCGCACCCTGTGCTAAAATCGTCAGTGAAAAACTCCGGCGACTCGTTGAATCGCTGACCATTCCATTTAACGAATGGAAGATACAGATTACCATCAGCCAGGGGCTTGTCTCGTATCAGGAGAAGATGACTGACCCTCTTCAAATGATTTATGAATCAGACCTTGCCATGTACCATTCCAAAAAACAGGGGCGCAACCGGGCCTCCCAATTCATGTTTAATGAACAGTGCAGCGTCACCCTGTAACCATCCGTTCAGGTCATCTGTTGTCCTGTCCAGATTTTCATTGCCCATCCCCTTCAAAGGCAGGTAATAAGAAAGCACCGATATGGATCGGCACCGACCAAACCCCAGGGGACTGAATTGACCGACTTACCGATAAAACCGTTGGATACACGAAAGTGGGAGGCTTTGGCCCTCCACGAGATGCATCGATTTTACACCGACTACGAAACCCACGCAGTGGAAGGCGAATCCAAACCCCGGGTGATCGGTGCCCCCTTTTTCTATCGAAACCCCGCGGCCGAAACAGGCATTCTTCTTATCCACGGCTTCATGGCCACCCCCGAAGAGGTCCGGGAGTGGGCAGACTCTCTCTACAGCAAGGGGTACACCGTCTATGCGCCCCGATTGGCCGGACATGGCACCTCCGCCATGGACCTTGCCGGACGAACGGTTGCCGACTGGATGGACTCCGTGGACCGAGGTCACGCCATCCTTAAAGAATGCTGCCAGAAAATCGTCGTGGCCGGGTTCTCCACCGGCGCCGGGCTGGCCCTGGCCCAGGCCCTCTTCAAGCCCGAGGCCTTTCAATCCGTCATTTCAGTCAGCGCCCCCTTAAAATTCAAAAGCCTCTCCACCTCCGGGGTGGAAGCCCTTGATGACTGGAACCGTCTCTGCCGAACCCTGGGCCTGAAATGGCTCACCAAAGAATTGGTCACCAACCACGCCGACAACCCCCAGATCAATTACCTGAAATGCCCCATCGCCGGCCTCGTCCAGGTTAAGGCCCTCATGAAACAGGTGTGGAAGGCGCTCCCCACCCTGGCCATCCCCGCCCTCATCATTCAGGGAAAAGGGGACCCCAAAGTCAAAGACACCAGCGGCCCAAAGCTCTTCGCACGCATTGGCCACTCCCACACGAGCTACCAGGAGATCCCCTTCCACCTCCACGGCATTGTCCGCGGCCCCATCGCTGAAACGGTTTTTCAAGAAACCCTTCGATTTATCGTCCACCACGCTCAAGACGAATCCGATTATCATCAATAATTCGATCACTCCGCCACAAATATAGCCCTCTGTTCCCTGTCCATGCCCCCCTCTTTTTAGAAAAATATGATCACAACCGTGTCCACTATGTGCTCATCGATATGGACCAAACAACGGTCGCGCCTTAACCGACCCGACGCATCCGATTCTCTGCCAGATCACAAATTAATGTTCACACAACAGATCATTCCATGCTTTAATGTATTCATTTTGCCGGCCCCTCCGCCCCACCGAATCTGCCACACACCTCGAGGTCTCTATGGGCATCGCAACAGACATCACCCTGCTCGTGGTCGCGGCTTTCTTCTGCGGCCTTCTCATGCAACGCATCGGACAGCCTCTGATTCTCGGATACATCCTTGCAGGCATCGCCCTGGGTCCCAACACCAGCGGGATCATCGGCACCGGAGCCCATGAAATCGAACTCCTGGCCGAAATCGGGGTGGCCCTGCTTCTCTTTGCTCTGGGCCTGGAATTTTCCATCAAAGACCTGAAGCCCGTAAAAAAAATCGCCCTGATCGGCACGCCGATCCAGATGGGCCTCACCGTGGCCCTGGGATACGGAATCGGCAGGGGGCTCGGTATGGACTGGCGGGCCTCCCTCTGGCTGGGGGCCCTCATCTCCCTGTCCAGCACCATGGTCATTTTAAAGACCCTGATGAATCAGGGATGGATGGGCACCCTGTCCAGCAAAGTCATGGTCGGCATGCTGATCATTCAAGACCTCGCCGTGGTCCCTTTCATGATCATCCTTCCCCAGCTCAGCAACCCGGGCCTGGGCCTTAAGGCCCTGGCCATCTCCGGCATCAAGGCCGCCCTCTTTCTCATCGTCATGCTCCTTCTGGGCACACGACTCCTGCCAAAGCTGATGAAACACATCGCCAAACTCGGCTCGCGGGAGCTCTTTCTCCTGGGCATTACCGCCATCGGCTTAGGGATTGGTTACCTGACCTACATCGTGGGGCTCTCCTTTGCCTTCGGCGCGTTTATGGCGGGCATGGTCCTGAGTGAATCGGATTATGGCCACCAGGCGTTAAGCGATATTATCCCCTTAAGGGACCTCTTCGGACTGCTCTTCTTTGCCTCGGTGGGGATGCTCGTGGATCCGGACTTTCTCATGGCTCACCTCAGCGGCATCCTCCTGCTCGTCACGGTGGTCAGCCTGGGCAAAGGACTTATTTTTGCAGGGATCACCCGATTTTTCAGGTACGGAAATGTGGTTCCCCTTGCCGTGGGACTCGGCCTGTTTCAGGTCGGGGAGTTCTCCTTTGTCCTGGCACGCGTGGGCATCGCCACCGACTCCATCAGCCAGGAGCTTTACTCCCTCATCCTCTCCATGGCGCTGATCACCATGGTCCTCACCCCCCTTGTCTCCGGTCAGACCGCTCGCCTCTATGCCCTTCGCAAGCGATGGTTTCGCCACGAACCCCTGGAATCCGCCGGCCTGCCCGAAGAGGGCTTGCGAAACCATGTGATCATCGCCGGGGGCGGACGCATGGGCCGCCATGTCGCCGACGTGCTCAAGCGATTGGGGCTCCCCTTTGTCATCATCGAACTGGACCAGCGATGCGTGGATCAAGCGCACAGCAGTGGCATGCCCGTGGTGTATGGTGACGCCAGCCACGAAATTGTTCTGGAAGCGGCGGATGTCCTGACGGCCTGCCTCCTTCTCATCACCATCCCTGGGGTGGTGGTCGCACGATCTGTGGTGACCCATGCCCGAAATATGGCTGAAGAGATCACCATCATCACCCGGGCATCCGGCATGGAGTCCCTCGAAATGTTCCGGGATCAGGGCGTCGCCGAAGTGATTCTTCCTGAATTCGAGGCCGGGCTGGAGATGACGAGGCAGGCCCTGCTTCACCTGCGGATTCCGCCCACGGAAATCCAGCGCCAGACCGAGGCGTTGCGACAGAGACTTTTCACCCCCATATTGGGAAACCATGAGCGCTGGACCACCCTGACCCAACTCACACGGGCCGAGCAGCAATTCGACCTGCAATGGGTCCGCCTCGAGCCCGCAAGCGCCCTGGTGGGAGCCACCCTGGGAGAGACAAAGATACGCTCACGAACCGGGGTCTCGGTGGTGGGTGTCCTTCGCCGCGACCAGCTGATCCCCAACCCCGATATCCAACTGCGCTTTGAAGCACACGATCTCGTGGCCATCATCGGAATGGATGCCAACCGAAGCCGCTTCCAGGGACTGGCGGGCATCAACACACAGGGGCCGGCGAAAGGGTGACATCAGAAGACAGAAAATCTCCATTGATCAATGGAGATTTTCATCTTATAAACGAGGGTGATATGTCACGATTCAGCCACTCCCTTTCAAAGGGGCCTCCACTCCCCGGCCTGGATAACAAACGATGAAATGTCCCAAGTGCGATCATGAACAGAGTCCAGGGCTCGAATGCGAGGCATGCGGCATCGTCTTCGAAAAATACCTGGAGATGCAGGAGCGACTCGCCCAACCCCTCCTTACCCTTTCCGACCGAACCCCCTCACGGGCCTCCGGTCTCCACCTCTCCAGGTGGATCCGCATCGCCGTCAGCATCGTCATCCTCGGGGCCATTTTCGCCTTTGCCATGCGTCTCACCCAGAAGGCCCCTTCGGGCGAATCCCCCACGCAACCGGCCACAAAAAAGCTTGAAATCTCCGGCATCACCCAGCAACTCTACCAGTTCAAACAGCCTGGCAACGCCATTGAAACAAGTCAGTTAGCCACTGTGTTCATCGAAACACCCTGGGGCTCAGGCTCAGGATTCTTCATCGACTCCACCTGTCGGATCCTCACCAACAAACATGTCCTCACCATCGATGAAGAGGAGATCAAAGGGCTTCGCCGTGACATCCAGGTGCTGGAGTACGTCATCGCAAACAAAAACCAGAGCATCACGGACGCCGAAGGCACAGCGCCGTTTGTGGTCGACCCGACCCAGTCGGTGGAAATCAACGACTACATTCAAGAGCAGCAAAAAAACAGCGACGCCCTGACCGAACGCTACATCGATTTAAAGAGCCGCCTCATGGCCATTGAGGAGAACCGGGACAACCCCACCTACACCGTCGTCCTCTTTGACGACTCGTCCTTTTCCGTCACCGGGGCAACCTTCAGCGAAAACCACGATCTGGCCATGCTTGAACTCGACCAGGAGGCCTGTCCCTGCCTGAAAGCAGGAAAATCCAAGGCCCTTAAAGTCGGCCAGCCGGTCTTTACCATCGGCAACCCCATGGGCCTCTCCCACACCGTCACCTCCGGCATTGTCTCCGGAAGACGGACCCACGAAGAACGCACCTACATCCAAACCGATGCCCCCATCAACCCCGGTAACAGCGGCGGCCCCCTCATTGACGAAAAAGGCCGTGTGGTCGGCATCAACACCATGATCCTCGCCAACACCGAAGGCATCGGCTTTGCCATCCCCATTGAAACCGCCCTGGATGAATTTGAAGAGCTGAAGAGGTAAAGGGGGGGCTGAAGGCTGAAGGCTGAAGGCTGAAGGCTGAAGGCTGAAGGCTGAAGGCTGAAGGCTGAAGGCTGAAGGCTAAAAAACCTGGATGTCTTACGGTGTCAATTCCTAAAAAAGATTGTAGCTATTCAGCTATCCATTTTTTCTTTATGACCCCGGTCTGACAGCACCCTACGCTTTTCGTCTTCCCCGCGCAGGCGGGAATCCATGTATGAAAATTCGTATCGTCCTCATTTTTACAATGAAGTACCGGGTGGATGCGTAGGGTGCGCCGTGCGCACCGTCAGGCGTATCGTAAACCGGAAACACCGCATTTTGAAACAAGACTCGTGGTCATCGTGAACTTGCGAGGCCGATGGTCATCTCTACGGTAGAAGGTGCGGGAGCCGCACCCTACGCGGTGATAAAAAGACGTAACGTATTGGCATTTGATCTTTCTGTCATTTGCTTCGAACGACCTGGCGAAGGCAAGCTGAATAGTTACAAGAATTTTTGGCATTAATTATCATTTCGGCCCGGAGTGACGGCTCCCGATACGCATTCGCAAATCCGCTTTCAAGGTGGCCCACCTTTGTTTTTTGGTTTTCCGCTGTGGTTATTTTCCAGCCTCCCTCCCTTCCCATTTCCAGAAAGGTGTGTCATAGTAGCGCCCCTGATAATCAGAATCATTTATTCCAGAGACGCCCAAGGGTTTCACTATTTCATCCATGGAAAGCCGCTTTCACCGCCCGCGCAACGCCACGAAATATCCTTCCTGAAGGCACCACCCCAACCGTTAAGGAGTCTGCCGTGGGAACCCATGTCATTGAAGAAGCCAAGCAATGCCTCTTGTGTAAAAAGCCCCGCTGTACCACCGGATGCCCCGTCTCCACCCCCATCCGCGACATGATCGCGCTCTTTCAAAAAGGAGAGATGATGGAAGCCGGGCGTCTTCTGTTCGAGAACAACCCCCTCTCCGTGGTCTGTTCCCTGATCTGCCCCCATGAAAAATTCTGCGAAGGCCACTGTGTCCTCGGAGCCAAAAAAAAGCCCGTGGCCATCAGCAGCATCGAACAGTACATCTCCTCCTATTATCTCACCCGCCACGACATGAAGCCCCGGGAGACGAAAGAAGAACGGGTAGCGGTCATCGGGTCTGGCCCGGCCGGTCTCACCGTGGCCATTATCATGGCTTTAAAAGGCTACCGGGTCACCATCTTCGAATCCGCCGAGCGCACGGGCGGCATCCTGCGCTACGGCATTCCCGAGTATCGCCTGCCCAAAAAGGTGTTAGACAGCCTGGACGAGCTCCTGGCCAACCTCTCCGTCAAGGTGCGTCCCAACACCCTCATTGGCCCGGTCCTCACCATTGACGACCTGAAACGCGACGGCTACCAAAGCATCTTCATCGGTACCGGCGTCTGGAAGCCCCGCCCCTTGCGCATCCAGGGAGAAAGCCTCGGCCACGTACACTACGCCATCAACTACCTTAAAAACCCGGATGTTTATCGTCTGGGCCGACGGGTCGCCATCATCGGGGCCGGAAACGTCGCCATGGACGTGGCCCGAACTGCCCTGCGAAACGGGGCCGAAGAGGTGACCGTCATCTATCGCCGCGGCGAAGCCGAAATGCCCGCCACCCCCTTTGAATACGACTACGCCAAAGTGGAAGGGGTGGAGTTCGCCTTTCAGACCAATCCCGTCGCCATCACCGACGACGGCCTCACGGTCGAGACCACGGTCAGAAGCGAGGACGCCGAAGGAAACGTCACCTATACCCCGGACCCGTCCACCCGCACCCTCTTCCCCGCCGATGCCGTCATGATCGCGGCAAGCCAGACCCCCCAGGCCAATATCGTGGCCACCGCCACCGGCATTAAGGTGGAAAAAGGGGGCCTCGTCATCACCGACGACTGCGGCCGAACCACCCTTGAGGGTGTCTTTGCCTCCGGCGATGTCGTCACCGGTGCCAGAACCGTGGTAGAGGCTGTGGCCTTCTCCAAACGGGCGGTGGCTGCCATGGAAAAGGATATGGAAGGCTAAAGGCTAAAGGCTAAAGGCTAAAGGCTAAAGGCTAAAGGCTAAAGGCTAAAGGCTAAAGGCTAAAGGCTAAAGGCTAAAGGCTAAAGGCTAAAGGCTAAAGGCTAAAGGCTAAAAAAATGGCTGCCATGCGTCGCTCTGTCAAGGGAAAAAGCCATGTAAATCCGAGGACACCGCGCTTCAAAGCGGTGTGGGGAATGTCGAGAGGAAAAAAAGCCGCGACGGAGAACGGCGCGCCCAAATCCAAGGCTTATCTCGGGTTGGCGTTCTTGTTCTGTCGTCATTTTTTTCATTATGACGGGATATCATCCAGCTGGCCGAAACGATCAAGTGAGTGCCACTCACCATTCACCACTCACCATTCACCACTCACCACTCACCACTCACCACTCACCATTCACCATTCACCATTCACCATTCACTATTCACTATTCACTATTCACTATTCACTATTCACTATTCACTATTCACTATTCACTATTCACTATTCACTATTCACTATTCACGGATCACGATGCACCCATGCGTCAACGGGCTCACCACCGAACGCCCCGTGCTCGAACCGTTCCATCAGGCGCATCACCGCCTGTGCCCCAAGCTCCGTGTCCACATAATCCAAGGGTCTCTTTCCTTTCAGGGCGTGGGCGGGCTTCATCAACCAGGCCGCCGCTGTCCCGGCGTTCCCCTGCATCAACTCGATGGCGCGCTCCACCACCATGGCGATCCGAAAAAGGCGTTCGGATTCATCGGCATGGAACCGTTCCTCCTGCTTGCGACGTGCCAGGATCCGCGGATTGATCCGTACTGCCTCCGCGAGTTTTTTTTGAGAAATACCCACGGCGTTCCACAAAGACTCAAACGCGCGATAGGGCAACCCCGCCTCCAGCGCGGTGATTACCGCATCCAGGTCCACAGCGTCCACCCCAAGGAGATGGCACCCATACCTCGGCCGTTCATCTGTAAGCATAAGCCCTCCAAATTTTAGGTATGATTCATTCTACAAGTGCCTTGAGACCGGGTCAAGGCGAAGGGAGGGGGAGGCCTTGTAAAAGCCAGGAGACCTGAATCATTTCAATCGAGAATGTAACTATTTAGCTTACGCCTCCGGTGCCCCTGCCGGGGCCAAACTTTTTTTCAATCGGGAATCAAAAAAGAAGCTGAACGGGCCAGAAATAGCACATTGGGAAAACCAGGGATGGGATGGGTTAATGAGAAAGGTGTGTTCAACAGGATTCAGGGTGCTGGGGACTTTTAAAGCCAGGGTCTCTCCCCAGGCCACCCAGGCGTCCCCAAGCAGTCGCGTAGAAGAGGGGGCCGGGTAGCTTGCCCAGTTTTCTGGAAGGATTGACCGAGAGAGAGGGGTAACAAAGGCCTCCGGGACCTCAAGGATAAAGTAGACATAGCGTCGTGAGAGCATCGCCTCATCGATATGAACCAGCATTTCCAGCATAGCAAGAGAAAGCGTTTCAGCGGTGTAGACAACGGCAGTCCCCCCACTGTTCCACCGACCGGGATAGAGCCTGGCGCCGTCCCCGCTAAAGGCGTCTTCGGCATGAGCCCCAAATCGACGGGTGGTGATACGGTAAAGGGGTCTCAACTGAACACCCCGTGCTCAAGACGCCCGATCAGAGTCATCACCTCTCGTGCGCCGGGTTCCGTATCCGCATAATCCAGAGGTGATGTCCCTCCCAGGACCCGGCTGGGCTTCATCAACCAGGCGGCTGCCGCCTCCGAGTCCCCTTCCATGAGCTCAATGGCTCGCTCCACGACCCGGCCGATCCGAAGAAGCCGCTCCGACTCGTCGGCATGAAATCGCGTCTCCCGCTTGCGGCGGGTCAGAGTCCGCTGATTGATGTTGGCCACCTCCGCGAGCTTTTTCTGTGGAATGCCCACGGACTGCCACAACGCCTCAAACGCACTGTAAGGAAATCCCGCCTTAAGGGCGGCAATGACCGCATCCAGATCGTCCGTCTCGATCCCCAGGGTATGGCACCCGTAGACATGTCGTTCCTCTGCAAACATAAGCCCTCCAAAAAAGACCTGTTTCTATCCATAAATCATATGGCTATTCTACGATAGCCATATGTCTACGTCAAGACGATGCAGCCCCTCTGCCCACCGAAGGCTATTCTTTCATGCCCTTATCCCTTACCCAGTTCCCGTTCGCACCAGGCCACCACATCGTGGAAGGGCTCGGTCTCAAGGGCGGCGAAGCCTTTCTCTTTTCGGGTGCGGGCCAGGGAGGGTGAGGGGATACCGCAGAGAAATTTGGCGATAAGACGCGGATTTTTATCGGTAAGTTTGGAGACAAAGGGGCCGGCGAGATCCATGAGACGCAGCGAGGAGAGGTCCTGCACAGAAGGAGCCGGAGGAAGGGGACGATACACCCCTTTGCAGACCGAACAGAACCCGCACGGGGCGGAGAGGGGCTCTCCAAAATAAGTAGAGAGGGCCTGCGGCAGACAGGTGTTCTGATCGGCCAGATCTATAATTTGATGAATCCGAGCCACTTCGGTGACCTCTTTTCGACTGAAAAGATCGTAAAGGTGTTCGGTTAACGCAGGGACATCGATCTCTTGCTGGAGAATCTCGAAGACATCCACGGCACGGCCCTGTTTCAGGGTGATCATCCCCTGCTCTTCAAACCAGGAGAGGGCGGTCAGGATCCGCTCCCGGGGAGAACCGGTCTTCTCCCCAATGGCCTGCATATCGGGGTAGCTCCACACTTTTTTATCGGCACTGCCAAGGACAATGGCTTCAACGAAGGCCCGCCTCTCACCCTGGAAAGCCCCGACAATAGCCTCTTTGGGGCGTTCGTACTTAAAGGCGTAATTTTCAAAGAAAACCCGCAGGGGCTTGATCACCCCGAAGAGCTCGAGATACACAAGCAGAGTTTTCAAGGGCAGAGGCCGCATATCCAGGTGCTTGGAAAGCTCAAACTGCCGGACCTCCCAGTGCCTCTCTGGATGGGATGCGATCTCGGACAAGAGGGCGTGGATGCTCTCTCGGGACGGGGTGTCCCCGTAAACGAAATTTTCCAGGGTATGGAGACCCTCCCGGGAGCCGATTAAGGTACAGGCCGACTCAGCACCATCGCGCCCGGCACGCCCGATCTCCTGGCTGTAGCCTTCAATGGATTTTGGCGGGTCAAAGTGAATCACCTTACGAATGTTGCTCTTGTCGATGCCCATACCAAAGGCGATGGTGGCCGCCACGGACGGCAGCGTCCCGGCCATAAAGCGGTCCTGAATGGACGCCCGGGTCTCGGGATCGAGCCCGGCATGGTAAGCCTCACAGGGAAATCCGTTCTCCGATAGAAAGGTTGCGGCCGCCTCCGCCCCCTTCTGAAGCGTCGTGTAGATAATGGAAGGCCCTGAGGGCTCCTGACACATCGCCTCAAGAAGCTTGCCTCTTTTCTCCCCGAAGCTGGCCGCCGGCATCACCTGGAGATGCAAATTGGGCCGATAAAAACCCGTGCGCACACAGCTCTCCTCCCCCATCCCAAACTTTCCGCAGATATCCTGGGCCACCTGGGGCGTGGCCGTGGCGGTAAGCAAAAGCACCTGAGGAATCTTGTAGTACGCTTTGTACTCGGGAATTTTAAGATAATCGGGGCGAAAATTATGGCCCCACTCGGAGATGCAGTGGGCCTCATCCACCACAAGCAGGGAAAGGGTCATGCGCTTCAGCTGCTCGCGAAAGATCTCATTTCGCAGCCGCTCAACCGATACCATGAGAATCTTAAGGGTTCCGGAGATGGCCTCCCCGATAATCCTTCGGGACTCCTCTTTTGTCAGTGTGGAGTCCAGGCGGGCTGCCGGAATCCCCTTTCCTTTCAGAAAGTCCTCCTGGTCCTTCATCAACGCGATGAGCGGTGAAATCACCAGGGTCAAACCGTTCAAGCCCAGGGCCGGCAGCTGATAACAAAGGGACTTGCCCGCCCCCGTGGGAAACACCGCCAGGGCCGACTCCCCACCCAGAATACGATCCACCACCCGTTCCTGTCCCTGCCGAAAACCTGAGAATCCAAATCGATTCAACAACTCTGATTTGTCCATGGTTGTCCTTAATCTGATGTTTAAAAGCTGCCTTATAAGCAAAAGCCTGCCTCCGGCGGCGAGGTGTACCACCTCGAAAGCAGGTTTGCGAATGCGCATCGGAAGTCGTCACTCCGGGCTGAAATGCGTCCGCATTCGCGTGAAGTGTAAGGTAACGCACAGTTCATCGCAATAGCATGAGCTGCAGGTGAGCAGAATCCAACTCATCCGGTGACTTTAACCGAAATAACTCGGCGGCAAGGGTGGTAAAGCCGCTGCACCACCCTTCACCAAGTAAACGGGTACCGAAAAAAGCCGTCATGTAAAATGGATATTTGCCCACAGGCAGGTGCAAAAGGCTTGAATCAAATTCTATAATCAAGAAGTTCCCCTTTTGGCAAGGAGAAAAGTTTGACATCTCTTTCACCCGGCTATCCGAGTATTAAGTTACCGGATTAGACAGCCGTTCAGGTTGAACCCATGAAGTCAAAAGAAGAAAGGACACCCTGTTGAAACAAAAGAAAATGCGCTTTGCCCAGAAAAACAAGGGGGACAAAGCGCATCGGCTACCAACGTCCGAGGTGTTTTTACCTTTTACCTTTTACCTTCTACCTTTCGCCTTTCGCCCTCTTTTTTCACACCTTAAACCGTGCCACCATCGTCGTCAGAGAATCTGAAAGGCGAATCAAATCCGCAGCGCTGTTACGGAGCACTGCACTGCTGGCGGCCACTTCGCCACTGGTAGCGTTCACCCCGCGAATCTCCGTGGCGATGTGCTCAGAGACCGTCGAGCTTTCGGCTACATTGCGGTTCACCTCCTCAATGCCCTGGGCTGCCTGGGCCACGTTCCCGGCAATCTCCCGGGTGGTGACCGCCTGCTCCTCCACTGCGGCCGCAATAGTGGCCACGATATCGTTCACCTCCACAATCACATCAGAAATGGTGCGGATCTCGGACACAGTCTCCTGGGTCGCCCCCTGAATGCCTTCCACCTGCCGCTTGATCTCCTGGGTGGCCTCGGCCGTTTGTGCGGCCAGGGCCTTGATCTCATTGGCGACGACGGCAAAGCCTTTCCCGGCGTCCCCGGCCCGGGCAGCCTCGATGGTGGCGTTTAAGGCCAGCAGATTGGTCTGCTCGGAGATATCGGTAATCGCTTCCGTGACTTTGCTGATCTCCTGAGCGGCTCCGCCCAGACGATCCACTTTTTCCGTCGCGACCCGTGCTTTGCCCATGGCGCTCTGGGTCATCGTGCTGGCTTTTTCCGAATTGGCGGCGATATCCTGAACCGTGACGCTCATCTCTTCCGAGGCGGCGGCCACCATCCCCACATTACTCGCGGCCTGCTCGCTGGCAGCGGCCACCGAAACCATGCTGCCACTCATTTCGTCTGCGGAATCGGCCACGGCCTGCAATTTGGAAGCGGCTTCCTCTGCATTCTGGGAGAGGTCACTCGATACGGAGGAGAGCTCGCCGGAGGCCCGGCCCAGCCCTTGAGCGTTGTCCGCCACATCACGAACAATCCCCTGAAGATTTTCAATAAACGCATTGATCCAGTGGGCCAACTCCCCGGTCTCATCCTGGCTCCTGATCTCAAGGCGGGTGGTGAGATCCCCGTCCCCTTCTGCGATCCCCTTAAGTCCCTCGATGGCTTGTTTCAAGGCGTGCGTAATCCCAAAGGCCAGGGTCAGGGTTCCAGGCAGAATCACCAGCAGAAAAAAGGCGCCGGCGATGCCCGCCACCATCATAGCCCCCTTGTCGACATCTTTGGAAATGAGTGATTCGATGCGGTCCGTCTCTTCATTGATGTTGTCGACATAGACACCGGTTCCGACCCAGAAAGAGGTTCCGGGGATCATCTCCGAATATCCCAGCTTGGGCTGTATGCCTTTGCCGGGCTTATCGAACCGAAAAGAGACAAACCCCCCGCCAGAATGGGCCGCTTTTTTAAGTTCGCGAACAAAATAGACGCCATCTGCATCCCGGGCGTCTTTCAAGCTCTTCCCGGCAAGGGAGAGGTTGGAGGCCACACACACCACGGTCGTATCGTGATACACAAAATAGTATCCTGACCGGTCCTTTTCAAACCGAATCGGCTCGATAAGGCCCTCGACGATGGCCCTGACTTCATCGGGGTCTTCCTTGCCCTCAAGCGCCTGTCCAAGAAGAAACGCCACCGAGTGTGCCGCCACTTTCACCTTGTCCTTCTGCCCCGAAAGCATCACCGCTTTCGCTTCCCGAATGCCCGCTTCCCTTGCCAGCCGCCCCGTCTCAAACGATCCAAACAGCATCCCCGCAAAAAGAACCATGACCATCCCGACAATAATAAAGATCCGAGCCTTGATTGATACGTTCTTTAGCATCTCCACTCCTTCGCAGCCATATCGTGTTTCCCCTTCTCCATCGAAAGATGGACCTATCCTATTCTCCTGACTTTCAAGGCATTCCCCGCGACGTGCGTCATACGTCTTGAACGTGTCAAGCCCCCCTGATACCTCTTTTCGTCAGTCGTTTGGATTTTTCAACAGCGAGTCAAATGAAACAAAAGTGAGAAAATAAACGCCCCAAACAGTCTCTACATGGCGTCAGGGTGTCAAACATCGTTCTATAGATAGTTTATCGCCATTCCGGCGATATTATGAAGCGAAATCTCAGCACCGCAGGCTCTTTCCCATCCTAACCTACAGGCCAAATCCCCGATTTTCTGATACACTCTCCCCGTAAAAAAAATTCAGGTGTTCCGAACCATATCAACCCGACCGCCAAACCCTGGCGGTCCCCCATGGACAAGCCCCCCCCCTATTAACTCAACCCAAACGCATCGAAGCACGTAACGGTCTGAAATACTGGAGAACATGCAACCATAAAAACCAAAGACAGCAACGGCACTCTTTTAAATGACGGCGACTCGGTTCAGCTCATCAAAGACCTGAAGGTCAAAAGAGGAAAAACCCTTAAAAAAATTCACCTCACCGACAACCCGGAGAATATCGAGTGCCGTGAAGGAAAAACCACCATGGTGCTGAAGACCTGTTTTTTGAAGAAGGTGTAGGGAAAGGGCAAGGAGAAAAGGGGGCAAGACGTGCATCTCAGAAAGAGATAAAAACACCTTAAAAGCAGGTTGCGGATGTGAATTTCGTATCAAGCATACGTTTTAAGACCTGTTTGTTAAACTTTTTAAAAGTTTAGCCCCCGGCAGGGCCGCCGGAGGCACTTTTTATCTCTTATTTCATAAACATCCGCGGAAATCCCATCAGCACGTTGCCAAGGCCTTTGGCTTTTCCTTTCCAGGTAGGAGCATAAAGGGCCTGGGCCACCCCCTTGACGGTTCGGTAAACCTTGGGGCTGAAGGGGTGCCACCACAAATTTTTCTTCACAAAGGGGAGCACGTCCTGGACCACGACCTGGGGAGTGGTCATCTCGGCAAACCCGATGGCGCCGTGGGAGCGCCCGATACCCGACTCCTTAAAGCCGCCCCAGGGGGTTTCGGCCAGGCCGTGGCTCATCAGGTGATCGTTGATGGTAATCGCACCCGCCATGATCTGCCTTGCCAGCACCTGCGCTTTTTTCCCTTTTTTGGACCAGACCGACCCGGTCAACCCAAGGTCGGAATCATTGGCAAGAAGAATCGCCTCATCCATACTCACCACCTTCATCACCCCCAGAAGCGGCCCGAAGGTCTCTTCTGCCATCACCAGCATCTCATGGGTCACCTCCGTCAAAACCGTGGGCGGATAAAAATGGCCCTGCATGGGGTCTTTGGGGGGCTTGGATTGCGCGTAGATAACCGCCCCTCTGGCCAGGGCGTCGTCCACATGGCGTTTCACCGTCTCCAACTGACGTTCGGTTGCAATGGCCCCGATGTCCATGGTGTGATCCCGGTCGTATCCCACCCGAAGTCCCTCGACCTTCGTCTTCATCAGTTTCATAAATGGCTCGTAGACCGAGGCGTGAACATAGATCCGCTCCACCCCGCCACAAGACTGTCCGGCGTTTTGAAGACCGGCCCAAACCGCCCCATTGACGGCTCGATGCAGATCCGCGTCCTCGCAAACCAGCATGGCATCGTTGCCCCCAAGCTCCAGAGAAACGGGCGTCAAGGTCTCGGCCGCCTTGGCCATCAGCTTCTTTCCCACAGAGACAGACCCGGTGAAAAAGAGCTTATCTATCCCCGACTCCAAAAACGCGTCTCCGGCGATACGGCCCGGCATATTAATAAAGCTGAAAAGCCCTCGTGGCAGGTCGGCCGCGTCCATGCATTCCTTCAGGGCAAGCCCCACCGCCTGGGTTTCTGAAGCGGTCTTCAGCACCACGGCGTTGCCCGCCAGAAGCCCCATGACCACCTCGGAGAAAGGAATGGTGAACGGGTAATTCCAGGGCGAGATCACCCCGATCACCCCAAAGGGCACCTGATGAATCTGGCTCCACTTGTTGGAAAGAAACAGGTTCCCCGGCACCTTCCGCCGAGACTTGAGGAAGCCCCTGGCCTTACCGCAATAGTAAGTCAGGGCCATGGTCGCAGGCAGTATTTCGGTGGCCAGGGCGTCGATGCGTGTCTTCCCCACATCCCGGGCCACGGTCTCCGCCAATTCGTCGAGGTGGGCCATCATATAAGCCCGCACCGCCTTCATCCGCTTCACCCGCTCTTTGACCGGCATCGCCGCCCAAATTGCCTGGGCCTGCCGACCCGCCGCAATGGCCTCTTTAAGCGCCTCCACCGTGTGCAGGGGAGAATACCCCATAATATCCCCTGTCACAGCATTGCAACAGGGCGTTGCGTCAATATCGGGTACAGCCTGTACTTCCATGGAACCGCTCATGTAAGCCTCCTTTTCCGACCCGTAACCACGGACCCGTTTCAGATGGACCAACCATTCATCCCTTGATTCCCAAGCCTATCAGTCGGCCAGCTGGCCGACAAGCCACTCAACCATAGCCTCAGATGACAACCCTGTCAATATATGAGAAAAAATCAAGGAAAGGGAAAGCGAGAAAAACGTTCCTGGTTCCTGGTGCGTCGTTCTTCGCTCGAGGAATGCGCTTCGCTCATGGCTCTTTTTAAAAAGACACCCTTGCTACAGCAGAGCCGACGTTTCCAATCGAAACTGAACGCGTTGAGGGGTTGAAAGCTGGTTTGCGAATGCTCCGCGCCCTCCTACAAAGTCTCTCTTGACCCTCACCCTCAAGCCAATTAGCATACAAAACAAGAAAAAAGAGTCATAACCTGAAGCTTGAAGCCACACCTGGGATCGGAAACGCTTAGTACAGGGTGCAACGAAGCCTCGAATTAATACAACGCAGCTTAAAAACATCATCGAACCATATGAAGCTTATGATGTTTCGCTCTCAGGTTCTACCTAAATGAGTGTCGGGTGCAATGCTCTGCCTTGCCGGTATGTGAAACGGCAACGTGAGTGGTAAAATTCACAGGTTACGGTGCTCTCACGCATGGAGTCAGAGCCTCCAAGGAGCATTCGGAACGAGAAACTCATGCAAAAACTGATGCCTTTAGGACAGCCTAACACGCCTCCCCCATCAACCCGCTTTCGAGGTGGCACACCTCGCCGCCGGAGGCACGCTTTTTTCTCAACAATCATGACCCGCCCCCCAAGGAGAGTATCCCAATGGACAAAAGTGAGCATCTGCTTGGCATCATTTGCCAGGGTGAAGGGATGGCTGTGGAGTTCAAGGAGGCACGAACCGGCCTTAACAAGGATCTCTTTGAGACGATCTGTGCGTTTTTGAACCGGTCCGGGGGGCACCTTTTTCTGGGGGTGAGGGATGACGGGGAGGTGTGCGGGGTGGAGGAGGCCTGCCTTTCTGAGATGGTGGGGAATCTGGTGACCCTGGACAACAACCCGCAGAAGCTCTTTCCGCCGGTCTACCTGGCTCCGGAGGTGGTTGATCTTTCGGGTCAAAAAATCATCTATCTCTTTGTGCCGGAGAGTTCCCAGGTGCATCAAACCGCGGGAAAGATCTTTGACCGGAACGACGACGGGGATGACATCCGCACCAACCTCATGGACAGCTACGACCGCCTCATGGCCTTTGTGGCCAAACACCTTCCCGATCCCTTTTACCTGGAGGGGGACGTGCGCGTCAGCCTTCGGAGCAAGATCTTCCGGGAGGCCGTTGCCAACATCCTCATTCACAGGGAGTATGCCAGCGCCTTTCCGGCCAAGATGATCATCGAAACCGATCGGGTGGTTTTTGAAAATGCCAACCGTCCCCACGGTCATGGGCTCATTGACCCGAGACTTTTTACCCCGTTCCCCAAGAACCCGTTGATCGCCAAGGTGTTCAAGGAGATCGGATTTGCAGACGAGTTGGGCTCCGGGGTGCGGAACCTGTTTAAATACACCCCTGTTTTTTCCAAGGGAAAGATGCCGGAGCTTTTCGAGGATGATATCTTCAAAATGGTCATCCCCACAGTGCCTGCCCAGGCTACCGCGCAAGCTACCATGCAAGCTACCATGCAAGCTACCATGCAAGCTGAAAGAACGAAGACAATCCTGATATTTTGCAAAACGCCAAAAAGCAGGGATCATATCCAAGATCATATCGGAATCAAAAACAGGGATTATTTTCGCAAAGTGATTCTAAAACCTCTGATTGACTCGGGGCGACTCAAACCGACCCTGCCCGATACGCCCAGGAGCCCGAATCAAATGTATTATACGACCCAAGAAAGTGAATCGAGAAAAACGACATAAGCCATGCATCAAGCATGATCAGCAAGGTGTGCCACCTTGAAAGCAGGTTGCGGATGCGTTTTGCCCCCTTGTCACGGCGTAGCTGACTTTTTCAAGCGTCGCTGAACACGAAGACGGATCGATTGTCGCGCCGAAGGCTTTTGCGTAGGCGGACTTATCGGGTCAAATCACATTCGCCTTGGGTTTTAGATTACCCAAGATTGTTTTTTAAGGCCTGTTTGTCAAACCCAGGCCATACAAATCGGCAAAAGTTTGGCCCCCGGAGGCGTCAGCTGAATAGTGAATAGAATGCGAATCCATTGAACGAAGACCCCAGAACGTCGCACCAGAAACGCCTTTCCTGTTAAACCCTACATCCTGAACTGCCCCACCGCCGTTTCAAGATCTTCGGAGAGGTGGTTCAACGAGGCCGCTTCGGAGGCCACCTTGGTGCTGCTTGCGCTGATACCGAGGGTTTCCCGATTCAGCTCGGAGATGTCATGGGCGACGCTGCCCACGGCCACGGAGGTATCGGCGATATTCACGGCCACGTCCTGGATGCCGAGGGAGGCCTGACCGATATTATCAGAGATCTCTCGGGTGGTGACGGATTGCTCTTCCACGGCGGCTGAAATCCCTCCCACCACCTCGTTGATGCCGTGAACGACCTCATTGATACCCGTTATTTCACCCACGGCGTCCCGGGTGGCGTTCTGGATCATGGTCACCTGGGTGCGAATGTCCTGGGTGGCTTCGGCGGTCTGTCGGGCCAGTTCCTTGATTTCATGGGCCACGACGGCAAACCCTTTGCCTGCGTCGCCGGCACGGGCGGCCTCAATGGTGGCGTTTAAGGCCAGGAGGTTGGTCTGCTCCGAAATCTCGGTAATGGCCTCGGTGACCTGGCCAATCTCATTGGCGGCCCGGCCAAGGACGGAGATCTTATCGGCCGATGTTTCCGTTTTACTCACGGCGTCGGCCGTGATCTCGGTGGCTTTTTCGGTGTTGGACGCGATCTCCACAATGGTGAGCATCATCTGTTCGGTGGAGCCGGAGACGATGCCGACGTTGGTGGAGGCTTGTTCTATGGCGGCCGCCACGGAGTTCATGTTGTTGCTCATCTGTTCCGCTGAAGCGGCCACGGACTGGGACTGGGTGGCGATGGAGGAGACGCTGTTGGCCATGCCGCCGGAAAGGGAATTCAGCATCCCGGAGGTGTCAAAAAGGGTTTTGGAGTTGCGAACGACGCCGGTGAGCATGGTTTTCATCTCGACAGCCATGCCGTCGAGGCTCGCTCCGATACGGCCGAGTTCATCCCGCCCGGTAATACCGGAGGTGGCGTTGAGGTCACCGGAGCCAAGGCGCCTGGCAAACTTCTCTACCCTGGCAAGACGGGTCAGCAGGGTAAAGGCCGTGCGGATACCCAGGATCATGATGAGAAGGCCAGCCACGATCCCCCCCATCTGAAGGGTGTAGAGAAGGGAGAGTTTTTTCTCGGAGGCGTCCTGCATCAACACCACGGCAGCGTTCATCTCGGAAAGGAGTTTCACATTATTAGCCTTCACCCAGGTTAGGCTGGCACCCGCCCCGCTGCCGCCAGCAACAATGGCGTCGAGGTGCCCGTAAAAAGTCGTCCAGAGGGAGGAGACCTTCAAAAGTTGGGCACGAACCTCCCCTGTAGACGCTGGACACTGGCGGGCCTCGGTCTGTTGAAGGTTCAGGGGGGCCTTGCCGGAATCAGTGAGGGCTTTTAAGGTGAGATCGAAGACTTGGGCGGTGTTCTGAATGGTGTCTGTGAGGCTGGGATCGGAGGTGGCCGAATAATCGTAAATTTCCTTGGTCATTTTCTGGGAAAGCATGCGCTGCCGCCCCGCCAGGTTGATGACCAGTCCGTCATCCTTCATTCTTCCCGACACCACCACCGTCGAGAGAAACATAAACACCACAATCACCGAAAAACCAACCATCAAAAAAATCTGCTTAACCTTGATACTCATGTCGTCCAACTCCGATGCACCTGTATCTGTAATCCCACTGTCTCACCCGATGTGACACATAAAAATAAAGCGGTTAATCAGCAGGTCAGGGTCCCCCCGGATCCTTGGATACAGACCCTGCTGATCAACGCCACCCTTCACTACAACATCTGTGCCAAACAATCCTTTACGGCCATCATTGTCCACCGCCCCTCTCGTCCCCGCCCTCTGTTCCCTTTGAACAAAGCTTTTTGCCAAAGACCGCCACGTTTCATGATCTGAAGAAAAACACTGGCTTGTCTCCAGCAAACGTTTTCTCACGGACTGATTCGATAAAGATAAAGGCTCAGTCGACCTCTGCCGACACATGCCCCTTTCGCCTTTCCAACCCTGTGTCCAAGACGCAAAACATGTCCCATTGCTGATTTTCTGGTCCAAACTGTCTCAAAAAAGCTGAAACACATTCAACGTTCATGCCAGGGTGTGTCCCCTTGCCACCGGAGACCGCTTTTCATGAAATATCCGGGATCAAGCCTGTCCGTGGAGGCCTCATGGACAAATCCCGCGTGCCAAACCCCCACCGATATCGTATGACTGTCAAAAGAATACGCCCGAGGGGATAGACCTTTCGGCCGGGCCAAACAGGCAAGAGGAGAGCCCTGGGCATGAGTCCATACGACAGCGAAACATACCAGCAGGACATGGCCGTTTTCCGCATCCGGGAACTCAACGCCCCCTGGCGTGAGATCATGCATCTCGGAGAACGAAAGGTCCTCCCCCGGCACCATGAGCTCGGCAGCACCGAGGTCGAAACCTTCTTCTTTCTGAATCGGGGACACCTGCGCCTCTCCTGCATCGCCGAAGACGGCCAGGAACGGGTGGTGATGATCATGGAAGAGGGGGTCCTCTTCGGTGAGATCACCTTCATGCACAAATCCAGTGTCCACTTCCACAGCCTGCGCACCCTGACAGAATGCGAAATCATCGTCTTTCCCAACACCCTTCTTGAAGACCTCGCCTTCTGCCGGGAATACCCCCATCTGGTCCTCAACCTCGTCAAATCCCTGGGCGTCAAGGGCGGGGCCTTTTTCAGCCAGATCTACGATTCCAACCTCCTGGACGCCCGAGGGCAGATCTGCCGCATGCTCTCCCACATCTGGCGGGAACAGGGGGAAAAGGAAACCGTCAACCCCGACCTCTCCCAGGTGGACATGGCCAATCTCCTCGGCATCCACCGAAGCAGCGTCTGCCGCGTCATCCATGAGCTGCGGGACGAAGGCATCATCGGGCGATTTTCCAAGACCCGCCTTGAGGTCCTGTCCCCCATAAAACTCCTGGAACACGGCAAAATCCTCTGCCTTCTCACCCCCGAATAGCCCCTCGCCTTAAACCGTGACAAAACGGTACCCATCCTTAATCCCCCATGTCGTCCCGTGGGGCCGCTGTCTCAGGCCCTGGCCGTTCACGCCCTCCTTTTCGGTTGTCCGATCCGCCCTCTTTGATCAAAATTATTGATGATATAATTCAATGAATTTTCAGAAAGTGTCTTATATGAAGCAGAATTTTTCCTCCGAATGCCCTACCCTTTTCCCATTGTCAAACAGGTCCGCGGCGAGCCCTTACCACTCCCGCCCACCGGCAGGCATCACCCGCCGGACAGACAGACCCCCTATCGTGCCGAGGAAACACACATGGCTTTCAACCGAGACAAGATCAAAAACGTCGTCTTCATCATGCTGGACACCCTGCAGTTCAACTACCTGGGGTGCTACGGCAACGATAAGATAAAAACCCCCCATATCGACCGCTTCGCGCGCCAGTCGACGCTTTTCGAAAACGCGTACAGCGAAGGGCTGCCCACCGTACCCGTACGGCGTGCCCTCATGACAGGCCGGTTCACCCTGCCCTACGGCGGCTGGGAACCCCTCGGCGGGGAGGACACCACCCTCACCGACATCATGTGGGGCAAGAACATGCAGACCGCCCTCATCTACGACACCGCCCCCATGCGGCTGCCCAAGTTCGGCTACTCACGCGGTTTTGACTTCGTGGATTTCTGCCCCGGCCAGGAGCTCGACCACACCTCCTTTGCCGATGTCCCCCTGGACCCGGCCCTCAAACCCGAGGATTTCACCTCCGCCTCCATGGTGTGGGACAAAGAGGGCAACCTCATCGACGACGACAGCAAGCAGCTTTTAGACGAAATCGGCTGCTTTCTGCGACAGCAGCAGCACAGGCGAACCAACGCCGACAGCTACGTGGCCAGGGTGGTGAACCGCACCCTGGACTGGCTGCAGGAACGCCGGGACAAAGAGCGCCCCTTCTTCCTCTGGGTGGACTCCTTTGATCCCCACGAGCCCTGGGATCCACCCTCGGTCTGGAAAGGTGAGCCCTGCCCCTACGACCCCAACTACGAGGGCAACCCCATCCTCCTGGCCCCCTGGACCCCGGTGGAAGGCCGCATCACCGAACGGGAATGCGAGCACATCCGCGCCCTTTATATGGAAAAGATCACCCTGGTGGACGAGTGGATCGGAAAGGTTCTCGACAGTATCCGCCAGCAGGGCCTCTGGGACGAAACCATGGTGGTCCTCATGTCCGACCACGGCCAGCCCATGGGCACCGGCGAACACGGCCACGGCATCGTGCGGAAATCCCGCCCCTGGCCCTACGAAGAGCTGGTCCACGTGCCCCTGATGATGCACATCCCGGGCGTTGAAGGCGGCCAGCGTATCGACAGCTTTGTTCAGAATGTGGACGTCTCCGCCACCATCATGGATGTCATGGGACAACTCGACACCGAAAGCGGCGTCAGCGACCACGGCATGAACACCTTCGGCGCCGAAGAGTTCCAGGGCGAGAGCCTCCTGCCCCTCATGCAGGGCGAGGTGGACAAGATCCGCGATTTCGCCATCGCCGGTTACTACGGCATGTCCTGGTCCATCATCACCGAAGAGCACAGCTACGTGCACTGGCTGGTGAGCGAAGAGGAGAAAAACAGCGTCGACTGCGTGGCCGGTTCTGAAAAGACCATGGACGAAGAGATGTGGACCTGCACCGCAGGTGCCAAGGTGGAGATGCCCGAGCACAACGAGCTCTATGACCGCAAAACCGACCCCTTCCAGCTCAACAACATCGCAGAGGCCAACCCTGAAAAAGCCGAAGAGCTGCTGCAAAAACTGAAACTCTTCATCGGCGAGCTGCGCACGACGTAAGGGAAAGAATGCCTCCGGCGGCCCTGCCGGGGGCCAAACTCTTGAAAAGTTTGACAAACAGGTTTTGAACACATGTTCTTTTGTATTCATTCCTAAGCTGAACAATGATGCTTTATTTACTGGAGACCCGTATGTTTACCACCCTTGACGACACCACCTACAAAAACACCCTCGCCGAAACCGACGCCGGGGTCCTCATCTGCTTCAAGGAGAACTGTCCCCACTGCAAGAACATGGAAAAGGTGCTGGAAAAATTCGCCAAAAAAAATGAAGACGTCACCTTCTTCGACATGGATTCCGAGGAAAACCCCGAAGCCAGAGAAGAGCTGGGAGCCCAGCGCGCCCCGACCCTCTTTATCATCAAAGGAGGCGTTATCGTCGCCACCAAAGCGGGCCTGATGAACCCCAAAGAGATGACGGCCTTTTATAAAAGCGCATAGCACCAGGGAGACGCCCTTCCGGCCGGAGGACGCTCCTTTGGACCCATCAACCATCCCCCACATGATCGCGACGTGTGGACCCTTTGCCTCACCCCGGCTGGGTAAGGCGCACCTTATTTGGAGAAATAAAGATGAAACCGGAACAACACGTCGACCTGGTCATTGTCGGGGGCGGTCCCGCCGGGATGACAGCCGCGGTCTATGCGGCCCAGGCCAATTTGAGCACCGTGATCCTTGAGGAGAGCGTCACCGGGGGGCTCGTGAACTCGACCCACACCGTGCTGAACTTTCCCTCCTACCCCAAAATCCACGGCATGGAGCTGATGGAGAAGATGCGCGCCCATGTGGACAGCCTCTCCGTGCCCGTGGAAGAGATTTGCGAGATAGAAGCCCTCAGCCTTGAAGGGGAGATGAAAACCGTTGAGACGGATGAGGAGCTCTTCCGCAGCAGGGCGGTCATCCTGGCCACCGGACGCAAGCCCGTCCCCCTGGACCTGCCCACGGAATGTGATGAAGTGCACTACTGCGCCATCTGCGACGGCGGCGCGTACAAAGACAAGCGCGTCCTGGTGGTGGGGGGAGGCAACAGCGCCTTTGACGAAAGCCTTTATCTGCTTCAGGTCGGGGTCTCAACGCTCACCCTGGTGGAAAGCCAAAACCGCTTTTTTGCTGCGGACACCACCCAAACACAGCTCCTGGCCGATGATCGGGTGGAGGCCCGCACCGGAACAAAGCTGGTGGACCTCTGCCTCGAAGAAGGCCGCCTTGCAGGCGCCATCCTCGAAAACCTGGCCACCGGGAACCGGGAAACCCTCCCCGTGGACGGAATCTTTGTCTTCCTCGGACAGTCCCCCAACAATGATCTTTTCAAAGACCAGATCACCTTAAGCGAAAAAGGCTACATCCTGGCCGGCGCCGACATGGGGACCAACCTCCCCGGTGTGTATGGCGTAGGCGACATTAACGAGAAGATTTTTCGGCAAATTACCACTGCGATGGGTGACGCAACGGTTGCAGCTCTCTCCGTTGAACGCTATATTCGCACCCTCAAGGGGAACATGACATGATTCAAATCCTTAGATCACAAAAAACCCGGGGCTGGGCTTTAAGCCTCCTTTTCGCCGTCCTCGGTGCCTTTCTGCTGTACACACCGGAAACCCCGAAGGTCACCACTTACTGGTTCCTCACCATCTTCGCCATCTCCGGCTTTGCCTTTGAGATCATGCCCCTGTTCACCACGGCGGTGCTGCTTATGATGATGTACATCATCACAGGCGTCGCCTCCCCGGACCTGGCCTTTGTTGGCTGGACCACCCCCATCCCCTGGGTCATCCTCTGTGGGATGCTCATCGGCGGCCTCATGGAGCGTACGAAACTCTCCGACCGCATCGCCCTTCTGACCATCGACCATATCGGCACCACCCCCATGCGACTCTACGGGGCCTTCATCATCGCCGGCTACATCGTGGGGGCCATCATCCCCGACGTCATCACCGTGGTGATTTTGTTTATGACCATCGCCTCCGGCATGTGCAGTAAAATGGGGCTCGAAAAAGGGTCCAAAGCGGCTACCACCCTGATCATGGCGGCTTTTTTCGGTGCCACGGTCCCGGCCACCAACTTCCTGCCCAACAACGTCGGCATCGTGGGCCTGCTCATGGTCAAAGACATGGGTGTTCCCATCGAATGGATGAGCTTCTTCATCGACAACCTGGGCTACAGCCTCTTAAACGCCCTCTTCTGCATCGGAATCCTCCACGTTTTCGGAAGCCGGGAGCTGGGGCAGTACATCGACCAGTGCCGGACCCACGCCCATGAAGAGATCGCGGCCATGGGCTCCATGAGCCGTGATGAGAAAAAGACCCTTCTCCTCACCCTCCTGGCCGTCGTCGCTTTTGCCACGGAAAAATTCCATGGCGTCCCCGGCTACTACGCCTTTTGCGGCATCATCCTGCTTGGGTTCACCCCCCTGTTCAGCCTCTTCAAGGTCGACGACGTCAAAGAGGTCCAATTTCCCATCCTCTTTTTCATCATCGCCTGCATGGCCGTAGGGATTGTGGCAGGAAGCCTGGGCATCCCGGCCTGGATGGCAGGCAAAGTGGTGCCCTACCTTCAAAACATGGAGAGCCTGGCCGGTACCTCGATTTTTGCCTACGGCGTGGGGATCCTGGCCAATCTGGCCCTCACCCCGGTGGCCGCGGCCAGCTCCCTGAGCATCCCCATGGCCGAAATTGCCGCCAATCTGGGGCTCAATACCCAGCCCCTGCTCTACAGCTTCTTCTACGGACTCGACCAGTTCCTCTTCCCCTACGAACTGGCCCCGGCCCTCATCATGTTCGCCACGGGATACGTCCGCATGAAATACCTCATCCAGATCATGATCCCCCGCATGGTCCTCTCCGGCGTGGCCGTCGTCATCGTGGCCACCACCTACTGGCAGTGGATCGGGTATTAAAAATTCGCGAATGCTCCGGCCTTCGTACCTCAGGCCCGTCACATTCGCTGACGGGCTTCGCCCGTGACCAGCGGGGGCATTCACGTTTTGTCATCTCATGGCTAAAAAACATCCATGAGATGACAAAAAGCCCATCAAAGGCGGCCCTGCCGGGGGCCAAGCTTTTGAAAAGTTAGACAAAGGGGATTTAAAAAAAATATCAGACCACCAACGCTTTCGATCTTCCTGATTCACCAAAACCCCTGTGCTTTTCCCTGAGAAACGAAGGGAAACGCACAGGGGTAACCCACTTTCGAGATGGCTCACCTCGCCGCCGGAGTTATTCCGATTAATGTCAACCCATGAGTCGCCAGTGAAAAGCCGTCGGCTCACGCATGTGCAACGCACGTTGCTGACCGTCACACGTCGGGCGAATGCGGATGCATTTCAGTCTCGAGAGGCGCCTCCCGATGCGCATTCGCAAACCCACTTTCAAGGTGGCACACCTTGCCGCCGGAGGCTGTTTTTTAATTTTTTCTCTCTTCTGTTTATCATTTAAGGAAACCCCCATGCCCACGGCCCTTTTATTCTTGCTCCTCGTCGTCGCCCATATCATCTGGGGCGGCGGTTTTATCGTCATCAAGCTGCTCATCGGCTCCTTTACCCTGCCACAGATCCTTTTGGGCCGAGTGTTCCTGGCGGCTGTGATCTACGCCTTTATCTGGCATAAAATTCCCAAGCCCGAGTACCGGAAAGGGGACCTTAAATTCCTCATTCTCCTGGCCCTGTGTGAGCCCTTTCTTCTCTTCAGCTTCGAGACCCTGGGGCTTGCCTGCACCTCCGCCTCCCAGGCGGGCATGATCGTGGCCTGTGCGCCCCTTGCCGCCGCCATCGGGGCCTTCCTGATCTACCGGGAAAAAGTAAGCCCCACATGCTGTATAGGGATTGCCCTGGCCGTTGCCGGCGTCATCGTCGTCTCCGCCTTCGGGGCAGACGACGGCGCGGCCACACGGCCCCTGCTCGGAAACTTTTTCATCCTCTGCGGCGTCCTCTCCTCCACCGCCTACGCCCTGACCATCAAGCACCTTGCCGAGCGTTACTCCTTTCTCTATCTCTCGGCCATTCAGGTCTTCGGGGCCACCCTGCTCTTTCTGCCCGGCGCCCTGGCCGGCCCCATGCCCGCCGAGATCTCCTGGGCAGCCCTCGGCAGTTTTGTCTACCTGGGTGTTGGCCTCACCTTCTTTGTTTACTTCATCATCAACTACGCCCTCACCCGGATCAAGGCCGCCCACGTCATCCTCTTTGCCAACCTGATCCCCGTCTCCACCCTGGTCCTGGCCTATTTCATCCTGGGCGAACGGCTTCTCCCCCTCCAGTATTTAGGTGCCGCCTTAGTCGTCGGCGGCGTGCTTCTGGCCGGGGCTCCAGAGAGCTCGGAGGTGACAGAAGAACCCAAAGCCATCCATGGCGTTGCCGGTTAAGGGGAAAGCCATCTTTCCAGCTCTCTGCTGGCAATGGAATGCATGCCCCCTGATGCGAATCAGGGGCTTTTTTTTCCCATATCCCCCCACCCCAAAACATGAGATACTCTTGGACTGAATTTTGCTTGACACTCAAGAGCAACGCTTAAGATCGGCCCGACATACATCCGAGGCAACTACCTGAATCAAGCTGTATAATCAACAAGGATCTCATCAAACAGGACGTTCCATGGCAAAAACCATTCTTAGGAAAATGCTCCCCTTTCTCATTTTTCTCATTTTCTGGGAAGGACTTGCCGTCATGATTCAACTCAGGCGGCATGTGGCCTTCCCCACCCCCTGGGAGGTGGCCCAGACCCTGGCCGCCCTTCTGGCTGGCGCCCCGCTGTCTGAAGCCTCCCTCATACGCCACATCGGGGACAGCCTTCTGCGGTGGGTCACCGGCTTTAGCATCGCCGCGGTCACTGGCATTGGCTACGGCCTCCTTTCGGGATGGTCGAAGGCCTTCCGCGACGCGACCCTTCCGATCCTCCATGTCCTGCAGCTGATTCCCGGGCTGGCCTGGATCCCTGTGGCCATCCTTTGCTTCGGTATCGGGGAGACGGCCACCATCTCCATGATCGCTGTCACCGCCTTTCCCCCCATTGCCTTAAACGTCCTGTCAGGCGTGCAACAGCTCGACGAGACTCTGCTGCGGGCGGCCCGCATGATGGGGGCCAAGGGCCAAACCCTTCTCTTCAGGGTCCTCCTGCCCGGCGCCCTGCCAGCCACCATCAGCGGCCTTCGTATCGGCCTGGGCAACGGGTGGCGGGTCCTGGTGGCGGCCGAGATGGTGGTAGGCACCGGGACAGGGCTGGGATACGCCATCATCGAGGCCCGTTGGACCCTCGACTACGCCTCGGCCTTTTCCTGCATCGGCATCATCTGCCTCATCGGTCTCCTGGTGGAGAACCTCCTGTTCAAACCTCTTGAAAAACGGACCATCACCCGATGGTATCTGACGAGGGACGGCGCATGATCTCCCTTTACGAGCTCGAGAAATCCTATGGAAACAACGGCACCACCGGCCCCCAAATTTTGCAGAACGTCTCCCTGTCGCTCCCCCGGGGAGAATTTACCTGTGTCTTAGGGCCCAGCGGATGCGGAAAAACCACCCTTCTCAATCTCATCGCCGGATTTACCCGCCCCACGTCCGGAAACCTCCACGTTGACGGCTGCGAAATCACCGGACCCGGCCCAGACCGGGGGGTGGTTTTCCAGGAAGCCACCCTCTTCCCCTGGCTGACGGTTTTAAAAAACGTGGAATTCGGCCTCCGCCAGCAGGGCAAAACCAAAGGCACCTGCACCGAAGAAGCCATGCACTGTCTGGGCCTGGTGGGCATGGCAGACCAGGCCAACGCCTACCCCCACACCCTGTCAGGCGGGATGAAACAACGGGTCGCCATTGCCAGAGTCCTGGCTCTCAAGCCGGACGTCCTTCTCATGGACGAACCCTTCAGCGCCTTAGACGCCAACACCCGGGAGAGGCTTCAGGATGAGCTGCTCCGCCTCTGGGAAATGTTCGGACAGACCGTCTTTTATGTCACCCACAGCGTGGAGGAAGCGGCCTTCCTCGCAGACCGAGTGATCATCATGGGGCCGTCGCCCCACAACATCCGTGCGGACATTCAGATCGACCTGCCGCGCCCCCGAATGCGCTATTCTCAGGAAATGGAAGCGGTCGTACACAACCTGAGACATGAGCTCAATACCCTGCCCTGCTGCATCGGCCCATCCAAAGGAAAGATCACATGAACAGGCCTTCTCTCTTTCGAGCCCTCTTGGCGCTCTTGATCATCGGCATCCTGGCCAGCCTGACCGCCTGCACCGATCCATCTAACAGGCCTCCCAAACCTATCCGATTCGTCTTTCAAAACCGCATCGGAAGCGCCCTGCCCGTCATTGCCCTTGCAAAGGGGTTCTTTGCCGACCAGGGCCTCACGATTCTGCCTCTGCGCTTCAACAACGGCCCCGCCTGCGCCGAGGCCATCTACTCAGGCTCCGCCGATTTCGGGACCATGGGAGACACGGCGGCCATCATCTGCACCTCCCGCACGAAAAACCTGACGATGATCGCCAGCCACTGCACCGGAGAGCATCGCCACCGCTTAATCGTCCCCGCCGACGCACCGTACCAGAGCCTTGCCGACCTTGCCAGCAAACGCATCGGGATCAAAAAAGGGACCTCCACCTACGGCGGATTGCTTGCTGCCCTGTCAGCCGCGGGCATTTCCGCAGGGGAAATCACCATCGTGGACCTCTCGCCGTCTACCCTGCCCGAGGCCCTCGCCGCAGGCTCCATCGATGCCTTCGCCGCCAGTGAGCCCACCCCCTCCATGGGAGAACTCAAGGGAGGCAGGGAACTCATGACCTTCGGGGGGCTGGGCAACCAGTATCCCATCATGCTCCTGGCCCAAAATGAATTTCTGACAACACGTAGACAGGATACCTTGGCCTTCATGGTGGCCCTTAAGAATGCCGAACGCTTTGTCCTGGGCCACCCCGAGGAGACCGCCGAGATCATGGCCAAAGCCACCGGGCTTCCCCTGGCCGCCATGCGCTCAGCCATGACCCGCCACACCTATGCACTGGCCCTGGATGCCCCCATCGTAAACAGCCTGGCAGAGACCGCCGCCTTCCTCAAAGCGCACGGAAAAATCAGGCAGGTGCCCGATCTCGGAAGGGCCAGCACGACGGATTATCTTCCGTGATGTTTACTTCATAAGACCCTGTCCACAGAGCCCCTGAGGCCTTACCTCTCTTTCCATGGCAGGCCTCAAAAAAGATACAACAAAAGAGCCACATAACTTTTTTATACCGGAAGTTAAATAAGTATTGACCAACCGTTCTACGGTATGCTTTTATTTCTAACTAGGTGATCAATAATTGGCTCATGAGGTGCCTCACTACAGCTCGCATTCTCATATTGCCAGTTGCCTCTTCGAGAGGCCACCATCACCCATTTTTCCTGTTTTTATTAAATCAGGATTCCATCAAACCCTCGATCGCTTACCGCTGCCGAGGCCGATGCTGGAAAAAGCCAAACCTGTTGTGAAGCAGGGACGGAAAGCCACGGGTCTTCAAAGAATGAAGACAGCCGGGTTACCCACACATTTCGATTGATGATCATCACCGATGCCCGGCACAGGCCGCGCACCGATCCATGATCTACGTGATGAAGGCCCCAAGCGCCCCTCTATGCCTCACCCAAAGGCGTCACACCGGAATCACGTGCCATTCATTGTATCGAAACCGTCAAAAAAACGGGTTGCCTCACCGGGTTTGCTTTTTCCACTCCATGTAAGGATTTAAAAAGGTCTATTCTTTTTATAAACCCACCAAGAGTAAGGAGAAAAAGCAGACATGAAACAGTTTCAGAAGACAGTTTTCTTTGCAGTCATCCTCATCCTCCTGGCCTCCACCGGCTATGCCATGAACCTGGAGCACTGGCCCAGAGCCGAACGGCATAAACTCATCCGACTCATTCAACGCAACGCCTTTCAGGGAAAATTCGCGGTTTTTGACTGCGACAACACCATCTGGTACCGCGACCTGGAAGAGTCCCTGCTGCCCTACATGGAAAACAAAGGGCTCATGAGTCCGGAGACCATCGACCCCTCCCTGAAAGTCATCCCCTTCCACCCGGAGGACAGCCTCACCTCCTATGCCTACCGACTCTACGACATCGACCACAAGGTGGGCTATCCCTGGATCGCCCAGGTCTTTGCCGGCTTCACCCTCGAAGAGCTGAAAGGCCACGTGGACGACCTGTTTGCCTTAAACGGCGAAAAAATCCCCGCCAAATACTGGAGCGGCGGATCCCTCGTGGATTTCGAAGTGGAGACCCCCCGGATCTACCCCGGCATGCGTGAGCTGGTCAACGCCCTGCAGGAGAACGGCATAGAGGTCTACTTTATCTCCGCTGCCCTGGAAGAGCTGGTCCGCATGGTCGCCTGCGATCCCCAATACGGGCTGAACATCAAGCCCGAAAATGTCATTGGCGTCAGCACCCTTTTAAAGGATCGCACCACCGAGGAGATCACCACCGCGCGCCTCCAGATCAAAAAGGGCCACTTCTTTGATGAGATTTATCCGAAACAAAAACACATGGCCATGGAACTGACCCCCACCCTGTGGAGCCCCAACACCATGTACTTCGGAAAAGTCTGGGCCATCAAAGACTATATCCACCCGGTCAACCGCCCCATCCTCGCAGCCGGTGACTCCCTCAATGACCACCCCATGCTCTTCGAAACGGAGCCGTTTGGGGGGATCAAGCTCTGGATCAACCGCAAGGAAAAATACTGGGATGCCACAAAAGAAGCCCGAAAAATCCGTGCCCGGCAACAACGCGAAGCCTGGGAATATCCCTCCGCCAATAAACGCTGGATGATGGTCCGACCCGCGGACATCGGCATCCATTAACCTGTGGTTTCGGGGAGCCGTTCTTCTTTCCACGCCTAAGCAGCTGCCAGTCCAGCGGCATCCCCCCCTTGTGCCAGGCGACACGAAGGGGGGCCGGTTCCCCCGCTCCGCCCCCTCCCCCCCCCCCCCCCCCCCATCCCAAGGGGGGGGCGGGGCCCTTCCCCCCCTTCCCCACGAGGGGCCGCCGTTTAACCCGGCCCTTTCCCGGAAAAACGAACCCGCCCCCGC
>NZ_JAQYWB010000100.1 GCF_030145185.1 Desulfoluna sp. | reverse complement strand
GTTTGACTGCATCGAAACCACAAAGGTGCAGACTGTCATGGGCAACTATCGATGGTCCACCGAATCTGTGGCCAGAGATAGGCTGTTCTTAAAGTACTTGGGAGTGGCAACCGAATAGTGTGCGCTTTATATGACTTTCAGGATTGTATTGTACGAAATAACGCATCCCGTCTGGTCCGAGCGATCACACATGCGCACGGCCGGATAGGCGGCGAGGTCTGCAGGGGTCAAAGACCACCCCAGAAGAAAGGCTGCGATGAGTTGCTTCTCGGCACCGGTGGATCCCCAGTGCTCAAGCATAAGATCCGTTAAAATCATCGAACCCTGGCTGTGGGCCGCCAGAAAAAAAGGACGCCCCTTGTTTTCGTATTTCAAGTAGTGAGTCAGAGCGCGCCAGACATCATCGTGTACGACCGCCTGCAAGGGCGCTGCGTCCTCATCGCTTAAACCTAAGCCGGCGATATTCATCTGGCGGTACATCGGCGCGTAGATATTTGCCTGCCCCTTAAAAACCACGGCCTGAGTATCTATCGTGGCTTGGGCCGCGGCGCGCATATCCGGCCGGGCAGGATCCATAACCCAGTCCGTCTCATTGAACAGAACCGTCGGGTATACAAAAAAAACATCGACCGGTGCCATGGGTGCCGTTGGTTTTGCGAGCCAGGCTTCGGGCAATGCGTAATCCGGGGCATCCGGAAACGTCTCCGGATTCAGCGGAGGCATCGCGATACAGGGGAAGACAAAAATGATCCCGAAAAACGTGATCAGCGATAGAACAAACAGCAAATGACGATATTTCATACATTCTCCTCAGTCTCTGGGGATAGCAAGATCGTAGCCGCCAGCCCCGATCCAGGTAAAAATCATTTAAGCCCGCACCCTACAAAATTTTTTGTCACTATTTCATTGCCCTGAATTGAATGGTTGGCGAAGGTATTTTATCACGTCCCGGTCCAGGGGAAACTGGCCTGGCCATTTTTGAATCTTCGGGTCTTTTTTTGAGAGTTCCTTGGGCGATATAATCACGTTCAGTCCGAAGGGGGTCGGTACCTCACAAGCATTTTCCTCAGCCACGACATGGGTGCCGTCCAATTTTAAGGCCACGGTTCCAGAATTTATGATGAGCTTTCGGTTTGCAAGACGCGTTTTTCGGTCGGGGGAACAAACCGTGCGGCAGAAACCGCATACGGTGTAATAAAACCAGTGGGGATCGAAGACCATCTGTCGATAATTTTCAAAACTGTTCCCTGCGTCTTGCATCTGGGGATCAGCCTTCTGCAGGCTTATGCACAAGGCATCAAGAGCCTCCTTTTCCACGGGCAATGTGTGGTCAAGCTGGTAAGGACTCCAATTGGACCAGGACCGTGAGGTAGACAGCCCATGATATCCGGAGCATCCGATCCAGCAACAGGTATTCGGTCGTTTTTGCGCTATGGTTTCCGTTATACCGGCGACGGTAACCTGCGTGGAAACCTTGGTGGAAATCATTTGCACGGGGCAGACCAGACTGCACATCCTGCACTTATCGCATGGGTGATCTTCATCGGGAATGGTTGGGTCTGCATCCAAAGTAGCTGAGGTCAAGACACTTCCCAACTCGACCAACGCGCCGTATTTCCTGGTTAACAGATTGCCACTCCAGCCCAGGCGTCCAATCCCGGCTGCAAGGGCCGCATAGCGATGAGAAAATTCCGGATGAAACTCGGTCATCTCTGTCACGTCGGCAGCGTTATCTTCGGGTCGATAGTTGTTGTTGAGGTCTACGTTGACAGCTTCGTAGCCTTCAGATCTCAGCTTTTCGACTAGTGCATCGCCAATTCGATAGAGTTTCTGGGCAATCTTTTTCCGGTCGTCGCAATGCGCTCTCCATTCCTTTTTGCTGATAAAATCCCTGGCGATATCCGCATCCAGTGATACCGCATACGAAATGACGGAATTTGCAGAGGGTAAAAGGTAACGAGGGTCAGCGGAGGGCGGCCCATCGGTAAGAATAGCCCTTGATGCGACGCCGACCAAATCTGCACCACAACTTTTCGCAAAGGATTTCAATTTTTTAGTCGCAGATGCCATCAGAGTATCCCTTTTTAATGGTTTACAGGCCACCGCTTAAATGAGGTACTTTTTAAAATGAAGCGAGGAACAAGTGTTGCTTTAAAAAGTCCTTCACACTTTGCAACTATTCAGCTTGTGCCTCCGGCGGCCCTGCCCTTTTGAAAAGTTTAACAAACAGGTCTTAAATACATATTTCAGATTTGCGTCAGACCAACGGGGAATGTGATTTGACCTAACCCGAAGGGTGAGAAAAGCGATCAGAAAACTGTGAATTACATTTTGTATTTTTAAAAAATCTAAATTTCACACAGTAAATATCTGCAATAACATCGTATTGACCTGACACGATCGTTTCCCCATGAAATATCCGGGCTAAGGAATCGGCCTGCGGCTACGCCGTGACATGGGGGCAAAGCGCATTCGCAAACAGCTTTCAAGGTGGCACACCTTGCCGCCGGAGGCTGCTTTTCCTGAGCTGAATAGTTACCACAATTTTATGGTTGGACGAAGCAACCACGCAGCAAAAAGCATTTTTAACTCATGCGTTTGCCTAATACAGGACAATTATAAATAAAGTATACCATGAACCAAAAAGAAGCAAATCGGTTTACCAAACTTTATAGCTCCTGTCTCCTGCCCCTATCGCCTGAGTGTGCCATGTAAAAACACGGATATATTGATAAAGGTTTCGAATGAATTCCAATTAAATAAGGCAGGGTCCTTAACAGGAAAGAGGGCCTCGCAGGTCGATGTGGAGGTGAAACGCATGGTGCCTGTCCCCTCGTTATAATTCCTGGTTGTTCAAAGTAGAGACCATGAGATGGGATATGCAAATCTCCCCAATGACAAGAAATCCAGACAGGATGCTTTGATTGGAGTGGAGTACTCCGGAATCAACGACACGGCACTGACCCTGGAATTTTCAACCCGTCATATACTCGGCTACGACTCAGTTCTTGAGCATGGCCCGGACCGGATTTATCAGGATAAAAAGCAGATTACAGGCCAGATAGAGAGGACCTTCCTAAATGAAACTCTCACGTTTACTGCCTTTCATTCACTCACGATTGACTCGGAGAACGGGGGCTCGGTGTCCAGGGTATCCTGCCGCTTTGAGGTGATCGACGATCTAACCGTTGAGGTGGTAACTGTTCTTTACGATTGCCGTGGCGATGGGGCATTCAGCCCAATCAAAGACAATGATAAAATTCTCACGACAGTAAAATACAGTTTTTAAAGCCTATTATGATGTGAATTAAGCAGGTAAACACCATTTTACCGCAGACAGGCATGGATAGACGCAGTGATCGTTACTGCTTTCATAGCGGGGCCCATGCATAGGCCCATCTTCATTTATTTACCCATAGAATCAGGAGATCGAAAACCATGAAAAAAAGAATGACCCTCCACCCCCTTACCCTCTCTCTACCCTGCTGGTGCTTTGCGCCATCACTCTGTTCAGAACCCAGGCCTCGGCGGGCGTGATGGATGTCATGTTCGGCCGGATCGCCCATGAAGGAAGTGAACTCCACGAACTCGCCTCGCTATCGCTGAATCAAAACGGAGGCGATTCAACCTACTTCACCAATGGAAGTAGGACGAATCCTCGATGTGCGAGCCAAAAGATGCAAAGACGGATGCCTTCGCGCTTCTGTTCAGCGTGTCTATATTCCTGAAAACTACATCGCCGAAGCCCATGATGACACCCGGGCCATCGAAGCCAGGTACAACCTCCTCCACAAGCTGGTAATAAGATACGAATAGTGTAACGCTATTATTGGTTCTTATCACCACAGCAATAATACAATTCTCCTAAAAATCAGACATATAGCCGCAGTATGTATTTTAGCTGCTGACAAAATACTGTAACGCTTATGCTCTGTTTCATGTATTTCCGGTTTTTGGACGTTTTTAATGAGTCGTGTTTCTTGGCAATACGTCAAAAAATCAGAGGGCGGATCACCCCCTGTGGTTACTTCTGTTCTGTTTTTTTCGAGCACTGCGTGTATTTTTTGCTGAGGAAGAAATGGTCGTGCAGGGGTTATCGGGGAGGTAAATCAGTCAGAAATTCCAACGCGAGATTGACGTCAACAAAGCTGTACTTCAACTCTTTTGCTCTGTCCCGGCAATCCGTGCAGATCTCTTTAAATTTTCGCATATCACCCTTCGTGGCTACGTAGATCTGTTCAACGGCCTCAGTTTCGAAGTCCTTGTATTCGATTATAAAATCTTCGACTACGATCGGGTAGAGAACAAGCGTTTTCAGGCGGCTCAGAATGTCAGGATGTTCACTGTTTAGAAAGGTTCTCACCTTTGGCAGCCCGGCAAGGACAACGGGAACGCCTGCGTCGATGATCCGTTTCAGGTAAGGCCATGCCCGGCGGTCCAGGTCGTTGGCCTCGTCTATTATGATAAAAAAGTCCGTCAAGTTGCATATGGTTTTTAAGTATTCCGGCGTGCGCCGGTAGGTGGCCTTCGTGTCGTAGTTCAGGTCTTTGAGGATGGAGGAGAGAATCTCATGGATGTTGAACAGGGATTCCACCCACACGCCGCGGAGTTTTTTGGGCTTCAGTAACTTGAGGAAACGACTTTTCCCTACGCCGTAGTCCCCTTCGATCAGAACGCTCTGGCCTCTATAGATTCGGTTGTAGATTGCGCTGAGATACGAAATTCGGCGCTTGTCACTGATAAAGGCCTCTTTTCGTTTCATATTATTCCTCTCCACAAGAGGCATACGGGGCCACATGTGTGTTGCGCTGCCGTTTTTCGCAGTCAAGAAGAAAGGCGTTAAACATGGCGGTGCCTTTCCTTTCTGGGGGCTGGTTCAGCTTGAGCAGAAATCGCCTGTATCTTCTCCTGTTGCGGCTGTATACCTCTTTGGCAACATCCAATGTCAGTCCATTTTTTTTCTTTTCTATCAAGGGACGTCGCTCAACAACCATCCCCTGTTGCTCAAGGAATGTTTCGATGCGCTCGACTTCACTCGCCTCAATTTTGTTGTCATGTGGATAAACCGGTCGATCAAAAGGCTTTTGGGTAAGAGCCTCTCCAAGCAGAAGGCCGTCGTCCTTGTACTCAAAAATGAACAGCTTATCCTCGCAATGCGAGACATACACTGGGGTGCTTTTGTGTCGGCTGAAATTTTCGGTGCCCTCCGCGACATAATATTTTCTGTTGCCGAACGTGATGGTCCCCCGATCCGACACTGTGGCTTTAATTCGGTGAAAGCCATATTTGGCGAACTCCTTCACGTCCGCGGATGAAAAAACAATGGCGTCAGTTTTTACCAACCATGCTTCCAATTTCTGTTCGGGGATCCACGCCGTCGTCCGGCCGTTTTCCGAAAAGTAGTGTTTCGAACCATTGTGTTCCTTGCGGTAGGTCTCAATGATACCGCTGTTTCTAAACTCTTCGAGCCCCATATCCAGAAGCGTGATGGTAATCTTCTCCCGCTTGCCATTTTTAAAAACATATCCGGGTTCTGTTTTGACAATTCTGTCCTCAAACGCCTTGATGATGCGGATTTCGAAATTGTGCAGGCTTCGATGAGATGATTCCAGATGGACCTTGTCCTTGGGAGCGCGGATCCTCGAGAAGTCCGGTTCCATATAAAATCCGCCCGGCAACGAGTGCTTCAGGTTCAGGGCGTTGATAGAGCGTTTCAGATTGAGGAACCCCTTGGCGTTGTCCGGCCGGATCCTGATCTTTTTTTCAGGAAAGGGGGTGCTCAGCAGAAATCGGGTGAAAAGTTCCACAGCATTTTGGCTACTTTCGGAAAAATAGAAGTCCAGAACGCACATGTACCGTGAACCGGTATCGTAGAACTCGATGACCTGAGGCTTTCTCCATCCCCCGCTTTTGTCTCTGATTTTCAAGTACCTGAAGGCGCACCCATCCACTTGGATCAAGTCGAACACGGGCTCTGCGTTGAAGCAGTGCATCGGGAGCCCCTTTTCTTCATCAAAATCGGGCTTTTCCAAATATTGCTTTAACTTTTCTGCTTGAACACAACGCCTTAAGGCCGAAAGGGAGATGGAGTGATTGAACTCCTCCTCAAGCCACAGGTGATAATTTTTGACGGTTCGCGCCTTGCAGGTGATAAAGATAAAACCTTCTCCCGCCGGGTCGGCCGAGGCTTTCACCATTTCGATGAACCGTTCTCTGACTTTGGGGCCGAGTGCTCTCGGGCGTCCGCTGCATTTTCGGCCTTCCAGGATTCCTTTGCCCGCGAGAAGGAGGGGCATCGGTATCAAGCCGGTTTTCCTGTACTGGTCCAGATAGTATTTTTTCGCCCGTCGCTTAGCAGATCCGGTCTTGTTCATAATTTTTTTATTCAATAAAATCAGGAATTGATCGTCCAGTGGCAAACTGGAGATCCCCGGTAATTGGTTCTCGTGTTTCATCACACCTCCCCCCGATCCGGCGCGTCAAATACTATCTTTTCCTTCATCACCCTGTTCCAAAACAATGCTGCCTCCCGGGAGGTCGCTTGCCAACCGTCATTTTGTGCGCTGCGGATCTGTTCGAGCATCGATAGGGCAGTTATCTTATAGGCATCGCTGATGATCCCCGTTCGGTCGACTTTTTTACCGGGGGTGTCGGCGGTTCGGGACGCAATGAATTTTCGAAGGTTGAAGGCAGACAGTTCCATGTCCGTCTTCAAAAAATCGCCCCAGGTTTTTCGTTGAGCAGCAGGATCCAGGGGGGCCAGCGATCGGAGCTGGGCCTCGTTTTCAGGCAAAATGTCCCCAATTGGGGAAAGATTATCGACGATGCGACACGCCTCAATGAGCCGGTAGGCCTGTGATTTGCCGATTTCCCACCTGGCCCTCGTGTATGTTTCAAACGTCTGGAACAACAGAACCCGGTACAGACGATCATCCCGGATTTCCCTGAGGGCTATGCCTATTGCATAAAAACTGCGACGGTTTTTGTGAATATCCCCCTCCAGATCGGTCAGCCGTTTTTTTTGCGTCATGATTTCCCTCCAGAGGCAGAGGCGCCGATGCCGTTGACTATCTCTTTCAAGGCGCGCCGCCTCTCGTCGCAACGGACCGGAGAAATAGGTGGCAATTGTTTCAGCCACGTAACGCTTTCAATGAATCCGAACCCCTTTGCAACCATCACAAGGTCGATGGGGTTGAAGTTCTTTCCACAGCGGAAGCATCTCGCCAGGTTGGTGCGGTTGTTGGTGGCGGTCTGGAATTCTTTGCATACTGGACAAAGGAATCGAAATAGGCCGTCACTGTATTTCACTGGGATATTCAATACGTTTGCGATCAAAGCGTCGACGGGGACATTATTTCTCAGATGAAACAACTCCTGGGCGGAAAATCGTCGATTCATGGGGCACCTCACAGTTACAGATTGAAAAGCGCTGACCGGCACTGGCCGGATACGTGGACAAGGGTCACCTTGCCCTGAAATCGTATATTAGGACCCAAATGCTGTCCATTGCCTCTTGAAAACTCAAAACGAGTAGTCCGTTGACATCAGCATTGATTACAAGGGCTTAAGCTTGCCATGGCTCTTGAAATCTCTTTTCAATTAGTCCATCTATATCATCAATATAAACAGCTCTTTAAAGCGTTGATGTCTCTTGAAAACCATAATTGGATAGTCCGATATGTTTGTGCATTTCTCGCCCCCTGGAATCAAATGTAATCGGTTGGATTACGGCGTATGCGTGCCAAGAGCTGTTCGGCAAAATAGTCCAAGATAATCAAATTTGTTGTTCCGATTTCGAGCTGGACTATGTCGCGGGGTAAAATCGGGCGGATCCGGCACCTTGGTATGGAACCCATGCGAACGACCGGCGGCGAAAAATCCTTTTCAGGCGGTGGTTTTCTGATTTTTTCCAGTTTTTTGTGCAGATAGTTACTTTTGGAACTCTCTTTGTTCTTTTCGTTCCATTGTGCGCATTGCCTTCGATGATGTTCACTCCGGCATTCGGGATTGTCACAGGTCCTTTGGCGTTTTTTTTGTCGGACATCGGGCAGGAACCATTTGCGACAAATACAGCAAGGACGTTTTCGCGAGGGGACTTTTGGCATTGTATTTTCTCCGCTGTAAAGTAACGGAAACAAAAATACAATGTTCTGCAAGACGTTGAAAGATATATAAAATGAAGTTTTTACGCGGCTGGGTCTGCGGGGTATTAAAAAAAGGGGGGGGGCGGGGTAAGGCGGGAAAAAACCGTTACACTATTTCGTCACTGAAATGGGGGTTAAGCGTTACACTATTCGTATCTTATTAAGCTGGCACAAAAAGGCCAAAAAATCGGAGCGTATACCCTGGTCCCTGAATCAGAGGGAGCCGAGGCATTCAGCTACGGCGTGTCCATCGCCTTGGCCCTGGATTCCGAATAGCTCCTCTCGCTTAAAGACAAAAGGAGGCAGGCACCTTACTCTCCATGGTGCCTGCCTCCTTCTCAAGAACACGACAGCCTCCGGCGGCAAGGTGACGCCACCTTGAAAGCGGGTTTGCGAATGCGCACTGGGAGTCGTCACTCCGGGCTGAAATGCGTTCGCATTCGCGTGAAGTGCGAGGAAACGCAAAGTGTTTCACAAATGCATGAGCTGCAGGTGTTCAGAATTCAACTCAGCCGTTGACTTTAACCGGAACAACTCCGGCGGCAAGGTGAGCCACCTTGACAGCGGGTTTAATTCAAGCCGCCTTATTCAATAAGGGGTATGGGAATTTTTTTACCACCGGGCGTCAACTTCGTACGATAATCGTGAAGGTATCGATTCTCATCGCGAGCCCAATAGAGTGATTTGATATCGACCGCTCGTAACAATACCTCCTCCCTGGAATCAGACGCCTCGGAGAGAATATCACCCATGGGTCCAACGAGTTTGCTTTTCCCGCAACTATTATTTCCAACCGTATTGACCCCCAAAATAAAAATAGTGTTATCAAGAGCACGGGCTGGCAGTTGAATATCCCATCGCCTGGAAGCCGCCACACTCCAGACAGAAGGACAGACAATCAGCTCTGCCCCTTCTAAAGCCATCAGCCTTGAGGGTTCCGGGAATTCCATTTCATAACAGATTAAAACACCAATTTTCGCATGCAGGGTTTGAAAAATAGGATACTTGATTTCCCCCATCTCAAAAATTTCATTTTCTCGACCCCATAAAAGGCTCTTGCGAACAATACCCAATAACTCCCCTTTTTGATCAATAATCGTAGCCGAAATATACAGACGCCCCTCACTGTCCTTTTCCGCAAAAGAACTTATAATGATTGAATTTGACTTCAAGGCTTCTTCTCTAAGGGTGTTAATGGTCGGTCCTTCCTGCGTTTCGGATAATTGTTCAAAAGCCTGTTTTGATAAGTAATATCCAGTGGTCCAGAGTTCAGGAAAAACGATTAAGTCAGCGTCATTGGAGACTTGCTGCATCAATTCAATGCCTCGTTTCAAGTTGGCCTGAACGTCTCCTAAAACGGGTGTAATCTGTATGGCTGCAACCTGGAAAATAGACATTCTCCTTGTTATTCTAAATTATTAAGAACAAATCGAATTATTAGCCCGGATACTTCACGAAGGGTGAGAAAATCGAACAGAAAACCCAGAATGACCCGTAACTATTCAGCCCATGCCATCCAATCGCCACACACCGATGCGGCAGGGTCGATGAAGACGGAAACCGTATAAAGGGTCTGTCCATTGGTAACCGTGTGGAGGTGAAATGTCGGGTGCGCCGTGAGCACCGCTTAACGTCCAATAATTCTGTAACGCCGCATTTTATAATAAATGTTGAGATGGGGGCGGCGGTTTGCGTGACGTTGAACTACGGGCTGGAACGATTTTACGAAGCTTTTTTCAAAAAGAGACCCTCCGGAGACAGGATAAAGCTGAATAGATATAGTTTTTCAAACGCTTAGGCTCCAAGAAGACCGCCGGAGGCACTATCTGAATAGTTACCTCTGCTTTACAGCTTAGAGAGAGTTTTGCGCGCTTTTTCTGCGTCACTGAAGTCGGGTGACAAGGCCAGGGCCTTACCGATAAACTGGCGAGCAGCGCCCGTGTCGGCGAGTGCATAGTGCGTCATTCCCAAATGATAAAGAATGGTAGGGTTCTGAGGGTTAATCTCCTTGGCTTGCGTCAGGTATTCAAGGGCTTTGTCGTACCTTTTCCGCTGAAAATAAATCCACCCGTATGTATCTAAAACACTGGCGTTGTTGGGTTGAAGTTGGTTGCTCTTAGCGACGAGTTCAAGGGCCTTATCAAGCTTGACAGCACGTTGTGCGTACAGCCAGGCGAGTTGGTTGTATCCGATAAAAAGGTCCGGTGATACGGATATGATGGTGTTGTATACCTCTTCCGCATCTTCGTACGCCTGCTGGCTTTCGTAGAGAAGCCCCAGTTTTATGAGGAGACCCGTGTCCTTTTTAATTTCCCGAGCCCGATCATAGTAGCCAACCGCCTCCTGCGGATTTTCAAGGGTATGATAAAGGTCTCCAAGTGAATAAAGACCGCTGAAAAATTGGGGTGCATGGGTGAGGCTCGATTTAAAGTATGTGACCGCCGCCTCCTTTTGCCCCAGCCTCGAAAGGAGCTGACCCTGTAAATAGTTCGCGAGAATCGACTCAGGACAGAGGAGGGTTAGTTTATCTGTCATCTGCAGCGCTGTTTGGTTCATCCCCATCTGCTGGCAGAGCACGCTTAAGCCCATATGTTTGTATTGTTCAGGGCAGCCATCTTGGGCGAGGGTTCTTACGCTCAGTCCCGTGAACTCGAATCCACCGATCATCCCCTGCGTATTTTCAAAAAGCATCAGGGCCCCTGCCCAGTCGGCCTGGGATGCATGAAGGGTCCCTGCGATAAAATGAATGAGAGGCGATGGCAAAGTGGGGTCCTCAATCGCCAGGATGTCTTCCGTGGAGACTGCGTTTCCCAGGGAAATTTCCAAGGCTTTAGAGGTGATCTGCGCGCCCTTATGCTCCGGGTTGGTCGTAAGAAGCGATGTCATGGTGCGCAGGGCTTCTGCACGGTCTCCCGTCGCGATCTGGCAATACCCCGTGAGGTATTCTTTTTGAACCCATCCCACTGGAACATTATTAAGATGGCGTCGCGCGGCCTTTATCTCCCCCTTGAGTAACGCGGCCTGTCCCATGAACAGGGCCGCTTCTGGGACACCGTTTTTTTTGAGAAGCCCTGCTGTCTCATAGGCTCCATCCAGTGATCCGGTGTTGAGCTGGAGCTTGTACAGGGTCTTCAGCGAAGGCACATCGCCTTTCTTAAGAGCAATACAGGCTTTCAGCGTGCGAATGGCTTTTCTGTTGTCCCCCAGAGCCTCCTGAGCACTGGCCAGCCCATAGAGAGCACTGTGGGATTGTGGATTCAACGTCACGGCTTTTTCAAAGTGCGCTGCGGCCTGTTGAAAATCGTTCAGGACAAAGGCCACGGCTCCCAGGTTTCCGTAGCCTGGCTGAAAGCCTGGAGCCAGGGTGATGACCTGGGTAAATTCGTCGGCGGCTTTTTTGTATTCGTGACGATCAAAATAAATGCGCCCCAGTATGTTATGAGGATAGGGGTGAAGCGGGGACTTTTTGGCGGCATTAAGGCACAGTGCCTCAGCTTCTTCGAGGCGGCCTTGACGGTGACGCAACATCGCCTCAGCACAAAGAGCATAAAGCGATGGGGTAGAGGGTGCGAGTTGAGTTAAAATTTGCCGTGCCATGCCCAACTCCCCTCGGGTGATATGGTTCATGGCGGATATGGCAAGGGGAAACTCCGCTTCAGGGGTCTTCACAAGGAGATCTTTTGCGATCCGTGCCGCAACTGAGAGGTTCCCTCTCATCAGTTCGTCTTCCATGGCTCGGGTCATGAGTGCTGGATCTTTTTGGGCCATGTCATCGAGTTGAACGGGGAGCCCGGTCGTATCAAAGGTTGTCAGCGCAGTGGCATAAACCAGGGGCACTTGCAACAGGGCGATCTTGAAAAAGGTAAGGCAGAGAAGAATATGAGACCAGTGATTGGACACGGGATGAGTCTTCAAGGCAACCCCCTTTGTAAGTGATGTAAAGATACCATAACCCGGATATTTAATGAAAAAACGACCAGGCCAAGCCAATAAGATGTCATTACAGATGGTTGCATATGGAAATTCAGGTATTTTGAAAATGCAAAATGTAATTCACCGTTTTATGCTCGCTTTTCTCACCCTTCGGGTTAAGCAACGTGCGAGTAAAGACAGTGACAAAACCTGCAAATGACGCTCCATTTATAAGTATGCATGATTTCAGCAAATAAAGGCAAGCCCTTTTCATGGACTTGCCTTGGTTTGGATGTTTTTTAAATCGTATTTACGGCAATGATTCAGACGACTACTTGCAGCGTCGCTGATTGATTACCACCCATTACCTTTTTTTCGTTTTACGACGAATCCCGGCAATGCCAAGGAGTCCGGTACCCAAGAGAAAAAGGGTGGCAGGCTCAGGAACGGGAGCTGGACCGCTTTCCGTGCCGATCAGATTCAATTCAGCAGTTGCATAGGTCCCGTCTGTGCCCCAGGCTTGTGCGATAAAGGTGTTGGTCCCCAGGGAAATAACCTGATCGGGAAGGATGAAATTCCCCAAGGCATCTGTGGCGATATCGTAGATCCACGTCCCGTCTGCAAGCTGAATATCCACATGATCAAGTCCCACAAGGCCGCCTCCGGCGCTGAATATTTCCACGAGTTCATCAAGGCTTGAGGCGTTAGTGTAAACGCCGCCCCCTGCAGTGGCAATACTATCCATCAACGTTGTGTTATGTCCGGGGACGCCGACGGTGTGGACGGTAATGCCCGCCGCTTGTGCGGCGACAGCTTGTTCAATCGCATAAGGCGGGTAGGACGAACCGTCGGAAAGAACGACCTGCATCTTCTGGTGGGTTGCGATGGCTCGGCTACTGGTCAGCTCCGCTGTTGCTGCGGCGATGCCACGGTCAATGGCCGTTCCACCACCGGCCGAGAGACCGCTGATCGAGGCAAGAAGGCTCGCCTTGTTGGAGGTAAGATCCTGGAGCATTTCAACGGTGTTTGCATAACTATTAAATGTCACGATCCCCACCTGAGTCGTGTGATCCGGCAGGCTGTTAATCAGGACTGAGGCGGCCGTTTTGGCTGCGGCTATTCTACTGCCGCGCATACTTCCAGAGACATCGATGACGAGCATCAGATCCAGCCCCGTGCAGTTGGGGCAGCTGGTGCCAGCCACACCGGTGATGGCCCCGTCAGGCTGACCACTGCCTAAAATCGTTCCCGACAGATAAGAACTCCCGTCAGGTGGGGTGACCCAGGAAACCGAGGTGTCGGCCATGGCATTGCCGAGCATGAAGCAAAGACATAAAAAGAGGGTTAAAATAATTTTTCGAAACATGAAAATACCTCCAAAGATTTAGGTGAATAGTCACCACGTATTAACCCGGGTGGTTCATGGACCAGGTTCAGGGGGAGGATTATTTAAGGATCTCAGTTGATGTCAGGATCTGCGAATTCTTTTGTCCGCAGTCGGATTAATTACGCGGGGTTATGACGAACGCATCATCCGTCGTTCGGCTCCAATGAAAACTGGATAATAAATAATTACAGCGATGCCTATGGATGGGTATACAGAGTGCAGGATGCAGGTGACAGAAGAGAAAAGAAAAGGGCCTCGCGCAGAACGAAATTCATGATCAGAATGAAATGATGAAGAGTAAATTTTTTATTGTTGTAGAATTGAACGCAATTAACATACCAATCCCAAATTTTAAATAGCGGAGTGAAATAAATCCTCTATTAATCGAGAACGCGCCTCGGGCATGTATTTATTACGGGTGTTGAAACATGGCAAAATTGTGAAACATATTCCCTTTTTTAAAATACAATTGTGACATTTAATACACAATATCGGCTTTGATCAACGCAGACGCCAATGACTAAAGAAAAAACCTGCACGCACCTTAACCCGGATATTTCACGAGTTGGGTGCGCTCATATGCAAGGCATCAGAGCCGCAGATGTAGCGGTTTACCTCAAAGCTCTGATAACGCAGAAGATGGGTGCACTCGGCTCACCCGAAGGGTGAGAAAAGCGAGTAGAAAACGGTGAATTACATTTTGTATTTTTGAAATGTCTATATCTTTCGTGGTAACACGCTGTAATAACGTATTAATGTTTTGGCATGGTCGTTTTCTCATGAAATATCCGGGCTAAGAGGTGGGTTTCTGCAAGCGAGTGCTCAAGTGCTCGACAGCCTTTTCAAGTTGCGCGTCCTGTCCGGAGCAGTACGGGACATCAAACGGAACCTCGATATCCGGCTTCACCCCAACCCCTTCCAGGTTGACCCCGTCAATCCGGCACCCTTGTACGGCAAGAAAAAGCAGGTCCTTGTTGGACAGCGGGAACAACCGGCCGCCCAAACTCATGCCCGGTGTTCGCTCTCCGATGACGGTAGCAAGGCCATATTTTTGGGCACCGAAAGCCAGCAACTCCTTGCCGCTCCGGGTAAAACCATTGACGAGGTAAACCGCAGGTTTCCGCCACTGGGAATCAACCCTGTTTCTGTTGCCCTCCCTGTCGATCATCTCTAAAACCGGAATGTTTTGGTTGAAAATGTTGAGATAATACGGCCAGGCCCCCCCGAGGCCATAACGCAGATCGATGATCAAGGCATCGGCATCTTTCAGTTGTCCCCAGACCAGGGAATTGATCAACTCCCTGTGGTACCCTTCCCCGGCATACGAATACATGTGAACATAGCCAATGCGCCGACCCGCCTTTTCAATCACGCGAGTGCTGGATTTTTGCGCCTCCAGCATCTCCTCTTTGGGGTTCACGAGTACCGGCTTCATCATGACCTGAAAAGGGGCGGACTCGCCCTCTCTCCTGACCTCAAACACGGCATCGGTCCCCACAAGGGGCCTGAGGGCGGCAACTGGGGTATAGGGGCCTCCATTTACGGAAAATATCTCATCGCCTTTCAGGATCCCGGCTTTCTCGGCGGCGCCTCCGGCAAGGACAGACACGACATGCACCCGATCCTTGACCCGCTCTGTAAAAATCCCGACCGTCGGATACAAAACGCCTTTGTCGGAAAACAGGGCACCGATCTCAGGCATCTTGGAAAAAACGGCGGCCAAATAATAATATTCCATATCCTCTGGGGTTAAATAATAGGTATGTGAAGCGCCGAGTTCACCGAGCATTGCGTTGACAAGGGAAGAGAAGGTCTGGGGGGAATCGGTACGCGAAAGCTTCGCTCGATACCGAGCCCTGATGGCCGGAAAGGACCGCTTTATTTGGGCGGGATCATAAAAATGCGCTTCGACGAGGCCGGTTATCTCCGCGAAGAGATCACTCGGCAAGAGGGGGGCCGCGGCTGAAGCTGTCCGGACTCCTGGATAAAAAAGAGAAAACAACACGGCGAAGGCGAGCACAAGGTGTCGATGGATCCGTCTATTTGTCATGGTGCCTCTGCAAAAATCCTGTTGGGGTTTGCGGCCAATCAGGCTTCGATGCCCACCACCTCAGATGGAGGGCGGGTCGTCATTTAAGCCCATAATGACCGATGATGTGCCCCTTTCTAACCGACCGCCCGAAACCCGAAGGGCCTTTAACCCGGGGATTTCACGGAGGGTGAGAAAATCGGGCAGACAACCGTGAATTACACTTTGTATTTTCATAAGCGACTGAATTTACAACAATAACCCGTTACAAGAACAGCCCACTGATTTGAGTCGATCGTTTTCTCATGAAATATCCGGGGTAACCCAGCGCCAATTCCCGCAGTTATTTATATAAAAGGCCAAATCAACGTCTGATCTGAAAAAAATACCCATTTTGGCCTTGATCATCGTTTCGGCCACCTTCGTGTTCTCATCACTCTTTCTCGCTCCCAGGCTCTGCCTGGGAGTGTCGGGTGCAAGGCTCCGCCTTGCCGGTACGAAAAGTCGTAATGCTGGCGTGAAACTCACAGATTGCTGGGC
>NZ_JAQYWB010000099.1 GCF_030145185.1 Desulfoluna sp. | reverse complement strand
GGAAAGCGTTCTTCGTGCCTGGGCATTCTCGCTCCCAGGCTCTGCCTGGGGGTGTCGGATGCAAGGCTCCGCCTTGGCGGTATGGGAAGCAGTGGCGTGGGGGTGAAATTCACAGGGCGCGGTGATTTCAAGCATGGAGGCAGAGCCTCCGAAAGGCATTCCCAGGCGGAGCCTGGGAACGAGAGAAAGGCGAGAGGAAAGCGTTCTTCGTGCCTGGGCATTCTCGCTCCCAGGCTCTGCCTGGGGGTGTCGGATGCAAGGCTCCGCCTTGGCGGTATGGGAAGCAGTGGCGTGGGGGTAAAATTCACAGGGCGCGGCGATTTCAAGCATGGAGGCAGAGCCTCCGAAGAGCATTCCCAGACGGAGCCTGGGAATGAGGGAAAGACGAGAGAAAAGCGTTCTTCGTGCTTGGTTCCTCGTTCTTCGTTCGATGAAATCGCTTCGCTCAGAGCTTTTTAAAAACAAAACGGGCCGTGGGTGATCTTTTGATCACCCACGGCCCGTTTTGTTTACATATTCGGTCTTGATCATCATTTTGAGCATCCCTCCCCCGTCACGCGGATGCGGATGCGAGGGACTCATAATTCCGACAACCGTAGAGCATTCGGAAACCCGTTTTCAAGGTGGCGCCACCTTGCCGCCGGAGTTATTCCGGTTAAAGTCAACGGCTGAGTTGACTTCTGCCCACCTACAGCTCATGCACTTGCGACGCACTGTGAGTTTCCTTGCACTTCGCGCGAATGCGGAAGCATTTCAGCCCAAATTTGCGAGGCCCGATGCGCATTCGCAACCGGCTTTCGAGGTGGCTCACCTCGCCGCCGGAGGCATCGCTTTTTATATGATTTATTTTTTTCTTGCGCCCTAACTACCCGCTGGCACGTTTTTAAGGCACCATCCGATTATACCGGCTGCCGAAGTTCACATAGGCGCTGGACGGCGCTTTTTTCGGCAACGCGTTGATGCGTCGGCCCAACGATCTGGGAAGCCAGTGGGAGGGCTCATCATCCCAGGCGACCTCACCCTGCTGTTTCTGGAGGCGAAGAAGAAGAGATGCCATGCCAGACGGGTCGTACCCAGCGCGCTTAGCGTAGAGAATACCTCGGGCATCGGCTTCCATCTCATAGACCTCTTTGCGCCCCCGGATGGCGTGCTCATACATATCCATGGCCAGGTCATCCAGTTCCTGCTCCACCTCGTCCCTGCCCAGCTCATCATCCATCTCTGAAAAAGCGTCTTCCGCATGAATTTTAGGCTTGCGAATATCGAGCTCGGTGGCCCCGTGATGCAAGGTGACATGCGAAAGCTCATGGGCCAGGAGGCAAGCCAGCTCGTTCTCACTTCGGATGGTCTTCAACATGCCCCGGGAGAGGAGGATCACCCCCATGGGGGTGGCGTTGGCAAAGATGGCCGGAGTCTCCACCACATGAACACAGATGGGCAGATCGTAAAACTCCGAGCTCTCCACGATAAGCTGAGCCACATTGTTGACATAGGTAACAAGGCGAGGATCCGCCACGAGACCGGGGGCCGCAAGGCGGCCCGTGATGTAGGCACTGGTGGCTATCATCTGCTCATCCAGAGAAAAAGGGCCCACGGAAACGACGCGGGTTTGCGAAAGATAATCGGCGTGGGAACGACCCCTGCTGAAGGTCTCCCGCTTAAAGGCTTCGTACCCCAAAGGCGTCACGTACTGAACAAAGGGAGCTTCAAAGAGTGCCGAATTGAGTTCACCGGTGCGCACCCGATTTTCAAAAAAGCCCTTGACCGCTGCGGTGACCATCACGGTGGAGATCCGACGCCTCGACGTGTCTGCTGCCATCAGGCCGTAATCAATGGTGCTGCCTTGTGCCTTCAGCGCGTTTTTAGACACCCACCCCACCGTGCCGCCTTCGGCTTTCGCCTGGTGCCACATCCCCTGGGTGGATAACACCGCCACCTCATCGCCCTTTTTCAAGGTCAGGATCACAGGGTAAAATGATCCGGGCTTCTGACGCAGGGAGGCCGACGAGACCTGAATGGTTTCGGCAGAAGCCATGCCACAGCACAGCAACCCCATCATGATAAAGATGCATTGAATTTTTTTCATGGTCCCTCCATGCCCCTTATCACAGGGCTATTTGGTTTTAAACGTAAACACCCCATCCTCATCCACCAGCTCCGGGGTACTCTTAAGCAGCTGACACCGTTCGATGTAGGCCACACTGGGATGGTCCTCCGGGTCCAGATCCAGGACCTTTTCGAATCGACGGATGGCATCATCCCACTGCTTCAGGCGATACGCCGCCAGGGCCTCTTGAAAGGCCTCTTCAATTTCAAGCTGACGGCCTGTAACCTGTTCAGGCCGATCGACCAGGGTAAAGACCCGGATCGACTTGTTCTTGCCTTTCACCCGAATACGGTCGAGCTCTCGAAAGTAATAGTCGTCTTTCACCTGCTCCCAGGTCTGTTCGGAGAGCATGTTGGTGGTACCGTAGGCTTTGTTCACCCCCTCCAGCCGTGCCGCAAGGTTCACGGTATCTCCGATGGCGGTAAAATCCATCCGCCGCTGGCTGCCGAGGTTCCCCACCACCACCGGGCCGCTGCTGATCCCGATACGGGTCAGGATGTTGCCCCGATCCGAAGGAATCATCTCGTTCACCTTCTCCCGCCGAAAGGCAAGAATCACCTCACAGGTGGCCCGGGCGTGGTCCTTGCGCTCCACCGGGGCACCAAACACCGCCATGATTCCATCCCCGGTGTATTTATCCAGCATGCCTCCCTGATCCAGCACAATGTCCGTCACCACTTGAAAATACTCGTTTAAGACCTTGATCAGCTCCCGCGGGGTTTTGTCCTCAGAAAAGGTGGTAAACCCCTGCAGGTCGGTAAACAGGACCGTCCCGAAACACTCCACCCCATCCAGGGAGACTTTTTCAGGTTCCTTCATGATCTGATTGATCACATCCTCATGAAGATAACGGGAAAAGACCGTTCGGATCTGACGTCTGGCCGCCCCTTCCGTCACCATGCGGTAGATGGCGGCCCCGGAGCTGGCCAGCCCCAAGGTGGCCATGGGAAAAATAAAATCGGTGGCGATTCCGCTGGACCGAAACAGAAAATAGCTGCCACCCACCGGAACCAGAAGAAGCAGTAAGGTGGTCAGAGCCGCCACGGGAAAAGAGCGCAGGGCAAAGGCCAGGGCCGCGATCAGGCCGGCAACAAACGAGAAAAGAACCAACCCGCCAAAGCCAAAGGCATGGAGCCCGCGCCCATTTAAATAGTTATCCAGAAGGGTGGCCTGAATCTCCCCACCGGGATAAGGTGCCAGGGGAGTAAAAGGGGTGGTCTTCAAATCGGTGAGTCCTGAAGCCGTCCCACAAATCACCACCGACTTTCCCTTGTACGCTTCAGGAAGAATCGTCGGCGTCTCCCCTCCCAGGGACTGTACGGCGGAACGCAGGGTGTCATAAAAGCTGTCGTACCGATAAACCCCCTCGCTGCCACCCTTCCCATACCAGAAAATAGTATGATTGCCCTTGGCATCTAAGAGAAACCGGCGTTTTGAGGTCACCAGCACCCTGTCCTGCGGTTCATAACGCACCACCGTGTCGCCAGTGGCCTTCAGGTAGGCGGCAAAAGCAAGCTGGGGGTAGAGCCGATCCCCGACCCGAAAAAAAAGGGGCATCCGCCTGACGGTCCCGTCGCTGTCTGAAAGAAAATTCACCACACCGCTGACAGAGTGCTCGGCAAGGGAGGCAATGGGCGTGGTCAGGTCGCTGTACTCAGGAAGGGCCAGGGCCTTGCTGTTCTCAAAGACCATCCCCCCGGAAATCGGCCGCCGGGCGTCACCGCCTGCCCCCGCCACCACAGAGCCCAGAACCACCCTGCCGCTGTCGGCAATGGCATCGGCAAAGGCCTGCTCCGAGGCCTCGGCGTCCACATCCACCCGATCCACCTCCCCTTCGGTAAAAAGAATATCAAACACCACCGTTCGGGCTCCGGCGTCGGACAGGTAGCGGGCCACCAACCCGTAGAACTCACGGGGCCAGGGCCAGTTGACGTTGTAAACTTCGGAAAGAGCACGAATGGAGGCATCATCAATGGCTACGACCACGAGATCGGGATCGGCCATCCCCGCCGGGGTAATCATTCGAAGGGCGGCATCAGAGGCGGCATGTTGCATGTTCTCATAAAGGGGTGAAAGAGAAAAAAGCCCCACCACCAACGTCGCCACAAAAGCGGTGGCCAAAGATGCCACCATGGCCGGCCAATTTTTTACCGTCTCCATACCTCTCCTTTACCGGACTGTTTTTTGATCTTCCCCCCGCGCGCACAGGGGGAAAATCACGCCGTTACGGCTCTGGGCCGTCATGAAGCGTCACTGCAACGCTAAATATAGCCTGTTTCAGGATTTTCATCAGTGACCCGAGTCACAAGGCAAAGGCATCACCTGCGATAGCCCTCAAGGTCGAGGGGCTCCCCGGCAAGGGTCAGGGCCAAAGGGGCCTCTTCGGCGCCGGAAAGCACCACCGCCACGGCTTCCCCTCCTGCCAGAAGGCGATGAAACCCGCGCAAAGACGGCAGGTCCAACTCAGAAAGGGCGCGGGCCAGCAGGGCGATCTCGGCCTCCAGAGCCGCCTTTTCTCCCCTGCCTTTAAAATAATCGGAGACACGGCGGTTGTGAAGCCTCTTGACTTCGGTTGCGATGCAGTGCCTGCTCAGGTCCAGCTCAATGTGTGTCACAACATACCCTCCTTGCGCTTTTTTTGATTCAATTCTGGAATATTATCACTCCTGCCTTCACCCTGCCATCCCTTATTCCAGAAGAAAAACACCGATACAACGCAAACCCCAGACTTTACCACGCTTTTCCAACCCTGAACCCGGATATTTCATGATAAAACGATCTCGCCAAAGAAATAAGCCGTTGTTACAGCAGGTTACTGGGAAAAATTTAGGTATTTCTAAAATACAAAATGTAATGCACGGTTTTCTCACCCTTCGGGCGAGCCGAGAGCACCCATCTTCTGCGTTATCAGAGCTTTGAGGTAAACCACTACATCTTCAGCTCTGATGCCTTGAATATGGGCGCACTCGACTCGTGAAATATCCGGGTTCGCCCGGATATTTCATGACAAAACGATCTCGCCAAAGAAATAAGCCGTTGTTACAGCAGGTTACTGGGAAAAATTTAGGTATTTCTAAAATACAAAATGTAATGCACGGTTTTCAGCTCGATTTTCTCACCCTTCGGGCGAGCCGAGAGCACCCATCTTCTGTGTTATCAGAGCTTTGAGGTAAACCACTACATCTTCAGCTCTGATGCCTTGAATATGGGTGCACTCGACTCGTGAAATATCCGGGTTAGAATTGACTTTCAGCAGTCTCGTTGATATTCTGACAAAATATGAAATCAGGAACTATCATCGAATATATTGATCAGCAGAAGCTGATATGCGCCGCTGTAGCTGACGTCAAAGGCAAACGCCTGAGACTGATCACCGAGCACGATAAAGAGGTGAGTCTCTCCGCCTCCCGCATATCCCTGACCTCGGACAACGCCCTTTCTGAATCGGCCAGCCGCTCCACCATGGTGACGGCACTCAAGGCCACCGTTGCTCGTCGTGAATCCCTGAAACAGGAGATCGATCTCAAAGAGCTGTGGGAACTGCTCAATGAAGAAGGGGAGTGGATCGACCTCAAAACCATGGCAGAATACTGTTTCTCCGAAGCCGTAACCTCTGACCATAAATCAGCCATCACCCGAGCCTTTTTTGAAAACCGGACCTGGTTCAAGTTCGACCACAACCGGTTCCTCCCCTACACCCCGGAGCAGGTAGAGCAGATGCTCACAAAGAAACAGGAAGAGGAGAGGCGACAGAAAGTAATCACCGAAGGCGCCGACTGGCTTAAAGCGCTCCTCGGCGATAAAATGCCTGCCCCTTGCGACCACGCAAAAGAGATCATCACCTGCCTGAAAGGCTGGTACATCGATGAACGGGAAAGCCGCCACTTCGACATGGCCAAGGCGGTCCTCTCCGAAGCGAACATCAACTCGCAGGAGACCGTCTTTCGCATCCTGGTGAAGCTGGAGGTGTTTGACGAGAACGAAAACATCGACCTCATTCGCATGGAAGTGCCGAGAAATTTCTCTGAAGACGTCCTCGAAGAGGCCAGAAAGCTGGTCGAATCTGCCCCTCAAAGCTTTGAGGGACGACGCGACCTGACCCACCTGGGCACCATCACCATTGATGGCCGCTACACCACCGACTACGACGACGCCGTCACCCTCGAACGACTGGACGATCGAAAAAGCCGTTTGGGCATTCACATCGTCGACGTGGCCCAATCGGTGAAACGTGGCAGCCTTATTGATCGAAGGGCCCTGTCCCGCGGCAGCTCCATCTACATGCCCGATCAGAAAATCCCCATGCTGCCCTCCGATCTCTCCGACAACCTCTGCAGCCTGGTGGAAGGAGCGGTGCGACCCTGCATCAGCGTGATGATCACCCTGAACCGCTTCCACGCAGTGGAAGACTTCGAGGTGGTACCCACCACCGTCACCGTCCGCCGTCAGCTCACGTACACCGGAGCCAACACCCTGGCCAAGGAAGGGGACGAAGAACTCTCCACCCTGATTAAAATCGGCCATGCCTTCCGTCAAAAACGTCTCGACAACGGCGCCGTCCACTTGAGCCTGCCGGAAGTCAACGTTCACTTAGACGAGGAAGGGACCCCCATCATCTCCACCGTGGACAGGGAAAGTCCCTCCCGCATGATGGTCGCCGAGCTGATGATCATGGCCAACTGGCTCATGGCGAGCTTTCTCGCCCGCCACAGCCTCCCCACCTTCTTCCGACTCCAGCCTGACCCCAAAGAGCGCCTGTTCAAAGGGGAAGAGTCCTCTCTGTATCTGAACTGCATGCAGAGAAAGCAGCTCTCCAGGGCCTACGTCAGCCAGAAGGCAGGACACCACTCCGGCCTCGGCCTCGATGCCTACACCACGGCCAGCAGCCCCATCCGACGCTACTACGATCTTGTCTCACAACGGCAGATCCGATCCGTCCTGGGCCTGGAAGCTCCGTACTCTGAAAACGATGTCTCCGAAGCCTCCCAGCACCTTGACATCCCCATGGGCAGTATCGGACGCATCCAGTCCAATCGGCGTCGCTACTGGATTCTCAAGTTCCTGGAGAACAAAATCGGTGAACGCGTGGAGGGCCTGGTCCTCGACAAGCGCCGCCACAGTTTCCAGGTCCTCCTGCTGGACTATATGATGGAGGTAATGCTCCCCGCCAGCGGACTGAACCTCAAGTCCGGCGACATGGTCCAGACGGTCATTCAGCACGCCGACGCTCGAAAAGATAACCTGGCGGTGTTTGTCGGGTAGGCTAATGGCTAAAGGTTAAAGGCGAAGGGCGAAAGGCTAAAGGCTAAGGGCTAAGGGCTAAGGGCTAAGGGCTAAGGGCTAAGGGCTAAAGGTGAAAGGCTAAGGGCTAAAAAATGATAGCGGACACCTCGTGTCAAAAGATATCTCACAGGTTTGAGCCTGCCTTTGTTCAAGACCTCAGCGGCCACTGAGATATCGGTTCAGTCCCGTGATTTCAAAAAACAAAAAATGCCCTGCCAACGTGTTGGCAGGGCATTTTTTGTTTTCATCACGGCCCGATCTCGCCCGCCCCCAAGGACATCGGTGCTCTTCAGGCTGGTCCCGGCGCCAGAAATCATCTACAGTGCCCCCATGAAATCCTGGTTCCTCTACATCCTCGAATGCGCGGACGGCACCCTGTACACAGGCATCACCGTGGACCCCGAACGACGCCTTGCCGAGCACAACAACGGCACCGGCGCCAAATACACCCGCGCCCGCCTTCCCGTTGCCATGGTCTACTGCACCCCTGTTTCAGACCGCTCCGAAGCCTCCCGCCTCGAATACCGCATCAAAAAACTCTCTCGCACAGCGAAACTCGCACTAATCAACGCCGCCCCTTAACCCGAATATTTCATGAGAAAACAATAAGGGCTAAGGAATAATTCGTAATTACAGTTCTTTGTAGTAATACTTTTAGTCGTTTCAAAAATGCAAAATGTAATCCACGGTATTCTGTTTGATTTTCTCACCCTTCGGGCGAGCCGGGGGCACTCATCCGCCACGTTATCAGAGCCTTGAGGTAAACCACTACATCTTCAGCTCTGATGCCTTGCATATGAGCGCACCCAACTCGCGAAATATCCGGGTTAAGCAGGCGCGCATCTATTTCTATAATGTAAACACAAACGGGCCAGAGGTGATCTCCCATGATCACCTCTGGCCCGCAGTAAAACTTTTTTGTGTCTTCTTTCGTCAGCCGGTTACTATCCGGGCTATGCCTGAAACGCTTTCTCGGCTTTTATCGCCGCACCCAGACCGTCGAAATAGTTCCGGGTTTCCGAGAAGACCACCTTGCTCAGGCCGAGGAGGCCGATGAGGTTGGGGATGGCCATGAGCCCGTTGACGATATCCGCCAGAGTCCAGATCAAGCCCAGGTTAAGAAAGGAGCCTGAAGCGACCAAAACGATATAGATAACTTTATAGGCTTTTATCCCTTTCACACCAAAAAGGTATTCGGTGCATCGCTCACCGTAGTAGTTCCACCCGAGGATGGTGGTGAAGGCGAAGAAAAGCAGACCGATGGTCACCACGTACTGTCCGATATTGCTTCCCATACCGATATTAAAGGCGGTGTTGGTCATGGCAGCGCCAGCCAGGGAGGGGTTGTTCCAGGTTCCGGTCATCACAAGAACCAGGCCGGTGAGGGTACAGATGATGATGGAGTCAATAAAAGTGCCCGTCATGGCGATGAGGCCCTGGCGCACGCAAGAGTTGGTTTTAGCAGCCGCCGCCGCAATGGGCGCGCTGCCCAGGCCCGATTCGTTGGAGAACACACCGCGAGCAATGCCGCTTCGCATGACCATGATCATGGTAATACCGGCCGCGCCCCCGAAGGCCGCTTCGGGGTTAAAGGCGCTTTGAATCACCAGGCTCACCGCCGCAGGAACACTGGAAAGGTTCAGCAGAAGGACCACGGAAGAGGCCAGGATAAAAAAGATCGCCATAAAGGGCACAATGGCTGAAGCCACCTGGGCGATACGCTTGATACCGCCGATGGTGACAAGAGCCACGAGAACCGTGAGAACCACCGCCGTTACCGGTACGGGAATATGAAAGGTAAGAAGCGCCGCATCTTTGATGGCGTTGACCTGGGCAAAGGTACCGATCCCGAAAAAAGCGACGCCGATGCCGAACAGGGCAAACATCTTGGCGAGGAGTTTGTTCCCGAGCCCCCGCTCAATATAATACATGGGGCCACCGGACATCTGCCCATTGTCGTCCACCACCCGGTATTTTACAGCCAGAAGCCCTTCTGCATATTTGGTGGCCATACCAAAGAAGGCCGCCACCCACATCCAGAAAATCGCACCAGGACCGCCCGCCTTAACCGCCGTGGCCACCCCGACGATGTTCCCCGTCCCGATGGTGGCGGAAAGCGCCGTACAAAGGGAGGCAAAGCTCGAGACATCCCCTTCAGCCCCCTCGCCGTGCCCTTTGCTGAAGAGATATTTAATCGCCAGAGGCAATTTCGTCAGCTGAATCAAACCCAGTCCCACGGTCAGATAAACACCGGTTCCCACCAGCAAAATAAGTAAGGGGGGTCCCCAGACAAACGAATCGATCGTTCCTAAAAGTTGTGCAAAGTTTTCCACAGAATCATTCCTTTCAAGCCCAGGCACCATCGATGCAAAAGGGCATGATCACGGCAGATTTCGCCGCCGTTTCAATAATGAATAAGATGAATAATGTGGATGAATGGATCGGTCTACTAAGAGAAAGACGTTAAAAAGAGGCACTACCAAATGAGGTCATTCAGTTTTCACGACAGAAAAAAACACCGGTCCCAAATCGATACCGGTGACGATCATCCGCCATGCCACTCTGTCCCTTGTACCTGAGAGTTTCACCGCGGCCCGCACAATACGGCCCGACAGCTTGCTCCTTCGGCGCTCAATAAAAAGCGGCTCCGCGCAACCCAAGGCTACGCAGAGCCCCCGAATATTGAGACTCTCCAGAGGCTCGTCCAACAGCAGTCCTTTTTACCTGAAAGATTTACCTCTTCGGTGGCTTCCGTTCGCATCGCACTCGCTACAACGCGCCGGAAGATCTCTCCTGCTGTTTTCATCCGAGTTGTCCCTGTGGCGCAATATGCCGGGCAATGCCCGAATACGCCACAAGTAAGGCAACTCTTCTACACCTTTTTGAGAATTTTTCAAGCCCTGAACAATTGCCCTTCCAAAAACTCTTGAGGCAAAAAGAGAATGACAAGCCTCTTTAATAAACATTGAAAACACCGCAGGCACATTCTTTAATGTATCTGTTCAACCGAGAAGAAACCAACCGATGTCACTAACCCGGATATTTCAAAGGCCGAGTCCAGGAATGCCCGCAGACATGACACACCCATCGCCTGCGACGGAAAAACCAGGGGATCCCCAAAAAAAGAAGCAGAAAAAGGCCAAACCTCAACCGCCGACCCCATCCAATCTTTCGTTCATAATCAATATCGTAACTTTCACATACAGGGCACCGGTCGGCCTTCTCCGCCCGAGAATCCTCATAACCCAGAACCGCCAGCGCCTCTTGCCGGTCAGAGACAAAAACTCGAAGCTTCACGCCCCCCACAGCATGGGAATACCAGGGCTGAATCCCCACGAGGTGATCATCGAAAACAAAAGCTTCGATGCCGCAGGACTCGAGTTGGGCCTTGGCCAGGTGGGCATCCTGAGGAGCGGTAAAGGTGTGGATGGTCATCAGCGTTTCCTGGGGCATCGCAGGTCTCTCCTTTTCATCTTTATCGGTCTGCCGTTAATCCGCTTTCACCTGCCGCTCCAACTGAATACCCAGCTTTTTCATCTTGCTTCTCAGGGTGTTGGGATGAAGGCCCAGGCGATCCGCGGCTCCCCTGGGACCGGAGATTTTTCCTTCGGTAAGGACCAGGGCTTTGCGAATCCAGGCGGCGGCCATTTCGTCAAAGGTACCAGAGATGGGCTCTGCGACCTCCCAGACTTTTTTCCCCGGTCGGGGAACGGGTCGGTTGAGGAGGGCTTCAAAATGAAGAGGGCGTCCCCCGGAGAGGATCAAAGCACGCTCCACAAGGTTCTGGAGCTCTCGAACATTCCCGGGCCAGGGGTAATCGATGAGTGAGTCCAGGGCGCCCTCGGCGAGACTGGGGCGATACGGTAAATTCATCTCTTTGCTTTTCCGATGGACAAAATACTCCACCATGGCAGGCAGGTCTTCAATACGCTTTCGAAGAGGTGGAATGCTTAACGGAAAAACATGAAGACGGAACCAGAGGTCAGATCGAAAGGTCCCTTCGACGACCATGGCTTCCAGGTTTCGGTGGGTGGCGGCAATGATGCGGACATCCGCCTGCATGATCTGGTTGCCGCCCACACGCTCAAATTCCCCGCCCTGAAGCACCCGCAGAAGTTTGACCTGGGCAGCAAGCGGCAATTCACCGATTTCATCAAGAAAAAGAGTGCCTCCGGAAGCCCGCTCAAATCGGCCGACAGAGGTTTCAAAGGCCCCGGTAAAGGCCCCTTTCTGATGCCCGAAAAGTTCAGAATCCATCAGAGACTCAGGAATCGCTCCGCAGTTGAGGCGAATAAAGGGCCCTCCGCAACGCGGGGAACATTTATGGATCTCTCCGGCCACCACCTCTTTGCCGGTGCCGGTCTCCCCCATGAGCAGGACCGGACTTTCCGTGGGCGCCACCTGTTCGATCAGACGACGCACCTCGCGTAACCCGCCATGGGCGCCGATCATCACATCACCGGTCATCTGCCGGGTATCGCGTTGGAGGGCCTGGTGATCCCGAACCAGATCTTTAAACCGCATGGCGTTGGCCAGAGCCATGGCAAAGGGTTCGCTGACATCTTTCATGACGGCAATGTGACTTTCGTTATAGAGAGACTCCCCTTCGGCGGCAAGAATTAGATTTCCCAAATTCCTGCCCTGATTGTTCAGCGCACAGGAGATGGTGCAGCAAAGTTCTTCTGCACCTTCTTTTCTCCTTCGAGCAGAGGGGAATCCGCGTTTAACGATACGTAAAAGCTCTTTATTAATGGGATGTGTGTGATCCCGAATCCAGGGAACAGGAGTTTCCAGGGATTCGGCATGCCATGCGCCCATCATCTCCCAGGTGTCATCGGAGATGAGAATCGTCTCATCCAGCCCAAACCCGCCGTCATCACAGGCTATAGCGATCACCCGAGCTTTCTTTTGGGTATGATCATAGGAGGTTATAAAGGCTCCATCCAGAGGCATGATCTCTTTCAGGTAGGTATACGCATCGAACAGAGCGGCCTCAAGATCCAGACTGCTGAATATCCGTCGGGTGACTTCTCGAAATCGATCAGGCACGTCTCCCTCCCATTCAGTGTTTGTACGACATATCGTTATTTGCTCACGATATATCGTTTACCATATTCACTCTTTAACTACAACTACTTAATAATACTCAACACACAATTGTGGCACGATAATTGATATAACTCATGGTAGAAAATTCGGAACACAAAAATTCTAACGACCCACTCACTACGCGAATTTTCACTGTGCTGGAGGTATTCGAGAGTAAGGCATTCAGTATCCACACCCCTTACCTGCCTTAGGGGCTGTGGTACTTTCCCCCATGCCTCTCTCGGATGCCTCTGGCACACATCTCACAGCGTCCGTTACCTTGTCTTGGAAAAAGACAAACGACCGTGTAACCCGTTCGTTTTTTTTTACGAACCCGGCTTAAAAATATCCGCTGCCAAAACAGCGGCGACAATGTCCCCGCAGCACAGGGCCTTCCGAGACCACCGTTGCCTGACAAAAAGGCCTTCCTACCGAAATAGACCGGCCAGGCGTCCTGCCTGGCCGGTCTCATCCGTTTTGAGATGACAATTTATTTTGGTAACTATTCAGCTTGCCTTCGCCCGATCGTTCGAGGCAAATGACAGAAAAATTCAAATACCAATACGTCACGCCTTTTCATCACCGCATAGGGTGCGGCTCTCGCACCTTCTACCGTAGAGAGGACCATCGGCCTCGCAAGTTCTCGATGACCACGCGTCTTATTTCAAAATGCGGTGTTTCCGGTTTACGATACGCCTGACGGTGCGCACGGCGCACCCTACGCATCCCCCCGGTACGTCATTGTAAAAATGAGGACGATACGGATTTTCATACATGGATTCCCGCCTGCGCGGGGAAGACGAAAAGCGTAGGGTGCATGTCAGGCCGGGGCCATAAAGAAAAAATGGATAGCTGAATAGTTACTTATTTTGTAACTATTCAGCGCCAATAAAAGCCTTCGGCGGCAAGGTGTGCCACCTTGCAAGGGAGTTGTGAATGCGTTTAGCCCGGATATTTCATGAGAAAACTGTTGATTCAGATTAATAACGAGTTATTACAGTCAGTTCAGTGGAAAAATATAGGCATTTCAAAAATGCAAAATGTAATTCACGGTTATCTGCTCTTTTTCTCACCCTTCGAGTTAACTCATAGGAACCACCCACGCAGACATCCCCACGGTCACTCTCTTTACCCCCCACAGCCCACCCAATTAACCCCATGCAATTTAAAGAAATATAACTTCACCTTTGATGGCAAATAAACTTTATGGTATTTTTATAGCATCATTTTTCCACACGTCTCGCCACCTGCAGAACGAAACACCAAATAAAAAGGCCACAACCGGAATGGGCGCCCCCCGCCGGACAACCAACCCCCGCACAAAGGAAGAATCCATGAACAGATCGAGAGCGTTAAAAAGCGTCCTGTTTTTCCTCTTGACCCTCTTTATCACCACCGCATGCAGCGACCCGAAAGAAGAGCCCCAGGAGAAAACCCAGGAACTCGTCAAAATAAAGGTGGTCAAACCGGTGGTGAAAAATCCGGATACCTTTGTTTTTGAAGATTACGGCACGGTTCGCAGCATTGATCCGGCCTGCGCCTATGACAACGTCTCTCACCAGCGCATCATGAACCTTTATGAATCCCTCATCGCCTTTCGCGGATCCGCCACCAACGACTTCGTGCCCGTTCTGGCCGAGGAGGTCCCCACCCTCGAAAACGGCGGTATCAGTGACGGCGGCAAAACCTATACCTTTAAAATCCGCAAAGGGGTCACCTTCCACGCCGGAGGCGCACTCACCCCCGAGGATGTGGCCTACTCCCTCAAACGCCACATGGTGGTGGATCAGGATGGCGGTCCCATGTGGATGATGCTCGAAGCCCTCACCGGCGAGACCAGCACCCGAAGCAAGGACGGCAAACTCAAACCCGGAATCTTTGAGAAAATCAATCAAAGCATCACCGTCAACGGGGACAAGGTCATCCTGACCCTTCCCCAGCCCTTCCCCCCGCTTCTGGCAGTGCTTGCCTACTCCTACGGGGGCGTCATCCTCGACAAAGAGTGGACCGTCGAAAACGGCGGCTGGGACGGCACCCTTGAAACCGCCGCCGCCCACAACAACCCCGCCTTTGGCTCCGAGCCCCTCCACCACATCGAAAACGGCACCGGAGCTTACACCATGCTGACATGGGAACCCTCAAAGGTCTTTATTTTCGAGCGGTTCGATGGCTACTGGGGAGACGCCCCCGCCCTGAAGACCGCCATTTTTCGGTACAACAAGGAGTGGAGTTCCCGCAAGCTGGCCCTGCAGAACGGCGACGCCGACCGGGTTCAGGTTGACACCCAGTACCTGCCCGAGGTGGAGGCCATGAAAGACGTGGTGGTCTACTCCGTGCCCCAGCTCTCGGTCTCCGCCGCCCTCTTCTGCCGTCAGGTCAACCCCGAAGCCAACCCCAACATCGGCAGCGGCATGTTGGACGGCGACGGCATCCCCGCCGACTTCTTTTCCGATGCCCACGTCCGCCGGGCCTTCCTCCACGCCTTCGATCGCGCCACCTACGCCCAGGACGTCTGGAACGACCGCGTGGTCATGCCCACCAGCCCCAACGCCAATGGCCTCCCGTATTACATCCGAGTGCCCGTCTACAACTTTGACCTGGACAAAGCCAAAGCAGAAATGGAGCAGGCATGGGAAGGCAAGGTGTGGGAAAAAGGGTTTAAAATGGTGATCACCCACAACACCGGTAACGCCCAGCGTGAAGCGGCGGCCCACATGCTGGCCGAAAATATCATGGGCTTAAACCCCAAATTCCAGATTGAAGTGCGAAACGTCGACTGGAAAGACTACACCGTGGCCTACCGAAAGTACCAGTTTCCCATCTTCCTTATCGGCTGGGGTGCCGACTACCCGGACCCCGACAACTTCCTCTTCACCTTCATGAGCTCCGAAGGGGTCTATGGCAAGTACATGGCCTATCAGAATGAAGAGGTAGACCGCCTCTGCAAGGCAGGCCGATTTGAAGTGGACCCCGAAAAAAGGAGGGTCATCTACGAACGCCTCCAGAACCTCTGGTACGAAGAGGCCATCGGCTGCATGATCTACCAGAAGATCGACAACTTCGCCTACCGCAGCAACATTAAAGGCTTTCAGCCACACCCCATGCTCGATGCGGCCTGGGAAGATCTCAAAAGACTCTCAAAATAGAGATTACTTTTCATAAAAAAAACGTCGCGAATGCCCTTTCACGGTGGCTCACCTTGCTGCCGGAGTTATTCCGGCTAAAGTCACCGGCTAAGTTGGCTTTTACCCACCGATAGCTCATGGACTTGCGACGCACGGTGCGTTTTCTTGCACTTCACGTAAATGTGGACGTATTTCAGTCCGGAGTTACGACTCCCGATGCGTATTCACAAACCCGCTTTCGAGGTGGCACACCTCGCCGCCGGAGGCCTTTTTATTTATGGCTGCCTACATCACACGTCGCCTGATTTTTCTGGTCTTTGTGCTGTTCGGCGTGTCCGTTCTCATCTTCGGGCTTCTCATGACCTTCAGCCCGGAGAGGCGGGCCGCCGCCTACGTCACGACCCCGCAGCAGGCCGAAGACATCCCCATGCTCGTGGAGCAGTTCGGGCTGACCGACCCCTTTCATGTGCAGTATGCACGCTGGATCAAAGAGGTGGCCACCGGCAACCTGGGCTGGTCCCTGGTGGCCGCAAGACC
>NZ_JAQYWB010000019.1 GCF_030145185.1 Desulfoluna sp. | reverse complement strand
GGTATTCTGTCTGATTTTCTCACCCTTCGGGCGAGCCGGGTGCACTCATCTGCCGCGTTATCAGAGCTTTGAGGTAAACCACTACATCTTCAGCTCTGATGCCTTGCATATGAGCGCACCCAACTCGTGAAATATCCGGGCTAAGTAAGACTTTTTTTTGTACGATGTGTTGGCTTGTGCTGCATCTCCGTTTATAATAACGGGGTGCAGCATTTTTTTTTGTGTAAGGGGCCGCCTCAAGAGCTGCTCTGTTTTCTCTTCCTTTGTGCCCGTCAACCACCCTGTCAGAGCTCCCATTTTCTTTTTTGCCTTTCTTAACCCGTGTCCCAGGTGACGTCGATGAAAAAAAAGACGAATTCCCGGCTCCATGAACGCGAATTTCAGGCGCTGTTCGATAATCTTCCGGCATTGGCGGCCTATGTGAGATTCGATGAGATCTATCTCTTTGCGAACCGGCAGTATGAAAAGCTGAGAGGATGGGCGTGTCGGGATATTGTCGGGAAATCCATGGCCGATGTGTTGGGGCCTTTGGTGTATGAAAAGGTGAAACCTTTTGTTCTGAAGGCCCTTTCAGGTGTGGCCGTCTCTTTTGAGGTGGAACTGCCCTTTGCGGACGGGGGGCTGCGGTGGCTGTTTGTGGAGTATAAGCCGGAGATTGATGACAAGGGCTTCGTGAAGGGTTTTATCGCTCTTGCCACGGAAATTACCCGGTTGAAGCTCTCCGAGCAAAGTTTGAAATCCAGTGAGAAGAAATACCGGCAGTTGTTTGAACTGGCCCAGGAGGGCATCTGGGTGATTGACGTCGAGTCGGTGACGACCATGGTCAACCCGTCCATGGCCAGGATGCTGGGGTATTGCGAAGAGGAGATGGTGGGCAAGGTTCTCTTTGATTTTATGGATGCGCAGGCGCGTGAGCAGGCCACTGAAAATATTATGAGGCGCAACGGGGAACTTGGTGAATACGCTCGATTTGAATTTATCCGGAAAGACGGGGTCCGAGTTTACACAACCATGCATTCGGCTCCTATGTATGATGAACATGGGCGGTATGCCGGAGCCATTGCCGGAATTATTGATGTCACCCAGCGGAAAAAGGCGGAGGAAGAACGCACGCAGCTGGAAAATCATTTGATTCAGGTCCAGAAGATGGAGGCCATCGGCACCCTGGCCGGTGGCATCGCCCATGATTTTAACAACATTCTCTCTGTGGTGGTGGGCTTCTCCGAGTTGGCCTGTGAGGATGCCAGGCAGGGGTCGGTGCAGCTTGAAAATCTCGGGGAGGTTCTTTCAGCCGCCCGGCGGGCCCGGGATCTGGTGTCGCAGATTCTTATCTTTGCCCGGCAAGGGGATGTGGAGGTTCGGCCGGTTCGTTTTTCCACTATCTTGAAAGAAGCGGTGAGGTTTTTACGATCCACCCTTCCGTCCTCCATCGAAATTACCACCCGTATAATCTCGGATGCCAATGTGATGGCCGATCCGACTCAGTTGCATCAGATTATTATGAACCTGGGCACGAATGCGGCCCATGCCATGGGGGATAAAGGACACCTGACTCTTTGTCTGGAAGAGAAGACGCTGGGTGAGCGGGAGGTGCGTCATGCCCCGGAGGCAAAGCCCGGACGCTTTTTAAGGCTCCGGGTCTCGGACACGGGGTGCGGTATTGTCTCCTCCCTTGTTGCGTCGATTTTTAACCCCTATTTTACCACCAAGGACAAAGGGGAAGGTACCGGCTTGGGGCTCTCCGTGGTGAAGGGGATTGTGGATCAGATGAAGGGGATGATTGAGGTGGTGACGGTCCTGGGGGAGGGGAGCAGCTTTGATGTATTTGTTCCCCTGCTGGCGTGGGAAGCTCAGGATAAGGATCTCACGGGAAAAAGGGTGATCGGAGGCCATGAACGGGTTCTTTATGTGGATGATGAACCGGCCATCACTTTGATCGGGAAGGGGCTCCTTGAAAATGTTGGGTATCGGGTGGAGGTTAGCCAGAGTGCCATAGAGGCCTTGGAGAGGGTCCGGGAAAATCCGGAAGCCTTTGATGTGATTATTACCGATCTCACCATGCCCCGTATGCGGGGGGATGCCCTTGCACGGGAGATTCAGGCCCTACGATCCGATCTGCCCGTGATTCTTTGCACCGGTCAGGATTTTCCCGTTCCCCAGGAGCATCTGCAGAAGATGGGGATCTCTGCTTTGTTGAAAAAACCCATCGGTCGCCAGGAGTTGGCTCAATCCCTTCGCGAGGTACTGGACAGGGGAAAGGGCACCTGATGGGGAGAGGTTCCTGATGGGACGCCCGGCTGATGATTAAGGAAGCGCCCGCGGGTGACACTTCGCCCGTCCCGGATCCGCCGGGTTATCCTTGCCGCGAGGTGTCTCGGCCGAAAGGAATGCCCAGTCGTCTCAGTTGGTGGCGCAGGGTGCTGGGGTGAAGGCCCAGGAGGGCCGCTGCGCCGTTTTCTCCTTGTATTTTCCCCTTTGCCCGGTTCAGAACGTGGATGAGATGCCGGGTGATGACCGTCTCAAGGAGAGTGGGGTCGTCCGTCTGGAACCGATTATTCGTTTCGGTGGTCGGTCCGGGCGTGGTCATGTCGGAAAAATAGAGGGGCGTGTTGCGACTCCCTGAGTAATTGCGAATGAGTTCACGCTCCACGGCGTTCTCCAGCTCACGGACATTGCCGGGCCAGTGGTGCCCCTGGAGCCGTTCCAGGGCGCCGGGGGCCGGGACCGGGCAGTAGGGCAGCTTCATCTCGTGACTTTTTTTTTCGATGAAGTGATTTACCAAGGCTGGAATATCGGCTTTTCTCTCCCGCAAGGGGGGAATGGTGACGGGAAAAACGCTGAGCCGGAACCAGAGGTCTTCCCGGAAGGTATGCTCCCGGACCATGGCCCCAAGGTCCCGGTGGGTGGCGGTGATGATGCGCACGTCCACCTGAATCTGTTCGCTTCCCCCCACCCGTTCAAAAGTTTGGGTTTGAAGCACCCGGAGCAGTCTCACCTGGGCAGCATGGGGCAGCTCGCCGATTTCGTCAAGAAACAGGGTGCCGCCATGGGCCCGCTCAAACCGGCCTCTTTTCCGCGAGAGGGCGCCGGTGAAGGCCCCCTTTTCGTGTCCAAACAGTTCACTGTCCAGCAGGCTCTCGGGGATGGCTCCGCAGTTGACCTTGATAAAGGGCCCGGAAGCTCGCGGTGACCGGTAATGAAGGGCGTTGGCGATGACCTCTTTGCCGGCACCCGTCTCTCCCAGGAGCAGCACCTGGCTGTTAAGCGGTGCCACCTGCCTCACTTTTTCCATCACATCCTGAAGACCAAAATTTTCCCCGATAATGGTGTCTCCGCTCATGCGGTGGAGCTCGCTGGTTAAAAACCGGTTGTCGTCTTTGAGCATCTCCTGGAGGCGCAGCACCTCCTGATATCTTAGGGTGTTGCTCATGGCCACGGCAAAGGGGTCGTGGAGCAGGGAGAGGAGCCGGGCGTGCTCTTCGGTGAACTGTCCCTTTTGCAAGGCGCTGACGGCCACCACCCCCAATCGCTGATTTTTGGTCATGAGGTGCAGAACAGCCGATGAGAAGTCGGACGTGATGCCCATCTGTATTGCCACGCGTTTCGCCACCGGGTTGTCATCGGGCAGGTGGCTCAGGGTGGTTTGGCAGCACTGGGATTCGATATAGCCTACCTCACTTTCGGAGAGCTGGATAATGGTCCCTGGAGGCATGAGGGGAACACCGGCCTGGGCCACGGAGCAGATCCCTGGGATGGCGGGGTCCAGGTAATCCAGGGTGATATTATCGGCCGGCATGTAACGCTGCAGAAAGGTGAGGCACTCATTGAGGGCTTCGTTTATGTCGATGCTTCCACAGATGGCCAGGGTGGCCTCGTGGAAAAATTGGATGTCATCGGTGCGGGGCATGTTTGGGGCTCCATGGTTAAAGCCTGTTGAGGTCGTTTAGCCCGGATATTTTATGAGAAAATGATCAAGCCAAGACAATAAAACGATTATTACAGTGGCAGCTATGATGCCTTGAATATGGGTGCACTCGACTCGTGAAATATCCGGGTTAGGGCCTTTTGCCCTTCGTGCGAGGCGTCACTGTGAACCCTTCACGACGGCCTCTGTGTTCATCGTAGGTGAGGGCGCGCAGATTTCAAAATGTCATATAAGATATATATCGAAGATAAATACCATATACAACATTTTAAAGTGTCTTATGTGGTGCCTCTTGAAGAGGGCTCGTCCTAATTCACTGAAAATAAACAACAAAAATCATGGCACGGTTTTGGCAAACAAAATGGAGAAGAGTGCCGGTGGCGGCTTTTCTCCCCTTTCTCTGTTTCTTTCGGGTGAGAACCGGTGGTGAGCCCGGGGAGGCACCGCCGTCTGATTTACTTTTGGGCGGCACGGATTCCCCCTCCTTTTTTGAAAGGCTGGGAAGGTGGGACGATTTTCTGCGTTTCTGGACTTTTTATGGTGTGCCATTAACCAGGGTCATTTGCAGTGGGATGGAGCAAGAGACATGGATTCCAGAGAAGAGATCACGGTGAGGCTGACGGACTTGGGGAGCAGCCGCAATATTCCCCTGCTTTTTACCCGATTTTGTAAGGGGTACTGGGCTGGGGATGCCTGCCGGCTTTATCGGAACGCACGGATTCAAAACGATTGGTCCGTGGTCATTGAGTGGTCCCGGGTCACGGATTTTCAGACGATGAAGACCGAGCGGGATTGGCTGGTGTGGGCCCTTGAGAACTTGGGGTCTGTGCATGTCTCCTTATGGGAACAGTGGAAGTAAAGAGTGACTCGAAAGTGATGCATAGGGCGGGCGTTGCTGCGTTTCGGCAATGAATGAATCATACAGATCGTATGAACAACAACGAACAGGAACGACGAATGATGAAACGAAAAGGGAAGATGATAGTGCGGGCAGGGCTTCTGCTTCTGGTGGGGTTGATTTCGGCTCTGGCCCTGGCGGGCTGTTCGGAGAGTGAGGCGATTAAGATCGGGGAGGCGCAAGGAGGGCGTCCGGTCAAGACGGTGACTCTGGCCGGAGGCGATCAGAAAACGGCGTGGCGTTTTCCCGGGGCGGTGCGCTCCTTGCGGGATGTGGAGCTCTCCTTTCGGGTGGGCGGGCCTGTGGTGGCGATTACCGTGGACAGGGGGCAAAAAGTTCGCAAAGGGGCGGTGATTGCCCGCATCGATCGCCGTGATTTTGAGGTGGCGGTGAAGACCCTTGCGGCCAATCTCGCTGTGTCCAGAGCTCAGTTGAAGGAGGCGGAGCACCAGTACAGGCGTTATGAGACCTTAAGCGCTCAGAATGCTGCGGCCCAGGCTACCTTTGATGGCATCATCGCGGCTTATGAGGTGGCAAAAGCCAGTGTGGACGCCTCCGGCAAACGGCTTGAAGAGGCAAAAAACAGCCTGAACGACACCGTCCTTATCGCTCCCTTTGACGGGTATATTCATCGGAAATATATCGACAGCCATGAGACGGTGGCCCAGGGCCAGCCTGTGGTTTCGTTGGTGGACCTGGATCATCTGGAGGTGGAGGTGGCCATTCCTGAGGGGATGCTCCCCATTATTCGAGAGGTCGGCAGCATTGCCTGCCAGTTTGACGCCCTGCCGGGTGAGACGGTCTCAGCCACGGTTAAAGAGGTCTCCAAGACCCCGAACCCTTCGAATCGTTCTTATCCCCTTTACCTTACCCTTAACGGCAACGACGATCATCGGATTCGCCCGGGGATGGCCTCCGAGGTGACCTTGACCGCCCGTGGTCGACAGGTCGGGTTCCTTGTACCGGAAACCGCGGTGGTCAACACGTCTCAGGCCAGCACCTTTGTCTGGGTGGTGGATGAAAAGGAGATGTCGGTACGTCAGGTCCCGGTGCATTTGCTGGGCATGGCTCAATCAGGGCTTCGTGTTGACGGCGCCCTTGAAGAGGGCATGCGGGTGATCGCTGCTGGCGCGCGGGGACTGACAGAGGGTCGCAAGGTGCGATTGCTGCCGGCACCCAGCCCCACCAATGTCGGTGGGGAATTGTAAACGCGTGCCTCCGGCGGCGAGGTGAGCTACCTCGAAAGCTGCTTGCGAATGCGCTTTGCTCCCTTGTCACGGCGTAGTCGGCTTTTAAGCGAAGACGGATCGCTTGTCGCGCCGTAGACCACTGACGTGGGTTGAATGGTGATGGGCGGACTTGTCACGCCGGAGGCTTTTGCGTAGGCGGATTCCTCGGGCCAAATCACATCCGCATTTGGGCCGAGGTAATGCTGAAAGATAGTTAAGGCCTGTTTGTTAAACTTTTCAAAAGTTTAGCCCCCGGCAGGGCCGCCGGAGGCATATTTTGATCTAAATAAAGGAAAGAAGGGATGAACTTGCCCGATTTTTCGTTGCGTAATCAGACAACCGTGGTTTTTGCCATGGTGCTTCTGCTCCTGGGGGGCACCTGGGGCTATTTTCACCTCGGCAAGCTGGAAGATCCCGTGTTTACGGTCAAGACGGCCATGGTGATGACCCTTTACCCCGGGGCCTCCCCCCATGAGGTGGAGCAGCAGGTGACCCGGGTGATTGAGGAGGCGGTGCAGGGGGCCGATGAGGTGGACAAGGTGCGCTCGGAATCCCGCGCCGGTCTTTCCCTGGTCTATGTGGATTTGAATGAGTGGATCCGATCCGATGAGCTTCAGCAGCTCTGGGATATGCTGAGACGGAAGGTCGAGGCAAGTCAGGGCAAGCTGCCGAAGGGCGCGTTGCCATCTGAAGTGATGGATGATTATGGGGATGTGTACGGGCTCTTTATGGCCCTGTCGGCAGATGGGTACTCCCTGGCTGAGTTGAAGACGTATGCCGACTATATCCGGCGGGAATTGATGCTGGTGCCCGATGTGGAGCGGATCACCTTTTACGGGATTCAGCCGGAGGTGGTGACCGTCGAGGTCTCCCGGGCCCAGTGTGCCACCCTGGGCATTGCGCCGTCCCGCATCGCCGGGATGCTTTCCGCCCAGAACGCCATCGCACCGGCAGGGGCCATGGATATGGGCAGTTATCGGGTCCGGATAGACCCTTCGGGGGTCTTTGCCTCTGTGGAGGCGATTGGCGGGCTGGTGATTCAAGGGGAGGGAGAGGAGCAGGTGTTTTTAAAGGATCTGGCCACCATCTCCCGGGAGTATCAGGCACCGGCAGAGCCCATGATGCGCTTTAACGGCAGGCCCGCTATCGGGATCGCTGTTGCGGCTGCGGGGGGAGCCAACGTGGTGACCCTGGGAGAGGCGGTGAACCACCGCCTGACGGATCTTATGGCCGGTCTGCCTGTAGGAATTGATCTGGACAAGGTCTACTACCAGTCCGATTTCGTGAAGAATAAAATTGAGGGGTTCATGCTCAACCTGGCGGAGTCCGTGGCCATCGTTGTCGGGGTTCTGCTCGTCACCATGGGGTTTCGAAGCGGCTTGATCATCGCGGCCAACCTGGTCTTGACCATTATGGGGACCTTTCTGGTGATGCTGGTCTTGGGGATTGACCTGCAGAAGATCTCCCTGGCGGCGTTGATTCTTGTGATGGGCATGATCGTGGACAACGCCATCGTGGTGGCGGACGCCGGGCTCGTCAACCTTCAGAAAGGCAATGACCGTTTCTCAGGAATTGCCGATCCTACCCGGCAGAGCGCGATGCCCCTTCTGGGGGCCACCGTGATCGCCTGCCTGGCCTTTTTTCCCATCTACATGGCCCCCACCAACACCGGTGAGTTCTGCGCCAGCCTTTTTCAGGTGGTGGCCATCGCCTTGATGATCAGCTGGGTCCTCTCCATGACCCAGACGCCGGTGTTCTGTTATCGGTTTCTCACCGTTCCGAAAGGGAAGAAGGGCAGTGAACTTCATGTCGGTGTGTTTTTTCGCGGCTATCGGCGATTGCTGGCGCTGGCCCTGAGGCACCGTCTGGCGACCCTGGGCTTGATGGTCGGGCTCCTGGTCCTGGCCGGGGCCGGGATGGGCATGGTGGAGAAACGGTTCTTTGCCGATGCCGACACGGCTCAGTTTGTGGTGGACTACCGGCGGCCCGAAGGCTCCCGTATTGAAGCGGTCTCCGATGATCTTAAACTGGCGGAATCCTTTCTTCTGGAGTTGCCGGGCGTGACCGGCGTGGCCACCTGTGTGGGCCAGGGGCCGCCCCGCTTTATGAACTCCGTCAACCCCGAGCCCAAGCTCGCCAGCTACGGGCAGTTGATCATCAATGTGGATGATTACCGAAAGATAAATGGGATGATGGCGACGATAGAGCCCTGGTTCGCCGAGACCCTGCCGGAAGGGGAGCCTCATATCGCCAAGTACATCAGCGGCCCCAAGGCCGACTACCGGGTGGAGGCGCGTTTTACCGGGCCTGACCCGGCCGTGCTGCGTTCCCTTTCGGAGCAGGCCAAAGCGGTGATGGCAGACAGCCCCAACGCCATGAATGTCACGGATGACTGGCGGGAGCGGACCCTGGTCTGGGAGGCGCTCTATGCGCAGAACAAGGGGCGACGGGCCGGCGTGGAGCGGACGGATCTGGCCCGGGACCTTCTGGGGGGCACAGACGGCCTTCTTGTGACCCATTATCGTGAGAAGAATCACCTGATTCCTGTGAAGGTGGTTTATTCATCCCCTGATCAGACGGACCTGTCGGCGTTGCCCGTCTGGGGGGCGTCCTCAACCGGTGTGCCCGTGGCCCAGGTGACCGAAGGCAGCGGTCTGGTGTGGGAGGATCCTGTGATTCGTCGCTACAACAGGCGCCGAGTGATTCGCGCTCAGTGCGATCCCGTGGGGAACCTGACCTCTGATACCCTGCTGGCGCAGATTCGACCGGCCATTGAAGCCCTCCCCCTGCCTGCCGGCTATACCCTGGAATGGGAAGGGGAATATGAACTCTCACAAAATGGGAATGAGGGGGTGAAAGCCTTTTTACCGGTGAGCCTGGTCGCCATGGTGATGATTCTGGTGGGACTGTTCAACGGGATCCGTCAGCCCCTGATGATTTTCGTGACCCTTCCGCTGGCCCTTGTGGGCATGGCCGCTGGCCTGCTTCTCTTCGGGCAGCCCTTTGGGTTTCTCGCCATGCTGGGGGCTTACAGCCTCATTGGCATGATGGTTAAAAATGCCGTGGTGCTGATTGACCTGATTGATGAGGACATCCGTGGGGGCAAAGAGCCTCTCGACGCCGTCAAAGAGGCCTCCCTTGACCGGGTGCGTCCGGTGATGCTGGCGTCCATTACCACGATTTTCGGGATGATTCCCCTGGTATTTGACGTGATGTTTGTTTCCATGGCCGTCACCATTATGGTGGGGCTGGCCTTTGCAACGGTGCTTACCCTGGTGGTGATTCCCGTGCTCTACACGCTCTTTTTCAGAATTCAGACCGGAATGCCGGTAGGGGAGGTGGCATCATGATCAAGCGATACATTGTCTGGGGATGGATCGCCACACTCTGTGCTGTCCTCGTTTGTGAGGGCGGCGCCTGGGCCACGGAGAAGATGACCATTGACGCTGTGGTGGGGCAGGCCCTTCGCCGTAATCCAGCCGTGGCCGGGGCGGAGGCCGAGCTGGCGGCTTCCAAGGAGGTCCTGATCAGTGCCCGGGCCGATCGGCTGCCGTCCCTTTCTGCCGGGTACTCCTGGACAGGCCTCCATCGGGAGCCCATCCAGAAGAGTGTGGGGGGTGATTTTCCTGTGGGGTACCGGAAGCAGTCCGGTTGGGATGTCCAGGTGGCCCAGCCCCTGTTCACAGGGTACGCCCTGAAATCTGCCCATGGCCTGGCCCGACTCGGGGTGGACGCCGAAGGGCTGGAGCGGCGAGAAACCTTTCAGCAGTTGGTTCTTGCCACACGCCAGGCCTGCCATCGGCTGCTTCTGGCCCAGCGGCTCCTGGCTGTGGCTGAAGATGAGGTGGCCTCACTCACGGATCATAAACGGGTGGCCACGTTGAATCACGGGCAGGGCCTGATCCCCTTAAACGACCTGCTAAAATCCGAGGTGGCCCTGGCCGGAGCTGTGCAGAACCGCAACCGGGCCGAATCAGAGGCCGAGAAAGCCCGCATCGCCATCAACCGGCTCATGGCTCGAGCGCCCTCCACCCCTCTGGCCTTAGATGAGGTGCACGTCCCACCGGTCTGGAGCCAGGAGGCAGAGACGCTTGAAGGGCTGGCCGTCTCACGGCGACCCCGGGTCTCCCTCCTGCGCCTGGGGGTTCGTCAGGCCAGCCTTGGAGAGACCGCGGCCAAAAGCGGCTATTACCCCACCGTATCGCTGGTGGGGCGCTATGCCAAAAACGGCGAGGCTCCCTTTCCCGATGAGAATGCCTTTACCCACACCGATTCGGCCAGCCTGACGCTTGAAGCCTCCTGGACCCTCTGGAACTGGGGCAAGACTGGGGCAGGGGCCGCAGAAAAGGCTCACCTCCGGCGGGCTGTGGAGGCCGCCTTGTCCGATGCCGAGGCCGCGGTCCGGCAGGATGTGCAAAATGCCCTGCTGGATCGCAGCGTGGCCCGAAAGAACATCAACACGGCGGAACGGTCCCGTGTGCAGGCCCGTGAGAACTGGCGCATCACCAAGGTACAATACGATCAGCAGGTGGCCACCTCCACGGATGTGATCGACGCCCGAAGCTACCAGACCTCCGCCGACTCCAATTATTATCAGGCCCTGTACGCTTACATGGATGCCCTGGCCGTGCTGGACTACGCCACAGGGGAGCCCGTGGCACCGATGAGTCCTTAACGTTGATTTGTATCAGCGATTTTCAATTTGACGAGAGCCTTTTCGGCCCTCGTCGTTCGGTTTCGAAAGGTCTGAACAGCCTTTCGGAAGGTAAGTCTCCTTAGCGACCAGGGAGGGGCTGTGATTTTGGCCCCTCCCTGCTTCAGTAAATAATGATGCCCGCCTGGAGTCTGAATATGATATAGTGTGTTCGGTAAATATAATAATGACAGGTATCTATCCATGATAAAAAATATCCTTTCGAATCTCTTTTTTCGAACTGTCGCCTGGTGTTTATTTTATGCCTTCCTGACAGGAGGGATGGCTCTTTGTATTATTTGGGAAGCGGTCTATACGGATCTGAGCTCTCTTTTCAGTGAGAATTCGGTCCTGGAATATCTTCAGGTCACGGCCCTTTTTTTTACCCTTATATGTGTCTGTTTATCGGGTCAGCGGGATCCCTCCCGGGGCCCCCTTGTCGCGCTTTTGGCGGGCGCTGCAAGCATCGCCTGCATACGGGAATTTGATTTTTATCTGGACCGATGTTTTTTTGACGGCGCCTGGCAGCTTCTGGCTGTGGTCACCGCTTTTTCTGCTATCACCCGGGCCGGACGATATCCTGATGGGTTGAGGGCTTCCCTCCACGATTTTTTGGGCAGGTCAAGCTTTGGGCTGATGGCCGGGGGTTTTATGACGGTCTTTGTTTTTTCGAGGCTCTTTGGCTGGCAGGTGCTCTGGAGAGCGATTATGGGGGATGGGTACATGCGGGTCGTGAAGAATGCGGTGGAAGAAGGGACGGAGCTTCTCGGCTATACATTGATACTCATCGGTGCAATGGAGTTTCTTCGAGAGACCGTCCATGCCGTTGAAAAGGCACACCGTGTGGATATTGCGATTGATCATCTGCGGCAAAATGGGATAAACTAACTGTTCAAAGTAAGCGCGGCTGTGCCCATGCCGCCCGGGGAGGAGATCAGAGCAACCCGACATCAGAACCCGTTGGCGAGAGTGGAGGGAGGATGATGACGCAGGAACAGACGACCATACGCCGGATGGAGCAGGAAGAGCTGGCCCTTGCTATTTCGTGGGCCGGTCAGGAAGGGTGGAACCCGGGGATTCATGACGGGGCCTGTTTTTACGCCTGCGACCCGGAAGGGTTCTGGATGGCCGAAGTGGATGGCGAACCGGTGGCGATTCTCTCCTCCGTTCGATACGCGACCCGAATTGGTTTTATAGGCTTTTATCTGGTCCGGCCGGATTGCCGGGGGATGGGGGTGGGGCGCGTGGTGTGGCGCCAGGGCATGGATGCCTTGTCCGATTGCACGGTGGGCCTGAACACCGCCTCTTCCTGTGAAGCCAAATATGAAAAAATGGGGTTCAAGACCGCCCATCGCGTGATCCGCTACCGCGGGGATGCCGGGGGCGTGCTTCAATCGGACCCTTACCTGCTGCCCCTCACCGATATCCCTTTTGATCGCGTGGTGGCCTTTGATACGACTTTTTTTTACGGTCAGCGCGAATCTTTTCTCGCCTCCTGGATTACGCGGCCCGGGGTCATCGCTTTAGGGATTCTTCAGGACGGTCACTTGGCCGGTTACGGTGTCCTGCGCCAGGCCTGGGATGGTTTTCGCATCGGTCCTCTCTTTGCCGTGAACCCGGCCCACGCTCACCGGCTTTACAACGCCCTTAAAGCCTATGGTGGCGAAGGACCGGTCTATATAGACATGCCGGATACCAATCCCAATGCCCTGGATCTCGCCAGAGAATTCGGGTTGGAGCCTGTGAAGGAGACGGTGCGCATGTACCACGGAGCGCCTCCTCCCCTGCCGCTTTCTGGGATCTATGGACTGACGTCGTTGGAGCTTGGCTGATCAGGAGTTCTCATTACTCAGCAATAAAGAGGACGGGGCAGAGAGCATCGTTTCGGCCATTGAAAAAGACCCCGCCCCTATTGCCGATGGCCTATTGCTCTTTCCATGGCCGGCGTGACATCCCCTACACAAACAAAAAGAGCGTGATTCGTTTGAATCACGCTCTTTTTTTATCGAACGGGGCGCTGCCCTGCACGCCTGCAGAGGCTGCATGGGGCATGGCTTCCCTGCTTATTTGTCTTTGGTAAAGTAGACCACCAGGCTCTTGCCCATGACCGGGTTCAGGAGCCGGTCCATGAACTTGGTGATTTTAGGCTGAGAGAGGATGTCCCACTCCAGAAATCGTTTGTACAGGTTGACCGCCCAGTGATCGGTCCGGGTGGGGCCGACCAGGCATTTCAGCCACCAGTAAGGGGCGTGGATGCTGTGAGCATGGTGGGCGTTCCAGTAGGTGGCACCCTGTTTTTCGATGAGTTTTACCAGGGGCTTTTTCTTATAAATACGGACGTGACCCATGTTGGCGTTGAAGTATTCATCGGAGAGGAGCCAGCAGATCTTCTCGGGCCAGAAGCGGGGGACGGTGACCACGAGGTTATGCCCGGGTTTTAAGACCCTCAGGATCTCTTTGGCGGCCACATCGTCGGTGGGGATGTGTTCCATCACCTCTGAGCAGAGGACCACATCAAAGCTGTCGTCGGCAAAGGGGAGGTTGGTGATGTCTGCCATGGTAAAGGCCCAGGAACCCCCTTTGTGGGCGCCCAGGTGATCATGAAACTGAAGCCTTTTAACCCCTTGTTGCAGGTCTTCGTGGGAGAGGTCAGCCCCGATGGCGGTGACCTTTTCGTACTCGTAGGCGGCGCTGATGTGGCGGCCGGGGCCGCAGCCAATGTCCAGGATACGATAGCCGGGCTTGATGTCTAAAATATTAAATCTTACGGTAATCACGGATGGCCTCCCTGTATGCTGCCACGGTCTGTTCTGCGGCATTTTTCCATGTGAACTGCTCGTGAACACGCTTGTAGCCCGCCTCACCCAGTTTTTTTGCCTTCTCGGGGTTATCGAAAAGTTCGCAGATGGCCTTGGCAAGGGCCTCTGGATTCTCGGGCGGGACCATCATGGCCGCATCTCCGGCCACTTCGGGGAGAGCTCCTCCGGTGGTGCTGATGACTGGAATCCCGCTGGCCATGGCTTCACCCACGGGCAGGCCGAACCCCTCATAAACGGAGGGCACCACGGCGATGGAGGCCTTGGCGTAATGTTCCCGGAACTCCTCGTTGGAGACCCGGCTGGTGAAATCGATGAGGTGGCCGATATCCAGCTTCTTCACCAGCTTTTCGATGCCGCCGCCCTCTTTGGGGGTGCCGATGACGGTGAGGCGGATGTCCCGCTCTTGGCTGATCGCGTGTACCGCCTGGAGGAGATAGTAGAGTCCTTTTAAAGGGGTGTCCGCGCTGTTGGTGACGATGAGACGGTTCGGCTCTCGCTGGATGTGGGGCAGGGGATAAAAGAGCTCGGTGTTGATGCCGTTGGGCACCACGTGGAACCGGTCTGCCGGAACGTTGAACTCTGCGTGGATATCCGTTTTGGAGAACTCGGAGACCGTGATGAACTTGGGCAGTCTTTTGACCACGCGTTTCTGCATGCCGATGAAGGAGTACCATCTGAGGTGTTTCAGTTTCTTCCAGAAGCTTCGTACACTGCGTATCGCGATCTGGCGATCCCGTGTGATCGGATGGTGGATGGTGGCTACGGTGGGGACCTTGCGGCTCAGGGCCCAGATTCCATAGGAGAGGCTCTGGTTGTCGTGGATGATGTCAAATTCGTCGACGCGGTTCTTCAGGTGATTGTAGGCCCGGTACCCAAAGGTCTTGGGCTCCGGGTAACCCATGGTGGAAATACTGAGCCATTCCAGGAGATTGATGGGGTTACACAGCTCTCTGGCGGTGGGCGTTCTGAAGGGATTTTCCGCGTTGTAGAGATCCAGGCAATCCAGCATGGTGAGTTTGGCCGTCGAATTCAGGAGGGGGTCCGGAGGCCCGGCAACCACTTCTACGTGGTGTCCCAGTTCCGTGAGGGCGCTTGCGAGGTTCCTCACATAGACACCCTGGCCGCCGCAATGGGGATTGCTGCGGTAACTGATGATACAGATACGTAAGGGGCGATTTGAATCACAGGTCATACCGCTACCTCCCAAGAATATTGCCTGACGTCCTTGCACATAAAAAACTCCTCACCTTCTGAGGGCCTCGGGGGTCACCGAGGCCAGGGTACTGCCATTACTCTGGATATGCTTGAAACCTTAAAGATGTGCCGTGAACCGTGGCGAAAGCATAAGAAACTATACTTACCCAACGGCCTGAAACGAGGTCAAGCACTTTTTAGTATGTGGTAAAAATGGTCTACAAAACTATCAATGATAGCTGGAGTGGCAGACGTTATATCGGGGATGTTCTGGCACCTGGTTTTTTGAAGCGGCTTCCCCTTGCGGGCCGGATCTTACCCTGATAGCAATAGAATGTTCCTGCCTTAAAAAAACAAGAAACGGCGGGTCCCTTTTACAGGTATTGACCTGCCACCCGAGGAGAGACGATGAAGAATCCCATTGATACCTATTGGAGAACGCGCCTGGACTCTGTAAAGGCGCGCCTTGAAGAGAATAACTTTACCGTGTTTATCGCAGATGCGCCGGAAGATGTTCAAGGCATCGTAAAAGAAGAGATTCTTGCCAAATCAGACGGGAAAACCATCTCCTGGGGCGGTTCCCTGACCCATGTGGAGACGGGGCTCTACGAGATGTTGAAGAACACCGCAGGCCTTGAGGTGCTGGATACCTATGATAAAAATTTCACCCCGGAAGAGGGCCTTGAGAGGCGAAGGCAGTCCCTCCTCTCCGATCTTTACGTCACCGGCACCAACGCCCTCGCCGAAGACGGCTATCTCGTTAACCTGGATATGATTGGCAATCGGATCGCCGCTCTCACCTTCGGCCCCAAAGAGGTGATTGTCCTGGTGGGGCGAAATAAAATTGTTCCCGACCTGGAATCCGCCATGGACCGCGTGAAGAATTATGCGGCTCCGGTTAATGCCATGCGTCTGGATAAGAAAACCCCCTGCGCCAAAACGGGCATCTGCCATGACTGCAAAAGCCCGGACCGTATTTGCAACAGCTGGTCCATCATGGAAAAATCATTTCCCAAAGGCCGGGTGAAGATCATCCTTATTAACGCCGATCTGGGTTTTTAAAAAGAGGCCTCCTGCGGCCTTGTCTGCGGCGAAGCCCTGAGGGTGCAGAAAGAAAAAAAATGTGATAGAGTCATCGGCGGCTGCGATTGCCAAACTGCAATCCCAGCCGTTTTTTATGCATGAAACCGACAACTCAAAGACAAAACAGAAGGTGGTAGACCCATGGTCGTAGATTTCAAAAAAGTGAGCTATATCCTTGCCCAGAGCATCGGCGGCGACTTCAAGCACAAAGGCTTTGACATTGACGCGGAGATTTTTTGCGACTCCTTTAAAGCTGCCATGCGAGGCGAGCAACCCACCATGCCTCCCGGTGAGATGCAGCAGGTGATGATGGCTTTCCAGCAGATGCTCCAGGAAGAGGCTCAGAAAGCCCAGAGCGAAGTGGGGGACAAAAATCGCGCTGAAGGCCGCAAGTTTCTCGGCGAAAACGCCAAAAAAGAGGGCGTGGTTGTGACCGAATCCGGTCTTCAGTACACCGTGGTGGAAGAGGGCTCCGGCAAGAGCCCCAGCTCCAAAGATCAGGTCACGGTTCACTACGAAGGCCGCCTCTTGGACGGTTCCGTCTTCGACAGCTCTTACAAGCGGGAGCAGCCCGCCACCTTTCCTGTCAACGGTGTGATTGAGGGATGGCAGGAAGCTCTTCAGCTGATGAAGGAAGGCGCCAAGTACGAGCTGGTGATTCCCGCATCCATCGGTTACGGTGCCCAGGGCGCCGGCGATGCCATCGCTCCCCACGCTACCCTTTGCTTCACCGTGGAGCTGATCAAGGTTCTCGGGTAGCACGCAGCACCCGCTTTGCCCGGCAACACCACGCAGTGAATACAATGCGCAGGTCCCGTGGCCAGGACGTTTAAGCAAAAACCCTCGTTGAGCATGGATCAACGGGGGTTTTTGTTTGGCAGAGGCCGTCCCGTATTCTGGGGAGAGCCGGGACGTGAAATATCCGGGCTAAATGATTTGACATATGTTTGATGTCCAACTATATTGCCCAACAGCAAGTGTGGGGCAACGAAGGAATGGGAAGCGGTCCTTTTATCAGGCTTTTGGGAGGATGAGGAGGGTTTGATCGTTGGTATTGCGTTCGTCTGTGGCAAATCTATTTCAATCAAAATGACGTATTTACACTTGTTGTAAGTGGCTTGTAGGCTCTTCCGGTATCCCTCTGTCACATGTCGAGAAGGACCCGGGGTATGTCCCCTATGTAACGCTGAACAGTTGTGACGTTTTTTTTAATTAGTTTGATATCAAACCTAACAGGGGCCTTTGCATCATGCAGAGCGCCTGACTGACACAAAAAGGCGAATCGTATGAATTCTGGCATGGTTTCTTTGATCCCGGTAACGCTCACCCTGCTCCTGTCGTTTTATTCCAGGAACGTTATTCTGGCCCTGTGTGCCGGGGTGTTTGCAGGCGGTGTCCTGCTTGATCTGGCCCACGGCACCCTCTTTGCCGGAATCAACAGCATCACCTCTGTGTTTGAGAGCAGCGGGTCTGCCAAGGCCATTCTTTTCGTTTTGTTGACAGGCTCACTGGTTCATGTGCTGGAGCAGTCGGGGGGAGTGAAAGGGTTTGTCCGGCTTCTGACGGAAAAGCAACACGCGGTGAAGAGTGCACGGGGGGCGGAAGTCCTCGCTTATCTGCTTGGGATGATCCTGTTCGTTGATACCACATGCTCCATTGTGGTCAGGGGGGTCTCGATGAAACCCTTCTTCGATACGTATCAAGGGGACCGGGAAAAGCTGTCCTATATACTCGATTCCACGGCCTCATCCGTTGGGTTTTTGTTACCCGCCACCAGTGCAGGGGCTTTTCTTGGTGCGTTAATCGGGGTTCAGGTCTCCAGGGGGGTGATCCATGGCGATCCTTTCAGCTTCGTGCTTCAGGCCGTTCCGTTTCAACTCTATTCCATGGTCTCCATTCTCATCGTCGGTTTTACGATTGTTACGAGAAAATCCGTGGTTTCGGCAGGGCGGGACCTTGGGGACAAAGAGGTCGTACCCCACCCCGAAATCACCCAGAGCACCGTGGAACCGAAGGCCATTAACTTGCTGTTGCCCCTGGGGCTCTTTGTCACCGGTATTTCCGGGCTCGTACTTCTGACCGGCGACGGGTCCACCGCCATTTTTACGGGAATCATTTTGACACTGATGGCGACCGGCGCCTTCTACAAGGTCCAGGGTCTTGCAGACACCCAGGAGTATATGAGGTGGTGCATCCAGGGGATGGCTTCTTATCTTGAGATTTCCCTGATTTTGACCCTCTCTTTTGCTTTGAGCGATCTGTTGAATCAATTGGGGACGGGCGCTTACCTGGCTGGGTTCGGGCAGCATGTGACGCCAGCCTTCGTACCGGCCATGGTTTTTGTTTTCGGTGCTCTTATCTCTTTTATGAGCGGAACAGGGGGCGGAACCCTCTCTATTCTGGTTCCCCTCTCGATCCCCCTGGCCGTCGCCCTGGGTGTCAACGTTCCTCTGGTGATCGGGGCCTGCAGCTCCGGGGCCGTCTTCGGGGATCACTGCTCCCCCATCTCCGATACCACCGTTCTGGCCGCCAAAGTCTCGGAGGTGGCGGTTATGGACCATGTCAGGGCTCAGATGCCCTTTGCTTTGATCGGTGGCCTGATCAGTCTTTTGATGTTTTTAGCCCTGGGGATTGCCTTTTAGCATCCGCATACACTGAATTTAAAAACGGGAAGTGATGATGAACATAACGGACATTTACGGAAAATTTGATCGGATTGGTTGCCTTGTTTTTGCCACGCTTGACAAGGATACCCCGCAAACACGGATCGCCCATCTGTTTGCCTGCGATGACGAAGGCCTGTATTTTCGGACCATGGTCACCAAGGCCTTTTACAAACAGCTGAAAGAGACGGGAAAGGTGTCTATCTGCGGCATGTACCCGAGCACTCAGGTTCGTCATGATGAGGAAGGCATGCCCTGTTTTGATCCGGGGTATACCATTCGTGCGACCGGTGACATCAAGGAGGTCGCTCTTGAAACGCTTCGAGGTAAGGGTGAAGGAGATGAGAGGTTCAAGCTTGGGGTCATGGATATTGAACGGTACCCGGCCATGACCACCTTTTGCCTCCACCGTGCCTGGGGAGAGGTGTACGATTTTGATTTTGACATGGCGCATCGGTCCCACAAGTTGCTGCGAATCCCTTTTTCTTTTGGCGGGCAACCGGTTCCGTTTCAGGGGATGCGTATCACAGATGCCTGTCTTGGGTGTGGGGCATGTATGGACCACTGCTCCTTTAAAGCGATCTCTCAGGACCAGGATCAATTCGTGATTGATCCTGTCAGATGCGATGTCTGTGGAGACTGCTACACGGTGTGCCCGAACCACGCGGTGGAAATTGTTATCGAGGGCGCTGCGGCATCATATGAACGGGAGGGCTGCCATGTGTAAAACCGCTTGACGTCTGTTTGACGTAAAATTATATATGCGGGCAGAGGCATTGACGCAAAGGATTGACGCGAAGGAGTCGACAGTGAAGACGGATCACATTATCGCCCTGATCTCTCAGGTCAGGGAAAAATCGAACGCATTTATCCTGAGCAAGCTCAAAGAGCTGGGTATTGAGGGACTGGCTCCTTCCCACGGGGCCATTCTCGTTAATCTCTTCAGGGAGTCCCCCCTGGCCATGAAAGAGCTGGCGCTCAGGATCGGCAGGGACAAATCAACCCTGACCTCTCTTGTGAATAAGTTGGAGAAGCTCGGGTACGTTGAAAAACAAAATGATCCCTCTGACAGTCGGGTGACCCTCATTGCCCTGAGCCTTTCAGGAGACGAGTTGCAGCCCGATTTTGACTATGTCTCCGCCAAATTGCTTGGCCGGGCATTTTACGGGTTCAGCGAGCCGGAGAAAGAGCAGGTGGTGCGGCTTTTGGAACGCATGAAAGGCAATTTTTAAAGCGAGTACCGTCGCCTTCAGGGCGATGGCTTTTTAACGCAGCAGGTCGACAAAGACGCTGCTCCACTCTGTGGTCCGGATCCAACTGGACCTTCTTTCCGTATGGTCTGAGCGTCGCTCGAAGATATCGCGTTTTTCTTCTTCAAACAAAATGGGTTTCAGTCGACGGTCTGTTTGATTACGGCGGTCAAAAAGTTTGCGGGCGATACGTTCTTTTTCCGGCATGAGCTCTCCTTTGGAAGAACCTGGGTGTGAAAATCCGGTGCGTGGGGGACCTTACCTTGAAGAAAGGGGCGCTTTGGGTGGACACAGGGGAGCGGCGGTTTGTTATCTACAATAAATCAAGGCTGATAAAATTTAAATAAGAATGTGCCTGCTGACTCTCACCCTGGTTCGGTCTCACGCAAAAAAACGAAGAATTCACATCAAAATGCCGCTGTTATTTGACCCGAAGACCAAGGGTTAAATGACAACGGCAGTCTGCTTTCAAGGGGGCTCACCTTACGGCCGGAGGCCTCGGTTTTTGTACGTTTGATGCCGGCCCTTACATGATTTTATGCGTGCCATCTTCCAAAACATGCTCTTTAAGCTTGGCATGGGAGATATCTCTGGACAGCACGCGCCGTGAATTCGGTCCTGTGAGAATGGTTCCTTCCATGAGTAGGCCGGATGAATGAACCTCGGGTCTTTTCCCCTGCTTTGTGGTCCAGGAAGCCACGGCATGGTACTGCTTTTGAAGCTCTGCCCAGGCTTTTTCAAGGGGGACGATCGTCTCTTTCATACGGTCAATCGAGTCGCACAGGGCGTCATCTTGTGTGAAGTGTTCATGTATTTGGGTATCAACGGCGTGTAATTTTTTTTGCGTGGCGAAAAGCTGGTGTTTATTTTCATCCTTTCTTTCACGGTCCGGCTGTTTCAGGCCGGCCTCGTCTCGAAGCAATTGTTCATGCATGCTGACAAGGGAGGCTGTTTTGCTTTGAAGGGTGATCAGTCTGGATTCAAGGCCGGTTAAAAGGAGCTGTTCTTTGTCGAGCTTTTCTTTTGCCGATTTGAGCCGAATAGTCAGGTTGGTCAGGACATTTTTCACGTGGTCATTGACGCCGATTTTAAGGTGGCAGGGCCGGGAAACACCCGTTCCCACATTTTTGATAAAAAAACCCTTGAGGGCGGCAATTTCAGAAGAAATAATTTCCCCTCGTTTGTTGACGAAGCGGCCACTCAAGCGAAGGTTCGAGTCCATGATTTCATGGGCGATAATCACGTCTCCGAAGGCATCAATTTGTGAGTTGGAGACGTACTTGGCCTGAAGGCTGCCCTCAACGCTGACCTGGGAGTCGATAATACCCTCGGTGATCATGACCCCGGAGGATGCCTGGATGATGGCTCCTTTGAGGGCTCGGGCGGTGATATGCATTCCCTGGACACGAAAGCCCTCATGGACCACCCCTTTGATGAGAATGTTTCCATTAAAGATGATGTGGCCGGTGCGTAATCCGACATCCCCCTCAATGAGGATCTCTGGAGCCACGGAGACCGTTCCATCCAAAGCCAGATGGGGGGATCCATCACGCGCTGCATAGATCGCGAGGTTATCCGGAGAAAGAGAGGTCCCGGGACCTGCAGAGAGCATCTGACCGGTTGGCACAGGGGTCTTTATCTCTTTGCCCTGGACAGTGATTCCGGGGGTCTCCATCACAGAGGGAATCATTTCAGCCAGAAGGGTTCCTTCCCGTGTGAAGGGGATGGTTCCCCGGTTTTTGTAGTCGATGCGTCCATCAGCGCTGATTTGTCCTGCACACAAATAGTCTGTTTCAAAATGATACTGAAGGGTGGGCGCTCTGCCCGGGACCGGTTTTCGGCCATGGGCCACCTGGAGGGTGTTTGTCGGTTTGTCGAGTTGGGGCAGGAGGGTGGTGAACCAGGTCTCATCGGCCAGTCCGAAAACAATTCCGGATTGGGTAGCCATGTACCTTAAATGCGGATACGTCAAGGCACCAGCTTCCGCGCGGGTCAGGGTCAGGGTGGCTGATAAGCCGTCTTCTGAAATTTGAATCTGCAGGTTTTCCATTTCTGGAGATACCGGTGCGGCTTTGAGGGGGGGGGAGGCTCGACCCTTTTGTGTTCCGGAGATACGATGGCGCTGTCCCCCAAGATGAGCTGGTGAATTTTTTCCGCATCGGAACCCGAGAGCCGTTTTTTGATGACCAGAATTTCTGAAATGCTCCGGATCTTCCGGGTGGCTTTAAATTCCTCCAACTGCTGATGGAAGGCCCCCTGGAGGTCTTGTCCGTTGAGCATGCCCAACTCCATGGCCAGTTCACCAAATTGTTTGTCGGTGATTCCGATGTCCTCGATCGATTTCATCATACGCAGTCTGACGATGACATCGGGGGGCACCCATTCCTTGAGGACTAAAATTTCATCGAGGGAGCTCCTTTTTCCGGCATTGAGGTCATCCTTGAGTTGGTTCAAGGCCTCTCGAAGCCTGGCCTTTGTAATATAGCCGCTTTTGACCACAAATTTTCCGAACTCGACGCTGTTTTTCAGTTGCCTGTAAAGGTGGCGTTTGACCCATCTTTTTTTGGGGGTTACGGAGCGGGGGGATGCATCCACCGGACCTCGACCCTGGGATTGGAGAATCTCATTGCATTGATCGAGGGTTAACAGTCCGTTGTCCAGGAGGATGTCACTGACGAGACGGACCCCTGCTTTTTTGCGCCCTTTGTCCTGGATTGCCAGGGCCCGATGGACCTGATCTTCAGTGACTATTTTTTTTTCTAATGCAATGGCGAGGAATTTACGATCCAGAATGCGTTCGGTTGCCGCCATCAGATCTTTCAGTTTCTCTTGAGAAATCAGCTTTCGATCTAAGAGAATGGTGTCCAGGTTGGTTTTTTCATCGCAATCTTCCTGGTTCATCTCTTCTAAAATGGTTTCCAGCTGGGCGGGTTTTAACAGCTGCTCTTCAACGGCAATCATTCCGATGACATCTTGTTTCGTGTCAGGCGTCTCTGGATCCGCGTGCCGGGGAGGGTAGTCACTGGAAGGGAGAAACTTGTTCCGTTCCTGGTATCCGAACATAATCAGGTCGTAGTGCTGTTGTGACAGGTAGCCCTGCTCACGGAGCAGGTCTCCAATCTGGAGGAGTCGTGATTTTTTGAACTCTTCGGCTTGGGTTTTCAGCGCCTGGTCGATGGCATCGGAAGGAACGATTCCTTTTTCAAGGGCGATGGCTCCAAACTCCTGATCCAAAAAACGAACGGTCGCGGCAAAAAGATGATGCAGTGTGTGCAGGGAGATGAACCCCAACCGGTACAAAATGCTGTCCAGAGAGTGCTTTTTCCCGAGGGATTCGGCCATGGCTTGAACCTTGAGGGCGTAATTCAGCTGGGCTTCGGTGATCACCCTTTTGCTCAGGACAATGCGGGCCAGGGGAGAATAATCGGGGATCGTTGATGGGGCAGGTTCTTGAAAATTTTGGCCGATGGGATGGACCGACCGGTTCATTTCGTCCCGGTCTGCTGGCTTTGGGGGCACCTGTTTGCAATGTGGGCATGAGGTTGCAGTCATTAAATATTCCTCACAGGGTTTGCATTAAGGGCTTTTCCGCGTAATCGCAATGGCGCGGGGTGTGAGATCAGCCGGTGTCTGTTCTGCCCAAGAGACGAAAAAGGGTTCTGCCGGCAGAAGACAGGGAGATGGGTTTACACCGAATGGCTGATAGCACGATAAATATAATTTCTTGTGATGAAAAATGTTTTTTTACTAAATATCGGTTCTTTTCGCCTTTTTCTGAAATTGATTTTTTTTAACGATCTCATTAAAAGTCAGCTGAGTTTTAGATAGAAACCGATGCCGGGCATAATCCACGCTTTACGCTATGTCGTACTCTCCGTTTTCCATGGTTTTCTCCGTGAGACGGGGACGGATCATATTTTTTAACAGCACACGTTTCGAATGGGGTCCCGTCAGGAGGGTCCCTTCCATGAGAGTTCCCGAGGCCTGGAGTTGGGTTTTGCCTTTTTGATTCCTGGCCCAGAAGCTAAGAGCGTTATACTTTTTTTGAAGGGCTTCGATGGCTTCCTCAAGGGAGAGGAGCTTCCCTTTGATCTGGGTAATTTCATCGCTTAGCGTGTCATCCCGGTCAAAACAAACCTGTATCTGGGTCTCAATGGCTTTTAATTGTTCAGGGATCCCGCGGCTTGTTTTTACTATAAGAAGTTGTTCCTGCCTGTTGACCAGGGTGGCGGTTTTCCCCTGGAGGGTGGTCAGTTTCGCTTCAAGCCTTTTCAGGGCCTGGTTCTCTTTGTCCATTGATTTTTCGGTCGTTTTCAGTTGGTCCATCAGTTCGGCCAGCCACGCGTTGACGTGGTTATGGACTCCGATTTTAAGATGGCAGGGAGAGGACATGCCCGTGCCGACATTCCGAACAAAAAACCCCATCAGGGCGGCAATGTTCGATGAGATGATCTCACCCCGGCGGTTGATGCAGCGGCCACTCAAGCGCAGGGTGGAGTCCATAATTTCGTTTAAGACCACCACGTCCCCAAAGGCGTCGATCCGGGAGTTGGAGATGTATTTGGCTTGCAGGCTGCCTCCGGTTCTGATTCGGGCGTCTATGATTCCTTCAGTGACTCTCAGCCCTGCCGAGGCCTCGATCTGTCCCCCCCTGATGGCTCTCGCTGACACATGGATCCCTTGAACGTGAAATCCTTCTTGAACGGTGCCGGTGATCTGGATATTTCCGTTAAAATAGATGTGGCCGGTTCGCAACCCGACATCCCCCTCAACAAGAAACTCTGGCACCACGGAGATCGTGCTGTCCCATTCCGCATGGGGAGATCCGTCTATTTTTGCATAGACGGCCTGGCCATCCGGGGAGAGGAAGGCCCCGGATCCAACAGCGAGGGGGGGCCGGTCGGTAACAGGGGCGACTAGTGGTTCCCCTCGAACGTTGGTTCCGGGGGTCTCCAGACGCGATGGGGTGCTTTTTGCCAGCAGGGTGCCCGTCTTGACATAGGGGATGGTGCCCAGGTCCTCATCGTCGGTGTGCTCCTCCTCAAGGGTTTGACCGGCGCACAGGCAGTCGGTTTTAAAATGGTATTCGAGGGTGGCCTCCTCTTTTGAGACAGGCGCTTGGCCCTGAGCCACCAGGATGGCCCGTGATTTTGTATCGGGCTGCTGCAAAAGAGCGGTGAACCATGCCTCATCCACCAACCCGAAAACAATCCCTGCATCGGCGGCCAGGGTCTGCAGGTGCCGGTGAGTCATTGTATCCAACAGCTCATCAGGAACGATTAGGGTGGCCGATAAGCCGTCTTCGGACACGTTAATCCTCAGGGCTTCTATTTGCACGGGAAGTGCGGCTGCCTCTGGAGATTCACCGCCGTTTTTCTGGATGGGCTTCCGGGCTGCGGAAGGCGCGCTTTTTCTTTCGCTTATGAGGCGATGAATTTTTTCAGTGTCAGATCCCGCCAAACCGTGTTTAATCACCAGAATTTCTGAGAGACTTCGCAGTTCCTGATCATTTTTTACGTCATGGAGTTGCTGCCGGAAGGCTTCTTTGATGTCATGGCCTGTGATGAGTCCGAGTTCAATGGCCACCTCACCGAATTGTTTGTCTGTAGCCCCCCTTTGGGTTAACCCTTTGATCGTTCGCAGCATGGTGATGACGTTTTGGGGGACCCACTCTTTGATAACAAGGATGTCATCAATTGACGCTTTTTTCCCGGCGTTGAGCTCATCTTTCAGCCTGGTTAACGCCTCTCGGAGCTGGGCCTCGGAAATATAACGGTTTTTGACCATCATCTGGCCGAATTCCACCCCGCTCTTGAGTTGCTTGTACAGGGGACGTTTTATCTGCTTTATGGGGGCGACGTCTTTTTTTTGAGGGGATTCTATCTCGGTGTGTTGTTGGCTGCACAGAATGTCGTTGAACTTCATTTAAGAGGATCCAGGCCGTGTTTGTCATTTAGAAAAAAATGTCCCTGCGAGGCTCAGGCGCATGAACGGGTACATTGAAAAGGAGGGGAACGACAATGGCGCTGTGATATCAGCTTACTATATTTAATGAATCAGCATTGTTGAGTCCTGTCCTTTTGCCTTGAAAGGCACACCTATTATATATCGGATGGCTGTCGCAACTTATGAAGTTCCTTTTTAGGGAAAAAAGACTGTTGCGTCGTTTGTTGCGCATAAATGGTTGGCTTTTTTATTTAAGCTTTAAATAAAGACCCAGGCCTATCATGAGCATGGCCTTGGCAAACCACAGGGGAAGGGTCGCCCGTTTGGCGGCGCGGTGGATCTCTCTTTTGCGCAGGGCCAGCAAGGTGAGGGGAAGGGAGAGGAGAAACAGGAGAGGGTAAATCCAGACGAAGCCGACGATGATCCAGGCGAAGGGGTCTGATTCTGATCCGGGGCTGTCAAAGAGGAAGAGAGAGGCGACCCCGAAGGGGGTCCAGGCGAGAAGAATAAGAAAACAGAGGGCGTTTCGCATTCGGATGGCCCTGGGGGTGGCCGGGGCGATCCAGGTCAGATAGCTTTTTGTGAGGCGATATGCCAGGCTGGCCATCAGGCAGGCCCTTTTTGCAGGAAAGATTCTTTTAACGCCAGGATGCGGCCCGTCGCGACGGCATGAGCCTCGGGGCATTTGGCCGCCAGGGTTTTCAGGGTCTCTGCCAGGGTCTCGTAGCGGGGGCTTCGGTGGCAGATAAGGGCGATGTCGACGTCTGCGTTCACCAGTTGATGTGCCACGGTCTCCATATCGCAGGTGATGGCCTTCATGTCGAGGTCGTCGGTCATGACCACGCCCTTGTACCCCAGGCGTCCTCGGAGCAGTCCTTTGACCACCTCGGGCGAGAGGCTGGCGGGCCACTGGGGGTCAATATCAGTGTATTTGATGTGGGAGAGCATGACGGCGGAGGCGCCGGCATGACATGCCACCTGGAACGGGACCAGATCGGCTTGCATCAGCTCGGAAAAGGGGGTGGCCAGTTCCGGCAGGGTGAGATGGGAATCCAGGGTGGTGCGCCCGATCCCGGGGAAATGTTTGACCACGGAGAGAACCCCTTCCGCTTCAAGGGCTTCCATGACCTGAACGCCCCGTGTGCCCACCTCCCCAGGAGATCCCGGAAAAACCCGTTTTTCCATGATGCCGGAAAACCCCTCGGGCTGCACGTCCAGCACCGGGGCCATGTCCATGTTAAAGCCGATGGCGGACAGCTCTTTTCCCGTGGTGCGTCCGAAGTGCTGCGCCGCTTCAAACGAGCCTAAGGCTGGAGCCCCTTCTGGAAAGAGGGTCAGGGGTTCTTTCATGCGGGACACGACGCCCCCCTCTTGGTCTACAGCGATGAAAAGAGGGGGAAGCCCGCAAGAGGCCGCATGTTTTTGCATTGCATTGCAAAGGGAGGCCACCTGGTCTGGGGACTCGATGTTTCTGGCAAAAAGAATGACCCCGCCTACCTTGAGGGTGTCGATGAGGTATTGCAGGTCGTCGGTAAGGCCGGTGCCGTCAAAGCCCACAAGGAGTCGCTGCCCCACCTGTTCGACCAATGTCATGCTTGAAAAATGTGTCATATCACTTTCTCTGGTTTTCGGAATAAAACAATAAAGAAGCTGCCTCCGGCGCAAGGTGGGGGCACCTTGAAACCCAATGGCGAATGCGTGGAGGTCGTCGTTATGCGTGCGCTTTCGGGGCATTCGCGCGAAGGGTGAAATCCGGCAGCCGTCGCTGAAGAAGATGCCGGTTCTATTTTTCCACTGTTTGTTCTTTTATTCGTTGACGCCTCTAAGTCTTGGGCTACTCTCGCCTTTAGCCTTTAGCCTTTAGCCTTTCGCCTTTCGCCTTTCGCCTTTGGCCTTTGGCCTTTCGCCTTTAGCCTTTAGCCTTTGGCCTTTCGCCTTTGGCCTTTGGCCTTTCGCCTTTCGCCTTTGGCCTTTCGCCTTTAACCTTTACCTTTTCCTCAGCTGATACGTCCGCACGGCCTTCCCGTGTTCTTTTAAGCTTTGCGAAAAGTGGTGGGTCCCATTTTTTTTAGAAACAAAGTAGAGGTACGATGTTTTTTCGGGGCGGACGGCGGCGGTGAGCGCGGCCAGGCCTGGGCTGGCAATGGGGCCTGGGGGGAGTCCCCTGATGACATAGGTGTTGTAGGGGGTTTTTCGGCGCAGGTCTTTTCGGGTGATGTTTCCGTTGAAGTCTTTGATGCCGTAGATCACCGTGGGGTCCGTTTCCAGCCGCATCTTTTTTTTCAGGCGGTTGTGGAAGACCGAGGAGATCAACGGACGTTCAAAGGTGGCGCCGGTCTCTTTTTCGATAATCGAGGCCAGGGTTACCACCTCATTGGGGGTAAGCCCCAGGGCCTTTCCGTCGGTTTGCAGCTGAGGGGTAAAGACGCTTTTAAACCGTTTGACCATGGCTGTAATAATGGCCTCTTCGGTCGTTCCTTTTTCGAAAAAGTAGGTCTCCGGGAAGAGGTAGCCTTCCAGGGAAGGCGCTCCTTTCGGGAGGTTCATGCGGTGGATAAATTTTTTGGAGAAGCAGAGCTGGGAGAGGCGTTCCGCCTTTCCGAGTCCGTTTTGTTCCACCACCTTGGCGATCTGTGAGACCGTGTAGCCTTCAGGGATGGTGAGTTTGTGGAGGTGGACTTTGCCGCGGGTGAGGCTGGAAAGAATCGCTTCAGGCGTCATAGAACCCGACAGGCGGTATTCTCCGGCTTTGATTTTTTTGTCGAGGCCGTAAAGGGTGGCCATGAGCCGGAGTTTGGTTTCTGAGGTGCAGATCCCGGCCTGGGCCAGTTGACGCGCCGTGGTGTTAAAATTTTGGCCACGGCCGAGGGTATAGATCAGCGTCAGGTTCGGGTCTCCCTGGGGGGTGCGGTAGAACCGGTGAAGGTGTACTGCCGAGCCTCCGGCGGCCACTGCAAGAAAAAATATCAGGAGGAGGAGGGGCCAGAGGATCTTGAGTGTGCGTGGTTTGGTCTTTGTTTCCGTCATGGGTACCCAATTGTCTGGTTCAAATCACGGCATCGCTTTGTCGCTGCTGACGATGCACCATCACCGCGATCATATGTCAGGCCCTGGTTGTTTGTCAAAGTGTGCCTTGCGTGGGCCGTCGTCAGAGAGGGCGGGATTGTCCCCTCGGAACGTTCAGAACCGGGGAAGGGCCGCATGCAGAGCAGGCGACCCTTCGGTGGATCCGTGGGGCTCGAAATACAGTGCTTTACCGGTGACCCTTTTGGCGGATGCCACTCGACTCGTGAACGATCCGCGAGAGGGGTCGTTTCTCAGGCGATGATCGATCCTGCCCGAACGGCTTTCAGGTAATTCATGCAGAAGTTGTCCTGGCCCAGGATCATGGTTGAGGTCTTCAGGACCGCCATGATCTCGGTGTCCAGAGGGTCCATGATGGCGGAGTCAAAGCCACGTGCCATCATCATGGACAGGAAGATACGGTTGACCACTTTGCGTTGGGGCAGGCCATAGGAGATGTTGGAGAGGCCGCCGGTGGTGTGAACCCCTTTGAGCTCCGTCATGATTTTTTCCACCGCATCCATGGCCATGGTGCCGTTTTCGGCCGCCACGCTTATGGGCTGAATCAGCGGATCGATAAAGATGTCATTTCGTTTAAAGCCAATGCCTTCCAACTCTTCGACCAGGGTTTTGGCCCGGGAAAAGATGTCGTCTACGTCCTTGGGCATTCCAGAGTCATCCATGCACAAGGCGATGATGCGGCACTCTTTGCCTTTAAGAAAATGGATCATCGGGTCAAAACGATCTTTTTCGAGGCTGATGGAGTTGATCATCGGGGGCTGATCGACCATGCCGTAAGCCATCTCCAGGATGGCCGGGTCGGGGCTGTCGAGGCATAAGGGGAGCCGGGTCGCCTCTTTGACCACGGAAAGAAGCCATTGCATATCGTCTTCTTCGTGGCCGATGCGGGCGCCTGCGTTGACGTCGATGTAGGTGGCTCCGGCAGCCTGCTGTTTTTGCACATCGCCTCGGATGTAGGCAGCATCGCGTTCAGCGGTGGCGGCCTTTACTTTTTTAAGGGTGGTGTTGATGCGTTCTCCGATAACGGTAAACATGGCGTCTCCTTAATATGTAGTGCCTTGTTGAGCGCCTCGCAACATGACATCGGTGTTGCGAGGCCATCCTGAGGTTCCGATTAGTTGAGAAGGGCTTTGGCCAGTTTGCTGGCGGAACCGGCATCGGAGGCATACCCGTCGGCACCGATCTCGTCGGCAAAAGCCTGGTCAACGGGGGCTCCACCGATCATTATTTTCAGGGCCTTTCTGTCCGTCTGTGAGCTGATTTTATTGACTGTCTCGCGCATCATGGGCATGGTCGTGGTTAGCAGTGCGGAGAGGCCGACGATCTGGGGTTTGTGCTCTTCGATGGCTTTCAGGAAGGTGTCCGCGTCCACGTCGACGCCCAAGTCCGTGACTTCAAATCCCACGCTCTCAAGCATCATCACCACGAGATTTTTTCCGATATCGTGGAGATCTCCTTTCACGGTGCCCATGACCACGCGACCGGCTGAGGACGCCTCTCCGGCAGCAAGCAGGGGGGTCAGGATCTCTACGGCTGTTCCCATGCAGTGGGCCGACATCAGGACCTCCGGGATGAACATCGCACCGGACTCCATGCGTTCGCCTACGATGCCCATGCCTTTAATAAGGCCCTGGCTCAGGATATCACTGGCAGAGGTTCCCTGGTCCAGGGCTGCTTTGACCTGGGTTGTCAGGGTATCGAGGTCGCCGGAAATAAGGGCTTCAGTGATGGCATTCAAATCAGACATAATGACTCTCCATATTTAAATGTGACGTGTTGGGGCTTTCCTGTGAAAATGAAGGTCAGAGATCGGGAAGCCCGGGTGTGGGGGTTGTTCTCAGAGTGGCCTTCCCTTTTCCTGTTCAGCATATGAACGGTGTTATTTTTCAGGGCAGAAAAAATCATCCAGAGGAGACCTCATATGCTGTGCTGCTTCCGTGGGGTGGTACCTTTTCAGTCGATTTCTTTTTAAGCACATAATTCCATACTGTGCAATATATTAAATGAATATCCATATTATGGAATAATAATCGGCTCGGGAAGCCGTCGTCTGTTCGTTTTCGCGGGGGGCTCCTCGATTCAAATGGCAAGGGCATTTGTTTCTGGCGCGTTGCATTCTCGTCAGGGATGTCTACATTAGTGTATTGATGATGACTCTGGACAGAAAAGTGAGGATACGATGAAGACAACCTGTGAGTATGAAGGTTTTGAGCAGGGGCCCATCCGGCCTCCGAGTGAGGCCGCGAGCCTGTTGATTCGCGTGTCGCGGAACTGCCCGTGGAACCGTTGCACCTTCTGCCCGGTGTATAAAGGGGCGTCCTTTTCCCTGAGGTCGGTGGAGGATGTGATCCGGGATATCGATGCCGTGGCCCGGTATGCACTTCCCCTCCATGAGGTGCTGGCAGAAAAGGGTCGGGTGACGCGTCAAGACATCGAGGGGGTTCAGCAGACGGTGAGCGGGGGGGATATCTATGCATTTCAGGCGGCCGTCAACTGGAGCCGGGGGCGGATGAAGTCGGTGTTCCTTCAGGATGCCAACAGCCTCATCGTCAAGCCGGAAGATCTGATTCGGGTTCTGGAGTACATGAGAGAGGTTTTTCCATGGGCGTATCGGATTACTTCGTATGCACGGTCCCACACCGTCGCCCGCATCAGCGACGCACATCTCACCCGTATGTGTGCGGCGGGGCTTAACCGGATTCATATCGGCATGGAATCCGGCTCCGATGCGGTCTTGAAACAGATGAAAAAGGGGTCTACCAAGGCCATGCATATCGAAGGGGGCCAGAAGGTGAAGCGAGCGGGCATGGAGCTTTCCGAGTATGTCATGCCCGGTCTGGGGGGCAAGGCGCTTTCCCGGGAGCACGCCCTGGAGACCGCCGATGCCCTCACGCAGATCAACCCCGATTATATTCGGCTTCGGACCCTTGCCATCCCCGGTCACACCGAGCTCTACACGGATTGGAAAGAGGGGCGCTTTGAAAAAATCACCGACGAGCAGGCTGCCGGGGAGATCCTTCTCTTCCTGGAGTCGCTGGGGGAGATTACCAGCACCCTTGCCAGCGATCATATCCTGAACCTGTTTCAGGATGTGGAGGGGCGCTTTCCCGAGGACCGGGAGGCGATGTGCGAAAAGATCCGAGCCTTCCTTGCCATGGCCCCGGTTGAGAAGATGCATTACCAGGTGGGGCGGAGACTGGGGCTGTTTCACGGCATCGGGGGAATGCAGGGGTCTGCCCATATGAAGCAGGTGGAGGCGACGTGCCGGCAGTACGCCATTACGCCCGAGAACGTGGACGAGGTCATTACCCAGCTCATGACCCAGTTTATCTGATCGATCCCGTCTGCGGGTAACCCATGATGAGTCTGAAAAGGGGCACGTGCGGTTTCGCCCGCTCGGCATGCTTCATGATCTCGGCTCGCCGGTCAATCCGCCTGTTCGAGGGAGATGCGCTCGAATTCTTTTTCAACGGCAAAAAAGGCCTCCACGATTTCGGGGTCGAAATGTCTGCCCCGCTCCTCCCTGATAATCTGGCAGGACGTTTCGTGGGAGAAGGCCTCTTTGTAATACCTTTTCGTCCTCAACGCATCGTAGACGTCGGCCAGTGCCATGATTCGGGCGGAGAGGGGAATGCTTTTGCCGGCCAGCCCCGCCGGGTAACCGCTGCCGTCCCATTTTTCATGATGGGACAAGGTGAGCTGAACGGCAATCGTGAGAAAGGAGCGGAATTTAAGTTTCTCCTGGGCTTTGCAGATGATATCGGCGCCATATTGGCAGTGCTGTTTCATGATCTCAAATTCCTGGGGAATGAACGGCCCTTTTTTCTGGAGAATCTGATCCGGGATGGCGACCTTGCCGATATCGTGGAGCGGGGCGGACTTCACCAAATCCACGATATACTGATCTGTAAGATAAGAGGATTGGGTGGAGTCCTTTTTTAATTGCCGGGCAATGATGCCTGTGTATTCCGCAGCGCGGGTGACGTGGCGACCGGTTTCCCCATCGCGGAGTTCCGCCTGATAGGCCAGGGCCAGGATGGTGACGTCTTCGGTCTGGAGCAGCTGACGGTTGATGGTGAGGAGTTTTTCCTGCTCCTCTTTCAGCGCGATGCTGATGCTCACCGTGCTCTTGTAGCTTTCCTGGATGGTGCTGAGCATCCCTTTGTGAATGCCGTTGCCCATGGCCACAAAAATCGCTCCCCAAAAAAAGACCAGCGCCGTGATGAGCTCAATCCCCGTGTCGGCGCCTGCGAGAAAAAAGAATAAAAAGCCGATGTAGCCGAAGAAAAAGAATGCCATCATCGTCAGGTGAAGCGTGATCATCCGCGATAACTTTTTGCTTTTGCGAATATAAAAGGCTTGCAGCAGTTGAATTGTGCTTCGAAACTGCCGGATGCTGTATATCATTATTCCTGCACCTGAAAGAATAAAAAAGCTGATCATCAACGTGTAGAAGTCCATGGATACTCCAGGTTTAGAAATCAATTTGAAGGGCAGCGTTATTGTGACGGTACTCCCCTCCCGGGGATATTTTTTTCGGAACATACAGCCATCGTGTTGACTGGTTTTAGAAACAGAGAGTCACGTCTATTTTCTGATACTATCGGCAGCATGAGTGAAATCTTGAGGCAGGAAAAGAGTCCGAAGGGTCGGTTAGTCAAAGGATGAGAAAATTGAACAGAAAACCGAAAATGACATTTTGTGTTTTTCAAACACCCGATTCTTCTTCAGAGGAGACAGCCCCGCCTCCTGATTTGGGGGAGCGTTTACCGGTGCCGGCGGGAGCCTGACGGATCGCAATGGAAACGAGAACATCCATGGGGAATGTCTAAAATCGGCCGGTTCATTGATTGAAGGGTCTTGCCTTGTTTTTGAATGGGGAAAGATGAAATGATCGGGGGGCGTATCCATGGAACCAAGTTATTGAGGCAGAGGCCGCTGCGGGTGGGGAGGGCCGTTTTACGTGCTGAGGTGCGAATAATTTTTGGTGATTCTCCTTATTTTCATGGGCACGGATCAGTGACAAAAAATCTTGCTAAAGCCGATAGGCTTGGAATATACTAGCTAAAATAATTGAAGAGTGAGCGGTTCATGATGACCGCTTGATTCTTTTTGTCTTTCGTCCATAAGGGCCGCTCTCTTTTCCCCATCTCGGGGGTTGGACCAGAATATAAAGCATAGAAGGTATTATTATACATGTTAAATTTGTTCAGTCGATTCATCGCATTCTTACCTTTATCGTGGGCCATGGCCTTGGGACGCTGTCTTGGGTGGGTCTGGTTCAATATCATCCCGGTCCGAAGAAAATTGGCGTTGCAGAATATCAACCGTGCACTCGGGCATGAACTCTCGGCGACGCAACAGAAGCAGATGATTCGGGAACTGTATTCGAATTTTTGCATGTATATTATGGAAATTCTTCGTATCCCTCACATGTCCCTCGAAGAAAATAAAAAATTGGTTCAGATTGACGGGTGGGAACATGTTGACGCGGCCCTTGCGCGTGGGAAGGGGGTCATTCTGGTGGCGACCCACCTTGACAACGTGGATATCGGCGGGTGTTCCATGGCCATGCGGGGTGCTCCCATCGCAGTGGTCGTGAAAGCCATGAGTAAAAACGCGGAAGCGTTTATCTCCATGGTGCGTGAGAATACCGGTGTGACCATTATTTCCCGCAACGGAACCAAAAATTACATTAAAGAGCTGCTGGCAGAAAATAAAATTGTCACTCTGGTCATCGACCAGCATCTTGCCATGCATCGTTCCATCGTGTGTGAATTTTTCGGGCAACTGGCATCCACCACCCCGGCTCCCGCGCGTTTTGCCCTTGAAACCGGTGCCACCATTATCCCGGCGGTGATCAACCGAAAAGAAAAAGCCGGGTATCACCATGTCAAGGTCGGTCCATCCTTTGCCCTGGAAACCCCCTATGAAGACCGGGACCTGAATATCCGGCATAACACGGAACGGCTGAACCGCATCGCGGAATCCTGGATTCGTGAAACCCCCAACCAATGGTGGTGGTTTCACAAACGCTGGAAAGTTCAGGAAGACCCGGAGGGCTGGGACATCCCCGAATCCCTCATGAAGCTGAAGACCGAAAAATCGAATGCAAGCTGACAACACCTTCGGGTGCCGGTGACATAAGGATGATGCAATGAAGCAGCTATGGCCGGAAGAGCTGGGCAGGTTTTTGAAAAGGCATGGGGAAGGGGAGTACACCCTGGTGGACGTGCGGGGGGAAGAGGAGTACGAGGCAGAGCACATGCCAGGCTCCATCTGCATCCCGGCGCTTGAACTCGGTGCGCGTGCCGGGGAGCTGGATCCCAGCCTGAAGACCGTGTTTATCTGTGCCCGGGGAGCCAAGTCCCTTGCCACGGCACTGATCTTCGAGGAGAAGGTCCATCCCGAGGGGGACGTCTACAACCTCATGGGCGGTCTCGATGCCTGGATGGGCCGGCTCGCTTATGGCCTGCCCCGGATCCGACTCGTGAGCATCCATGACGACCTGCCCCGGATGCTGGTGACGGCCATGGACCTTGAAAAAGGGGCGTGGCGGTTTTACCAGCGGCTGGAGATGCTGATGGCAGGCGCTGGCCCTGAGGCCCTGGTGAGACGGCTCGCCGCCGTGGAAATCTCCCACCTGAACCTCCTTCATACCCGCCTCAAACGCATCGACCCTCAGGCCCCGGATAATATGGCCCTTTTTAATTCGCTTCCCGGCGTCCTGGCCGAAGGGGGGGAAAGCGTGTCCCTTTTGTTTCAGCGACTTGAAAACGGCGATCTGGGCTGGGAATCTCTCTTTGAGGTGGCCCTTGAAATCGAAATGGCCGCCTATGAAATGTACCGCAGTCTGGCAGCCGGCATGGACGGCGAAGGGCGCGGTACCTTCTACGCATTGGCCGAGGCCGAAAAAGGTCATATCCGTATGCTGTTGACTGAAATGGATGCTGAGGCGGGGTCTGTCTTGTAAGGTTATCTGATCGTTTGTGGCCTAGTCACTGCAGACGCTTTTGACCTCTGCAAGGGTGGTCTTTCCGTTGATGACTTTTCGAATTCCGTCCATTTTCAGGGTTCGCATTCCCTGGGTGAGGGCCATCTCTTTGATGGGGCCGGAGGCGCTTTGTCTGTGGACGAGGTCTTTGATGTCCGGTGTGGCCACGAGGAGTTCGTGGATGCCGGCTCTTCCCCGGTAACCGCTGCTGTTGCAGAAATCGCACCCGGTGGGTCTGTAGAGGGTCAATTCCGTAGTGTCCGTAAGGCCAAGCTCTTCGGCACGGGCCTTTCCGTACTCATTGATCAGGGCATCGACTTCCTGGGGGGCGGGGGTGTAGGCCTTTTTGCAGTGGTCACAGAGAAGGCGTACCAGGCGTTGTGCCAGAACCCCCAGCAGGCTGTCGGCGACGTTCATGGCGTCGATGCCCATTTCTGTTAAGCGGGTCACGGTTTCCGCGGCGGAGTTGGTGTGCAGGGTGCTCAGGACCAGGTGGCCGGTGAGGGAGGCCTCCACGGCGATTTTTGCGGTCTCCAGGTCGCGCATCTCCCCGATCATGATGATATCGGGGTCCGCGCGGAGAAGGGACCGCATGGCCCGGGCAAAATCCAGCGGGTCGGCTTTTATGCTGCGGTTTACCTGAACCTGGCGCAGGCCTTTCTGGGTGATTTCCACGGGGTCCTCCACGGTCCAGATTTTCTTTTCCGGGGTGTTTAAAATGTGGATCAGGGCGTGGAGCGTCGTGGTTTTTCCTGATCCTGTGGGACCCACTGCCAGGAGGATTCCATAAGGCCTGCGGATGATTCTGAGCAGTTCTGTTCGGTTGGCGTCCGAAAAATCAAGGGCATCCAGTGATAAAAATCCTCCTCCTCCTGAGAGAAGGCGGAGGACGGCGTCTTCTTTTCCGCCCATCGTCGGGGTGATCTCCACCCGTAATTCGATAATTTGATGGCCGTTTTTCAGGCGTATTTTTCCGGATTGGGGGAGGCGGTGTTCATCCAGTTTCAGGCCGGCCAGCAGTTTGATACGATTAAGGACAGACTGGGAGAGGGCGGGGGAAATGTCGGTGTAGGGAAAACAGGCACCGTCCGATCTGAACCGTACCACGGTCTTATCCCGTCCCGTGCCCGGCTCGAAGTGGATGTCCGAGGCCGATTTGTCGCAGGCATCCAGGATCATTTTGTTGACCACCTGGATGACCAGGGGGGCATTTTCGTTCAGGATGTCTTCAACGTCATTGTCCCGTTCATCCACCATGGGCTCTGAGAGTTGGGCTTCCATAAGAGAGGCAACGTCACCATGGGGGGATATCATGCTTTCGACGGCGTCAATGTACCTTAAAATGTCCTTTCTGAATCCGACATAGAGCTTGATTTCATCCACCATCATGGTTGTTTTTATCTCATTGACCACGTCAGAGTTCAGGGGGTCATCCAGAAGCAGGGAGAGGGTCCCCGCCTCCTTTGCAATGGGGATGGCAAAGGAACTCCGAAAATAGGTTGTGTTAAACCCTTTCAACAGGTCCGGGGAGATGATTCGTGTCTCGGAAAAGAACAGGAAATCGGTAAGATAGTGACGGGAGAGGGCGGCGGCCATCGCCTTTTCAGGGATCTGGAATCTCTCCAGCAGCACGCTCACCACATCGCCGTTCAGGGGGTCTGAGCTGTGCTCGCGTGCCGCCCGGGTGGCCTCGTTCAGTTCATCTGTGGTGAGTTCCCCTTTTTTCAGCAGGAGATCGAATTTTCCTGCGCCAGGGTGGCTGTGGTCACGGTGAAACAGGGTGGCCGATACGATTTTGCCGAGGTGGGTCAAAAAGTCGGCCACGTCGGGAGAACGGGAGGTCTCGTCTTCGGTGTTGATCAGCTGAATGATTCCGATCAGCTCTTTACCCTTTAACAGGAGAGGAACCGAGAGGATGGATTGTATCTGAACGCCGGTTTTTTCCTCATAGCGGGGGTCGTATTTCATGCCGGGGTACCTGGCGATATCCTCTGGATCCCGCACGTCATTGACATTGACCACGATTTTGTTCTGGGCGGTATACCCGGCCAGGGTGTCGTTGGAGACGGGAAACCTCAGACCGGTGTAGATGTCGTGGAACTTGAACCTTGTGAGAAGTTCATGGGTTTTTGCATCGAAGGCAAAGAGGCGGACCTTTTCAGCGTGGAACAGGGTGGTGATTTGTTCAGCCAGTTCGTTGAGGAGGCGTTCAACGTCGGTGGCCTGGCTGAGGGAGAGGGCAAGTTCCAGGATATCACTGGCCTTCGGGTGGCTGATGGAGATCATGGGCCGTTCCTGTGGTACTCATTGGGGTGAGGCGGGTGCCGAACCAGGGTTTTTTTGTGGGCCGTTTTCTAATCTGTCAGGGCGTCTTTCAGGAAGGCAATTTTATCGTCCCCTTCCTGGAACTGCAGCACTTTGCCGTTGAGTTTCATGGTCAGTGTGTAGTTGTCTCCCACCCGCCCATAGTCGATAAAATCCCTGGCATTGAGTGCTTCCGGGAGGTTGATGGGCAGCTCTCCCTGCTCGCTGCGGAACTGGTCAAGAAGATCGGCCGCCGTGATGATTTCCAGCCGGGCCGCGTGTTCGATCTGCCGTGCCTCGGGCCGGTGAAAGGGATGAAACATCTGGTCATAGTGCAGGATGAATGAGGCGATGAGGACAAGGAGGGTTATCACCAGGATCCATACGGTCAGGCGTGCCCTCTCCGGTGATTCTCCGTGGGCTTGTTTTGCGTGGGACATTTTGATTGCCTGGTCCTGGGCGGCTTGTACAAGTTCATCAATGGCTTTTGCATCGCTGATTTTTTTATGAGGATCATCTTGTGTGTTCTTTTGGTCAGCCATAGTTGCTCCCCTTGTGATTACATGATTTTTACCTTTGCCCAGCTGTGCCCCATATAAAATTTAAATCTGTCGGGTCCCATCATCTGCTGAAGGGTGATCAGGAGCTTGTCTGCTTTTCCATATTGTCTTGATCCGAATATCAGATAGGGCTCGTTCATTTCAGCGAAGCCCCTGTCGGCTCTAAATATGTTCGGCGCCCCGGATCTCAGACGGATCACAATGGTATCGGGACCATTGAAGATCTCATCCGTGAGGAAACCCTTCATGGAATTCGGTGCCTTGCCGGCGGCGGCTGTTTCAAAATCCGGGTACTTGTTCTCTTCTGCGTAGGCCACAGCCAAGGCGGTTTTAATGATTTCAATTTGGCCCACAAGTTTCACGGCTTCGGCCTTGAGAATATACTGGTGGTAATTGGGTAGAGCGATGGTGGCCAGGATGCCGATGATCGCGACGACTGTCATCAGCTCAATCAGGGTAAATCCGTTTTGGCTCTTCCATCGTGATGTCGTTTCCATATGTCCTCCCCTGGGTTTGGGATGAGGTGTTCCCTTTGTCGGGGAGCACAGGTCATGAAGAAGCGGGGTCTGTAAAGAGGGGCTGAACAACGCAGGCGGGTTACCGTGAGGGTGAAACAGAGAATTTCGATGCCTCTCTGTGTGTATTTGTTTGCATGAAAAAAGAATGGTGGCGCTTGTGGCGACTGGCTATCTCAAGGGGACGATTTTATTTATTTTATAGTGTTCGCGTGGCAAGCGCAATCTCAATATGAAGGGGCGGCTTTTTCAGGCTGGCGTAAGGAAAATCGGAAACTGGCGATACCGGAACCAGAATGAATGTGGGGGGGCAAGCTCTTCTATTCAAGTGCATATTGATCTGATTTGAGTAAAAAACCGTTGAGAGTGGTCGTCTGGAGCGAACGAAATTTGCCTGTCTTTTATGGCCTGTTTTTCGGTGGGGCAGGGTTTACAAACACACGTCTATAGACATGTCGCTGTGATTTGATCCGGATGTGAGGTGTATAGAATAGCGACAGCCGCAGAGCATTCGCAAACCCGCTTTTAAGGTGGCTCACCTTGCCGCCGGAGTTGTTCATGGGCTGAATCCTTCCGGTTAAGGTCAACGGCTGAGTTGAATTCTGCCCATCTACAGCTCATGCCCTTGCGACGCACTGTGCGTTTTCTTGCACTTCACGCGAATGCGGACGCGAGGTGTTTGGAATAGCGACAGCCGCAGAGCATTCGCAAACCCGCTTTCAAGGTGGCGCCACCTTGCCGCCGGAGGCATCGTTTATTGTATGTTTTATTTTTGCTTCGTCCCTTATCTTTCTAAAGGGCGTCCCCATGAATCTTCCGTGTTTCCCATGTCCGTTCTAAAAAGGCCAGGTACTGTGTTTTGGTCAGTCTTGGGGAAAAGCCTTCGATGATGGTTTTCCCCTTTTTGGCGTCGTCCCAGAGCAGGTCGATAAGGGTTCCGGCCAGGGCCTTGGCAGGGAAGAGGATGGCGGTTTCCTTGTCGGCGACGGTGAAATTTCGGGTGTGTATGTTGCCGGAAACCCCGCCGGTGAAGGGGTGAAGGCAGGGGATGAGGTGTGCGAGGTCGCCCATGTCAAAGGAGCCTGCAAACTCGGCGCCTTCGATGAGACGGTTTTCGCAGAAGGGGCGGGCATTTTCTTTAAAGAGGGTGTCGAGCTCCGGCGTGGTGAGAAGCGGCAGGTAACCCGGCAAGTTCTCGATGGTGACTGAGGCTCCCACGGCCATGGCGCCGGCGGCGATGGCACGGTCTACTTTTTTTGAAGCGTCCTGCATGCCGTGGAGGGTGCGTCCGCGGACGTGGCTCTCCATGCGGACATCGGCGGGGACGACGTTGACGATATCGCCGCCTTTGGTGAGGATGGGGTGGACGCGGATGTGGTCCTCGTCCTGAAAGGTTTCCCGTTGGGCGTGGATGTTGTTCATGGTGAGCATGGCGGCGTTGAGGGCGTTGACGCCCTCATGGGGGGCGGCACCCGCGTGGGCCTCTTTGCCGATGAACCGAATCTCTTTGCCGATAAAACCGTTGCCGGTGGCTCCGATGACGGCGGCGGGGCCGGGGCCGAGGTCCAGGGCATGGATCATCATGGCGATGTCTGTGGTGTCGAAAAGACCTTTTTGAATCATCTCCTGTTTGCCACCGTACCAGGTTATTTTTCCCTCTTTTTTAAGACGGGCCCGGAAATCCATCTCCACGAACTCTTCGGCGGGGACGGCCATGAAGTTCACGCTGCCACCCAGGAAGGGAAAGGCGTTGGCGCGCTGAAGGCCCAGGGCGATGCCCACCATGGCCGCGATCTGCAGGTGATGTCCGCAGGCGTGGACGGCCCCGGTCTGCGGGTCGGCGTCCGGGTGATCGGGACAGACGATGGCATCAAGTTCGCCGAGGACGGAGACAGTGGGGCCGGGCCGGGATGTCAGAGAGCGTGCGATCACCCCAGTGACGGCGATATTTTGTTCCACCTGAAAGCCTAACTCAGTCAAGAGTTGCGCGACCGTTTGCGTGCCGAAATGTTCCCGGTAGCCGAGCTCGGGGTGGGTGTAAAGGGCCTCTCCGAGGGCAAAAAGGGTCTCTTTTTCTGCGTCAATGGCCTCGAACACTGCTTTTTTCATCTGGTCGCGGGTCATGGGGCTCCTTTGCGGGGTTATGAATAAGAAGCGTGCCTGCTATGGCAACGGCGCAGGCGGGGTTATGCGCTGACAAAGGCTGCCATATTTTATAACGCGAAGAGGCGGAAAAACAGGCTTTTATCAGCCCTTGACTGCAGGGGGTGCCGTTCCGATTTGGTAGATCGCAAAGAGCATGATCGTGGCGCTGAACCACTGGATCGGAGAGAGGACGTTTCCGTTGAAGATGTAGTCGAAGAGGATACTGGAGATGGGAAAGAGAAGTTCGCAGATGGTGGCCACCCCGGCTGAGATGTGTCTCAGGCCGTAATAGTAGAGGAGAATGGCGCCGCTTCCGGTCGTCAGGCCGATGATGCAGAAGAAGACCCAGTTGGTTTGGGTGGTGACGGCGACCTGGGAGAGGGTCCCGGTTGCGAGGACGAAAACCAGCATGATCAGAGTCGTTAAGCCGTATCGGAAAAAAAGAGCCGTCTGAAACGGGAGCAGCCCTAAGATGCGTTTGCCGAAGACGGTGGCGCTGCCGAAGGAGAAGGCTGCCAGAAGCGCGAAGAGGGCTGCGGGCAGCATTTTACCGTTGTGGGCAAGGGTGGGGACATTGAATTCAAAGGTGAGAAAATACCCGCCGATGATGGCAATGATACTCCAGAGAAGAAAGTATTTGCTTAAGCGTTCCTTCAAGACAACTCGGGCCAGGAGAATGGCAAAGACGGGTTGCAGCTTTTGTAACAGCGCCACCACGGTCAGGTGCTTGAACTCCACCAGAAAGAGGGCCTTTACGATGGCTATGGTGCCGATGGCTCCCCCGAAAAGGGCCACGAGAAAGAGAAAGGTGAGATCGCTGGGCCGCATCTTTTTAATCCAGGCATATTCCCGGAAAAGGATGGGCTGCATGACAGCAAAGGGCAGGGCATGGAGCATGAACACGACATAGATCACGTTCAGGTTGAAGAGGCGCGGGGTAAGCACGACTGCGTCAAATCCCCACATCATGGCTGCCATAGCCACAAAATATGCTCCGATTTTTTGACTCAATGCCGACATGGAAAATCACTTTCAAATTTAGAGCCTCGATTCAAACGAATTGTTTGATATGAGGTCGCCTGATTTTTTTACACTCGTCTTATGGAGTGGTGGCACTGTGTCAAACCTCCCGGGGGAGGTCAAGGGTTTTGCCCCCATGAGGGCTGGATGTTCCCTGCCCGTCTACTTTTTCCGCTTCAGAGCCCCCAGGGCCATGGCCACCTGTTCCCTCCAAAGTCCCGGGGAGAGGTCCCATCGCTGCAGGTCCCCAGGCTCGGGGTCTCCCTGCATGGCGGATTTCAGGCGACGAACATCGCTGTGGTCGTAAAGCCAGGAGCTGTAGGAGCTGTCTTCCAGAAAGGTTGAGGGGGTGGCGTCCGGGTTTTCGCGCATCAGTTCAAGAAGGTGATCGTAGTTTCGGGCGTTCATAAAACCTCAAAAAAATCGGGTATAAGGTGAAGGGCAAAGGGCAAGAACGTTTTCTTGTAACTATTCAGACAGTGCCTCCGGCGGCCCTGCCGGGGACCAAACTTTTGAAAAGTTTGATAAACAGGATTTTTGCATGATTTCAAGATTACACTACAATCAAAGGCGGATGTGATTTGCCCGAGGAACGAGGGACAAAGCGCATCCGCAAGCAGCTTTCAAGGTGGCACACCTTGCCGCCGGAGGCTGCTTTTTAAGAGCTGAACAATTACGTTTTTTTTATACTGTCTCGGCCACAATCTCCACCGAGCCGACGTACTCCTGCACGGCGGTGGAGGTGAGATGGAAGAGGCGTGCGCCGTTGAGGGTGACAAAGGCGTTGTCCGGGCTTCCACAGAGAGAGGCGAACTTGGGGCCCACGGCCTGCACCGGCTCGCCGGAACCGGCCTCTTCCATGGCGGCAAGGTAGGTGTTGAGGCGCTCTTTAAGGGCCTCGAAGTAGTCGACCTCCGCCCCGGTGGTGAGGTGCAGGGTCTCGGAAAGGTTTTTGGAAAATTCCCGGATAATCAGCCAGAAATTTTCAGCCAGGGTCTCCTTTTCGGGTTTTCCATCCATGTAAACGTTGATGGCCCATCCGGCGCTGATGATTTTAAGGAGTTGGAGTTCGTACTCCACGGTCACCAGGTTAACGGTGTCATCGGCCGGGAGGGTGGCCAGGAGCTGCTTGATGTCCTCCCGATCCACGGCAAAGGCTGCCAGATTTTCACACATGGTTGAAAGGGTGACGTCGCGTTTTTCTGCTGTGGCCATGGGGGCTCCTTTATTCCGCATCGGCCAGTACCACGGCCCGGACAGGGGCGGGGTAGCCTTCCACGGTTTGGGTGGGGTCGTTGGGATCCAGGAACATCTCCAGGGATTCGGTGTTGACCCAGTCTGTTTTCCGCTGCTCGGCAAGGGTGGTGGGGGAGACGTCCACGCAGCGGATGTTGGTAAAACCAGCCCGCGTTAGCCAGTTGGCGAGGCAGGGGACGGTGGGGATGAAAAAGACGTTTCGCATTTTTGCGTAACGGTCCACGGGAAAAAGAGCGGTTTCGGAGTCCCCCTCAATGATGAGGGTTTCCATGACCAACTCCCCGCCAGGGCGCAGGCAGGCGTGGATCTCTTTCAGGGTGTCGATGGGTGATTTGCGGTGGTAGATCACCCCCATGCAGAAGATCGTGTCAAAGAACGCTTTGAGGACGGGCATCTCTTCCATTTTTGCGGGGATGAAGTAGAGACCGGGGATCTGCAGGTACTTTTGAAGTGCCTGGTACTGGAAATAAAACAGGATCTGGGGGTCGATGCCCAGGACCATCTCTGGCTGGTGGGCCGCCATGCGGAACATGTAGTATCCGGAGCTGGCGCCGATGTCCAGAATGCGTCGCCCTTCAAGGGAGGCGATGTGGGGGGCCAGGCGATCCCATTTGACGTCGGAGTTCCATTCGGTATCGATGTCGACGCCAAAGAGGCCGTAGGGGCCTTTGCGCCAGGGCCGGAGATCCTTAAGCCCCTGATGAAGGGCCTCGATCTCTGCGGGGTCGTGATCGTCTCGAGGCAGAACACTGACACGCCTTCCCGTGATGTCGATGTCGGCCCCGTGCATCTCGGGGAGGTTCTCCACCAGGGTGTGGAATTTTTTTTCATTGCCGAAATCGCGTCCTACCAGGGCTTTTTTCTCTTCAATCAGGGCGGTGAGCTCTTTCTGGACAGGGTCCAGGCCCAATCGGTTCAGGTCATGTAACAGGGCGTCCATCTTATTTCTTTTCCTCGTCTTTCATGCAGATAAAGCTGGTGAAGTTGAACCACTTCTGCCAGATGTCCACCTGGGTAAAGCCTGCGGCGTTGAATCGTGCTGTATGGGATTGCACGGTTTCGGGCACCAGCACGTTCTCCAGGGCGTCTCTTTTCTGACTGATCTCCAGGTTAGAGTACCCGTTTTCCCCTTTAAATCGGTAGTAGAACTCCTGCTGAAGTGCGGAGAGGCTCTCCATTTCGTGCACCACTTTTTCGGTGATGAGAAGAATGCCGCCGGGGATGAGGGCCTCGTGGATGCGGGCCACAAGGGTGTCCCGCTCCGCCATGGGGAGGAACTGCAGGGTCAGATTCAGGACCACCACCGAGGCGGGCTCCATGGCCAGCTCCTGGATATGGGCTTGAACCAACTCGATCTGATCGCCTGAGGGGTGGTTGTCAAGGCGTTCCTGATAGATTTGCAGCATGGGTGCCGAGTTGTCCACGGCCACCATGTGAAGGGGGTGTTTGCCCATCTCATTTAAGAGGCGCATGCCGAAATTGCCGTTGGAACATCCCAGATCGATGACCGCTGTGCCTTCCTTATAAAAACGCGCGGCGAGTTGGGCCTGCCGCTTGACCGTCTCCCGATAGAGGGGGACGGAGCGGTGAATCATGTCATTAAAAACTCCGGCCACATTTTCATTGAATTCAAAGGGCGGTACGGAGGGCAGTTTTTTTGAGTAAATTTTATCCTGGCTCATATTCTCATGTGATCCTTGGTGCATCAGACGCGTGAAATCCTCGGGAGAGGGTGAAACCGGCATGTACGGTGTGGCGTAAATTCCCATTAACAGTTGAAAAAAAAGGGAAACCCATTCATGATGGAAAACCGCACCAGCCATTTATTACCAATCGCAAGGCGGGTGTCAAGGGGATTTCAGCCTGATCCATCCCCCCTTGCGTACCGCGGCATCCGTCTGTGTGTTCTTTGTTTGGGGGTTTTTACAAGAAACCGAAACCGGGAGAGACCATGCATATCTGGCATCAGGCCGTGACCCTTGAAGAGGTGAAACCCATTGTGGAGGTGGCGATGCTCCATCATTTGGGGATTGAACTGGTGGCCCTGGGAGATGACTGGCTGAAAGGGCGTATGCCCGTCAACGAGAAAACAAAACAGCCGGCCGGGCTCCTTCATGGCGGCGCTACCTGCGTGCTGGGGGAATCCCTGGCCAGCATCGCCTCCGCCCTTTGCGTTGATCTGACAAGCCATGGCGTGGTGGGAACCGAAATCAGTGCCAGTCACATTCGAAGCGCCAAGGACGGGTGGGTCTACGGCACGTGCAGACCTTTTCACCTGGGGCGGCGCAATCACGTCTGGGATGTGCGCATCACCGATGAGAAGGAGAAGCTCATCTCCGTCGTCCGCATGACCGCGGCCATCCTGGCCTATTGATCTCACGAAGTGGCCGGTAATTTGCAACGGCTACAATCAACGGAGTCCTTATGGTGCGCATGAAACGCGTGAGATTACGGATCAGCGGTGGGGTGCAGGGGGTCGCCTTTCGGTATCATACCGTGGATGCCGCCCAGCGATTTGGGGTGACCGGCTGGGTTCGGAATGTCCCTGACGGGACGGTGGAGGTTCTGGCCGAAGGGGAGACCGCCGCTGTGGATGAGTTTGCTTTCTGGTGCCGGATGGGTCCGCGTATGGCACGGGTTGAGGACGTGAAGGTCAAGGTGGAAGCCTATGGGAACAGTTTTGACGGGTTTGAGGTGTGGGGATGAGCGGTTGGATTCTTAGAGCTTGAGTCTGCTGCTGGGGTTGGTATAGTAGCGTCCAACATGGACCCATGTTTTGTTTTAATCTGCAGAGCCGTGCTTTACGGCCGAGACCTTCAACCCCCTTTTATTGAGAATCACGCCTCATGTCATTTTCTTCCCTTGGACTCTCTGCTCCACTGCTTCGTGCCGTTAACGACGAGGGGTATTCGGCCCCTTTTCCCATTCAGGCCCAGGCGATCCCTGCGGTGCTTTCCGGCCGGGATGTCATGGCCGCGGCCCAAACCGGCACGGGCAAAACCGCCAGTTACACCCTTCCCATGCTTCAGCGTCTTGCAACCGGCCCCAGGGCCCGAGCGAATCATATTCGTGCCCTGGTGCTGACGCCGACCCGTGAGCTGGCGATACAGGTTGCCGGGAACGTCGCGGTTTATGGCCGTCATCTCTCCCTGACGTCGGGCCTCGTTTACGGCGGGGTCAAGATTAATCCTCAGATGATGAGATTGCGCAGAGGCATCGATGTCCTGGTGGCGACTCCGGGGCGGTTGCTGGATCTTTTTTCTAAAAACGCCGTCACGTTTTCGCAGGTGGAGATCCTCGTTCTCGATGAAGCGGATCGTATGCTGGATATGGGGTTTCTTAAGGATATCTATAAGTTGATGGCCCTGTTGCCGAAAAAGCGGCAGAATCTTCTTTTTTCTGCCACCTTCTCAGAGGAGATCCGCCAGCTTACCGATACCTTCCTTGAGGCCCCGGTGATGATTGAGGTGAGTCCCCGAAATACCTCGGCGCAGAGCGTGAAACAGTGGGCCTACGAAGTGGATAAGGGCAGGAAGGGGGCCTTGCTCAGCCACCTGATCCGTACCCATGGCTGGGCGCAGGTGCTGGTTTTTACCCGCACCAAAAAGGGGGCCGACCGCCTGGTGCGAGACCTGGGTGAGGACGGGGTGCTGGCTGTGGCGATTCACGGCGACAAGAGTCAGGGGCAGCGCAGTCGCGCTTTGGCTGATTTTAAGGCGAACAAGAGCCGGGTCCTGGTCGCGACCGACCTGGCTGCGCGTGGCCTGGATATCAACGAATTGCCCCGGGTGATCAATTTTGAGTTGCCGAAAGTCTCTGAAAATTACATTCACCGCATCGGGCGTACCGGGCGCGCCGGCCTGGAAGGGGAGGGGATCTCTCTGGTCAGCGCCGATGAGGTCACACTCCTGTCCGCCATTGAGAGCCTGATCCGCCAGACCCTGGTGCGTGAGGTCGATCCTGATTTTGTCCCCACATTTAAAGTGCCCCTCACCCGTCAGGTGAACGTGCGCCCCAAGAAGCCCAAAAAGCCGAAAAAAAAAGGGAACTCTTCAGCTTGTGCCTCCGGCGGCCCTGCCGGGGACTAAACTTTTGAAAAGTTTAACAAACAGGTTTTAAATACATATTCCAGATTTACGTCGACCCAAATGCGGGTGTGATTTGACCCAAGGACTCCGCCTTCGCCCGTGCTTGTGTGTCATCATGACAACCCGCGTCGGTGGGCTACGGCGCGACAAGCAATCCGTCTTCGGCTGCGGCTTCGCCGTGACAAGGGGGCAAAGCGCATTCGCAAGCAGCTTTCAAGGTGGCACACCTTGCCGCCGGAGGCTGCTTTTCCTGAGCTGAATAGTTATTTTTTTTTGTTTTGGAATTGAACCAAAAAACCGGGTTCTCCCTTATGGGAGACCCGGTTTTTTGTGTTTTGCGATGGCTGATCTTGCATAGCGCCTATTGTGTGGGGGATGGCGCCGTGGGTCGTTTCGTCTGCATCGGTTGCGGTCGGGGCGGATGCGCTGTGCCTAAGATTTAGAGGGAACGAAGCGCATCCGCCGGAGGCCTTTTTTGTTTTAATGAATGGAAATTTCCTTGCCTTCCGGTTCTGTGGCGTTGGGGATCGTGATGTGCAGAACCCCGTTTTTGAATTCTGCCTCGATGTGATCCACATCGGTTTTAGGCGAGAGCCTGAACGCCCGCTCAAAGCGTCCGGAGAAGCGTTCGCGTCGGTAGATATTTTTCTTTTCGCTCTCTTCCTCGGCTTTTCGCTCGCCTTTCAGGGTAAGAATTCCCTCCTCGGTGCGGATGGAAATGTCTTCTTTTTCAATGCCGGGGAGATCAGCCTTGATGATCACGTTCCCCTCCTCTTCGTAGATGTCCACCTCCGGGCTCCAGCACTTTGCAGGGTTTGCGGGAAGGCGATTTGCGTCGGTAAAAAAGTCGTCAAAAAGGCGGTTGATTCGGCTGTTAACGGACGGGGCGGTTACAAAGGGGTTAAATCTGACACGTTCCATGATGAGGCCTCCATATGTGTTGTTGAGTGTGTTGTTTCTTTTGTCTGAAACAAAAATAGTCATGATCTTTATTGTGTCAATTAAAAAATATGATATTTTTGTATCATTACGTAAAACAAATAATAAAATAAAGTAATGAGAATGACGAATGGGCTTATCTTTGATATAGAAAGGAGAGGAGGTCATATGAAAAAAAAGAACGATCCAATAAATATAATGGCAGGCCCCGGCGGTGCATCGTTGCGGGATCTCATGGGCAAACAGTCGGTGCGGGCCACCTTTCGCATCTCATCACGGGCCATTGAGTCCATGGCCGTGGTGGCGGAACATTTCGGGATTAAGCAGAAATCCCTTTTTGATCATCTGGTGGAGGATGTGGACACGCTCAACGCAATTGCCGGAAAGTTGACCGCCGATGCCATGAAAGAGGTCCCGAGGGTGCAGAAGACCTTTGTGATCAGCCGCCGGACCCTGGATTCCCTGGAGCTGGTGTCCCGGCAGTTTGGCGCTCCCAGAGACGCCCTGGTGGAGTTTTCCATCCAGCGGTTGGGGGAGCTTATTGATGGCGAGCGCAAGCGCCATGCCATCCGAAAGGCCTTGTTAAAAAGGGTTGAGGAGAGAAAAGAGCTTTTTTACCTGAGTCTCTCTGAGTCGGCTCAGGCGTTGGGGGAGGCGGATCCCTTTGTGGAGCGTCTGGCCCATATTTGCGGCACCCTGGAACACACGGTGGACGATTTGAAAGCCCTGGTCAAACGGGGTGAGGGACTGGAAGGGTTATGATGGAACGTCGTCTTGATCAGACGCAGGCAGGGGTCCGCCCTTTTGCCTTGGATTATGAGGGGTTTCGTGACGCCATGGTGGCACGGCTGGGGCTTGATCGGTACGCATCGGCGGAGCTTTATTCCATGGTGATCCGCACCGGATCAGTGGACCTTGCCGCCCTGACGCGGCTTCCCGACCGGGACGGTTTGGCCGAGGCCATCAGGGGGACCCTGGTTTTTCCCGAGCCTGAGCTGGTCACCGTCAAAGAGGCGGAGGGCGTGGTGAAATTCACCGCCCGCCTTCACGATGGGCATGAAGTGGAATCGGTGGTGCTTCCCATGATGAACCATTATACCCTTTGTGTCTCCTCTCAGGTGGGATGCAAGAGGGGCTGCGTTTTCTGCACCACCGCGAAAATGGGTTTTGTCCGGGATCTCACACCGGTTGAGATTATCGATCAGCTTTATCTGGCTCGTCACCGGTTGAACTATCCCATCCAGAATATCGTTTTCATGGGGATGGGAGAGCCCCTGGACAACTTTGATGCCGTCGCCGATGCCGTTGCCATCATGAGCGATCAGAGGGGGTTTGATATCCCTTTGAGGCGGATTACCGTCTCCACCGTGGGGAGTGTCGAGGGCATTGAAACGCTGGCCGGTTCCGATATCTCGGGCGTGAATCTTGCCGTCTCCATTAACGGCGCCACCAATGAGGTGCGTTCGTCCCTGATGCCCGTGAATCGCAAGACTCCCTTGGAGCGTCTTGTGAAAACCCTGGCAAGGTTTCCTTTTGCCCGAAAAGGGGCTCTTTTTGCTGAGTACATCGTCATCGAAGGGGTGAATGACAGCCTCGAGGATGCAGAGGCACTGGTGGCGATCCTTTCCCCTCTTTCTGTTCGTTACAACCTGATTGGCTTTAACGCGGGCCCCGGAGCCCCCTTCCCTTCCACCTGCCAGGGCGCTGTGGAGCGTTTTCGTGACCTGCTGATCGCCAGGGGTGCTTACGTGCGCATCCGGGCCTCTAAAGGGCGTGATCTTGTGGCAGGCTGCGGGCAGCTGGGGAAGAAACATGTGCCGTCGCAGTGACCTGAGAATCGTATACAAAATAATGTGTACCCAAAAGCGATGCCTTTTACGCCTGAACTTTATCCCCACGATACAGAGGCCCTGCCCAGGGGCAGGCCCTCGGAGGAACATATCATGAAACGAATCGGAGCCCACGTGAGTGCGGCGGGTGGCGTGGAGAACGCACCGTTGAACGCAGCGGCCATCGGAGCCACGGCTTTTGCCGTGTTTACGAAGAATCAGCGGCAGTGGAAGGCCAAGCCCCTGACGGAACAAAGTATTTCGGCGTTTCGGACGAATTGCGAGGCCCACGGTTTTTTACCGGCGCACATTCTTCCCCACGACAGTTACCTGATCAACCTGGGGCACCCGGAGGCCGAGGGGCTGGCCAAGTCCAGGGAAGCCTTTGTCGATGAGATGATCCGGGTGCGTCAGCTGGGGTTGGATCGATTGAACTTTCATCCCGGCAGTCACCTGAAAAAGCAGGATGAGGCGACCTGCATCGCCCGGATTGCCGAGTCCATCAATATGGCTCACCAGGAGGTGGCAGGCGTCTGCGCCGTGATTGAGAACACGGCGGGGCAGGGGACCAATATGGGGTATCGTTTTGAGCATTTGAGGGACATCATAGCTCAGGTGGAGGACAAAAGCCGGGTGGGGGTCTGCCTTGACACCTGCCATACCTTTACGTCTGGGTATGATCTTCGAACCGTGGAGGCCTGCAATGAAACGTTCGCCCGGTTTGAGGCGGTGGTGGGATTTCCGTATCTCAAGGGCATGCATTTGAATGACGCCAAGCCGGAGCTGGGAAAACGAGTGGATCGCCATGCCTCGCTGGGGAAGGGACAGCTGGGGATGGCGGTGTTTCGTTGTGTGATGAACGACCCGAGATTCGAAGAGATTCCCATGGTTCTGGAAACACCGGATTCCAGTCTCTGGGAGGAGGAATTAGTCCTTCTTAAATCACTATGTTAAAAAGTATTTCATAAAATCATACGACTCAAAAGGCACCGTTACTCCTTTCACAACAAAAAATGAAGTTTTTTGGGGGCCGTCACAGGAGGGTGACATGCAGAAGTGTTCACCAGAAACGGGCCATGGCACAGGACAATGGAAAAAGTCGAAGATCGCCGTATTCAGGGCGTCTCAAGAGTTAGTATACCTCGAATAAGCCAACAAATGCTATGCAGAATTCTTGAAGTGTTTCTTAATACAGACCATTCTGAAGGGTGAAAAATTTTACCGGAAGTTAAAAAAAACTGTACAGCCTCGTTTGGTTTTAGTAATATCCCGCCTTTGGTTAAGGGTTGTTGTTTTGACTGTTGAAGGAAAGAGGTTGGAAATTATGATGACTAAATTGTGTTCCAAGTGTGGAGAGGAGAAGCCGGTAAACGAATATTATCGGCAGAAAGGCGGGAAAGACGGGCTTCGTGCAGCATGTAAAAAATGCTTCATCAAAGCAAATACGGAGTACAGGGCTCGCAGCAGCGATAAACTTCGTATGGGGTCAAAAGAGTATTTTCGAAATCTTAAAAAAGTCAAAGCAAGTTATGATTACGAGACCGTTTATTGATCTCGTGACGCTTTGAAAGCATGAAAAAGCATGGCAGCCCATGGGATGCGCAATCCTTTGGCCAGTCCCATGGGCATGCTGTTATGAATGGCCTTGATGCCTGTGTTTCCTTATTCGGAGACAAGGTGTTCGGGTTGGTTTGAACGGGCGGTTTCGAGTGTTTGCCTCTCGCCTGTCTCTTTTCTGCTTTTCTGCGGGCTTTCTCTCCGTTGAGGAGAGACGTGCGCCCACGTCCCCCTATCGTCTTTCGACGTCCAATGAACCTTCTGTCATTAGATCCTGTCTTTATTTGCGTTGCAGTTTCTCACGGCCTGTCCGTCTTAGCCCGGATATTTCACGAGTCGAGAACGGTGAATTACATTTTGCATTTTTGAAATGTCTATGTCTTTTTCGGCAACCAGCTGTAATAACGGATTATCTTCTTACTCAGGTCGTTTTCTCATGAAATATTCGGGTTAGTAGACGTCTCGGATTCCTTCATAGGTCAGGAGCTCCGGGGGTCTTCCGGCCGTGGATTTTACCTTCTTCTCTTTCAGGCTTCGGATCGTGTAGTGGGTCCTGATCATCTTTCGGAAATTGGCCGGGTCAATGGGCTTTTCCAGCACCGCTTCATAGATGCACCGCAACTCCGTCCAGGTGAACCGGTTTTCCAGGAGGGCGAAGGCGATAGGGGTGTAGGATATTTTCCCTTTGATTCGATCGTAAAAATCGCGGAGCAATGCCTGATGGAACGGCGACATAGAGGGTTTTTCGGTGTGTGTGATCTCTCGAAGGGAGAACCATGCGTCTGCCTGATGGGCCATGGCGTTTTCCGAGACCAGGGCAAAATAGCTGGTCACGAGATGCCGTGCCCCGTCGTATGTTTTCAATTGTTCCATCCAGGTGTTTTTCAGGCCGGTCATGGCCTCCAGGATATGGGTGGCACACGCTTCAAGGGCGCCGCCATCGGAGGGGGTGAAGGGCAGGAAGGGGAGGGCTCGAAAGTCAGGCTTACCGGGTTTTGGGGGCAGCAGGACCTTTATTTCTCCTTGTGAAAAGGCGGCAATGACCATCTCCACCGAGACCGTGGGCAGGGGGCAGGTGGTTTTAACGTTGTAGATGCTCGGATCGCTTCCGGCCTGGGTGGCGTGCCACTCTCCGCCTTTGGCAAGGGGAGGGAGTGCTTCGTCATGGGGCATCCCATCCATCAGCCGGGCGTAGGGCGTGGAGAAGTATTTGCCGTAGATGTCCGAATCGTCGATGTGGAGTTCAATGCCGTTTCTCCGGCAGTATTCTGCCTTTGAACGGCTCCAGATGCGGTTGTCCATGTAGGGATTGCCGTCGATGTACGTGACCTCGGTGCCCTCTTTTTTGTGGTAGGTGGTCACGGAAAAGAGGTGGGTCCAGGAGAGGCCCAGTTGATCTTTCAGATAGAGTTCCAGGGCTCGGGTGTGTTCGGCTCCTGTGATGATGTGTACTTCATGGCCCTGGCTCACGAGTTCCCGGCTTACCTTGGAAAAGAAGTCGGGAAAGGTGTCGGCCACCCCATGGACATCAATACCCAGCTTGATGATTTCATCCTTTTGTTTCATGTTTGGTTCACAGCTTTAGTGGAAGGGGCGGAGGAAGCCGCCGTTGTTTATTAAGGGCCCAGGATTAAAGGAGCCCTGGTTCGCACGACGCAAAAGGCAGACGAGACTCTGGAGAGGATGGGCCGTGACGGAGCCCGGGCCTGGCCTTGCGCAGACGGTGTTTTATCCGACCTCGGTGGAGGTCGTTGAGGTTCGGACACCGGCCGCAGCCATCTCGACAAAAAAGGCTTCACTCAGGTGGTGAAAACCGCTAACGGGGCTCATGGCATCGGTGAGGAGTGTGACCCGTGTCGCCAGCGTGGGACGTGCGGTGATCAGGTCTCTGAGGCTGTCGGCCACGCAGTGGGACGAGGCTTCGCCGGCGACATAGATTTCATCAAAGCCAGAGAGGTCGTCCAGCAGGGCCTTGTGAAACAGGGCGGCAGGTTCTCCCTCCCGTTTGACTTTGGGCTGAAAAATGGAAAAGTGTTCCGTGTGCCGGCAGTGGCCTTTGGGGATCATGACAAGATCGGTGTGCCGGTTGGCCCAGCGGTTTAAAATGGCGTCCAGGGGGTGGTAGACCGCATGCCCCCAGGTGCCCATGATGCAGTGGGGGGGCCAGATGACGTGGGGGGCGCACTGTGCCAGGTACGCCTCGCTCCACGCCTGGTCGGAAGGGTTTGCAGCGCGCCAGGCACCGTTTGTCACCTCCTCTTCGGAGAGGAGGGTGAAGGGCGCTGGAGGGTTGCCTTGTTTGTCCACCCACCAGGCGGGGTGGGCAATGTGCATGCGGTTATGAGAGTCCAGGGTCACCACGATCCGGTCGAAGGCGTCGCCGTTCATTTCAATGAAATCGGTGAGACGCTCCATGTCTCGACTGGCCCCTTCCACAAAGAGCTCGCCTGCGGGGTCGCAGAATGAATTCTGGGGGTCAATGATCAAAAGAATCCGTTTCATGGTTTTTCTCCTCGGTTTAGGCCTTCTTTCTCTTAAGGTTTTCCAAACACCCGCTTCATGTAGGCCAGGTATCCCTGATCGTCGCACATCTGTTTGCCCGGCGAGTCGGAAAGTTTGGCCACTGGCGTTCCCTGGCAGCGTGTCATCTTGATGACGATTTGAAGGGGCTCGCCTACGACGTCATTGGTCAGGTTGGTGCCGATGCCGAAATAGGTGATCAGACGATCCTTGAAGTGACGGGCGATTTCAAGGGCTTTGGGGAAACTGAGGCCGTCGCTGAAGACCCCTACCTTAGAGGTGCTGTCAATGCGCAGCTTCTGATAGTGGCTGATGAGTTTTTCGCCCCATTCGATGGGATCGCCGCTGTCGTGGCGACATCCGTCGAAGAGTTTAGCAAAGTACATGTCAAAATCTTTTAAGAAGGCGTCGAAGCCCGCCACGTCGGAGAGGGCGATACCGAGGTCGCCTCGGTACTCCTGGGCCCAGTGCTCCAGGGCGAACTTCTGGCTGTCCACAAGCCGGGGGCCTAAGGCCTGACTGGCCATGAGCCATTCATGGGCCATGGTGCCTACGGGCGTGAGGCCGTATTTCCAGGCATAGAGAATGTTGCTGGTGCCCATGAAGTTTTCGGGAATGGCCTCGGTGAGGGTTTTGATGACGGTCTCCTGCCAGTCCCGTGAGAAGCGTCGGCGCGTGCCGAAATCGGAAAATTTAAGAGGCAACCCTTGGGCGTTCGCGTTTTTTACCAGGTCGATTTTTGTCTGAAGCCTTGCGAGTCCCTCGGCGAGGTCGGCGTGGGGGTGGTGGTGCCGAAAGTAGACCTCGTTGATGATGGCGAGGACCGGGACCTCATAAAGAATGGTGTGAAGCCAGGGCCCCTTGATTTTCAAGACATAATCATCGCCGTCCATTTCGGATGTGATGAATTTGCGATTGAGTTGAAAAAGGCGGAGAAATTCGATGAAATCCCGTTTGATAAATCGCAGGCCTTGAAGAAACTCGAGCTCTTCTTCTGTAAATCGAAGGCCGCAGATGTGATCGAGCTCTCGATCCACTTCGTCGGTGACGGATGCAAAGTCGATACCATGATTGCGGCAGCGAAACTCATATTCCACTTCCGCCCAGGGAAACTGGTGAAGAACGCCCTGCATCATGGTGAGTTTATACAGGTCGGTGTCCAGCAAAGATTGAATGATCGGGGTTGTCAACGGATGGATCTCCACTGTTGTGGCGCCGAAAAGGCGAAATCATTTCAACGGGCGCCCCTGCCCGGGGTCACCAGGAGTCGGTCTCCACGGCCTGAGTGCTGAGGAGGGTGAATGCATCGAGCCCGGAGGGTCGTATTCAAGGCGCTTCAACCGGGGTGGATGGCCCTTGGAAATCATCCAAAGGTAGGCCAAAGGTATACCCACCACACCAAATGTCAAGTTGAATTTATGTTGTTTATACCAAAACTATAAATCAGGGGAAACATGCAGGCAATCTCAAAGGCTGGCGGCCGTCTCAGCTCGATTGGTTTTGTCTTTGGCGTTGCCGGGAAATGGTGATTTTCTCGAGTCGGATGGAGTCTGGGGCTCCCTTTCAGGGAGCCCCTTTTTTTGAGTGCCTGTTGAGCTGAAATTATGCGAAATCGGTTTGAGATTTAGAAATCAATGGCTGTTCCGTCGTAACAGGCCTGGAAGATCGCTTTAATCTCTTCAAACTCAGGTTTTCTTGGATTGAAAAGGGTGCAGGGATCCTTCATGGCATTTTCGGTGAGAGTATCCAACGCGGCTTCCCACTCTTTTTTATCGATGCCATACTCTTTCAGTGAGCCGGCAACCCCTGTCGAGGCACGCAGGTCTGAGACGGCCTGGGCAAACTCTTCAGCGGTTGATTTACCCGACAAGGCTGCCAGGTCCTTATACTTGTCGGTTACCTTGGCGTTAAAACGAATGACGTTGGGCATGAGGATGGCATTGCCGCAACCGTGGGGGACGCCGAAGGTGCCTCCGATCTGATGCGACATAGAGTGAACAATACCCAACCACACGTTGGTAAATGCCATGCCTGCCATGCAAGAGGCGTCGTGCATGGCCTGGCGAGTCTCTAAGTGGTTGGGCTCTTCAACGGCAGTGGGAAGATGCTTGAACACCAGATCAATCGACCCCTTGGCCAGGGCATCATTATAACGGTCCGCAATGTTCGAGACATAAGCCTCCACACCATGGCTCAAGGCATCGAGACCGGTATTGGCCGTAATGTGCCTGGGCATGCTGGCACAAAGCTCACCGTCAATAATCGCCACGTCAGGGGTTAATTCGTGGGAAACGATGGGGTACTTTGTCCCTTTTGCTCTGTCGGTAATGACAGAAAGACCGGTGATTTCGGTGCCCGTGCCGCTCGTTGAGGGAATGGCCACGAAATAAGCCTTCTTGCGCAGTGGCTTCACCGCGAAGGGAGCGGCCAGTTCTTCAAGGGTTGACTCCGGGTGCTCATAAAAAACCCACATGGCCTTGGCCGCATCGATGGCTGAACATCCGCCCAATCCGACAATGATGTCGGGCTGCTCCTGCGTGAAGAACTCCGCACCTTTCATAACGGTTTCAATGGACGGATCGGCCTCGACACCCCCAAAAACAGCGGATTTAATATTCGCTTCAGACAAGAAGTTCTGAGCTTTTTCCAAGGTCCCGTTTTTCTGAACGGAATGGCCGCCGATCACAATCACCGCTTTTCCGCCTTTGAGTTCTTTGAGGTTCTCAAGAGTTCCTAACCCGTGGTAGATTTCTTTGGGGACGATAAATTTTGTCATGGTTTTTCCTGCCTTTTTTCGTGACGTGCTTTTGTAAGAACAAAGCCGTATTGTTCCGATATGGCTTTTCCTGGGATCGTCAATTCTTTGTTGGTTTGCTTCTGCCTGTATAATGCCGGGCCAGCTGTTTCGCCCCTTGCGGAATTTACTTTCCGCAGGAGACGTTTTTTGTCCGACGTGGGGCAATAAACCTTTTTTAAAATTCCCTGTAAAGTAGGCACTTTTTCGTGTTTCAGTATGCTTTTGGTGGCGTGGTTCCCAAAAGGGAACTATCTTTCGGCTGGGTGCAATTCTGTGTTATGGCAGGAAATGCATGCGATGGAGGGTTTCCAGGAAGAAGCCTTTCGGGCCTTGCGACCGGGTGCTCGATTCGGAAAAAAATAGGATAAGATAGCTCTTAGAGCAGAAATAGAAGGCTGGAGGTGCGTGATGCCGGAAGACAGGACCCATAAAGTCAGTTGCAGTTCGTATGTTAATGAAGTGGAGGTCGCCTTTGAAATTCTCTCAGGAAAGTGGATTCCGCTTATCGTCTGGACCCTCTCAACAGAAGGCACAAAAAGGTTCGGCGAGTTGAGACGCATCATGCCGTCGGCAACCCAGAAAATGCTGACTCAACAACTGAGAGCCCTTGAAAAGCATGGAATCGTCAGCAGAAAAATCTACCCGGAAGTTCCCCCTGTTGTTGAATATTCGTTAACGGACATTGGCCGGAAACTAAGCCCTGTCTTGCAAGACATCAGCACCTGGGCCATTGAATACCTGGCGGGCCGAAATTCCAGCTCCCGGTGATTCTGGCGCACCTTGCCGCCGAGGCACGTTTTTGCCTCGAACTTTAACCATAGAAGGCTGCTTTTCATGAGCTGAAGGGTGGGACAAACATCCCTTTCAGCCAACCCCAAAAAGCCCGTCTCCAGACATATTTTGGAGACGGGCTTTTTAGCGTTCATAGCGTTTGATTTTGCGTCATCCTCGGCTTTATTTACTCTGTAAAAATGAGATACTCCCGGATTGGGGCGTCGGACCGGAAGGAGGGCAGAGGGTTGTTCTTTTGGCGCGGCTTGATGGTGATGATGAGAACCCTTGCCAGGGGATCGTAGAGGGACAGGTGTTCGGGAATACCCAGCCCCCCTTCTGAGTGGAAGGTGCCGGAGATATGCATCACGAGGTTTTTCGGGTCCTGTTTTCGGGCTTCGGAAATGGACCAGGCCATGGTGGCATCCCAGAGGGCCTGGGCATCGGGGAGACTGTGTTGGGTTGGTTTTTTTATCCCCTTTGTCTCCTTTATCCCCTTTGTCTCGAAGCGTTCTTCAAGGGCTTTCAGCTTGGCGAGATAGGCGGGTGAGGCCCCCTGGTAGGGAAGGGGGGCGATCCAGCTCCGGGCTTCGGGGCTGAGCTGTTCGAGGGCCGCTTTTCCTTTACGTGAGACAAGGTTGACATAGCGCCTTGGGGCATTGGCAGCGATGACGGGGGCACCCTTCTCTTTGGCCAGGTTGAGCGTTTTTCGGTATGAGGGGCCGTAGTTTCCCCAGGGGCGGGAGGCCGCCATGAAGTGCATCTCGGTGATGAGGCCGGAGAGGTATTCGTCGGTGACGGGCTGGAGATCCCGGGCCAGCATCTCAAGGGAGAGAGCCACCCCAGGGGTCTCTCCCGACTTTGCCCGCCTTTCAAGGATTCCTTTGAAAAGGGCATACTCCAGATGGTGGGCGGAGGGGTTGTCGTGGGTCTCCCCCACCAGCAGCACGTCTGCCTGTGCGGCCTCGTCCAGAAGATCAGCCTGGCTTACCTGGGTACCGTCGGGATGGAGGATGGTGTAGCGGGGTTGTTCCATGGTTTTTTTTCCGAAGCTGTTGCATCCGGTTGTCAGAAGAAGGGTCACGATGAGAAGGCCCAGGGCGTAAAGGGGACGATTTATCACAGGGCACCTTTGGGGTTGGGCTCCCCATTAAAATGGGGAGCGCCATGGGGGGTCAGGGGATTAAAAATTACGGTGGATGCGGATGGTGCTGTTTGCGATGCGTCGGTTAAACATCTCTTTGGCCCATGCCTTGATGCGATTCCGGGAGGTGGGGATCAGCAGAAGGATGCCTGTACAGTCGGTGAGGAGGCCTGGAGTGATGAGGACGATACCCGCGATGAGGATCATGAAGCCGTCAATGAGCTCTTCGGTGGGCGTGATGCCCTGATCCATGCATGCCCTGATCTTCATGATGGTTTGAAGTCCCTGGATTTTGGCAAGGGAAGCCCCGGCAATGCCGGTGCCGATGACTAAAGCAATGGCGGCAAAGGGCCCCATGATTGACCCGATCTTGATGAGGAGCCAAAGCTCGATAACCGGGATCAGGGTGAACAAAAGGAAAAGACGTAAAACCATGGGGCATTTCTCCATTCAAATCGTGAGGGGTGGCCCGCAGTGATGCGGTTCCTTAACAAGATGGGGCAGATTTGGGAAATGTCAAGTCAGGGGTTTTCCAGCGAAGTCTTGCCACGGGGGCGGGCTGAGGCGTCACGATTCAGCTTATGAAAAGCGGCCTCCGGCGGCAAGGTGTGCCGCCGGAGGCCGGTGTTTTATTTCTTTTTGCTGCGCGGGTGTTTTTTGATGGATTTTAAAAAGCGGTCCACACGGGTTTTGACGATGGGGAAATCGTCCCCGCGGTCGTCGATGCAGTCCCCGTCGATGGTGAGGATGGGGATGCCCGCTTTCTTGAACATTTCGTTTTCCATGATGGATCCGCCGTGGAAGTGGCGACAGGACTTCGGGTAGTAGGCAATGATCCCCTCGGTGTCGTCCGGGAGCTCTTTGATGGCGATTTCGGTGCGCGCCGTGACCGATGAGAAGGCCGGGTGGAGGACGGTTCGCCTGGCAATGGAGCGGATGGGATCGGATGGATCCAGAGGCTCCCAGAAGGCAAAGTTAACCTGAGACGCGGAGATGTCGATGCGCTCATCCAGGTAGGGCATCAGGGGGGACTTGAAGTAGGGGCGCAGGTGGAACCAGGCGATGCGCGGACGGGTTTCGCTTTCGTCGGGCGCAGGATTTGCCTTGTATGCTTTGCAGCGGGATTTGTAGACATCCACGATGCGTTCGGTGCCCCAGGTTTGCATGAGGTTGGCGGCGTAGTCGAGCTCGCGCACCCCTTTTTTGGCCGAGGCGAACTGCTGAAGGATCACGTCGTTGCCTTCATTGAGCCAGGTGCGGGCTTCGTTGGTCCATCGGATGACCTGGCGGAGTGTCTCTTCTTCCAGGGTGAGGCCGGTGTGCTCGGTGATAAAGGCGATCATCTCAAGGAGCTGTTCGTGAACGTAGGCCACGCCCTCTTCCACCCGTTTGATGTCTTTTTCATCACGGCTGCTTGCCAGATCGTAGAGGCCGTAGGGGATGTCTAAGACAAACTCCGGGCGTTTGTAGGTGTGGGAGGCCAGCTCGGCGTATTTGGCCGAAGGGTCGCAGAGGTGGGTGGAGGTGATCAGGACATCCGGGGTGGGGAGGATGTCTTCAATCACGCCGCCTGCCACGGTCTTCATAAAGGAGCAGAGGTCGATGGAAAAGTCGTTGGCCTCGGCGGTCTCGATGCGTCCTCTGGCTGCCCCGGTCATGGCAAGCTGGGAGGCAACCATCTCCGAGGTGAAGGGGAGCAGGCCCATGGCGTACATGATTTCAGTGGGGACAAAGAGGCTTCGCCAGGCCATGGGCTGGTAGACGAATTCTCCGTTGGTATCGAGATTATAGGCGTTAAAAAACTGCTCGGTGTTGAGGTAACCCCTTTTGGCTGAAGGGGAGAGCGTGTCAAACGCTTTGGGAAAGGCCATCTTGACCGCATCCCCCGGTTCGATCCCCTCAAGGCCGTTGACGCGAAGCAGGTTTTTTACCTGGACCTTTCGTTGCTCCGTGTTCTCTTTTATCATGTCCGCTCGGTTCATCTGTTTCTCTTTCTTCTTTTTTTGAGTCGCTTGATAAATGACTGAATTTCACACTCGTTGATCTCGGTGCTGATGTCTCCGTCCAGGACCTTCATGGGTACATCAATGGGGCTATCATTTTTAAGGCGTGCCCACTGCATCTGCATGTTGGAGCAGAACTGCATGGAGTAGTAAAGGACGCCATCCACCCGGTACTCTTTGATCAGAGATTCGATTTCGCTGATGGCATCCTGGGCCGCCTTACCGAGCATGCGGGGGCAGGGGGTCTGGGTGAGGTAGAGGTCGGCCAGCTCAAGGAAGGGGTCTTCGTTGAAGGCGGCCTCGCCGGTATAGGCGCGCAGGCCGGTGCACATGTGTTCTACCACAGAAAGAGCCCCTGCAGCCTCGATGGTTTTTATGAGAGAGCCGTTGCCTGGACCGCCGATGATCATGATGCGCGGGGCGTTCTTGTCTCCGGTTTGGCCCTCTTTGTCGGCGATGAAGGTCTCTAACCGGGCGTTGAAGGTCTCCCTTGGCATCTCCCAGGATGCCGCAATCAGTTTCTCCACCTCCCGCCCGGTGACGGCCGGGGCCTCCTTTTTACGGAGGGCGTCGATGGCTCTGCAAAGGGCTCGGGTTTTGTTGCATGTGGCCATGGAGGCCCTTAAGGCCTCTTCAGAGATGGGTCCGACATGGGCCTCTATGTCCTCTTTCATTCGTCTCAGGCCGCCGGCAAAGAAGGCGATGCTGGATTGGGTGACGATCTTCGGCACGTCTAAGAGGTGGAGCATTTTAGGCTTGATCTCATCTTGGCGATAGAGCCAGCCGTCGGCTAAACGTCTCATGCACTCGCAAGAGTGGGCGATGACCACGCCAGAGAGGGCGTCGTAGGATCCGGTGAGGGCGCCTCCCATGCAGGATCGGACATAGGAGCACATGGAGTCTCCCAGGACCACGTCCTCATGCTCGGCGCCGGAGTCTGATTTGAGGCCCACGGGAAGGGCTCCTGCCGCGTGGAGTATTTCTACGGGGGTGTACGTGCAAAACCATCCGATTTTTTTCAAGTGGGCTAGCCTCCGACCTTTGTGGTTAATATCTCATCTGCATAGGCCGCGGGAGTGTTCTCGTATGCTTCGCAGGCGTAAAGGGTCTGGATCACCTCGTCGCCTCTGGTCAGGTGTACGAGGTCGCAGAGCATGGTCCGGTTGCAGCCGATTTCCCTCGCGCGGGTGCACTCGGTGAAGGTGGAGGTGATCTCCTGGATGGCCTCAATGCCTCGGAAAGAGCCCCTTTCTTCCACTTCGTCACGGGCAAACAGGGCCATGCCGATGGCGCCCATGACCTTGTGGTGTATGGGGATAAAGAGTTCGGCCTTTTCGCCCCGTGCTTCACCGAGGATATCCTCCATGGCTTTTTTGACCCCGCTGTTGGAGGCCACGCCTCCCTGGAAGGCGATGGGGGTTTTCAGGCGTTTTTTGTTGATGCCCAAGGTGGAGTAGAAGTTCATGGCCAGGGACCGGTGAAGGCCGGCGATAATGTTCTCTTTGGTGTTGCCCTTGGCTTGCTCGGCGATGAGGTCGCGTCCCACGAAGACCGTGCACATGCTGGAAAAGGTGTAAGGTTTTTTGGCTTTCAGGCCCGTCTCGCCGAATTTTTCAATGGGGATGCCGAGGCGGTCTGCCTGGGCGTCGAGGAAGGCGCCGGTCCCTGCGCCGCATTTTTTGTTCATGCACGCATCCTCCAACTCGCCATCTTCGATGTACATGACCTTGGAGTCCTGGCCACCGATATCGAAGATGACCTGGGTCTCGGGGAGGAGGTGGAGGGTCGCCTCGGCGTGGGCGTCCAACTCCGTTTCGTAGACATCGGCGCCCAGCAGAGCCGCAGAGATCTCATGGCCGCTTCCGGTGACGCCGGAGCCCAGGATGTCGATGTTGGCGGGCAGCTTTGCCGATATGCGGGAAAAGGCTTTTTTGATGTTATTGATCACGTCCCCTTCTGTCAGGGTGTACTCGGTATCAAGGACCACGCCTGCCTCGTCAACGAAGGCGATGTTGATGGAGATGGAGCCGGCATCCAGGCCGATGAAGCCCTTGATGGTGTTGCCCCAGGTGCCGCAGACCAGGGGAAAGGCCAATACCCGGGTTTTTTCGCTGATGTATTTGTAGGCCGGTTTTTTCAGCCCCTGGATGAGGGTGTCAATTTTTTGAAACGGGGAGGCCGGGGTCTGGTCGGCTGTTTCTGCTTTGATCCAGAGGTCAGAAGCGGTGGTGCTGATCTCGACTCTGGAGCCGTCTTCACATGTAAAGGTGGCGGTGTCTTCTTCGTTGATGGTGTGGGTTCGCGTCTCTTTTTTAAGGATGTCGATGACCGGTGCCACAGACCCCCAGGCATCCTGGACACGGTCTTTTGCTTTTTGAAGAAACAGGTAGGGGATTCTATAGAAGATCTGTCCCGGCTTGAGTGGCAAAGACGCAAAGCCTGTGATCTTGTTGGTTGAGATTGTGCCATTATTTATCATGCATTTTCTCTCTTACTCTGTGTTTATAAATGTTTTTGGCCATGAATATGGATAGCCTTTGAAAACGCTGTTTAACTTGAGTTCGACAAAAAATATCGGTTTCCCGATCTGCCCCCCTCCCCTCTGGTGTTACCGGACCGTAAATTCAGCATCCACACCTTTATAAAAAAAACCGTTAGAAAGGTGATTTCTTTGAAAAAGTTGCTGGTAAGCGATCTGCGGTTGATCTTCGACTTCGACAGGCGAAGCCCCGAAAGGGGTGGCTTATTTTTTCCGCATTGATTCATTTTAACTCATCTCTCCTGTTCTGATCTTACATCAGACGCTCGGGAAAAACCTTGATTTTCACCTATTCCCAAGTCTTAACCGGGCGCAGGGAGACGGTCATCAAAACAAAAAAGGATTACCATAAGATCTATCATTCGACAAGTATGGAATGGGAAAGGGGTCTGGGGCCAGACGATGGCGATGGCGGCAGATGTCGTTAAATAAAGTTTTAAAAAGGGTCGTGTGGTTTTCGCTGGACGGTTTGAATGATTTGCCTGGGGGGTCGTTATCCGTTTGTCTTGGAAGGCCTTTCGATAAGAATTTAGTCTTTTTGCTTTTAAGCTAACGATGTCTAAATTAAAGACTGGCGATATATAACCAATTTAGCTAAAATGCCCGCATTGATTATTCAGGCGTAATGAAACTCCTGGTGGGGCGCATTGATTCGTTGGTTTGTGACATGTCTCTGGGCAAGCTGCTTATTTATTGGATTATTGTCTCAAGCCGTCGCGCACGTATGCATACGCAGTGAAAGGAAATTCATGATAATTTTGGAAAGATTGAAAATTGGGACCAAGATACTGATTACATTTTTAATTGTTGGTATTGTTCCCTTTGCTGTGATTGGCTCTGTGTCTCTTTTTAAATCGAGTGAAGCCCTCTCCGAGCAGTCCTTTGAAAAACTTAAAATTGTTCAGGAAATTAAAAAAGCTCAGGTTCGTGAATACTATTCCCGTTGTCTCGGTGATCTTACCGTGCTCTCAAAAAACTATGCCCTTTCTGAGGCCCTCAACCGGTTTCCCCTGCTCTTTGATGAAGATGGGGCCATCAATATGGAGGGTTACGATTTTTACGATACCCGGTATGGGGATTCGATGAAGCTTGCCGTCAAGGAGTATGGATACAATGACCTGCTTCTGATTCAAGCCAGTGGCCGGATCGTCTATTCGGCCCGGAAGTCGCCGGACCTTGGGCTGTCGGTCCTGGAGGGTCCTCTTGCTGAGTCTCATCTGGGTCGGGCTTTTAAACAGGGGCTTGAGGGTATAACGACCACTGATTTTCACCCGTACGCGCAGGCTGATAATCAGCCCATTGCGTTTATTCTTGCCCCCATTGAGGTGGTTGACAAACTGACTCAGGAAACCAAGGTCACGGGCCTTGTGGTTCTGAAACTCGATAACAGTCAGCTCAACACGATGACCAATCGCCGGGAAGGGATGGGGGAGACCGGTGAGTCCTTTCTTGTTCGAAAATCAGGCGGTGGCACCTACTTTCATACGGATAACAAAACCGGCAGTGCCGGTGATGTGGCCTCTCTGACGTACCTGGAGGATGCCTTTTCCCAGGACAGCGGTGCAGGGACCTATACGGAAAATGGCGTCAAACAATTGATCTCCTATGGTAAGATGGGACTTGATGGCCTTGACTGGGTCTTGATTTCAAAGATGGATCAGAAAGAGGCCTTTGTCGCGGTCAGTCAGCTGAAGACCTTGATCGGCATTGTGGCCTTCCTGGGGGTGGCGGCCATCATCCTCGTGGCCTTTTTCATTGCACGATCCATCACACGGCCCATCAACGAAATTGCGGCGGGAATGAAAGATATTGCCGATGGTGAGGGGGACTTAACCGTTCGCCTGGAAATTAAAGGCAGGGACGAATTGTCCGAGCTTTCCCATTGGTTTAACACCTTCATTGAAAAGGTGCAGGAGATTATTCGGCTGGTGTCGGAAAATGCGGATAAACTCAACGGATCTTCCACCGCTCTTGCCAGGATTTCGCATATGATGAGTGAGGGCGCTGATGAAGCCTCTTCCAAATCCATCATCGCGTCGGCCTCATCGGAAGAGATGAGTGCCACCATGCAGTCCATCGCTGCCGCAACCGAGCAGGCATCGACCAACATGAACATGGTGGCCTCAGCGGCAGAAGAGATGACGGTCACCATCTCTGAAATCGCGCAAAATTCCGATAAATCCCATGCTATCACCGGTGAAGCGGTTATCCAGGCTCAAAACGCGGCAGATAAGATGGACACCTTGGGAACCGCGGCCCGGGAGATCAGCCAAGTCACCGAGGTGATCACGGAGATCTCAGGCAAAATTAATCTGCTGGCTTTGAATGCCACCATTGAAGCGGCACGAGCCGGGGATGCGGGGCGCGGGTTTGCCGTTGTGGCAAACGAAATCAAGGAACTGGCCAATCAAACCGCCCAGGCCACCCAGGAGATCCGCAGTCACATTGAAGGCATACAGACGTCCACTGCGGAAACGGCTGATGAGATTAGCCAGATCACCCAGGTGATCAATCATGTCAACGGCATTGTCGCCACGATTGCGTCTTCCGTTACAGAGCAAACCGTCACCACACAGGAGATCGCCGGGAATGTCGCCCAGGCCTCAACGGGCATTCAGGAGGTGAATGAAAACGTGGCCCAGAGTTCTTCGGTTTCAAACAGCATAGCCGATGAGATCTCTCAGATTAATCGAATCTCCGGCGAGACCTCTTCCAGCAGTGCTCAGGTGAGCAACAGTGCCGAGGAACTCTCGGCTCTTGCCACGGAGTTGTCCGAACTGGTGGGGCGTTTTAAAGTGTAGGTACCGCCGATGTCTCCCCTGCCGTATTTACTTGGAAGCGTCTGTGAGGTCGGTTACCAAGAGGCAGGTTTTGCCCCCCCCCCCATGTTTTTAAGGGTGTTTTCTTTGCCTGGGGGTTGAGATCGTGAGACAACTCCTGTAAAAGATGCGTTTGTTTAAAAATACGGTTGAATGTGCCTTGTCACATCCTGCTGCGCGTTGCGGTAACCCGGCGGGATTTTTGCGAACGCCTGGCCCGGGTTCGTCCGTTTTTTCGCGTTTTTCGCAAGGCTGTCTGCAACCTCGCCTTGCCAGGGTCGCATTTATTTTTTATGGCGGTGCCTGTCGTTACGCAACTCGCCATTGTCCATACTCGCCCTCGTCGGGGGTACCAAGAAAGGAATCGTCATGACACAGCGAACAATTACCGTTATTCCCGGGGACGGGATCGGTCCCGATATTATTGATTCAGCCCTTAAAATTTTGGATAAGGCCGGATGCGATTTTAAGTATGAGTTCGCAGACGCAGGCCTTACCGCACTGGAGAAGCACGGTGAGCTCCTTCCCCAGCGTACCCTGGATCTGATTAAGAAAAACGGTGTCTCCCTGAAGGGCCCGCTCACAACGCCCATCGGCAAGGGCTTTACCTCCATCAACGTGACCTTGCGCAAGACCTTTAATCTCTATGCGAACCTGCGGCCTGTGGTCTCTTTTAAAGGGACGAAGGCACGCTACGAGAACATCGATATCATTACCGTGCGCGAGAATACCCAGGGGATGTACTCCGGCCTGGGCCAGACGGTGTCGGAAGACGGATGCACCGCCGAAGCCATGAGCCTTGTCACCCGTGAAGGTGCCGAACGCATCGTCATCTTTGCCTATGAGCTGGCACGAAAAGAGAACCGTAAAAAAGTCACCATCGTACACAAGGCCAATATCTTGAAGTCCACCTCCGGTCTTTTTCTGACCGTAGCCCGGGAGATCAGCAAAAAGTATCCCGACATCGAAACCGCCGAGATGATCGTGGACGCCACCTGCATGAAACTGGTCATGAATCCGGAGGAGTTTGACGTGATTGTTACCACCAACCTCTTCGGGGACATCATCTCCGACCTCTGTGCCGGCCTGGTGGGTGGTCTTGGCATGGCCCCCGGCGCCAACATCGGCGATGACGCCGCCCTGTTCGAAGCCGTCCACGGCAGTGCCCCGGATATCGCCGGAAAAAACCTGGCCAACCCCACCTCCGTGATCCTGGCTTCCATTCAGATGCTGGAGTACCTGGGGATGCAGGAGAAGGCCGATGCCATTCGTACAGCCGTTACCGCGGTTATCGAAGAGGGCGACCGGACCACCTGCGACCTGGGCGGAACCCACGGTACCACCGATTTCACCCAGGCGGTGATGGAGAGACTGTAAGGCAGGGGGCTGGAAAAAAGGGGGAGACGTCGTCTGAGTTCAGCCGGAAGGCCACCGGCAGTCCGGCAAATCCCCCTGGCTCGGGCAGTTGTGACCTGTTTGTTGAATGTTTCAAAAGTTTAGCCCCCGGCAGGGCCGCCGGAGGCGTAAGCTGAATAGTTACTTTATTTCTTCCATTGCCTTTGTTCAGTGCGTCTCATCATGTGTCGGTCCAGGAAAGTCAGCGTCAATATAGGACCACACCCCTAACTCCATGACAAGATATCCTACCGCCACCAATTGGTTGTCTTTAAACGTGTATTTCCAGATCGGGCATTTGCCGTATAAAAAATAAAGGGTCTGAGGGTCTTCATCGGTCAAAGATAAATCTGATTCTGACCGGGTGAAATCCTGAATGACGTCTTCTTTCGTCATGCCCATGCTTCCCGCTGGTGGGCTTTCCCGATATGTGTACGTTGCCCCGATGTTTCTGCATTTGTAGGTGGTCGGGCAGAGATAGACCCAGCAACCGGACAGACAGGATGCAAGGATGATGAACAGGAGCGTCCAGAGCACGATGCGTTTATGATAATCCATGTTTGAAGGCCCTTTTGTCACAGGGTTATGGCCGTTTGTGGGTGTCTCTGCACTCGATATGGCCGGGTGTGTATTCGGGATACGAGGCGGCTGGTTTTAAATGGTTCTTGTATAAGGCATGGTTATTTTCAGGGACGGCCGCCGAGTCGGTTTCTTTTGAGGGCGGTGAAGCGGTCCATAAATTTCAGTTTGTCGCGTTTCTTTCGGGGGCCTGTGGTGCTGTCTTAATTCTTGAATGAGCCGTTCGAGGATTCTGTTGTCACCTTATATGATATGCCATATTCATTTTCCACACAAAGGTTTGGGCGGGCTGGGTGTTGCTATTTTAATCATTCGCATGTAAGTGGATGAACCGAAACGGCAAAAAACAAATGGGTTACAGGCCATGGGTGACGCGTCATCCTCAACCGCCCTGGCACCCCATGGACAGAATAACGAAGGAAACCGAATGAAATTCGATCAATACTATATATCCGATGACCTCAAGAAAAACCTGGCGCAGCTGGGGTTTAAACGGCCCACGGACATCCAGTACAAGGCCATCCCCTCCATTCAGAAAGGGGAAGATGTGCTGGCTATTGCTCAGACGGGGACGGGAAAAACAGCGGCCTTTGCCATTCCCCTCATCGATAAGATCCAGCGCAGCAAGAGCAGCAAGCGGACGTATGGCCTGCGCTGTATCGTCATGGTACCCACGCGGGAGCTGGCGGCACAGATCGGTGAGGTATTTGAAAGCCTCTCCCGCCACACCAAGGTGAAAACCTTTGCCCTGTATGGGGGGGTAGAGCAGGATGCGCAGATTAAAAAGCTCCAGGATGGGATCGATATCCTGGTGGTGACACCGGGGCGTATGTTCGACCTTATCAGCCAGGGGTTTATCCGGCTGGATCGCATCGACACCCTGGTGCTGGACGAGGCCGACCGGATGCTGGATCTCGGGTTTATCGATGACATTCGCTTTGTAAAGAAAAAGCTGACCCGTAAGCACCAGACGCTCTTTTTTTCCGCGACCATTAACGAAAAAATCAAGAAGCTGGCCTTTTCGCAGGTGAAGAGTTCTGCCATCCGTATTCAGCTCTCCCCGGAAGATCCGGTCTCTAAAAATGTCTCCCATGCGGTGATGTTTGTGGAGATGGACGACAAACGGTTCTTTCTGGAACGCTACGTGAGGGACCACCCCGAGAGTAAAATGGTGGTCTTTGTGCGAACCCGGGTGCGTGCCGAACGCGTGGCCAAGGCCATGGCCCGTGTGGGCATCGAGGCGCTCTCCATTCATGGTGACAAGGATCAAAACGAGCGGCTTGAGGCCATGAAAATGTTTAAGCACGGGGGCCGCGGGATGCTTATCGCCACGGATGTCAGCGCGCGGGGCATCGATATTCCAGATGTCGCCGTGGTGATCAACTACGATCTTCCCGAGGTGGCTGAGAATTATGTCCACCGGGTGGGCCGGACCGGTCGCGGCACGAACAAGGGGGTTGCTATTTCGTTTTGCAGTACGGAAGAGAAGGAGCGCCTGGAGGAGATTCAGGCCTTTCTCGGCAAGGAGATTGTGGTGCTTCATGTCGGAAAGACAGATTACACGCAAACCCTTCAATTTTCCAATGAGTTGACTCCCGAAGAGATGGTCGCTGAGCAGGAGGCCTTTGAAAAGACCCGAAAGAAGAAAAAGAGGCGAAAGTAGGGTTCCTCTTTAAGAAACCGCAGCGGTGGGACGATAATAATGAAAGGTGTTCTGGCGCGTGCAGGCAGTTCTTTGTCTGAACAGGGGTTACCAGGTAGGGCTCGCTGGCGGGGAGGTGTTGTGACGGCATATTCGGGTTTTTTGCGCGGGAACTTAAAAAGGGTGGCATGGGCTGTTTTTTCAGGGCTCCTGTTTCTTTGGGCCTCTGTTTTTTTTGCGGAGGCCTCACCTCAGACGTACAGCCATATTCTTTTTATCAGTTCGCATCACCCCGGCTACCCTCCCTTTTACAGGCAGGTGGAGGGCGTTCTGTCCGTCCTGGAGTCCAGGGACACGCATCTCGATATTGAGTTTATGGATTCGAAACGGTTCGATCCGAAGGTTATCGAGGCGCCTTTTCATAAACTTCTCTCCTATAAAATGGCCCACCTTCCCGCTTATGATCTGGTGCTGGCCGGTGATGACAACGCCTTGCGTTATGTGCTGGCCCATCAGGAAGGCCTGTTCAAAAATATTCCCGTTGTTTTTTTAGGCGTGAGCAATCGGAACCTGGCCCTTGACCAGAACGGAAATCCTCATGTTACCGGTGCGATAGAGTCGGTTGCCATGGCCGAAACATTGACCTTGGTTACCCAATTGCAACCGGATGTACAGCGGATCGTCGCCATCTCCGATGGCACCGCAAGTGCCCGGGGGCTCCTGGATCGCTTCTATGCGGTGTCCCGTGACTTCAAGCCCATTCAATTTTCCAATCTTTCTTTAAAAAATCTCAGTTTTGATGAGCTGTCAGAGGTTCTGAAGACGTTTGACAAGCGGGATGCGGTGCTGTTGCTGTCGGCCTTTGTGGACAGCACCGGACGTCGATTCCCCTTTGGCGCGTCACTTAAAAGGGTGACGGATCACCTCGGGGCTCCCTTGTACCATCTCTGGTATCACGGCATGGGGGCGGGTGTCATCGGCGGCAAGCTGATCAGTGCCTTTGATCAGGGTCAGGTGGCCGCGAAGATAGCCTCGGAGATTCTCTCAGGCCGGCCGGTGTATGAAATTCCCGTGGAGGAAGACAGCCGGTATCGGTTTCTGGTAGACCCCAAGGCGATGAGGGACAGGGGGTTGTCTCTGTCCTTGATTCCAGGCGGGGTGGGCCGTTTTCAGGAGGACGTTCAGGAGGTCGGTACGTATGGTGTTTACGCGCGGCTGACCTTGTGGGGCATCGGTGTGTTTTCTTTTTTGATCTGCGTCATGGCTGTGATTACCTTTCATCGGCGACGTGCAGACGAACAGGTGGCGCGAAGCGAGTTGCGGTTCCGGCGGTTGACCCGGCACATGCAAGAGGTGTTTTGTGTGGGGTCCATGGAGTCTTTGCAAATTCATGAGGTCACCCCTGCCGTTGAAAATATCCTTGGGATGTCCCCTGCAAAAATCCGTCGCAACCCTGAATTGATTGTCGAAGCGGTGCACGAGGCGGATCGGGAATCGGTTTTTGCGTATTTGGCTCAGATTCAGTCCGGGCAGGAGAACCTGGCGGCCATTGAGTTCCGTATGCGGGACGTCAAGGGTCAGTTGCGTTGGGTCCGTTTTCAAGGCTTCAGCATTCAGCAGGCTGGCAGCGGGGATGTGGAGATCGCCGGTATGGCAACGGAGATTACGGATGCCAAGCAGGAAGATATCGCCATGAAAGCCCTGGTGGAGACCTTGGCGAGTCGCGTGGAGCAGGATTTTTTTGATGGCGCTGTCCGTCAGCTCTGCTCCTTTCTGGATTGCAACCTCGCCATCATCGGTGAATTAAAGAACGATACCATGGTTCAAACCCTGGCCATGGTGCAAGATGGGTGCATCGACAGCTTCATGGACTACCCTCTGTCGGGCACGCCCTGTTTTGAAACGATGAGCGAAGGCGTCTGTATCTATGCCGAGGGGGTCCAGTCTTATTTCCCGTCGAATCTTATGCTCAAGAAAGTGGGGGCCGAAGGGTACCTTGGCTTTCCCCTGCGGGATCGTCATGGGAAGGTCATCGGGATTATGTCCGCGGTTTCCAGGAAACGGTTTTCCATCCCCAAACACACCCAGGAGGTTGTGGCGATTCTGGCCCAGGGGATTGCCAACGAGATGGAACGCCTGAAGAACGAACGGGAAAAAAAGGAGATGGAGATCAGCCTGATCCGTTCTCAGAAGATGCAGGCCATGGGGACTCTGGCCGGGGGAATCGCCCACGATTTTAACAACATGCTTTTTCCTATCATGGGGTATGTGCAGATGATGCAGGAGGAGACCCTTCCGGAGAGCCCCCATGGCCGGTATTTAAGTAAAATTCATGCCAGCTCTCTGCGTGCGAAGAAGTTGGTGGACCAGATTCTGGCCTTCAGCCGAAAGGGCGATCAGGTTTTTGAACCGGTGACGGTGCCTGATGTTCTCCGGGAGGTGCTGGATCTCGTTCGGGCCAGTCTGCCAGCCACCGTGGATATGAAGATGGATATTGCCGACGATATTCTGCCGGTGATGGGAGATGCCACGCAGATTCATCAGGTGGTCATGAATCTTGTGACCAATGCCTTCCATGCCATGGAGGGGCGGGGTGGATGTATCTGGGTACGGCTGGCTTCCAGTGAGAGGCCCGCCACCGAGGGCGCCGGTGGGGTGGCCCCCGGGCTTTGTCTCACCATTCGGGACTCCGGCTGCGGCATCGACCCTTCGGTGATGAACTGCATTTTTGACCCGTATTTTACCACCAAACCCAAAGAGAAGGGGACCGGACTCGGGTTGGCGGTGGTTCACGGGATCGTCGATAATCACGGCGGCGAGATTGACGTTCAGAGCACTCCCGGCGTGGGAACGACGTTTACGGTGACCCTTCCCGGTCTGAAGGCCGCCAGCATCCGCAACACCCCCCAGGAGAAGGTTCCTATGCCCACCGGGCATGAGCACATTCTCGTGGTGGACGATGAAGAGGAGGTGGGCGTGGTGGAGCAGATGATGCTCGAGCGCTTGGGGTATCGGGTCTCGGTGGCTTCAAGCGGGCCGGAGGCATTGGAACTCCTGGCGACCGAACCGACGGTGCACCTGATGCTGACCGATATGACCATGCCGCAGATGACCGGTTTGCAGCTGGTGGCGAGGGTTCGTGAGACAGGGCTCTCTTTTCCGGTTCTTCTGTGTACCGGCCTGAAAGACGCAAGCCAGGAACGAAGCGCCAAAGGGCTCGGAATTGTGGGGATTGTGAAGAAGCCGGTGAGTATGGATGAGTTGGCGACCCAGGTGCGAGGCGCCCTGGATACGTCGGGGTGAACCCTTTGTTCATTCCGGGCCGCTGGTGCTGCCCGGAATGAAGGATGCATCCGTCTGACTCAGGAAGGGGTCAGATCCCTGCGATGATCGCTTGCAGGGTGTCGGCCACGTGGGTGTGGCTGACCTGTGGGTCCGGGTAGAGGGTGTCAAAGCGGGCTTGAAGTGTTGAGGCCAGAGGCGCTCTCAGGTCGGCCGGGACCTGGGCGATTTCCGACAGGGCGGTGAGGGACTCCCCGCCACCGGAGGCAATATCTACGGCGAGAGTGTCCATGTTATCCGCCACGAAGCGCTCAATTTTCTGATTGATGACCAGGTTGCGGGTTTTTCCACACTCAGAGGTTCCACTGGACATGCCGAAGGTTTGATTGCCGCTGATACCGTTCAAAAAGGTACCCAGAAGGTTCCAGCCGAGTCCCACCTTTTCCCCGATCGCTACCTTTCCCAGGCCGCAACCGCAATCCTGAGCCACTGTCGCACCGTAAGAGGTTCCCGCCAGAATAAAAAAAAGCCCTGTCACGATAATCCATTTTTTCATTTTTATTCTCCTGCGTTTAAATAAGGGGGGTTGTGCAGCCATGGACCGGTACAGGGGAAGAGCTGCCGTGGATGATGTGATGGGATATCTTGGTTAATATATAGTATAAACCGTTTCTATTCAAGGCTTTCGGGTCTGCGGAGTAAGGCGAGGAGGTGGCGGACCAGCCGTTGCCGGTAGGTGGCCCGGTGGGTCATGAGTGCATCTGTATGGTCTCCCCCGTCGACCGTCCACATGGCTTTGGGAGCGTTTGCGTCTTGATAAAGGCGGCATCCCTGCGCGTAAGGAATGACCCGATCTTTCGTTCCGTGGATGATCAGAACCGGCGTGGGGGCGAGACGGGCGATGATGGGGCCGGGGCTGTGGCCGTTGGTGGCGGTGATAAAGGAGAGGGGCCACTTGAACCACCCGAGAATGGGAATGAGCCCGATTTTATCGCGGGCAATGGATCGGTAGGAGTAAAAGGCGCTGTCCACGACCACGCCTTTCAGGGGCACCTCGGGCGTGGCGGCGGCCGCGCTGACGGCATTGGCCCCTCCCAGGCTCTGGCCGAAGGCGATGAGGCGGGTGGGGTCCACATCGGTTCGTGTGGCCACATATCGGAGGGCCGCGACGGAATCCTCGAAGACACCCTGTCGGTTCGGGTGCCCCTCGGAGTCACCGTATCCCCTGTAGTCAAACAGGAACACGTTAAAACCCGCCTCGGGAAGCCAGCCGACAAAGCCGTAGTGGTTCGAGATGTTGGCGGCGTTACCGTGGAAATGGATGATCGTCGCCACAGGGTTTTTCGCCTCTGCCGGGAGAAACCAGCCCGTGAGCTGCGTGCCGTCAAGGCTTTGAAAGGCCACTTCCTCGTAAACGCTCGAAGGGGTCTGATAAAGCCGGTTGTCGGGCTGGTAAAAGAGACCGTTGGCGCAGCCGGTGGTGACGAGCAGCAGCAGGACAAGATAAGGGGTCTGTCGGGTCATAGTGGTTTCCTGGGGGGCAAGGGGTCGTGGTGGCAGGGGCGTGGATGCCAGCCATAATGAATGGTGCCTCTATATCACAGGTGACGGTGGTTTGCGTTTTGTTTTACATGTGAAACATTGATTTTTAAATTATGGTGTGGAAAAGTTAAGGGATATTTTGCCGTCGTTGACAGAGCCAGTGACAGTGTATTCTTGAACAGGAGATGATTTCATGGCCGCAGAGGTATACATCACAATTGCCGAGAGGATAAACCGGAACCCGATGAGGACGCCGCGGGTGGAGGGTGAGTTCACACCCTCATTTATCAACTATCTGGAACTTGTCTATACCCTCGAAGAAGCTGAAGTCGTTCAGCATCTGGATATCCTTCCTGCCTTTGTCACCTTTGAGCAGGTGGCAGAAGCCACCGGACTTTCCCTTGACGAGGTGGAAAAACGGATCGCATCCGCCCACAGGAAAAATGCGCTGGTGGGGATGGGGAACATGTTTTGTCTCCCACCCATTCCGGTCCTCCTCAACCTTCATCATTTCTACGCCGACCTGAAAGAGGATGATCTCGCATCCATTGCCCTTTACCGTGATTTTTTCATCGACAAGGGATACTCCCGTTATTACGAGACCAGCGAGGCTGGAAGCCCTGTTTTTCGGACCATTCCGGTGGAGGAATCCATTCGCTGTGGGGAGAAGATTCTGACTGCGGACGAGGCCCACCGGTTTGTGAACAGTCTCAAAACAGAGGACTTCGTGCTGGTTCCCTGTCCTTGCCGGACCCGTGCGGAAAAGGCAGGGGATCGGGCATGCAAAGACAAGTTCCCCATCGCCAGCTGCATCATGATCGGCTTTACCGCTCTGCATTTTGAGGGGCTGGGGTTGGGCAGACGGGTGACGAGAGAGCAGGCCCTGGTTTACATGGATGAGATGATCCGCCTCGGACTGGTTCCCAACACCGAGAATGTTGAAAAGGAGAGCTCCACCATCTGTCTCTGCTGTGAGTGCTGCTGTTCCCAGGTGCGGGGGCGGACTCGCTGGGACAACCCGGAGTCCATTTCTCCGTCCAATTTTATTCCTCGGGCTAATGATGACTGCGTCATGTGCGGCCAGTGCATGGAGCGCTGCTTCTTTGGCGCCCTCTCTCTGGACGAAACGCAGGGAAAAGCGGTGGTCGACCCGGAAAAGTGCATCGGATGCGGTCTGTGCACGTTTAATTGCGAGGCCGAGGCCCTCAAGCTGGAGCGCTTTGAAAGGTCCACGCCCTTTGCCTCCTCCGGAAAAATGTTGAAAGCTTTTCAGGCAGAGAACACACTTTAAAAGGATTGCCTCCAGTGGCCCTGCCGGGGCCAAACGTTCGCCTATTTTGATGGCCTTGGCTTGACAAACAGGTCATGGTGGTTTTTTGAGAAAATATTGCGAATGATCTTGACCCGAGGAACGAGGGGCGAGATCATTCGCAAACCAGCTTTCAAGGTGGCTCACCTTGCCGCCGGAGGCAAGCTCCCCCCGCTTTATTCCGGCTCGCTGAAACGGCCTTTATCCCTTCGAAACCGTTTTTTGTTCTCTTTCCAGCTCTCTTTGTCCTTTTTGCCCTTGATCGCCTTGTTGGGGTTGACGGGTATGTCATCGGTGTCGGGTAAGAAGCTGCCCGGTAACGGAGCGGGCTTCGCCTTTTTTTTGGTGGCCTTTTTTTTCGGCTCGTCGGGTTTGGGCAAGCCAGGTCCCGAGAGGGCTCCGGCCGGTATCTCGTCGGCCAGGAAGAGGTGGGCGGCGGCTTTCAGGAACACAATGCCGGCGTCTTCGGCCCGGGCGGTTTGCACGGTGAGAATAACCGGGTTGCCGTCGATGCGTTTCCCCAGGCGAGTCGAAAAAGTTTTTTCGGTTGCCAGACGAATCAGGGTGTCGTCCGTGGCGGCAAGCCCCCGGTCGTGTACTCTGGGCCAGGCCTTTTGGCGAATGGCGACATAGAGCTCTCCGGGGACCTCCTCCCCGTAGCGGGGAAGGGTGAGGCGGCTCCGGTCTGTCGCTCGGATTTTTTTCTCATTCATTTCGACGGGGCAGGGGCTGATGGTGAGGCACACCTCTTTGATATGGCCCTCCCGGATGTGCCGCCACCCCTCCTCCTCGTTGATGGCTTTGAGGAACTCTTTGATTTTGACGTATCCGTCCGCATCAGGGATGAGGCCGAACTCATAGGGATCCACTCCCAGGGTGTAGGCGAGGATTTTTGCGAAGGCTTTGGCCGCTTTGATCTGACTCATGATCTCTCTTTTCTCAATCCTCACCCCTGACCGCATCAATTCTTGAAAATGGCTGTTGCATTTTAAGCCGTTGATGGTAAGTCAAGAGTGTCTGGAGACGGTCCGAAGATCCCTTGGGTTTTCGGCCCAGACCCCATGTCTGTTTTCTATGATGGCTCTTCAAAAAAAATCGGAGCGTTGATTTTGCCATCGCATCATAACACAAGGAGCTTTGAACTCGTATGGATACAAAATCAAAAGCGCTTTTTGAGCGGGCCCAGAGGGTGATTCCCGGTGGTGTGAACAGTCCGGTGAGGGCTTGCAAGTCTGTGGGGCGTGATCCCCTTTTTATAGAACGTGCCAAGGGTGCCAGGGTCTATGACGCTGACGGCAATGGATATCTTGATTATGTAGGCTCCTGGGGCCCCATGATTCTGGGCCACGCCCCAGAGCGCGTGAACGCCGTTTTAAGGGACGCCATTGAAAAAGGGACCAGCTTTGGCGCCCCCACGGAACTTGAGATCGATCTGGCAGAGCTGGTGATCGATACCGTGAAATCAGTGGATGTGGTGCGGATGGTGAACTCCGGCACCGAGGCCACCATGAGCGCCATTCGTCTTGCTCGGGGCTTTACGGGCCGGGATGTGGTGATTAAGTTTGACGGTTGCTATCACGGGCATGCCGACCCCTTTCTCGTGGCGGCCGGATCCGGTGTGGCCACCTATAATATTGCCGGCAGCCCCGGCGTGCCCGAGGACACCACCAAACACACCCTCTCCATCCCTTATAACGATATCGACAAGGTGCGTGAGGTGATGACGGCCATGGGGGACCAGGTGGCTTGTATTATCGTGGAGGGCATTGCCGGCAACATGGGCTTTATCAAACCCCAGAACGATTTTCTCAAGGTGCTCCGGGAAGAGACCGAAAAGCACGGGGCGCTTCTGATTGTCGATGAGGTCATGACAGGATTTCGTGTGGCTCTGGGTGGCGCGCAGTCTCTTTACGGCATCACCCCGGATCTGACCACCATGGGCAAGATCATCGGCGGAGGGCTCCCCGTGGGTGCCTACGGCGGGCGGGCCGATATTATGGCCCATATCTCTCCCAACGGTCCAGTGTATCAGGCCGGCACTCTTTCCGGCAACCCCCTGGCCATGGCCGCGGGTATCGAGACCCTGAAAGCGATCCGAGAGCCGGGTTTTTACGAAGCCCTCGCTGAAAAAACCACCCGCCTGGTGAGTGGCCTTGTCGGGGCTGCCGAAAAAGCGGGCATCCCTTGTACCGCCGATACCGCAGGCTCCATGTTCGGGCTCTATTTCACCGGGGTTTGTGTGGCCAACTTTGAGGACGCCAAAACCTCCAATCTGGAACTTTTCAGCGCTTATTACAATCGCATGCTCGAAGAGGGCGTTTATCTCGCTCCCTCCCAGTTTGAAGCGGCCTTTGTCTCTGCCGCCCATACGGATGAAGACATCGACTTCACCATCGCCGCCGCCACCAAGGTACTGGCCGAATTGGCCGATTAAAAAGCATGCCTCCGGCGGCCCTGCCGGGGGCCAAACTTTTGAAAAGTTTGACAAACAGGTCTTAAAAAACAATCTTGGGTAAATATAAAGCCCAAGGCAATGTGATTTGACCCGAGGAATCCGCCTGCGCCCATGTCTGTGCGTCACCATTTGACCAACGTCAATGGGCTACGGCGCGACAAGCGATCCGTCTGCCGTGACAAGGGGGCAAAGCGCATTTGCAACCTGCTTTCAAGGTGGCTTACCTTGCCGCCGGAGGCACGTTTTTGCCCCGTACTTTAACCATAGAAGGCATCTCTTTACTTTGCCTCTGTGGTAGCCCTGAAAAAAAGGAAGCACATGCAGCAGACACCACCCCATCATCTTGACCCGTTGTTGAATGTTATCCCCGAAGGGGTGCGTCGGGTGCATCTCATTGCCGTCTGTGGGACGGGCATGGGGGCGTTGGCCCTGATGCTTAAAAAGATTGGTCTGGAGGTGACCGGCTCCGATGCCGGGATTTATCCCCCCATGAGTGACCTGCTTTCCGAAAGCGGGATCACCCTATTGGAGGGATTTAAGCCCGAACATATCGGAGATGCGGACCTGGTGGTGGTGGGCAACGCCATTCGTAAGGAGAACCCCGAGGCGTTGGCGCTGGGGGAGCGCAAGCTCCCTTATTGCTCGTTTCCCCAGGCGGTGGAGGGTTTTTTTGGCCGGGGCAAGCGCACGGTGGTGGTGGCCGGGACCCACGGCAAGACCACCACCTCGTCCATGATGGCCTGGGTGCTCGAGTATGCAGGGCTCGACCCCAGCTTTATGATTGGCGGGGTGCTGCAGAATTTTTCAAGTAACTGCAAGGTGGGGGCCGGGGATTTCCTGGTGGTGGAGGGTGACGAGTACGACACCGCCTTTTTCGACAAGGGTCCCAAGTTTTTGCATTATGATCCTGAGGTGACGATTTTAACCAGTGTAGAGTTCGATCACGCCGATATTTATCGGGATCTTTCTCACGTGGTTTCCGCGTTTACAGCCTTTATGAAAAAGCATCGACCGGAGGCGGCGGTGATGGCCGGGCCCGGGGAGAACGTGGCCCGTGTTGTGGCCCAGGCCCCCTGTGATGTGTTTACCTATGGTTTTCGCGGAGCGCCTGTCTGGCGTCCGGAGGTGATCAAGGACACAGCTCCGGAGACGAGGTTTCGCCTTTTTTATCAGGGCCGTCTCTATGGGGAGTACACCCTGCCCATGCCCGGCGGGCACAATGTGGAAAATGCCGTCTCCGTCATTGCGGCCTGCCATCGTCTGGGGCTGGATCGTGGGCGGGTGGCCGAGGCCCTCGCGACCTTTAAGGGTATTCGGCGCCGGCAGGAGATCCGGGGGCAGGTGGGAGGCGTTCTGGTGATGGATGATTTTGCCCATCATCCCACGGCGGTGGCCAGTACCCTGTCAGCGGTTCGCTCCTTTTACAAGGGGCACCGGCTGGTGGCCATTTTTGAGCCCCGCACCAATTCGAGCATGCGCGATGTTTTTCAGGAGGCCTATACCCATGCGTTTGAGGCTGCGGATCTGATTTGTGTGCGCATGCCCCCCCACCCGGAAAAGGTGCCCGAAGGGCAACGGTTCTCCTCGGAGGCCCTGGTGGAGGCCCTGAAGTGCTCGGGTAAAGAGGCGCACCTCTTTCCTGATGCCGGGGCGATTGTGAATTATTTTCAGTCCGAGGCACGTGCCGGTGATCTTTTGATGGTGATGTCCAACGGCGGGTTTGAAGGCATTCATGGCCGGTTACTGACCATGCTGGAGGCAAGGCAGGTTTCGCCTGCTCTTTCCGGCGTGGGGAAACCGTGATATTATAGATAGCGTCTCTTCGGCGCGTTTCTGCTTGAGACACGCCTTTCTTTTCTCTTCCGGATGACTTCCGGAGGCGTCCGGACCGGTTAACCATGACATCCCAACGAATCATCGTACTACAATTCTATTGATAATTCAGTGAAGGCCTCGTAAATGTAAGCGATGATTTTCGAATTGATATCGAACGAAAGATGGACGATGGAGCCCACCCTATGTTGAAAACCCTCCGCTCATGGAGTCATTTGGTCAGCGGTTTTTTTTTCAGGCGTAATCGCGATGATATGATCATTGGCGAAGTGTTGATTGCCCGAAACGTGATTACGCGTAAAGAGCTGGAGACAGCTCTGGATGTGCAGAGAGACAAGCTGTTTCAAAGGGGCGTGGCGGTTCCGTTGGGAAAGGTGGTGGTGGAGCTCAAGTACGCCACGGAGGCGCAGATTGTTCAGGCCGTCAATGAGCATTATCGCATTCATGTCACCTCGTTGTCTGACAACATCCGGGGATTGATTCGCCGAATTGGTGACTCCCTGACCGAGGAGGTCCCTGCTCCCCGTGTGCCCATCTGGCTACAGCTCTCCGTGACCATGACGGTGGTGATGCTTCTGACCGTCGGTCTTTTAAGCTATGTTATTCTGGAACGCCAGAAAGAGAAACTTTACAATCATGCCGTCAAACTCGGCATGGTGAGCCTCGGTTACTTCGGCAGCAACGCGAAGACCCTCCTCCTTGAAGACAACATCCTCTCCCTGAATGCTTTGATTAAAAACGCCGAAGGCGTCGATGGCCATTTGTATGCCCTGATTGTGGACAACAAGGAGGTCATCAAGGCCCACACAGATGCCTCTCAAATCGGCAAAACCATGGTGCGTTATCCCCCCACAGGGGAGGTGGAGTCCCGGGGTGAGGTGACCTACTTTACCCACGACGGCGGTGGGGTGGGGCCGGTTTTGAACATGAGCGTGCCCATCATCTTTAAAGAGAAGCGGCTCGGCGAGGTGCATGTGGGGCTCTCCATTGACTTTATCGATCAGCTTTTTTTAGAGGAGCGGGCGTTTCTGGCGATCAGCACGATGATCATCGGGCTGATCGGACTGGTGGTGGCGGTGCTTTTCGGTCGCCGTTTTTCCAAGCCGATTTCAAGCCTTGTGGTGGCGACCCAGGAGTTTGCCAAGGGCAACTACAGTCACCGGGTGGACAGCCGTCGAAATGATGAGCTGGGGCGTCTGGCCACCGCCTTTAACCGCATGGGCAAAGAGCTCTTTAAGCAGTCCATGATGCGGGAGTCCTTCGGCAAGTATGTGGGCTCCGACGTGCTGGAACTGATCATGCAGAATCCAGAGACCACCTGGCTTAAGGGGCGAAAAAATCAGGCCACGGTTCTTTTTGCCGATATTCGGGGGTTTACCGCCTACACAGAGACGCGGGCTCCGGAAACGCTGGTGGAGGAGCTTAACCAGTATTTTGAAATTGCCACCACCATTATCCTTAAACACGGTGGGTACGTGGATAAATTTATCGGGGACGCGGTCTTGGCGGTGTTTGGTGTGCCCGTTAACTATGAGAATCATTCGGAGCGGTGTCTCCGGGCTGCCGTCGAGATGCAGAAGGCCTTTCGGCAGGCCGCTGAATCCGGCCGGAATCCCCTTCTTTCCCGTGTGGGCATCAGCATTAAGAGTGGGGTCGTGGTGGCGGGCAGTATCGGATCTCAGGCGAAAATGGAGTACACCGTCATCGGGGATACGGTCAACGTGGCCGCTTATATCAACACGCTGGCCCAGGGCGGTGAGATTGTTGTGGGGAGCATCGTCATGGAGCGCCATCGAGACATCCTGGAGGTGGAGTCCCTGGTTCCACAAAAGGTGAAAGGGCGCTCCGGGTTGGTGGAGGTCTATCGCGTCACGGGGATTCGTGGTTATGGAAAGTAAAGCCATAACGCCATATTGGCTTTTTTTGCTCGGGGTGTTTTTTTTCGGGGTCGCCTGTGTGGGAAGCCCTTGGCACCGTCAGGCGGGGGAGTATGAGGTGGTTCAGCCGGCCCCAGGGGAGACCTTAGAATCGGTGGCCGAGTCCTTCGGGGGCGGTGCGGCTGGATTGAGGACCATAGAATCTCTCAATCCCCGGGCCTTGACGCCGGGAAATACCCCGCTGCTTGTTCCGAGCAAGCCCGTCTATGAGTTGGGGATTCGTCCCGATGGGTACCCTGTGGTTCCGGTTCTTTCCTACCGATGGGGACCTGAGGCGGGGACAGGCCCTTCACTCGCCCGTGTTCAGGCCGATCTTCTTCAGCTGGAAGCCTCCGGTTGTACCCTGCTCTCACCCAGCGATTTTCTGGCCTTTATCCGTATGGAACGATCCATCCCTGAACAGTCTGTGTTGCTTGCCTTTGAAGTGTCACGAGCCGAAGCGTTCAGGGCACTGGTGTCCTCGCTCTCCACGCCAGGCCTGACCGGGCTTCTCTTTGTGGATCCGGCTGGGGTGGGCGAAGAGGGGGCGTTGACCTGGGAAGAGGTGCGACGTCTATCCGGAGAGGGGATAGAGCCCGCGCTGCTCCCCCCGACAGAGACGGGGCTCTCTGCCCCTGTCGGGGAAGAGAGCCTGGTGGGGTATGCCCGGCGGGTTAAGGACGTGATCTCTACCTCCCATGCGCTGTTGGTTCAACAGGCAAAGATGCCCGTAAGATTTGCTGCTTATCCGGACAATCAGGGCAACAGCGTCATGGCCTCGGTGATGGTCTCTCTGGGGATCCAGTGGATCTTCATACAGGGGACCGGAGGCAACCCTTTTTTTTGTGACCCTTTGAGTGTGGTGCGCATGGATGTGGGGCGTCGCGGTGCGGAGGTGCCCCTCAGCCGGTACCTGGATACGTTTCGGAGGGCCGATTTGTCATGGTGAGGCTTGGACGATATCTGTGGGTTCTGTGCGCCATTTTTTTTATGGGGGCCTGTCAGTCCCTGACCTTACCTCGGGCGTCGGTGCCCTTCCCCGATGCCTTGCAGACGCGGGCGCTGGCATTGGAAGATCGCGGTGATTTTACAGAGGCCCTTCGGTATTGGGAGGCCGCTTCGGCGGTGGCGGCAGAAAAAAGGACGACCCTTCAGTCCCTTCGAAGGGCGACGATTCAAGGGGCACTCACGGCTGCGGACCAGGCCTTGGCCCAAGGCGAGATGGATCAGCAAAAAGTGCATCTCCTCAAGGTGTTACGCATGGCTCCTGCCCACGCCATGGCCCGGCAGCGACTTCGGGAGAGCCTCTCTCGACGGCTGGTGCTGCCCTACACGGTGCAGGGTGGAGAATCTACGGTCACCATCGCCGGTCGGGTTTACAAAAATGTGCAGCTGGCCTCTCTGGTTGAGGTTCTTCATGGCCCGGGCACAGTGGCGGGAGAGGTGCTCTGGCTGCCCAGGGTGGAGGCCTCTCTTGTGGCCGCACAGTTCAGTTACAGAAGGGCTATTTTCGAGGCGCGCAGGCAGTATAAATCAGAAACCTGGGATGCCTTGCTGACCGTCTCCGAGGAGATCCTCAGTTATGCCCCGGATGATCAGGAGGCCTTGTATTTAAAGAACACGGCCACCCACAATATGGCCAGAGAGCTGTTTGAGGCCGGGCGTTACCCGGAAGCCCTGGTCATGTACCGCCGGGTGGACGTTTATTTTAGAAATGAGAAACCGCAGATTGAAGCGATTCTCTCCATCCAGAAGAACCGCCGGGAGGCAGCTCAGGTATCCAAGAATGCCGCTTTGTTGAAGGAGGCCACCCTTCTTGAGCAGCAGGGGGCGCTGGTGGCGTCACGGAAGGTCCTGAACACCATCGACCCGGGTTTTTCCGGGCGCGATGCGTTGGAACGACGACTTACGAAGCGAATGAACCAAAAGGCAGAGGCCCATTATCGAATCGGGGTCCGACTCTTTCTGGAGGAAAATCTCGTGGGTGCCATTGCCGAGTGGAAAAAGAGTCTGGAACTGAACCCTGACTTTGTGAAAGCCGGAGAGGGTGTCGCCAATGCCGGATATTTGCTTGAAAAGGTGAAAGGCATTCAGTTGGAAAAAAGGGGAAAGAAACCATGATATTGGATTTGGTCACCATGGGCTCGCATGATGAGGTGCGTGACGAGGTACGCACTCTTTTTTGTCTGATCTGGCCCGATGGAGATGTGTCTCTTCTGGATGAGGCCTGGGGGGACGTGGCGCGTCTTTATAATGGCCAGTGGCCAGGTTATCACGCCTGTGACACGCCCTATCATAATCTCACCCATGTGATCACGGTGACCCTGGCGATGGCCCGGCTTCTTCATGGGGCCGTTCTGGACGGATATCCGGTGTCGGAACGAGAGGGGCTTCTCTCTATCGTGGCGGCACTTTTTCATGATGCAGGGTTGATTCGGCGCACAGAAGATCCCGAAACCAGAGGCGCTGAGCTCACGACAGAGCATGTGGCACGGGGCATGGTGATGCTGGGAACCTACCTGCGGGAGCGGGGCTGGGGTGAGGATGCCTGTGGTTTTGTCGCCTCTCTATTGGCCTGTACCGAACTTTCGGCCGACTCCTTTCTCGTCGTCTTTGAGAATCAGGAACAGCGATATCTGGGTGCGCTCTTGAAGGCGGCGGATCTGGCGGGGCAGATGGCGGACATGCGTTATGGGGAGAAGATCCTGCTCCTTGGTGAGGAACTTCATGCTGCCGAAAAACAAGCCTTTATAGGGGAAAAAACGCTTCTGGAAAATTCTCCGGCCTTTTGTCGTCGCATTCTTGCTGAGATGGTGGATGAGACGGGGAAGAGTGTGCTGGACCATTTCCAGACACATTTCAGGGTGTACCGGGGCATGGATCGGAACGTGTATGTCGACCAGATTCGAGGGCAGATTTCTTTTCTGGAAGAGGTGATCGCCAAGGGTGGCGATGCGTACCGGGAGACCCTTCGAATGGGTCCTGTGAAAATGAGTTGTCCCCCCCATGATATCGATGCTATATATTCAAAACAGTAACCAGATCGTCAGAAAACAATCGTACGAATGATACCGTATCATGCCCGGTGGCGACGTTGCGGGCAGATCGTCCGATCCACATATCATACACATAAACTGATCGGCGCAAAGGAGACAGGTACCCTATGGAAGGACTTGCTTGGGATGATTCCTGCAAAATACAGATTTCGTTGATGGACGAACGCAATCAGCGTCTTATGGAGATTGCGGCGAAGCTCGTTGAGCTTAATGCCGTTAAACGCAAGAAAGAAGAAGATTTTGAAGCCATTGGTGAAGTACTTGCCGATATGATGGAATTTGCCAGAATGCATTTCAACGAAGAGGAAAAACTTCTGGTGGGCAAGCAGTACCCCGAACTGAATCAACACAGACGGGAACACAAAAAATTTATCAAGAAAATGATGGGTTTCCGCCGCCTTTTCTCGGAAGATCCCGGAAAAGTGACTGACGATGCTGTGGGTTACGTCAAGGAGTGGCTCCCCTCGCATATTAAAGAAGAGGACGCTCGTTATGCACCCTTTGTTCGGGTGCAGAATTATCTGGCCGAGTGCCAGGCCATGGGGCGCCGCGGACGAAGCTGATTCGGGCAAGAGTCAAAAAAAATACAAAATGGGGACCCGGCATTGAGCCGGGTCCCCATTTTTATTTTTGATAGCCACCCTTTCTCAGCTACGATCAAGGTGATCGTGGCTGGCAGATGTCGCACGCCGTTATGGACCCCATAGAGATGGCAGCTGCTCCTGGTATGAAATTCCATTATTTCGAATCGTTGAGGCTGGGTATACGCATCTGGCGATGGCTGTAAATGGCACGGATGAAGCGGGCAGCCCCGGTTAGTCGTCTTCAGACTCTTCGGCGGCTTCACCGAGGACAAGTTGATTCAGGATTTCAGTGATGACCGGTGTGTCCTGTTCAATGGCGTAAAGACGTTCCCGGTCGAAAATGGACTCTGTGCTCGGCAGGTCGAATGTAAATTCGCTTTGTTTTCGGATCGCCTCAAAGAGAATGGAGAGAGCATAGCAGGAGAGGTTCTCAAAAAAGAGGCCTTCATCCACTTGCTCATCTGTCTCGCCGGGTACGTAGTTTTTTTGGGATTGGGTCAGTTCGGTGACGGCGGAGAGAAGCATCATGGAGTTTTCATCCCCGAAGGGCTCTTCTTCTAAAGCTTCCTCATGTATGGCGAGGGCAAGAAAATCTTTTGCCGCCGTAAAGAGGATGTCAAGCCACTCTTCTTCAAGGTTTTGGGGTAAAACCGCTTCCGCTCCCCGTGAAATAACGTCGTCCATAAATCGGTTGATGCTCATGTGGTCTCCTGTGGCAGGGTGTTCCTGCGAGTTGAATCGGAAGCGCAGAGAGCTTCTGATGGTTTCGATGCGCGGCATTATGACATACTCTTCGAAAATGTGAAACCTGGGAGAACGAACCGTGGGGGTGTACTCGCGGATCACTGTTTATGCTGTCAAACAGAACTTGACATCGGGTGGGTGGGCCGTTAACTTAAAGTTAACTTTAAATAGAGGTAGGGTGGGTGATGGAACAAAAGCAGTGGACCATTTCGGAGTTGGCGTCGAGTTTGGAACTCAGCCCGTCAACCATTCGGTACTATGAAGAGAAGGGGTTGATTTCGCCTTCTCGAACACCTGGAAATCAAAGGGTTTATACGTCGAAAGACAGGGCGCGGTTGAAGCTTATTCTTCGAGGGAAACGGTTTGGCTGTTCCTTAGAAGAGATCGCAGAGATCATCGGTCTCGCTTCCACCGAAGTCAGCGAGGTGGGCCAGATCGAAAAGAGCCTGGCCTATGCGGAGCTGAAAATCGAGGAGGTCCAGGAGCGCAAGCGGGAGCTGGACCTGATGGAAAAAGATATCAGGGCCATGAAGGATGCCCTGGCGCTTCGCCT
>NZ_JAQYWB010000098.1 GCF_030145185.1 Desulfoluna sp. | reverse complement strand
AGCGTATGCCTCGTATTCCCCGGATGGTCAGGACAGATCCCGGCCAGAAAACCGTTTATCATGTGATCAGCCGAACCGCGCTGGACGGCCTTCCTTTTAAAGATTCTGAAAAAGACGAGCTGGTTCGTGTGATCCGTCGATTTTCCATGGTGTATGCCGTGGAGGTGTTGGGTTTTAGTGCGTTAGGAAATCACTTCCACATCCTCGCAGAAGTAAGCCCGGGTGCGATGCTTTCGGATGAGGAGGTGCGGCGGCGTTTTATGCTTCTTCAGACAAAAGGGTCGGAGTTTCCTGAAGGGCAGCTTGAGGCCTTCAGGGAACGGTTTTCTAGCTTGTCGTGGTATGTGAAGGACATTAAGCAGACCTTCTCCCGGTACTACAATCGGAAGAAAAAGCGCCGGGGTACCCTTTGGGGCGAGCGGTTTAAAAGCGTGATTGTGGAAAAAGGGGAGACCGTCATCAATTGCCTGGCGTATATCGATTTGAATGCCGTGAGGGCAGGTATTGTGAAGCGTCCGGAGGACTACCGCTGGTGCTCCATCGGGCACCATGTGCAGACGGGAAATCGAGACGATTTTCTCTCTTTGGACTTCGGGTTGGTAGAGTTTGGGGTGGAGAGCGCTGAGCGGCTGCAAAAATACCGCAAATTTCTCTATCAGGCGGGGGCGGTTAAAAAACGGGGCAAGGCCGCGATCTCGGCTCAGGTGCTTCAGTCCGAAAAAGAGAAAAATTTTGAAGTGGATCGCAGCCGGAGGTTCAGGTCCCGATCCCGGTATTTTACCGACTCGGGCATTATCGGTTCCAAGTCCTTTGTTCTCGGAACCTATGAAATCTTTAAGGATCGGCTTTATGGCAGCCGGGAACGAATCCCCCGGAAGATCAAAGGGCTTGATGGCATGTACTCCATGAAGCGATTGAGAGAGGCCTGACGGTTTTCTGTCGTTGTATCAGATAAATCCGCAATAAAGGCAGTCGTCTGTGAACGATCAAAACGAATTCGGTGCCTATTTTTGCTGTCATGTTTGCTGGAAGGGCTGTTTGTTAAGTGACGAATAGTGTAACGCCCAGCCCCCACTTCAGTGGCAAAATAGTGCAATGGTTTTCCCCACCCCGCCCCCTTTTTTAATAATACCCAACCGTCTTTAAAGCCTTCTTCCTATCCCGGATATTTCATGAGAAAGCAATCAGGGCTAAGGAAAAAATTCGTAATTACAGTTCTTTGCAGTAATGTTTTCCGTTGTTTCAAAAATGCAAAATGTAATCTACGGTATTTCGGCTGATTTTCTCACCCTTCGAGCGAGCCGGATGCACTCATCTGCCGCGTTATCAGAGCTTTGAGGTAAACCACTACATCTTCAGCTCTGATGCCATGCATATGAGCGCACCCAACTCGTGAAATGTCCGGGCTATATGCCTTTCAATCTATCGGGCAATCGTTCTATTTTCGTTTGCGTTAATCTACAGCGGAGAAAAGACAATGACGAAATCCCCCTCATGAAAACGTCCTTGCGGTATCTGTCGCAAATGGTTTTTAGTTCCTGCATCGGCCTGTTCGGGCATCAGTTGACAATCACACCTTAAACACAGATTGAGTCACCGGGGTTACAACGCTTTTTTGGCAGAAATCATGCGAGAAGAAAACCCTATGACATGTGATTCCATATCAAGCGCATGTCGCCTGTCCCCTGCTTACCGCTGCTTACCTGCTTCCTGCTTTATGGGTTATCGGAATTAGACGTCCGCCCCCCCTCCCTTGCCCTGAGGTACGAGGGGACAGGATACGAAAAAAGAAGGCATTTTCAAAAATCTTTAACCTGTAAGGGAACTATCTCATTTTACAGTTAAAATCCGCTCACTCATCGTTTCCACTATGGATATCAGTCGGTTCGTTAAGTGCGTGGCATTGAGTAAGGATAAAATCTTTATTTTAGTTTGACAAAGGAAATATTTATGAGCAAAATATTTCTTTGGTTTTAATGAATAAATCGTGTTTTTTTTGGTAGTACTAAAAATTAGGGGATGCTCATAATCTCAGCCGTCTGTATCGAATTTCGAAGCAACTGAGAGTTAACCTCGTAATTACAGATGTTTGAAAACGTTTTGGGCTAATTCTTCGCGTAGATGGTTCCTCTTATGACCAAGCCCGAAGTTCATTACCAAAACGTTTGTGTTTCAGTCGGTTTTATTTTTTTAGCAAGGAGAGAAGATGCAAGTTATTGAGAAATGTGTTTACCAGTTTTCAAAAGACAACACGCCGGTCATCCATTCAGAAGCGGGAGAAGTCCTCGTTTTCAACACAATGGATTGTTTTTCAAACACGATCAATACGGAAGAAGACCTTGTATTAAATATGGATTATTCCGTGGCAAATCCCGCAACCGGGCCGGTTTATATCGATGGTGCTGAACCAGGGGATGTTCTTGCCGTTGATATTCTGGACATTCAGGTAGCGGATCAGGGCGTTATTTGCACTTCAAGGGGGTGTGGCCCCTTGTGTGATGACATGGAAGACAGGACCAAGGTGATAAAGATTCATGACCAGGTTGCTGATTTTAATGGGGTGAAAATTCCTATAGATCCGATGGTTGGGGTTATTGGAACCGCACCTGACGGCGAGCCTGTGGGAGACGGATTTCCCGGAAATCATGGCGGAAATATGGACAGCAAGGTGATCAGAAAAGGCGCACGCGTCTATTTTCCCGTAAGAGTTGCCGGAGCGCTGCTTCAGATGGGGGATCTGCATGCCACAATGGGAGATTCCGAGCTGTGCGGTACAGGTATTGAAATAAAAGGCGAGGTCACGGTCAAGACGTCACTTATCAAGAACTTTGAACTCCACTGGCCTGTAACGGAAACCGCAACTCATTGGTATGTAAATACATCTGACCATGATTTCCCAACGGCCTCGAAACTGGCATCCAAAGAGCTGCAAAGATTGATATGCAATGCCTATGGATGGGACAAAACAGATGCCTATCTTTATATGTCTATCCAAAGTGATATGGAAATCAATCAGGCATGCAAACCCTGCCATGTTGAGCTGGCAATCAGGTTTGGGACACCCAAACTGCCGCAATTCAAACCTTTGATCGGATAAAATTTCGAGACTTGATCATCACGTCGGCCACCTTGCACAAGATGCGGAAAGAGTCGAAAAATATCCACGATCCACTCAAAAGGCTAAAACTTTAGCTGTTGGCGCTGCATGTGGAACGGCCGGACTCATGATCAAGCCCCCCATTTTGAAGGCGTTGTAAAAAAGTCTTCACCTACTGCGTGATGACCTCCGACCAGACCCTCGACATACTGAATGTATGCCTTCGCACCTGGCTGGATGCCGAGCCTTGCAGGTCAAGATTTTTACATAGCCATCGATTTGACTTTTTACAGGACCATTGATTTTGATTCCATTCAATCGCCACGGGCAGCGCCCTGACGCTTTGCATCAGATCGGGTGGTCCATGACGGTTGCTGCCCCCAAAGGGGCAATGCACAACGCGAGGAAACAAGATGTCACAACCAACTGGTGCCGGCGGGATAGAGGAATTCGGTTACAAGCAGGAGCTGAAACGAACTCTTACCCTGAAGGATGTCGTTCTCTATGGTATGCTGTTCATGGTCATCATCGCGCCGATGTCTATTTACGGAGAAATTCAGCTTGCCAGCGGGGGGCTGACCCCCCTGGTCTATCTTATCGGTTTGATAGCCATTAGTTTTACGGCCATGGCTTATATGCATATGAGCAGCCGATTTCCCATTGCAGGGTCTGTCTATGCTTATGTCCAAAGGGGAATCAATCCCCATATGGGGTTTATCGCGGGATGGCTGATCCTGCTGGACTATATTTTCATTCCATCTTTACTTTATGTGATCGTTGCCGCCTGGGGAGTCTCATTGATACCTCAGATTCCCTGGTATGTCTGGATATTGATTTTCATTGTTTTTAATACCGTCGTCAATATTCGCGGTATTGAAATGACAAAAAACGTTGACTGGTTCATGTTCATCATGGAGATAGGCATTTTGCTTTTCTTTTTGATCATCGGGCTGAAATATGTTCTGGGTGGTGGCGGATATGGGGAATTGTCCGTGGCCCCGCTTTACCAGCCGGGAAAAATCAATGCCCATTTTATCGCATCGGCTACTTCCATTGCCTGTCTGTCCTTTCTTGGATTTGACGGCATCAGTACCCTTGCGGAAGAGACCATCGACCCGGAAAAAAATATCGGCAAAGGAATCCTCATCGCCATGGGCGGCATTGCCGTGGTCTTTATCGCCCAAACTTATGTCGCCGCACTGATCCAGCCGGACTGGCAAAACATAAATCCTGCCACAGGTTTTTTCGATGCCGCTGCCAAAGCCGGTGGAGAAGGGTTCAGAGTTCTATTGCTGGTCATAAATATCCTGGCTGTGGGTGTTGCCAATATCATGGCGGCTCAGACAGCGGCCGCCCGTATGCTTTACGGCATGGGCAGAGACGGTGTGATACCAAAAGCATTTGCAAAGATTCATCCCAAATACAAAACGCCTTATGTCGGCACGCTGGTTATCGGAGTCATCTCCTGTATTATTCCGCTTTTGCTGAACCTTACACAATTGGTAAGGCTGGTTAATTTCGGTGCATTATCATCTTTTATTCTGCTCAACATAGCGGTTTTCGTTTTCTTTTTCATCAAAGAGGATAGAAGGCACACGTTTGGCGACATCATTAAATATCTGGTTTGCCCCGTATGCGGGATAGCCATCCTGCTTTTCGTGTTTTCAGGATTTGAGAAGCTGACTTATGTCATCGGATTTTCATGGCTTGCAGTGGGAATCATCATTGGTGCTGTCATGTCAAAAGGATATAAGGAAGTACCGGATTCATTTAAAAATTTAGAGGTATAATGTTTCCTGTTTAGTCAAATAATATATTTCCCCTGGCAGAGCCCAGGGGGAATATATTTATCTTACACAGAGGGACCAGGAGGGGCCTATCCCGGACATTTCATGAGAAAGCAATCAGGACTAAGTAATAAGTCATAATTACAGTTTTTTACGGTGATATTTTCCGTTGTTTCAAAAATGCAAAATGCAATCCACGGTATTCTGTCTGATTTTCTCACCCTTTGGGCGAGCCGGGTGCACTCATCTGCCGCGTTATCAGTGGACAGGCACCATAGTGTTCAGTTTAAGCAGGTTCACTGAAAGTGAGGCTGGTCAGAGCCTTTTGTGACATCACAAACCCCGGCACCTCTCATGGTATCGGGATTTTTTTATTGCCCATCACCCAGCCCTCTGCATACCCCTCTGCATACCCCTCTGCATACCCCTGAAACATCTCCTTTCCCCCAAAAAAAAAGCGTTACCCCTCGTTCACATGCAACCCTAATAAAAACTGATCCACAAACGCCTCAGGGCAATCCTCCATGCCAAGGGTGATCCAGGTGGTCTCTGTTTGGGGGCGAAAGAGATGGATCTCCGTCATGATCTTTCCTCTTGATCCTCCGTTGAAATCTCTTCGGAATGCTATAAAATCGGGATTTTCGTAGATCATGATGTTTTTCGTCCTTTCAAAGAGCCATCCTTTCCTATGAATAATCCAGCTGTCACCCATAAGCGATGGGGTCAGCTCTTCCAAATCCGCTGGCGTCAGTGTGTATAGTTTTTCGAAAAACTCTTTTGATGATCGAAATCCTGAACAAAAGTCTCTATTCAGGGCGGCGGATCCCTCATCGTCGCACCCGAGGCGCAACTCCTTGTTTGTGTATAAAATAAACCGCGTCTTGCCTTTTAACGTGTATTTTTTGGTTCCTTTCGCCCCGCCCACTGAATCGAACCATTCGGACTCTATGGCCGTGGTAAGGCCGAAGAAATTTATATTTACGGGGTTTTTCAGGGGCTCCAAGGGTGTTTTTTTTGTGAGGTCGACCCTGTCCGCTTTCAGGTAATACTCTGGGTAAGGGAATTGAAAAGGATTGTACCGGTAATCCTTAAATTCATTATTTTGAAGGCAGCCCGCAAAGAAAAAAAACAGCAAAAAGATAAAATAAGAACGCTTCAATGCTCACCTCATTTTTTAGCATGTTAATATCTGTGGAAACATATTAATCAAAGGCCAATTCAATTTCAGTTCGTTTTCCAAGCGCACTCGTCTTCATGCAGATGTCATAAAATTTATGCTTATTACGAAATGATTCACTCTTGATGACATCATAACAATACCCTACTAACCACCCCCATCCAGGCATACTACCAACCGGTTTAGGGGTAAATCTGGTGCCTTTCGTACAGTGTGCCGCCTTTGAGACTATTTCGGCCAAATGGTCTACGGCGGTTTCATTCCAATTCTCAGGTTTGGTTTGAATACCCGAAAATATTTCATAGATTTCAGAACATTTTAACTTTTCATCATAATTCATGCGATCCTCGCATCAAAGTATAGAATGTGAATGGACTTTCATCATACATCATAGTTTTATGTGGTATCGAAATTTAAATAGATACAAGCTCAGCAAGCCTTTTTTACTTAATTTATCAAAATCGTCAAGAAAAAGTAGTGTAGATATAATGTTATAATTATCAATCTCTTGGCGACTTGTAAGTGCTATAATTACCAATGGTAATATTGGTTTGTCAAACAAAGAGTGTATGCTGAAGGGAAGAGAGGGGGGCAGGCACCAAGCGCTTCATTGAAAGTGCATTGCGAATTCTCCCATCCTTTGTTCCTCAGGGTGATCACATTCACCGATGACCTGAGGTGCCATGACCTCGATTGATGATTAATGCCTGTTTGTCCAGCTTTTCGAGAGTTTATCCCCCATCAGGGCCGCCGGAGGCCTAAGCTGAATAGTTACAAAATTCGAATAGTTTTAAAATACAAAATGTAATTCACGATTTTCTGTTTTATGCTAAAACCCAATGACATGTGATTTAATATCTGGTACCAGCTTCTCTGCTTCTTCTTATTATCCCTGCTTTCTGCTTTCTGCTTTCTGCTTTCTGCTTTTTCTTGGCGTATAACGAAGGTTGTGGAACAATGAGAACAGCACACTTGATATACACCCTTGGCAAAGTGGTCAGTTTTGAATAACATACACACTATAAGTGGGGGGCTGTTGTGGTTGATAATATAGACAATATGTAATCTATACCGCATCTATCCTGTTTATTCTTCAATGGAAGGACACTCAACCACCCTCAGGTATCAGCGGTTCCAGTGTTCCAATGCCATTCTGGCTTAGCCCGGATATTTCATGAGAAAGCGATTATTCCAATGCAATAACTCTTCATTACCGTTTGTTATTGTGAAGAATGTAGATATTTCAAAAATACAAAATGTAACCCATAGTTTTTGGCTTGATTTTCCCACCCTTCGAGAAATATCCGGGTTAAAGCCCGCCTTTTTTCATTTTTCAGCGTAGACTCTTTCTCCTGAAATGTAACCATACGCGCAATTTATTGCAGAATTTCGGATAAAACAGAGAAAGCGTCTACACCCCATCCCCCATGACATAAGGAGACACGCAATGAAAGTCATCAAACTCGATGAAACCAACGAGTTCACCCCCGGTCAGATGAAACGGTTTTTCTTGGTGGAAAAATCCGAGTCTTTTAAAATCATCAACTTCAACTTGGACGCAGGGGTCCTTTTCCCCGTGCACTCCCATGACCTTGACGGGGAATTGTCGATTCAGGTCCTGGATGGAGAGGGCTTTTTTCTCGGCGCGGATGATACCGAGATTCCAGCAGGGAAGGGGGACCTGCTGGTCTCGGAAATTCGTGAGCCCCATGGGGTCCGCTCAACAACCAAGATGCGAATCCTGGTGACCATCGCCCCGCCTATCTGATTACCGACAGTCGGTCATGAACCGGTAGAGCTTTTCAACCATGAAAAGTTCTGCCGGGCTCTGATGATCAAATCGGCATTCAGGCCTCTTGCTCTCCCACAACGATCTTCACGATCTTCACGACCTTTGCCTCTTGTACCTGCCGTTCTGGCTCGAAAAAAAATCACTGTCAAAAATTGTGAAAAGACCAAGGCTCAGGGCTTCACATCATTTTACGGGATCGTTGCACCAGGCTGCTTCTGCCTCCTTGGTCATGGGAGACGTTGTCGGCTTGGACAGGCACCTGGCGGTGGGCTGGATGGCGAGTATTCTTGAGTTGTTCACACAGGCTAAATGACTCTTTCTGCTGTGAAAATTAAGTTGCAGCTGGGCCGTGAGGAGAGAGCCATCATTTATTGCAGTTATTGACCTAAGTCAATGCGTTACAAGGGCATATTGGTATACCTTTTTCATGAGCTGAATCGTTACAAATCATGGATGGAATGCCAGGGCGTTTTATCTGTTTGATCCAGAGGGACATCGGATAGAAGCCTGGCAGCCTGTTTACAAACCGGGGAAGAGTCCTCTTTAAAGACAACGGCCAGAGAGGCAAAAAGATGACTGAAAAAAAATACTCAAAATACATCATGGATATTTCTGATGACGACATTTTAACGGCGATGAAGGACATTGAGGGGTATATAGATATTACGCCGAGTGATTTCAAAGAACTCTATTTGTTTGCATGCAATCACGCTGCGGAGCGTCTTCTCAATTCAATTCTTGCAGAAGATATCATGACAAAAAACGTGATTTCCGTTGAAAGGAGTACGCCGTTAAGAGAGGTGGCGGAGGTGATGTCTTTGCATGGCATATCCGGCGTTCCGGTGACAGGAGATCAGGGTGAACTGATTGGGGTTATCTCAGAGAAAGATTTTTTATTCTTGAGCGGCCAGAAAACCAAAGGCAGCTCCTTTATGGAGGTTATTGCGCAGGGGTTGGGAAATACCGAGTGTATTACCGTGCCGCTTTATGGGAAGACAGCCGAAAATATTATGGCGTCGCCAGCGATTACGGTGGGCGAGACGACCCCTGTTTCTGACATCATGGCTCTTTTTACAGCAGAAAATATTAACCGAGTGCCTGTTCTCAGCCAAGAGGGAAATCTTGTGGGAATTGTTTCACGGACTGATGTGATTCGATCGCCTTTTCCAAAGTCAAAGGAGTAAGTTGACAGTTTTATGCATTATTTTATGAAAATGAAAGGGGTTACAAAAAGCCCGCCAATGGTTAGTCTTTCAGAAATTGTCTGGTCATGGATCGGCGCATTCATCGGCATCAGCGTTGTGGCATTCTTAAATTACAACGTTCTTGATAAAACAGATTTCGTCATGGTGATTGGATCCTTCGGCGCCTCCGCTGTGCTTATATACGGTGCCATCAGAAGTCCACTGGCCCAGCCGCGAAACTTTATTGGAGGGCATGTCATATCGGCGGTAATCGGGGTCACGTGTTATAAGCTGTTTGGGGCTCACATGTGGATCGCATGTGCCCTGGCGGTGGCCACCTCCATTGCAGCAATGCATGCGACAAAGACCTTGCACCCACCCGGGGGTGCGACATCATTAATCGCCGTCATCGGCAGCACCCAAATACATAATTTGGGCTATTTGTATGTGCTTATTCCCACCGGATTGGGTGCCATGGCAATGCTGTTGGTGGCGCTCGCTGTCAATAATATCCCTGCAGGCCGAAGGTATCCTGAATTTTGGCTGTGACACATAGCCTGGATATTTAACGAGTCGGGTACACTTATATTCAAGGCATCAGGAACCAGGGGAGGCAGGAGAAGGCAGGGGACGAAGGCAGGGGACAGGCGCCGGGGCCTCTGTACCGGCCTGTTCAGGCATCAATTTGCAACTACACCTCAAACTCAAATTGAATCACCGGGGTTACAACGATTCTTTTTGCCAAAAATCATGAGAGAAGAAAACCCTATGACATGAGATTTAATATACGATATACCAAGCGCCTGTCCCCTGGGTTTCTTCCTGGTGTTTCCATTCGCCCGTTGGCTTGAGTTTTAGACCCAAAGAAACAACAACACATCGAATAAATAGTAGAATAAAGGCAGACATATGAAAATTGGTTTTCCAGTGGACAGTAATACTCTCGATGCTCAGATCAAAGAGAGGATGAGCAGTGCCGCCTGGCTCCTTGTTGTTGACACCGATGACATGAGCTTTGAGGCCGTATCGGCTCCACAAATGTCCGTCGGACCAGGTTCCGGTATCCAGGCCCTGACCCTTCTGCTTGAAAGGGGAGCCAAAATGTTGATGATCGGTTATATCGCTCCCCATATTGTCCAGTCCCTTGAAAAAAGTGGTATTAAGGTGATCACCGGTGTCAGCGGACGTGTTGAGGATCGGGTTAATCAATATGTAGAACTCAATAATTCCAGGGTTTCCACATCGCAAAAAGACGTTGCACGCAGTGCTTTTAAAAAAACCATGAAGCAGTTTTCCTCCATGCTTCCCGTTCTGCTGGGGGTTGTCATGATCATGGGACTTCTTCAGGCCTTCTTATCCAGAGAGCTGATCCTGAACGTTTTCTCTAAAAATCCGCTGATGGATACCCTTATCGGAACGTTCACCGGGAGTATCTTTGCCGGCAATCCAGTTAACTCCTATATCATTGGTCAGTCTTTGCTTAATCTGGGAGCGGGGTGGGCCGGTGTTTGTGCCCTGATGTTGTCATGGGTGAGCATTGGCCTGGTCCAGATGCCTGCGGAGGTTCAATCCATGGGTTTTCGCTTTACCATGGTACGTTACGGGGCTGCTTTTATTATAACCATTGCGGCATCACTGCTGACAGTTTTTTTTACAGGAGTATGGTAATGCAGTTTTCAAAACAGCTTAAATCCTGGATATTCCCGGCCTGTGCTGCCGCCGCATATGTTGTTGTGTGGATCACTTTTCCTGAGAAGATCATTCCGGCTCTCAGAATTGCAAAAACCATTGCCCTCAAGATGGCCATTCCCCTTTTTATTTCCCTTTTTATGATGTTTTTACTGAACATGTATATATCTACGGCTCATATAACCCGGTTCATGGGTAAGAAGAGAGGTGCCGCAGGTATGATGTTTTCATCCATCGCCGGTATTGTTTCCATGGGGCCTGTCTTTGCCTGGTTCCCTTTTCTTAAAACATTGAAAGAAAAGGGCATGGCCGATATCTACCTTGCAAATTTCTTGTCATGCAGAGCGGTAAAACCAGTGCTTTTTCCGGTACTGATCACCTATTTCGGCTGGCGATTTTCACTGGTATTTATATTCATGAGCCTGGTCAGCGCTTGGAGCATCTCGTTTATTGTTGCCTTGTCAGGTAAAAGAGATGAATCACAGAATCATGGATCAGGTGACAGCCGCCATGCGTTTTAACCCGGGTATTTCATGACGGAGGTCCAGGGCAGGGATAGGGGACGGACGACAGGGGACAGGCTCCATGCGTTTCGCCTGCGGCTACGCCGTGACATGGGGGCAAAACGCATCCGCAACCTGCTTTCAAGGTGGCACACCTTGCTGCCGGAGGTTTTTTTTGAGCTGAATAGTTACAATTTGTGAACCATTCGTTCCCGGCATAGAACCTTTTTTTACGGATCCTAATTCTAAAATTTCTTCAATACAGCACCCGTATTTCTGACAGGACACCCCAGGGAAATGAGGCGTATGCTTTGTATTCTGCGTATTCCCCGGATGGTCAGGATAGAATCCGGCCAGAAAACAGTTTATGACGCATGGCGCCTGTCCCCTGAATTCTTTGAATTTCTGACGCAAGTCGCCTGTTCCCTGATTTTCCTGTTTTTTAGTAGAAGTTGTTTGATGGCTGGGTTACAATAATCAGCTGCCTTAATTTTCTTTGCCGTTGTTTTGTGTGGTAACGTGGCAATCGTAAAGAATCTGAAAAGATACAGGCTATTTTGTTTGACCAGACCCTACTGATTTTTAAAATATAACAAATACAAGGTGTTTCTATGAAATTACTAGTGCGAAATCTTAACCGTGCAACCACCGAAGCAGAACTTCTGGAGATATTTACTGAGCACGGCTTGGTGGAGACCTGCGACCTCGTTATCGATAAAGAAAACGGACAATCCAAAGGGTTTGGGTTTGTCGAGATGCCGAAAACTCAAGAAGCCAAAGCGGCCATTAAAAAAATCGATGGCGCGCATATTGCTGGAAATAAGGTCCGCGTTAAAATGGCTGAGTAGGTCGCTATCACAGGGAAACAGGGGCAAGTCAATGGACAGGGACAGGCGCGATGCGCATGCCTCTGTTTTTATCTGGCCCCCATCTCTCTGGTCTTTTACCTATGTGAGAGCCGATTCATGGCCAAGTTCGACGGGGACAGGCACCATTCGCTGGGTCTCCATACCCATTTGTGAGACACTCTTTTTCGACGAGTAACCTGCCTTTTTAATTTAAATTCATTGTAACTATTCAGCTATCCATTTTTTCTTTATGCCCCCGGTCTGACAGCACCCTACGCTTTTCGTCTTTCCCGCGCAGGCGGGGATCCATGGTGGTTATGAGAAAGCGTATGCGTTGTGTCTTTTTATGGTGAGGTAACCCGAGCATGGATCCCCGGTCATCCGGTTGTTCCTGCGTTGCAGGGTGTTTCAGGTTGCGGTCAAGCCGTATGCAACGACTCTCCGGAGAGCCGGGGAAGACGATTCCATGGAGCATGGCGGCCTTTTTGATACCCATCTGTTTCTGTTTTTGTGGGCCCGGCCGGTTTGACGGTACCCTGCGATTTTCGTCTTTCCCGCGCAGGTAGAAGGTGCGGGAGCCGCACCCTACGCGGTGATGAAAAGACGTGACGTATTGGCATTTGAATCTTTCTGTCATTTGCCTCGGACAACCTGGAGAAGACAAGCTGAATAGTTACAATTCATTTTAAAATATATATCAATATATCCGTATTTCTGACCTGACAGGCAAGGAGATAGAGCGCATGCCACGTATTTCCCGAATGCTCAGGACAGATCTTGGTTAGTGGGCCAGTAAAATATAAAAAGCCATCATTCCAGCGGCAAGGTGTCCCACCTTGTTGCAGAGGTCCGGTTTGAGCCCGCATATTTCATGAGATAACGTGAAATATGCGGGTTATATCGCTGATGAAATAGATTTCTTCGACTGTTTTTGTGAAAAGGTCTCGCCAAGGGCCTCCGTAATGTGCTCGATGATGTCCAGGGCCTGGGTGGCGGGGGAGGGGTTGGCGCGTTGTCCAGCGCCTCTGCTGATCTTTGCCGCGGCAACGCAGGCGTCCGTGAGGTCCATTCCCGATGCCGCAAGGGCAGAGACGATGCCGGTTACCATGTCTCCGGTTCCGCCGATGGCCTCCATGGCCGGGCTTGAGGGGGCAGCCACTGTCTTGATGGTTTCTCCCATCTTGACAATGTAGTCCTCAGCGCCTTTGACCAAGAGGTGCTTTGCTGCATTGTCGTGGACATAGGCCCGCTGGATGAGGTCGGGAACGCGCCTGTCGTCATGCAGGATAAAGCCTCTGGTATAAAATGGGTGGGGGGCGAGTTCGTCGGCAAGGAAGGCCAGTTCGCCCACATCGGGCGTGAACAGGTCGTACTGCAGGGCCTGCCCGCTCATTTTTGCGGCATACATGAAGCCTGCGTCGGCGATAAGCAAAGGGCGGGGAGACATCTCGTCAATGGCGAAGAGCACTCTGTCGTGCCAGTCCACGTCGGGTTGGAGATAGTGAAAAACAAGAGACTTAAAGGCTCTGTCTTTCAGGTCCTTTTCAAGGTGAGCATAAAGGGCTTTGCTTCCGTCGCCCATGCCTTTGTCCCCGGCAAGGTAGGCAAAGGGGGCGGGCAGATTGAGGGCTTCGCATATCTTGGCTGCGGAGGCGAGGAGGGCAGGTGTCCCTCTGTTGATTCGAACACGCAGGCCCTGGATTACGATCTCTTCACCGTGGAGCGCCACCTGCCCGGCGACCAGGGGGAAGGAGGGGTCGGGAACGGTTCCTATAACGGCGAGCATTGGCGTTTTATCTCCTCATAGGCGAGCTGAAGGGCATATCCGCACAGGGTATGGCCGATGTCTCCGGGGTGTGGTGCCTCGGAGAGTTGTTTTCCTACGAGTTCCCCTGCAAGGTAGGGCACATCAGGGCACCCTCCCCCAGATATATTGACGATGGTCAGCGTTTTTTTATCGATCGTGATTTTCATGTTGGCGGCCCGGACCATCAGATAATCCCCGTAATCCCTGGTGGTGTAGATGTTTACGGGGTTGAGCAGAGCGCTGGTCACCGGAACCACTTGGAGGGGGCTGGTGTTGCTTTCTTGAAGTGTTTTTATAATGGCAAGTTCTTCAATCAGGGGGAACTCGATGACAAGATCACACCCGGTCCTGATTTCCGGCGGGGGACCCATGACGGCAACCTTCCACCCCTTTGCTTTGAGCACCTTTTCGGCGCGGATGACATCGCTGGTGTGTTCAAACACCAGGATGCCACGGCCGATTTTTTTGGAAGGGGAGGAAGGGGTGACTAATTTCTTGAATAAACGAAACAACAAGATCTATCCCTTTTTGATACAGATTTTAAAGCTGTTGTTTTCTTCAGAAATATCGGCAACATCCCATCCTTTGCTTTCCGCTGCACGGACGATGTTTTCTTTCGATGTCTCCGTATCTGCGAGTATGTCAAGCGTGCCGTTGCCCATTGTTTTGATTTTATTCAGGGTCATAATGACCGGCTGGGGGCAGGACAGCCCCCTTGCATCGACTGTATCACTCATTTAAAATCTCCTTATTTTAAAGGACGCATGCAACACATGGCGCCCATGTTTACCCGCGGTTTCTCATGGTGAACCCGATGAACAGACAGACGGCCATGCCGATAAAAACGGCTGCGATCCCATGGGGGCCGACCCCCTTGGGTGAGCTGGCGAGGCCAAAGTTGTGGGCAAATGCTGCGCCTGTGATCATGCCCATGACAAAGATTGCCGCATCGCCGTCGCCTTCACCGGCAAGGAAGAGTTGACGCCCGGGGCATCCGCCTGCCAGCGCAAAGGCCAGCCCGGCAAGGGCCATGCCGGCAAAGTTCCAGAGGCTGAGGGTGTGGGCCACGGGTTGACCCGTCATGCCCGGGTGGAATTGTCCAAACGCCAGGTTTGCGAGAAAGCAGGTTACGATCAGGGCGAGGATGCCGTTAAACAGGTGCATTTGTTTGAACAGGAGGAGGTCCCGCAGCGCGCCCATGGTGCAGAATCGGCTTCGTTGGGCCAGAAAGCCGATGGCCAGGCCAGCCCCCAGGGAGATCAGGAGTGGGGCGTGCATCGCGCCAGGGCCTTTTTGACTGTAAAAAAGGATTCCACTTTTGGCCTCACCGCTGACCTGTGGGAAGACAAAGAGCAGGACAAGGAAACCGGCCATGGCCAGGGGCATCAGCCAGCCTGCGGAGGCATATGTGGGCTGGCTTCGGCCGAGGTTGTAGCCGTTTTTCAAAAACAGGGTCCCGATGTAAATGCCAAAGACAAGGCCGAGCAGTCCAATAACGGCGTTGAAATCTCCCCCTGACAGTCGCAAAAGAGCACGCCACGGACAGCCGAGGAAAACAAGGGCACCGATCATGGCAAAGATTCCAAGAATGAAACGTACAAAGGGAGCGGATCCGCCTCTTGGTTTGAACTCCTTGAATAGATAGGCAGCAACAAGCGAGCCGATAACAAAACCAATGATCTCAGGCCTCATAAACTGCACGACTCCGGCCCGGTGAAGGCCGACAGCCCCGGCAATGTCCCTTTCAAAACAGGCCACACAGATTCCCATGTTTCCTGGGTTACCAAATTTTTGTAACAGCGGTGCCAGGATGCCGATGATGGCACCCACCGCAACAATCCCCCAGCTTGTAGCAAAGACGTTTTTTTTCATTCCGATTCCCTGAAGCCTCCGTTTAATTGAGCACATTTGTTGGGTCTGTTATTTGTTCGTGCAATATGAATTTCTATTCAGTTTGCTCTGTTTCTATAAAGATTTGAATTGCAGATCAAATTGATTGTTCTAATGAAGTTATTAGTTAGTATTTGAATAATCGATACATGCACGGATAGCCATATTCATAGCCCGGATATTTCACGAGTTGGGTGCGCTCATATGCAAGGCATCAGCGCTGAAGATGTAGTGGTTTACCTCAAAGCTCTGATAACGCGGCAGATGAGTGCACCCGGCTCGCCCGAAGGGTGAGAAAATCAGACAGAATACCGTGGATTACATTTTGCATTTTTGAAACGACTGAAAATATGGCTGCGAAGAACTATCATTACGGATTATTCCTTGGTCCTGATTGTTTTCTCATGAAATATCCGGGATAGCCCGGATATTT
>NZ_JAQYWB010000018.1 GCF_030145185.1 Desulfoluna sp. | reverse complement strand
CCTTCAGCCTTCAGCCTTCAGCCTTCAGCCTTCAGCCTTCAGCCTTCAGCCTTCAGCCTTCAGCCTTCAGCCTTCAGCCTTCAGCCTTCAGCCTTCAGCCTTCAGCCTTCAGCCTTCAGCCTTCAGCCTGCCCCTACTTCTCCATCACCTCCAAATAGTGCTGAATGGAGTTTTTGTAGAAGGAGTGGGTGGCTTCTCCGCTCTCTTCGTCGAGGATTCCTTTGTCGGTGAAGAGGCGCACGGCATTTTTAAAGGTGATGTCGCTTAAGGCTTCGGGAAGCTCAATTTCATTGCCTTTAAACATCTTCTTCCCGCGGCTCTGACATTTCTTGACCATGGCCTTGGTGTCGAGTTTGGCGGCTTTTTTTGACTCGAAGGCGGTCAGGGCCACAAGGTAAGATTCCAGGTAGGTTTTAAGGAACCGGGAGAAGAGGGTCAGTTTGCGCAGGCCGTCCGGGGTGATCTCGTAGGTGTCCGGGCTGGACCCGTGGGGGACGATGGTGTGGGTGTCGATAAAGGCCTTCAGGTCCTTTCTCACCTGGTATTCGGTGGTGACGCTGCGGCTGAATGCAAACTCCGGATCGAAGAGGTCGGAGAGGAAGGTGTATGATTCTAAAAGCTCCCCGGCCTGGAACTGGAACCGGTTGACTTCCTTGATGGCCATGGCGGTCATGGCCGCGGAGATGAAATGAATGATGCAGTTGTTCTTGTAGTAGTCGAGAATGGGGCGTTGGTCTTCGGGCAGGTTAAAGACGGTTGAGGGGTCCAACTGACCCTTGCAGTCCGAGCCGCATTCCAAAAATTTTCGCCGCACATAGCTGTCCAGAACGCTTTGAAAAGAGCGCTCCCGGTTTTCTCCCAGGGAGTCGGTGAGCCAGACTTTCTGGGCGTCCAGGTGGGCGGTGTAGAGGCTGATATCTTCGCGGGCCTGCTCAAAGGTAAAGCGTTTTTTCATGCTGTTGAGTACCGCGCTGGCCACGACGCCGTAGGGCGTGACGATGGAGACATCGTTGATGCTGTTAATGATGCGGTAACCCAGGTCGTTGCAGAATTCATTGTGCTGGTCCTTGTCCATGGCTTTGAAATCAACCCCCTTCTCTTTGATGACATCAGAGAGGGCGATGGGCTCATGGAAGTTGACGTAGACTTTTCCGTAACGACGCTTCAGGAAGCGGCGTGCCTTGAAGAGCTGGCTGAGGTTTTCCGACTCCTTGGATCCCCCTTCCACCTCGTGGAGGTAGGCGTCTTCCTCCAGGACCCTGTCGTAGCCGAAGTATACGGGCACGAACTGCAGATCTTCGCAGGCCCCGTGTCTGCAGGCATCCACCAGCATGGAGAGAAGGCCCACCTTGGGGGAGAGCAGCTTGCCGGTGCGGCTTCGGGTGCCTTCGATGAAGAGCTCCACGTTAAAGCCTTCGGTGAGGAGTTTGTACATGTATTCAAAAAAAACGCGGGAGTAGAGCTTGGCGCCTTTGAAGGTGCGGCGCATGAAGAAGGCGCCGCCGCCCCGAAGAACGATGCCTAAGGGCCAGAAGGAGAGGTTGCGTCCTGCGGCGATGTGGGGGCAGGGCATGTTATTTTTCTTAAAGACGTACGAGAGGATCAGATAATCCAGATGGCTTTTATGGCAGGGTACCAGGACCAGGGGCGACTGCTTGGAGCGTATCTTGATCTGGGCGATCCCTTTTTTGTCGGTGACGATGCCTTCAAACAGGCTTTTAAAGAGGCGGTCGAGAAACATCTCGAAGATACGGATCCATCGGACGCTGTAGTTGGCGGCGATCTCCTCCACGTAGGTGTCTGCTTTTTTGTGGACATCCTGCAAGGGGGTGTCGGTCTCTTCGGCGTGGTCGATCATGAAACTTTTCAGGGCACTTCCGGTGAGAATGCTTTCCCGGATCTCCTGACGGCTTTTGAGAACGGGGCCGGTGATGCTCTGTCGATGGCGGTTGAGCTGTTCAATCAGCTCCCGGCGGAGCAGGATGGCCTGCTCAGCCAGTGGTTTGGTCTCCATACCGGGAGCATCCAACCACATTTTGAGGGAGACCGGCTCGGAGAATTCTATAAAGCTCTCTTTGCTGCGCTTGAAGATGCCAGCCAGGCGGCGGATCTTTCCGGGGCGTTCCCGGGTGCCGAAGATGATGTCGAAGAAGGAGAGGCCGCTTTTTTTGGGCTTCATGGAGAAGACCATGACCTCGGGGATGATGTAGACGGGGCGGTCGGTTTCGGCCTGGAGCTCCAGAAGACAGGCAATGGGGTCTGTTTTGGACTTCACAAAGCTGCGGTAAAAGGCATCCCGGCTGATCAGGGGCAGGATGGCCGTTTTTCCGTTTAGAAGCTGTTTTTTGATGTGGCCGCTCTCCACAGGGTCCGGGACAGCAAAGTGGCGGAAAAAGTAGCGGATTTGGGATCCCATGATGTGCAGGAGATGCCCGAGGGGTTGCCAGGCGTAGATGGTGCATTCAAACCCGATGGTGGGGAAGGGCAGCCCCATCTGTTTGAGTCGTGTGTGGAAGTAGAGAAAAGAGAAGTGACTTCGGTATTTGGATGCGTAGACGAAGATACCGTCGTCATCCAGCTGGGTGATTTTTTCTTTTTCCGTCTCGGAGAGCACGATGTTTCTAAAAATAAATCGGCGCAGCAGATCGGAGATGGCGCCCCCTCTTTCGGGGATGTAGTTCGAGTAGTGGGCCTGCAGGGCATCGGTCACAGGGGTCTTGCTTTTACGTCGAAATTTAAACATATCTTAATGATTCCGATTTTTTGGGTGTCCGGGTAGTGAGGCTGCCTTGTCAGGCAGGGTGCCGATAAGAGGCACGATGATATGCGTGGCAAGGCACTTCAGCTCTCTACGCTGCTCCGTGTGATGACCTCGCAATAAGTTAACCAAAGGGATGTCGGCGAAGTACAGCACGGGGCTTGAGTTCTTGTCGTGAGTCCTCAAGGGGGCCTTATGTCTAAGTCAGAAGGCTTCAGCGTAACGCTTGTAAATAATATAGATTCAGTCAATGTGCAACTCAATAATCCCGTGTGAATGGCAGGGTGACGGGCCGTAGGGGAAGGGGATCAGGATCTATTTCAGAGGGTTGACGAACCCTGTGGCTTTGTGGGGTGGTGGGTGAAAATGGGAGGCCCGGTTTTCATGGCGGATTGAGGGGGCGATAAGCCTCAAGGTGGATGAGAAATATGGGTTAAAAGAGACAATGAATAGAGATTCATTGTCCCTAATCACGCGTAAATTTATCGGGATTTGGGGTTGCGTAGATTTCATTGATATGGTAGCCTCCACAAGTTATATTTCATAGAGAAAAGGGTGATAAGTCGGGTTATACTTTGTTGAAATGATATATGTTTTTGGTTTGTATCCGTCTGTTTTTTTCAATGTTTAACTCCTCCCCCCCCGAAGCTGCCGTCAACGGTGGTGTTCTTCTAAAAGGATCCCCGGTTGGGGAGATTATAAAGTTAAAAATACAGAAAATTTATGCTTAAAGGAGGAACTGGTTTATGAAGACGTTAATCGGTGGTGCCATTGCAGCGGTTCTTGGCTTAATTGGTATTGCGGTATGGTTTGATGCACTGCTTCAGCTTCTTGCAGGAACAGTACCCGCGCTTCTTCTTCTGGGTGGCGCGCTTGCCCTTTACCTCGGTTTTGACGAGTTGAAGGAATCCTGGAAGAACGATGAAGGTGTTGAGGAAGAAAAACCCGCCGAGAACGAATAGGCAGTTTTTTCCGCTACAATTCAGTTGTTGAAAGGCCCCGTGGAGTGATTTACCCCACAGGGCCTTTTTTTGTTTGAATGGGGGCAGGTTCCCCCTCCTCGCCGGAGAAACCGATTGGACATATCACCCGACCGGTGGCCCCTTCCTGCATCGATTCCAGTCCATGCTGACGGGTGGCTGGCTCAGCTCTCAGGGCCATGCTTCCGTTGTCGAATTTTTTTTGGATCTTAAGGCTCAGAAAATTCACCCTGTATGTCCTTTTCAGGGTATAATCCCCTGTAATGGAAGCTAAACCATCATGTCTTGTCGATCTCGGGGCGCTGCCTGTGGCCTGATGCCTTTTCCTTTTTCTGGCCGAGCGCTCCGGAAAGGAGCCCCCTCCCATGGAGACCCCCTCCACCGCCTTGTACCATCTCTCTGACCGTGGCGTTCGTGATAAGCTGCGCGGGATGGATACTCATTTTGTATCCGATAAAGAGGTGTACGCCCTCTACAACCATCTTCGTCAGACCTATGACTTAAAGCCCGACACTGTTTTGGATGCCCTGGAGACGGTTTTGACAAAAACCGATCTTGGGCCCTATTTTTATCGGTCTCTCTCGACGGAAGAGATCGCCTTTCTCATTGCCGGGAGCCGATACCAGGAGGCGATGCTGAACAATCGGTACGCCGCCTCTCATGGAGAGGGCATCAACGTCACCGGACGGTTCGGGAGCAAACACCTCTATTTTATCTCCGAAACGCGTGATCTGGTGAATAAGACCCTGGAATCGATCAAAGGGCTTATGCGGGACAATCCCCTCCAGAGTTTTCGTATGAGCTCTTATGTGGTTTGTCTGGAAGGGAACCCGGAGGCCAACCGTCGCCTGTATATTGTGGAGGGGGAGATGCCCGGCGTTCGAAAGCCGGGCCTTATGAGCCACGCAGCGCTTCATATGGCGGAGAAGTTGGGGGCGCTGGCGGAAAAGGAGTCAGTCACTGCCTTTCTCGGGACCGCTTCCGAAGGATTTATTCATGCCTTGCTTCACAACCAGCGGATTCGGACCCTGGAAAATTATTTCAGCTCGTGGCAACGGGTGGTGGGCCGTTTGAAAAAAGGGAAGACCGTTCATATCTGCATCGACCAGAATGTCATCGCCGATGAGGTTGTTCCCGAGCGACGGCTTCAGCTCTGGATTCCGTATGAGAATTTTCGGAACAACCTGAACTCCATTGAGGGGATTTTTGACAAAAAAGGCATCCCCTTTACCCGTCAGTATTTTGAAACCTTTGTGGTGGACAATCGCCGAATGGTGGCTTTCTCCACGTATATTGCCGATGCGATCATCACCCCGGAGTTGGATGGGTTCTTGAGAAACGAGCTCACCACCCGCTCCATGCTGATGAAGGGAGACCCTATCCCCACCGGGCAGATCGGGGATTTTCTGGAGAGCCTGACGCTGGGGGATTCCAGGAGGAAATTCGCCTATCTGGCCCGCATGCAGACCCATCGCCACAAGGAGTATCTGATTCCTTTGGTCTTTCTGCTTGCAGACGGCAATGAGCGGGTGAGAAAAATTGCTTTTGACACCATTCGGAACTATCTGATGACCCCGGACGGGGAGATGAAAAGCGATTACTATTGGGCCACCCTGTATCATATCTTTGCCGCGGCCACGGTGCCTGTGGAGATACCCGGGGTGGATAAGCGGGCGCTTTTCGGGGATGAGATCGCCCGATTGATTCGATTCCGTGGCATTCATTACGAAAGTTATTCCGATGAATTATCAGGCAGAACGTGTCTTTTTATCCGCATGAATGGGGAAGGGATTGGCAAGGGAGGGATCCGTTGCCATAAAACCCATGTCTCCTTTTCAGGGGAAGGAGCGCTTTCCACCAATATGCTGTTTAAGAGTCTGGGGCTTGGGATTCCCTATTACGCTACGGGTAAGGGGGGGATTCTGGGCAACCTCGGTGAGGGTGAGGCGCGTGAGCGTGCCCTTGCCGCCTATGGCCGCTTTCTTGTCAAGAAGGCGGGGGTGGGGCCTTTCTCGGATGTTCCCGCAGGGGACGTGGGGATTGGTCCTGTGGAGGTCGGGGTGCTCTTTGAGGCCATCACCGATGAAGTCGAAAAAGATCTGGCGGCGATAGGGGATGGGCGTCTGGAGCCTCGGTCGAACAAGGTGGAGAGTCTGCGGCGCCATTTTGGGATTAATGTGGGGGATAAGGCGCTTGTGGGCTCCCTGGTGTCGGATCGGGAGCGCATCAAGGACTACACCTCGGCGGCGATTACGGGGAAACCGGGGGGGCGGGGGCTGGCCCTGCGCACGGGTGCCACGGCCCGGGGTCTCTATGAAGTGCTGGCCGTGCTTAAGGGATTTAATCGCTGCAGTGACCCGGATCTCTGGTTGAATCCATCTCGGATCGACGAGGCCCTGGACATGGAACCCGCATTTTACAAGGCGGCAGACACGAACATCCGCATGCTCTCCTTTGCCGTTCAGGGGTTTGGCAAGGTGGGCGGTGCCTTTGCCGGGATTGTTCACGCCAAAGGTGCCGCGATTCATATGGTCTCCGATGCCGGGGGCACTCTGGTGAACCGGCGGGGGATTCCGCAGATAGCACAGCTCGTGGCCGGGGCCGCTGGCGGCAAGCCCCTCTCTGAGATGGTGGAAAAAGGGATGGGGCGTTTTGTGGAAGGGGATCCGACCCGCCCCCTTGTCGCCATGGTGGATGTGGTGGTACCGGCGGCGCTGGAGGAGGTGATTACCCTGGATGCCGAGATGCGGTCTGGGGCGGTTCATGCCTCACGGATTGAGGCGGATTACATTCTGCAGGGCGCAAACGGTCCTTTAACCCCCGAGGCGGAGACCTATCTCGAGGATCGAGGGCGCATCTCCATTCCGGATATCCTGGCCAACGCAGGGGGCGTGTTGGGATCGTACCTTGAATGGATGGACGGGCTGATAAAGATGTTCGGCTACGGAAAAGTGAATCGGTACGGCCTGGTGCATCCCGTGGTCCAGGGGCTCGTGCGGCATCAATACGGGGACCGAAGTGGAGAGGACCTGAGGGCTGTGGATGAGAGCCTCTACGATCAAGCCTTTCGCTTTATTATGCGGGGCACGGCCATGGAGAGCGTCAAGCTGGCGGCGGAGCGGCGTATCTCCCTGCGTACCGCCTGGATGGCAGGCGGCATCGCCGCCGCTGCCAGGGAAGGGCGCCTGGATGATCGTTTTAACACCCGTGTGGAGCATCTTCGAAACCATTTTGCGTCTGCCGAGTTAAAAAACCACATGGCAGACTGAGTGGCCACCCTGAAAAATAAAAAATGCGACCCAAAAGGGCCGCATTTTTTTTATGCGTTGAGGACGGGCTGGCAGCCTTCGGGGTTGGTGATCTCTTTGTAGTAGGCGGCGAGAAAGCGAAGGTCACTCTCCATGTCTCCGGTGGGGGCGAAAAAGACATTGGATTTATCGACATAGGCCCGGGTGTCGGCGTCGATGGCGTCGCTTCCGGAAAAGATTTGGGCTTCGCCGTACTGATCCGGGAATTTTCCTGAGACGTTTCTGTAGAAGCCTTTGATGAGCTCCATGTCGGCGTCGATGTCTCCTGTGGGGATGAGGGCCGGTCCGAAGCCACCCATTTTCAGGCTGAAGTCGAGGAAGCCCATGGCGATGGGGACCCCTGCGCCGTGGGCGATATGGTAAAACCCAGTTTTCCAGTACCGGGTTTTGGAGCGGGTACCTTCCGGAGGAATGATGAGGATGAGTTTTTCGTTTTCGTTGAAGGCGGCGATGGATTGTTCAACGGTGTTGCCTGCCTTGGTTCGATCAATGGGGATGCCTCCCAGCCAGCGCATGATGGGTCCGGCCGGACCTTTAAAGAGGGTGTGCTTGCCCATCCAGAAGACCTTGACCCGGAGTTTCAGGGAGATGCAGATCGTCCAGACAAAATCCCAGTTGGAGGTGTGTGGTGCGGCGATGCCAACAAACTTGTTGACGGCGGGCAAGGTGCCGACCGCTTTCCATCCGGCGGCTTTCATGACCACGATGGCTGTCCAGCGCATGAGGGTGCGAAGAATGGGGGTATCAAAAACGGTAGTTCTCATGGTTCCTCTTTGGTAACAGGTGTCAGTTTGGTGGCATGCCGTCACCATGATGTTATAAGAAAAATGAGGAGGGGGCCTGTTAAGGAACCCGCCCTGCGGAGACCCGATGAGGGGCCTTCTGCTCTTTTTCCATGTCATCATGTCTCAGGAGCCTGAGTGAGGCGGATATCGCTACGAAGGTCTCAGCAATATTTATACCCGAAAAAGCATAACATTATAACTGCAGGAAATAATATATGAAACCAAAAAATGATCCGAACCTGTTTTTTTAGGGGACAGATCTGGTGTGCAAGAGATGTCGGGGGGGGTGTACGAAAATTGTCCATGGCCCGGGGCAGGCAGAAATTTCCCCCGAATGAGGCCGGGGGGAAATTTCTGCTGCGAAGAATGTGTTGATCGTATTTTTCAAAAGATGCTGAAAATACAGTAAATAGGGCCAAAATCGCTCTTTGGCATGGCATTTGCAATATCTCCCGGTACTCGTGACGCTCCGTCGGTGGGGCACAGGAGCCGAACACATGGATGGCAGGGACCTCTCCCTGCGGCAATCACCGCCAATCCGACTGGGAAAGTGAAGAGAGTCATGCAAACAGCAGTTCAAGCCACAACGGAATCAACCTCGGGCCTAAAGGCTTCGGGTCGTGGGGCCAAATCCAAGCCATCCGGCGGTTTTGCGGCGCTCCTTTCGGCCTTCTTTGGCAAAGGCAACCAGGCCGAAGGGATGGCGCTTGCTGCTGCAGGGGATGGCAGCCCCCGAAAGGGAGAGCCCACGTCCGGAAAGAAAGGATCTCTTTCAGTCGACTTAAAGGGCCTGACCCCAAAAGGGGCCTCCTTAGATAAAGAAGAAGAGAAAACCGAGGCGGGTGAAAACCTTCTTCTTTCCGGGCTGGCGGTTATGCCGTTGGTCCCTGTCGTCAAGGCAGGGGAAGCCTTTCCCGCGGCCGGTTTTACCGAGGGGGTGGAAAAAAGTGCCGCTGCCTCTAAAGGGCAGGGGGCAACCCCGCCCTCCCTTAAAGGGGGCATGACCTTTCAGATGGGCGGAGCGCCTGTGACGGGACCGCAGCCCGATGGTCCAGACGAGATGGGTGTGGATCGGTTTGCCTCCATGATGCGGGGCGCGGTGGAAGGGAAGAAAACCACTGGAATGAAGACCGACCTGGCCTCTCCTGCCGGCACCGTGCTCGCCTCTTCAGAATCTCGGCCCGTTGATGTTCTGGCCGGAGCAGCCTCCGGGTTTGGAATGAAAACAGGGCGCCCTGGGTCTCGCCCCAAAACCGATGGGGGAAAAGAGATTTCCCCTGCGGACGCGGCCCTTGTTGATTCGAAGACTGCAAAAGGGTCCAGAAAAGAGCCTTCCCTGATGGCAGGCAATGGGTTCCGGAGCCGCGTGCCCCAGGCAGAAGAGCCTGTCCCAACGGCTCCTCGAATCTTACAGCCTGTGGCGGTGGATCGCGCGGGCGTTCCGGTTCAGCCGCTTACGGCTGAGGCCATGGCTGCCTTGAGCGAGCTGGAGCCTTCGGCTGCGACGGACACACCCAAGAGTGGGTTGACCCGCCAGTTGGCGCTGCAGGTTGGGCGTCAGATCTCGACCTCATTAAAAAAGAACGATCACGAGGTGACCTTTCAGGTCCGTCCCCCTTCCTTGGGACGACTTCAGATACGCATAGAGAAAGAGGGCGAGCGCGTGTTGGTTCGCATTGTTTCTGAGAAAGAGAAAACGGGAGAGATCCTTGCCGCGGGCAAACATGACCTTCGGGTTTTGATGGCCGATCACGGGATTCGGTTGGATCGCATCGAGGTGACCACCGGGAGTGCCATGGATTTTATGGCCCAGGATGGCGGCAGCACGGAAGGCCGGGGTGGCCGCGGCCGTTCCAGTCCACGGCAGGGGGGGGAGGGGCGCTCGGGTGAGGCCGACTCCGAGGTCGCCAGGCCCGCTAAAAAAGAGCATGACGGTGCCATCAATGTGATGGTGTAGAGAAAGAGATGAGGATCCATCAGGTGAAGACGAGCAAGGAGAGCGCATGACCACTTCGGGAGTTGACACAACATATAACAACCGATCCATTTTCATCGACGGTCAGTCTCACGGCAAGACCGGCAGGCAAAAGGATGAGGACGAGGCCCTGGGGAAGAACGCCTTTCTCACCATGATGGTGGCTCAGATGAAAAACCAGGACCCCTTGAACCCCATGGATGGCACCGATTTCACCGCGCAGCTGGCTCAATTTTCCGGGCTGGAGCAGCAGGTCAACATGAACGATAACCTGAAGTCTCTTCTTGCGGTCAATCAGGCCAGCAAGGATGAAGATAATATTTTTGATTACATCGGAAAAGAGGTGGTCTCAAACGGAAACCCCGTCTCCTTGACTGCCGGTGGCCTGGCTTCAGGGGGGCATTACACCCTGAAGGAGCCGGCCATGGTCTCTATCATGGTCTACAATCCGGAAGGGGTGCTGATGAAAGAGATCAACTCCGGGGCCGATTTTATCTCCGAAGGGCGTCAAAGAATTGCCTGGGATGGCACCGACGAAGAAGGCAACCACCTGGCCGACGGGAAATACACCTATAAGATCATCGCTCGAAACGGGAAGGGCGATTACGCCTCCGTCTCCACGGTCGATCGGGGGATGGTGGAAGGGGTGACCCGCGAAGGCGGTCACAGCTACCTGCTTGTCGATGGGCGCAAGGTGGCTCCGGCAAGCGTGGCCACGGTGGTGACCCCTGAAAAGTCCCCGGCAGCTCCTGCCCGAATGATGCCCGGTGGCCTCCCTCCTGAGTTGGCCGCACAGTTGTTCGGAACCCAAGGGGCTCAGCCCCAGGCAGCCCTGGCTGCTAAACTGCAGCCCCAGGCGGCTTTGTCTGCCACGGGTGGAAACCGATAGAGGAGAAATAACGCATGTCACTTACCAGTTCACTCTTTTCAGGCGTCAGCGGCCTCTCAGCCATGGGCAATGCCATGACCGTTGTCGGTGACAACATCGCCAACGTGAATACCATCGGTTTCAAATCCAGCCGGGTGACGTTTCAGGATGTCCTCAGTCAGACGGTGTCCACCAACTCCGGAAGTGCGCAAGTAGGGCGTGGTACCGCCGTAGGCGAGATCGCCAGCCAGTTCGTTCAGGGTTCCTTTGAATCCACAGAGTCCCCCACAGACCTGGCCATTGGCGGCGAGGGTTTCTTTATCGTACGCCATCCGAAAAATGAGGCCGAACAGTTTTATACGCGAGCCGGTGAGTTTCGGTTTGACAAGGACGGGAACTTCACGACTCCCGGCGGGTATATCACCCAGGGGTGGGAGGTCCGACGCAATGACGCCACCGGTGATGTTGAGGACGTAGGCTCTGTGAAGGATATTCAGCTGGAATCCTTTACCTCACCCCCGGAAAAGACCAATAAGATCTCTGTGATCACCAACCTGGACGCCCGGGGAAAAGACAACACCGTCGGTGTCGGGATTCCCCTGGCCACGGCCTGGGATGGGCGGCCCGGCGCAGGCATCAATATCAGCGATATAGCCTTTGAGTACCAGACCACCGTCAAGGCTTTCGATGCCCTGGGCAGCACCCATGACCTCACCGTTTATTTTGATAAGGCGTCAGAAAACGGCAGCTACGAGTACATCGTGACCTGCAATCCCGAAGAGGACATGCGGGGCATTTTTAATTCGGAAGAGGACAAAGGCCGGGGACTTCTGGGGCGTGGGAAGCTTAACTTCACCTCCGATGGTCTGTTGGCCAACCAGACCTTCGAGCGGTTTGTGGGGAACTCAGGTGGGAACCTGACTGTGGCCAACTCGAGTTGGGCCAGCGGGACGCCCACGGCCAGTGGCGACTGGACCGGCGATCCCGCCGTGTTGGCCGGGGGGCCTCCCGCAACGGAAACCTACACCTTTACCGTGGCTCCCCCTGCGACAGCAGCCACAGGTAGTCTCGTGGTGGGGAAAAACCCTGTCGTCCTCAACTGGACGGCGGCAGGCAGTGGCAAAACAGGGACCATCACCGTGCCCGGGGATTTTCGAAACGGGAACTCCGTTGAAGGCCCGGACGGGATTATGCTGAGCCTGGCGGAGGGGACCGACGTGGCCAGCGGGGGGACTTTTGATGTGGTGATTACCGCAGGCGACCCCAACGTCATGGACAACGCCAACAGCTGGGCTGACATGTCCGGTGACTTTAAAAATCAGCATTATACAGTGGCCGCCGATTTCCTCGGAGGGACCAACCAGAAGACCGAGATGGACATTGAGCTGGACATGGGCATTGCCTATGACGGCAGCAACTGGGCCCCGGCGGGGCTCTCCTCCACCCAGTTCGCCTCGGCCTCCACCACCGTCTTTCAGTCAGCCAGCGGCTACGGAGCAGGCAGCCTGCAGAACATCAGTGTGGACGTGGACGGAATCATCACTGGCCAGTACTCAAACGGTCAGGTGACCCCGCTCTACCGCGTGGCCCTCGGCAAGTTCCAGAACATGCAGGGCCTGTTCAAAGAAGGGGGCAACCTCTTCAGCGAAACCCGACTCTCCGGGTCAGTGATTACCAACCGTCCGGGAACCAACGGGCTCGGCAGCCTGGCTCCCAACTCCCTGGAACAGTCCAACGTGGACATGGCCTCGGAGTTTGTGAAGATGATCACCAACCAGAGGGCTTATCAGGCCAACTCCAAGATCGTCACCACCGTGGACACCATGCTTGGGGACACGATCTCCATGAAGCGATAACACGGCTGACCTCTATGTTTAGTGAAGCGCGGTCAGAAAGGGGGGAGCCTCCTTTGGCCGCGCTTTTTGTTTTCTGGGGGGGAAAGTGCTGGTGCCCTGTGTGGATGTATGCCATAGGGGGAGGTTGTCTGATTTCCTCCCTGCCGGGTGTCATGTTTTTGACGACTCTGCGGATGCATGGAAGAGGGCGTCTTTTGTGAAAGGCTGTGGCCTGGGTGTCAAAAATATCAAGCCTCTGGAATGAAACTCTTTTTTAAAAGAGTGTCACGGCAAGGGCATCGGGTCATAGGTGTTGGCACGGGGGTTGCTTTAAGTTTGGAGTCACGTGCGTCTGAGCGCCATGAGCGATCGACGATCCGGTGTCTGACGGGGGGGGCCGAAACGGGGTTGCCCGAATAAGGACAGGCCACAATTGGGGTTGAGAACAAATCATGCCTGGGTTTTTAAAAAACAAAAAGAAGCGGTTGATCATCCTGATTGGGATCCTGGTCTTGGCCTTGGCGGGCGCCGGTGCTGCGTGGCTTTTTTACAGTCAGCCCGGCGATGAGGTGGAAGACGCCGTGGTGGAGGCTTCGCCTCCTCTGCACAAGGCCTCTTTTCAGGCGCTATGGCCCCTGGCGGGGGTGAACGTTCCACTCTCCGGGCGTATGGGGGACCGCACCTTAAGGCTCAGCTTCAGCTTTGTCCTCGACTCTGAGACCTTGAAAGGGGAATTGGAGATTCGCAGAGAGGAGATCTTAGAAGCCCTGGCTCTTTCCCTTTCCGGTCGTTCCGTCGAGGAGATGGAGCGCATCGGCAGCAAGGTGCGTCTCAAGTATGAAACCCTTCGTCTGGTGAATGGTCTCCTGGCGGGGGGGGGTGTAAAGGGTGTCTTTGTTACTGAATTTTTTATTTTGTAGGTGGCCATGAGCGATATTCTGTCACAGGAAGAGGTGGACAGCCTCTTATCCGGTTTGAGTTCCGGAAAAGTTGAATCGGAAAACGAGGCCGGTCAGCCCGGCCCCGACGGGGTGGCCGCCTATGATTTTACCAGTCAGGACCAGGTAATCCGTGGCCGCATGCCTACCTTCGAGGTCTTAAATGACCGGTTTGCCAGGGAGATCCGTACCAGCCTGTCGGCCCTGCTTCACACCAACGTGGACATCGCCGCAGAGTCCCATGATATTTTGAAATTTGCCGAATTCGGCCGGAGTCTGCCGGTCCCAACCAGCCTTCATGTGTTTCGTCTGGAGCCCTTGAGAGGACATGCTCTTTTTGTTATGGAGAGCCAGCTGGTTTTCAATCTCATCGATCAGTTCTTTGGCGGGAAAGGCAACTCCACGGCCCGCATCGAAGGCCGGGAGTTCACCAGTATCGAACAGGCCATGATTCTGAAAGTGGTGGAAGCCTGTCTCAAAGATTTTGAGACGGCATGGATGCCGGTTGAGCAGGTGCATCCTTCCATGGTCCGTTCTGAAGTGAACCCGCAGTTTGCTGCCATCGTCATGCCCACGGACCTTGTGATTGTGTCTCGGTTCGAGGTGGAGTTGGAGCAGTCCGCCGGTACCCTGATCGTTTGCATCCCGTATGCCATGATCGAGCCCATTCGAAGCAAACTCGCCGCAGGGTTCCAGGCAGAAACCGAGGACGTGGACTATACCTGGCAGACGCGTCTTAAAGAGATTATTTTTGACTCTGAGGTGGATCTGAAGGTGAGCCTGGGCAAGACGGAAATTACCGGTGAACGCCTGATCGGGCTAAAGGTCGGGGAAGTGATCGAGTTGGAACAGGATGCGTCAGAGACCCTCCTTGCCATGGTGGGAGGCGTGAAAAAATTGAAAGGGTATGCCGGAACTCAGCGCGGGTTCCAGGCCTTTCGTGTTGAAGAGAAACTCTATACCCGATAGCAAAGGGGGGTGACTATGGAAGAAAAAAAAGGCAATGAGGACGAACTGGACGGGTCCGGTGCCGAGGCACAGGATTTGGATTTTATCCTCGATATTCCCCTGGAACTCTCCGTCGAGTTGGGGCGGCGTAAAATGCTGGTGAACGATTTGCTTCAGCTGGGTCAGGGCTCCATTGTGGAGTTGGATAAGCTGGCCGGGGAGCCCCTTGAAATTTATATCAACCGTAAGCTTGTGGCTCGAGGTGAAGTGGTGGTGGTCAATGAAAAGTTTGGGGTACGCCTCACCGATATCATCACCCCCATGGAGCGCGTGCGCACCTTAAGGTCGTAACAGGAGAGTGGCCGTGGATGCGGGTGCCGTAGAACATTTGTCTGTGATCCCCGATGTGGGGGCGCTGGTGCTGAAAAGTGGGGGGATGCTCCTGGTGGTGCTTGTCGTGCTCCTGGGGTGTGTCTTTCTGCTTAAACGCGTCAGCGGCATGCGGCAGTTTGCCGGTCAGGGATCTGTGACGGTTCGTGGGACCTATCACCTGGGACCCAAGGAGCGGATTATGCTTGTGGACGTGGAAGGGGTCCGTCTTCTTCTGGGGGTGACCCCCTCTGGGATTCAGACGCTTCATACCTTTGGAGACGTCGAAGAGATCCCGGAGGAGTCAGCGACTCCCCCGTCTTTTTTTGAGACCCTTTTCAGGCGCCGCCTGGCAGAGGCGAAGACCCCGGGCAAGGAGAGCACACATGAAGGCTGATCATGACCTGAAGGGCCTTTTTTTTCGGGTTTGCAAGGGGGGGGCGCTGGCGGCCTTTTTTTTTCTGGTGATGCCCCGCACGGGTTTTGCCGAGTTTCCCATTCCCTCTCTTCAAATCGGGGTGGGGCAGGCGAATTCTCCGGCTGAGGTGGGGGTCGCCCTCCAGGTCTTGGCGCTTCTCACCGTGCTGTCCCTGGCGCCGACCATCCTGATTCTCATGACCTCCTTTACCCGCGTGCTGGTGGTCTTTCATTTTCTTCGTCAGGCCCTGGCCACCCAGTCGGCCCCCCCCAACCAGGTGCTGGTGGGGCTGGCGTTGTTTATTACCTTCTTCATCATGAAGCCGGTGTGGCAGGAAGCCTACACGAAGGGGCTCAATCCCTATCTTGAAGAGAAAATACCCTTTGTCGAGATGGTCCGTGAGGTCGAAAAGCCGGTGAAGAAGTTTATGCTGGCCAACACCCGGGAAAAGGATATCGCCCTTTTTGTCAAGATTTCCAGGGAAAAGCGGCCGGAGAACCACGAGGCCCTGCCCCTGACAACCCTGGTCCCCGCCTTTATCATCAGTGAACTTCAAACGGCTTTTATTATTGGCTTCCTTATCTATATCCCTTTTATCATTCTGGATATGGTGGTGGCCAGTGTGCTTCTCTCCATGGGCATGATGATGCTGCCTCCGGTGATGATTTCACTCCCTTTTAAACTGATGCTCTTTGTGCTCGTGGATGGCTGGAATCTGATTGTGGGATCTCTTGTGAAAAGTTTTGTGATGTAGGCTAACCCGGGTATTTCACACTAACTGTCTGTAATGACATTTTATTGATATGGTTTGATCGTTTTTTATGAAATGTCCGGGTTAAGGCTTATTTTGAGACGATAATGGAAACGAGGAGCGGTGATATGACCCCAGAATTTGTGGTGACCTTTGCCAAGGAGAGCATCATCCTGACGTTGCTTTTGTCCGCGCCTATGCTGTTGCTGGGCCTTATCGTGGGGCTTCTGATCTCCATTTTCCAGGCGGTCACCTCCATCCAGGAGATGACCTTGAGTTTTGTGCCGAAGCTTGTGGCCGTGCTCCTGGGGTTCCTTTTTTTCATGCCCTGGATGCTGGAAAAGATCACCAGCTTTACCATTCGGGTGATTGAAAACATCCCCATGTACATTCGGTAGGGTCATGGAAATCCTTAATATACCCACCGCAGAGTTCCGCATCTTTGTTCTTGTGCTTCTAAGGGTCAGCACCCTTCTCTTCCTCTTTCCTTTCTTCGGCAGTCCCGTGGTCCCTGTGAGGGTAAAGACAGCCCTGTCTCTGGTGCTCGCCTTTACCCTCTGGCCTGTGGCAGCAAAAACCAACCCGGTGTTCCCGCCGGGGACGGTCTCCCTATTTATTTATGCAGGGGCGGAGCTGGTGTTGGGGATCAGTCTGGCGCTCTCGGCCCGGCTTTTTTTTGCGGCGGTTCAGCTGGCGGGCGGTATCATCAGTTTTCAGATGGGCTTTTCCATGATCAGCACCATCGATCCCCAGTCGGGTGCGCCTATGACCATCATGAGCCAGGTGGGCTACCTTGTGGCGACCTTGCTTTTTCTGGCGTTCGACGGGCACCATGTGATCCTGACTGCCCTTGCAGACAGTTTTTATCTGGTGAAACCGGGGGGGCTTTTTTTAACTGAAAGTCTCTGGAAAACCATGGAAACCCTCATCTCGGCCATGTTTACCTTAGGCATCCGCATGGCGGCCCCCCCCATGGTTGCTCTGTTTTTTACGAGTTGCGCCTTTGGGATGTGTGCCCGTTTTGTCCCTCAGATGAACGTTCTGGTGCTGGCTTTTCCCGTGAAGATCGCCGTGGGACTCGCCCTGTTTGGGTTGACCCTTCAGGTGATTTACATCATGGTGGGGCGCTTCGCCGCAGAATATTCCGCGCTTCTCACCCACATGATGCAGATGATGGGGGGAACGGGTGGCTGAAGATTCCATGCAGGAGAAGACGGAGCCGGCCACCCCGAAAAAGCGGGAGAAGGCTCGCGAAGATGGGGACGTCGCTCGCAGCGCGGAGATGCCCTCGGTGATTGTGCTTATGGGCGCCATCACCACGCTTTGGATGACCGCAGGGTTTATTTCCGGCCATTTTGAGCGCCTCTTTCGTGGAAGTTTTCAGTTTGACACGGTGCCTCAATTGACACTCAAGGCGATGGTGGATGTCTGTTTTCAGTCTGGAAGCTTTTTTCTCCTGGTGATGGCCCCGGTGCTGCTGGCGGTGTTTTTGCTGGGGCTCTTTGCCAATGTGATTATGGTGGGGTTTGTTATCTCCCCCAACGCGGTGGCGCCTAAACTCGAGCGTATCAACCCCATCAAAGGCTTTCAGAATAAGTTTTCCCTCCATGCCGTGGGAGAGCTCGTCAAGAGCCTGCTCAAACTTTCCATTATCATTTATATCACCTGGCGGGTTATCAAGGGGGAGCTCCTCCGCATTCCTCTTTTGTATGACGAGTCCGCCCTGCGGATTTTTCTCTACATGGGACGAGTGGCCTTCAAAATCTTTCTGATCGCGACCCTTCCCATGGTGGCGGTGGCTATTGCCGACTTCGTCTTTCAAAAATGGCGGTTTGAGGAAAAACTTAAGATGACGCGCCAGGAGGTGAAAGAGGAGCATAAGGAGATGGAGGGGGATCCCCTGGTGAAGTCCCGTATCCGCAACCTTCAGATCGAAGCCTCCAGAAAGCGCATGATGCATGAAGTCCCCGACGCGGATGTGGTGGTGATCAACCCGGTGCGCCTGGCCGTGGCGATTGCCTACAAGCCGGGGGAGATGGTCGCGCCCCGGGTGGTGGCCAAGGGGGCAGGAAAAATTGCCCAGCGGATTCGAGAGCTTGCCAGGGAAAATGGGGTTCCTTTGGTGGAAAATCGCCCGTTGGCCCGGAATTTGTATAAGAATGTAGAGGTGGGCCGGGATATTCCCGATGACCTCTTTCAGGCGGTGGCAGAGCTGCTGGCCTATGTGTTTCGACTTAAGAATTGATAAAGACAGCTATTTTTCAGCACATGATGTGCCGCTTTGTCCCCCATTTATCCGACAACGGGGGGGAGAGAATAGGCTGGCCGGTCGGGCAGGGTGACAAAATGATGACGCACACCGACGGATACCGGACGCAGCAGCGATAACATCGGATCAGAGCAGGACTGAGAGTCGAATGGCAAGTAGCACAAGCAGCACGCCCCCTCTTTTGGGGGCCTTAAAAAAGGAGACGGCGGAGATTGCCGTGGTGGTAGGTGTCATGGGGATCCTTACCGCCATGATTCTTCCTCTGCCCGCCGTGATTCTGGATTTGCTCCTGGCCCTTAATATCACCATGGGGATTATTGTCCTGATCACCACCATCTACACCGTGAAGCCCGTTGACTTTGCAGTGTTTCCACCCTTGCTTCTGATCCTGACCCTTTTTCGGCTGGCCCTTAACGTCGCCTCCACCCGGCTTATTCTTCTGCATGGCAATGAGGGCACCGGAGCCGCAGGCTCGGTGATTCAGGCCTTTGGTAATTTTGTGGTGGGCGGTAACTACGTGGTGGGGATGGTGATCTTTGTCATTTTGGTCCTCGTCAATTTTAAGGTGATCACGGCCGGTTCCGGGCGTATCGCCGAAGTGGCGGCCCGGTTTACCCTGGACGCCATGCCGGGTAAGCAGATGGCCATCGACGCCGATCTCAACGCGGGCAACATTGATGAAGAGGAGGCCCGCAAGCGGCGGGAGCTGATCGCCCGCGAGGCAGAATTCCATGGTGCCATGGATGGTGCCAGCAAGTTCGTGAAGGGGGATGCCGTGGCAGGCATCATCATCACGGGGATCAACATTCTCGGCGGCATCGTCATCGGTGTGATGCAACTCGACATGGACGTAGCCACGGCAGCAGGAAACTATACCCTTTTGACTGTAGGGGACGGGCTGGTCAGCCAGATCCCCTCGCTGGTCATCTCCACCTCGGCGGGTATCCTGGTCTCTCGATCCGGATCCGAAGGGCGCATGGGCGAGGAGTTTGCCAAGCACATTTTCTCCAGCGCCTTTCCTATTTATATCGGGGCGGTGATTGTTTTTCTCCTGGGGCTGGTTCCCGGGCTTCCGGGCTTTCCCTTTATGATCCTTGGTCTGGCCATGGCGGGCGGGATGTATGCGTTTGGCCCCCGCAATGAAGGGCAGAACGAGGAGATGTTTTCGGATGAAGAGGAGGAGCCTCCGGCAGAGTCCGGAGCCGATGATGTGGAGAGCCTCCTGGCCATGGACAGCATGGAGCTGGAGGTGGGCTACGGCTTGATCTCCCTGGTGGACCGAAATCAGGATGGCAGCCTCTTGGGCCGGATAAAAGCCATTCGAAGACAGTTCGCGACCGAGATGGGGATTGTGGTGCCCCCCATTCATATTCGCGATAATTTGAAGCTGAAGCCCTCGGGCTATCGCATGCTGATCCGAGGGGTGGAGATGGCCTCGGGCGAGATGATGGTGAACCACCTGCTCGCCATGGATCCCGGCGACGTCAATCAGACCATCGACGGCATCCCCACGCGGGAGCCCGCCTTTAATCTGCCTGCCATCTGGATTCCCATCGAGCGGGAGGAAGATGCCAAATTTGCCGGGTACACGGTGGTGGATACCTCCACGGTGATCGCCACGCATATCACCGAGGTGGTTCGAAACAACGCCTATGAACTCCTGGGACGCCAGGAAGTTCAGGCCCTTTTGGACAACCTGGCCAAGACCAGCCCCAAGGCGGTGGAGGAGCTGCTGCCCTCCCTGATGACCCTGGGGATGGTCCAGAAGGTGTTGCAGAATCTTCTTCGGGAGCGTGTCTCTATCCGGGATCTTCTCACCATTGTGGAGACCCTGGCCGATTACGCTCCCATGAGCAAGGATACGGATCTTTTAACCGAGTATGTGCGCCAGCGCCTTGCGCGGGGGTTTCTCGCAGCCTATATGCAGGGGGATGGATCCTTGCCTGTGATTCTTTTGGATCAGGCTGTGGAGGATCAGCTCAGCGGAGCGCTTCAAAATTCCGAAGGGGGAGCCTGGCTCGCCCTGGATCCGGTGGTGTCAGAAAAAGTCATTATGGCAATTCAAAAGGAAGTGGACCGCAATATGGGATTGAATGTTCAGCCGGTGCTTCTCTGTTCTCCGGTATTAAGACGGCATGTTCGTGCCCTGATCGAACCCTGGGTCCCCTCTGTGATGGTGGTGTCCCATGGTGAAATTTCTCGAAACATGAACATTAAGGCCACGGGCAAGGTGGTTCTGACCCAGGGGATGGAGTCCGCTCATGGCCGTTAAAACCTTTACAGCAGGCAGCATGCAGGCGGCTGTAGCCAAGGTGAAGGAGAGCATCGGAGACGATGCCATTATCCTTTCCACCCGGCGCATCCCCATGGGGGTCAATAACCCGTATGGACGAGATATTTTTGAGGTGGACGCTGAAAAACCCCCACCTCATTCTTCCGCGGATCCGTCGGGCGAGAGAATTCGCTCGAAAAAAAGCAGACTTGACTCTCTTTCGGGAGGGGATATAACCGAAGAGGTTCCCGACCCGAAGGGGTGGGCTGCTGTTCAATCGGAACTGGCGGCCCTCAAGGACTTGATGCTCATCTCTCAGCAGAGCGAAGAGGAACGTCAGATTCTTCGTAATCCTGAGACCCACAGCATCTTTACGACCCTGCTTCGCGCGGGTGTTTCGGAGGCACGGGCACGTCAGGTGGTGGCTCGGGCCGAAGAGAGACTGGCCGCACAGGCCGCCATGGAGGATGGGTCTCCCGGCAGAATCGGGAGAGAAGTGCTCTCGCTTCTTGTGGAGCAGGTCAATGTGGCCGATCCCTTTGGTCTTTCCGGGAAAGGAAGGCCAGGGCGCCAGGTGGCCGCCTTTGTGGGGTCTACGGGGTCGGGTAAGACCACGACCATCGCCAAGCTGGCGGCGGAGCTGTTTTTAAACCAGGGCAGATCGGTGGGACTGATCTCTGTGGACAGCTATCGGATTGGAGCCATCGATCAACTCAAGACATATGCCTCTATTATGGGAATTCCGTTTCTTCCGGCGTTCAGTCGGGAGGATCTGGCCTCGGCCTTGACCAAGCTGGAACGCTGTGAGGTGATTCTGGTGGACACGGCTGGGCAGAGTCATCTGGATGCCCCCCGCATGGAGGAACTGGAAAATATCCTGGGCAGTGGCGTGCCCCTGTCGGTGCACCTGGTGGTGAGTGCCGTTACAGGGCGACTGGATGCCCGGGAGGTGGTGGAGCGGTTTTCGGTTCTTCATCCGGAAACCCTTGTCTTTACCAAAGTGGATGAGACAAGGCGTGCCGCATCTATTTTTGATACCATGTCCGAATCCCGGCTCCCTTTATCGCTCATTACCAATGGGCAGAGGGTACCGGAGGACCTGGTGGTTGCTGACAGAAAAAGCGTTCTGGGGCTGGTTCTTTCGACGCCCTCCCCAAAAACCGACATGGAGCAATAAACACAGTGGATCAGGCAAGCAGTCTTAGGGCAATGGTTAAGGGCAGAGGGGCCTCTTCCGTTCGCAGAGGGGGGGGGAGATCGTCCTTCACGCGCGTGATTTCCATTACCAGTGGCAAAGGAGGGGTCGGTAAAACCAATATGGTGGCCAATCTCGCGGTGGCTTTTGCCGATATGGGAAAACGGGTTTTGATCTTTGACGCCGACATGGGGTTGGCCAATGTGGATATCATTTTTGGTATTCATCCTCAGTACCACGTGGGCCACGTTATTACAGGCGAGAAGGAACTTTCTGAGGTGATTGCAAAGGCTTCCGGCCGGGTAGGTGTCATCCCCGCCGCCTCCGGGGACACGGCTTTTGCTGAACTCACCGAAGGGCAGAAGTTAAGCCTTCTGGCCGAGTTTGAGGGGTTGGATAACCTCTATGATATTATGTTGATCGATACGGCTGCCGGGATTTCCTCAAATGTAATTTACTTTAATTCGGCCGCTGAAGAGTGTATAGTGGTCGTCACTGGAGAGCCGACCTCGGTCACTGATGCCTACGGCATGATCAAGGTGATGTTTTTGAATGGGACAAAACATTTTAAGTTGCTTGTCAACATGGCTCGGGGGCTTCAAGAGGCCAAAGCCGTATACGCCACCTTAAGTCAGGCGGCGGACAGATTTCTTAAAGGTGTTGTCCTTGAGTTTGTTGGGTATGTACCTTTTGATGACCATTTGAGACAGGCTGTTGTCGGGAGAAAACCCGTCATTGAGCTATGCCCTGCGGCGCCTTCAAGCAGGAGTATTGTAAAAATTGCTGAACAGATACTTAAATCTCCGTCTGGGACATCCGGTAGCGGGAATATATCGTTTTTCATGAATCGTCTGATCTCCGGGGATAACCCGTAGCGCCTATCAGTTCGGTCAGACAGTCCAAGGGGGAGAGGTCCATATCTGCGGAAGTTCACGGACGGTGTGACACCGGTGACGGACGTGTTAGATGATCGGATCGTTTGAATGACGTCTGCCTACGAAAAGAAAATTGAGAAGAGGCGCTGCCACTTTTCACCGCTTGAGCGGGATGAGATGATCCGCAAGTACGCCTACCTGGTGAAGTACATCGCCGGGCGCGTTGCTTCACGTCTTCCTGCCAACGTGGCCTTTGACGAGCTTGTCAGTGCCGGCTCCATGGGGCTCATTGATGCGGTGGATAAGTTTGATCCTGAAAAGGATGTCGGGCTGAAAACCTATGCCCAGTATCGCATCAAAGGCTCTATTCTGGATGAACTTCGCAGCATGGACTGGTATTCGCGTTCCATGCGGAAAAAGATTCAGGATGTGGAAGCCGCCGTTCAGAAGATTGAAGCCCGCAAGGAACGGCCCGCCTCGGATATAGAGGTTGCGGAAGAGCTGGGAATGCCCCTGGAGAAGTACTACAAAATTCTCACTGACATTCACAGCGCCGCCATCCTCAGTCTGGACGCCTGTATCCGGAATGAGGATAACGACGAGGGCAGCGGCAGTACCTTTTCCGAAGGAATCCGAAGCGAGGATGACCCTTCGGATTCGGTCATGAAAAAAGAGCTGAAGCAGGTTCTCATCGAAGCGATCAAGCGTTTGACCGACAAGGAACAGACGGTGATTTCCCTTTATTATTATGAGGAGATGACCCTCAAAGAAATTGGAAAAATCATGGATCTCACCGAGTCCCGTATCTGCCAGATTCACACCCAGTCGCTGATCAAACTTCGATCACGCATCCGCCGGTATAAAAAGTAGCGTCGTATGCCCCCTCCCTCTTCCAGCCCATATGTAGATAATTTTGTTTCCCAGGATCAGATTAATACCCTGCTCAGGGACACGGATGAGTATGTGTTTCCCGATGGGGAGGATCCGTTGGGTGATATTGCAGACTTTATCAATATCGATGAGATTGATCTCCTTTTAGGCGATGATGATGATGAGGACGAGGACGACGACCCCGAACCCCACAGGGAGGATGAGATGAGTGAAGAGCAGCTTCCAGAGATTGAAAGCCCTGAAGACGAAGAGCTCTCCATGATCTCTATGGACGATATCCAACGGGTTTTGTCCGAAGACACCCCTGAAGATTCGCCGCTGGAAGCGCTCTCCCTGGAGGAGATCGTCGATTCCCCTGAGGAAGGGGCCACTGAAGGCGACGGCGAGCTGATCAGCCAGGAGGATATCGATCGCCTGCTGAAAAACAGCGGCGTTGAGGCCGATGAGGCACCGGGGGAATTTGAAGATGCATTTCAGATTTCACGGGAAGAAATAGACACCATTTTGACGGATACCCGAGAGGATGCGTCGGCAACGTGGGAGCAGGAGAATCAAACCGACCCCTCCTCAGTCCCCCTTGCCGAAACGGATGACGAGGACCTTCCACCCCAAAAAAAACGCAGTAAAAAGAAATGGCTTCTGGTGGTGGTGGGCTTCTTATTGCTTTTCAGCGCAGGAGGGGTGGCCGGCTGGGTGTATCTTATGGCGGGTGATGAGCAGGCGCTTTCCACCTCTGATTTTGCCGATTCCGGAGAGGCGATGGGTGAAGGGCAAACGCCTGTGACTACCGGTGAGCCCCAGGTTGTCTCACGGCTTGAGAATTTTTTAATTCCCGCTGCGGTGGGCAACGATTATGCCTTTATCTCTTTGAACGTGGTGCTCACGATTCGTGGGGTCGCAAAAGATCCCCTGGCGGGGTATGAAACCTTCTTTCGAAAACGTATTTATGATGAACTGTTGGCGAAACTTGCATCGATTTCAGGAGAAAAACCGGTCGAACGCGATTTGAGGAAGCTGGTGCGAAAAACAGCCGGGGGGCTTCTCACCGAAGGGGTCATCGACCACGTGACATTTGAGGCCTACCAACTGATGTAAACGAAGCGGTGAAAACGCTCACGATAAATGCGGTATGCCAGGTCATGGGGGCGGGCCGCCTGAGGTGTGGCGAGATGTGTTCACCTTTGGCCATGCGATCAGGAAAGGGAGGTCCATGAATCTGCACACGATGTCGACATTTTTTCTTTTTGGTCTGGGGACGGCCTGTCTGGCTCTGGCCCTGTCTGAATTGATCCATACCCGACGTACAAGGCGTCGCCTCGAAGCGGAGTCTGTACGAGCGGCCCATACCCAGGTGCTCTCCCTGCTGGAGCCGGTCCTGGCGGAGGCAAAATCGGTGGCCGATACGTTTGACGGCCATGTGGCGGAAAAGCGTCTGCTTGTCACTGAGTTGAATGAGAACCTCGAAAAACGAATTGCCTCTTTGAAGCTTTTGCTCAATCGCGCCGATGCCCTGATGAATCGGCAGCACACAAACGCTGCCGAAGAAGAAAACGCTGAACAGCGCATCTCCGAATCCCGACAGAAAATTCTTCATCTGGCCACCCAAGGCTTCTCGGTGGATCAGATCTCTGAACGTCTGACCCTGCCGAAGGGTGAGGTGGCCCTTGTGGTGGGGCTTCAGCGTGGCAGGTAGAGGAAGGACAGTGCATGCAGATTGCGTTTGTAACGATTGAGACGAATGACATGGACGCCTCGGTGGCTTTTTATACCGAGACGCTGGATTTTGAGCTGACGACCCGCCAGACCCCTTCTCCCGGTGTGGAGCTGGCTTTCTTGAAAGACCTTGCCGGTGGGCAGATTGAATTGATCAAACGTGACACGGATCCCCCCGTCACCCCGGGTGTCGGTTCGGTTTCCCTTACCTTGTATGTAGATGATATCGATGCAGCCTACACCCGTCTTTTGGAAAAAAATACGCCGGGCCTGGAAGCGCCCAGAACCCTTCCCGGGGGCCTGAAACTTTTTTTGGCCAAGGACCCCAATGGGGTGGCGTTGGGGTTTATCGAAGCGTCGCATTAAGCTATTCGCTCAGTCCTTGGTGGCAGCCGCCAGTGAGTCCGTAAATATCCCTATTTTATTCTTGATCGTCTCGTCATCCTCACCCTTTTGGATGGAGAGGACAGCCCCGCATTTGCTTTTCACAAGGCCCATGAATTTCTTTGCGGCCCTTTCGTTGCCTCCGCCGGCAAAGGTGCAGAAAAAGGCGGTTTTGAACCTGGGCTCTTCGTTTGTGTGTCGGCAGAGCCAGGTGCGAACCGCTGGCGTAAGATTGCCGTACCACACCGGGGTGCCGATAATGACCCGATCATAACCGGCAGGGTCGTGGGTGGGCGGTTTGATGAGGGTTTGTCTCTCAAGCAGGGCGTCTAATCCTCCGCAAAGGTTCCCGAAAAATCCGTCTCGATTCTTCTGATCGATGATCACCTCCATGTCGCAGCCCAGCCGCTCCTGGATTCCTTCCGCCAGTGCTTCCGTTGTTCCGGTTCGTGAGTAATAAACAAGCAGTGTTTTTTTCATTGTCGTCATCCGATATTATTTGGTTTTATGCCTTTATTCATGCCCAACGCCATATCATGGTGCAGGCTGACGTCTCCGGAAACTACGGTCTATCAGAAAAAAATAACAGACTTTTTTGTCATCTCGTCGTTTTATAGGGAGAGCATCCGCCGTGTGCCTTTGAGCCTCGAAGGGTTCTTTATCATTTGCTTCAACCTATCATGGGGGTCTGTATGAAAACGGAACTGTTGACGCACCTGGCCAAAAAGACGGAGGACCTTAAGGCCGCCGGTCTTTTTAAAGAAGAGCGCATTATCACCTCTCAACAGCAGGCAGACATTCGCGTGGAGGGCTCCTGCGAGGTGATTAACCTCTGCGCCAACAATTATCTTGGTCTCTCCAACAACCAGACGCTGATCGATGCGGCCCACGCCTCCCTGGACCGGTACGGGTTCGGGATGAGCTCTGTGCGGTTTATCTGCGGCACCTTAGATATCCATAAAGAGCTTGAATCCGCCCTCAGTGATTTTCTGGGCATGGAGGATACCATCCTCTACAGCTCCTGTTTTGACGCAAACGGAGGCCTCTTTGAGACCCTTATGGGGCCTGAAGATGCCATTATCAGCGATGCATTGAACCACGCCAGCATCATCGACGGCGTCCGTCTCAGCAAAGCCCGGCGGTTTCGATACGCCAACAACGACATGGAAGACCTTGAAACGCAGCTTAAGGCCGCCCGGGATGCACGGTTTATCTTGATCTCCACGGATGGTGTCTTCTCCATGGACGGGACCCTTGCCGATCTTTCATCTATCTGCGACCTTGCAGACGCCTATGGTGCGTACGTGATGGTGGACGATTCCCACGCGGTGGGCTTTACCGGCGAGACAGGCCGGGGGACCCCTGAGCTGTGCGGTGTCATGGGGCGGGTGGATATCATTACCGGAACCCTGGGCAAGGCCCTGGGGGGCGCATCCGGTGGGTACACCTCGGCAAAGAGAGAGGTGATCGAATGGCTGAGGCAGCGGTCGCGCCCCTATCTTTTCTCCAATACCCTGGCACCGGTGGTCACCGCCACATCCATCGCCGTCCTTAAGATGCTTAAATCCAGCTCGGCTCTTATTGAAACCCTGAAAGAGAACACCCGTTACTTTAGAGATGCCCTGGAGAAAGCCGGTTTTAACCTCGTCCCCGGGAATCATGCCATTATCCCCGTGATGCTGGGAGACGCCACCCTCGCCCGGGAGATGGCCCATCGACTCCTGGGCGAGGGGATCTATGTCATTGGCTTTAGTTTTCCTGTCGTCCCCAAAGGCAAGGCAAGAATTCGAACTCAGATGTCAGCAGGCCATACCCGGGCGCATCTGGATAAGGCCATCACCGCCTTTACCAAGGTGGGGAAAGAGCTCGGAGTGATCGATTAAAGAGGGGCTGACCCTATAAATGAGGTGATAAATGGATAAAATGAAGGTTTTGAGCAAGGCAAAACCCGAGGTGGGGATCTGGATGGAAGAGGCCGAGATTCCCAAGCCCGGTCATAACGACCTTCTGATCAAGGTGAAAAAAACCGCCATCTGCGGAACCGATATCCATATCTACAACTGGGATGAATGGTCCCGGAAGACGGTCCCTGCCCCCATGGTCATCGGCCACGAGTTTGCGGGGGTGATTGTTAAGGTGGGAAGCGAGGTGGAGGGCTACAGGGAGGGAGACCGGGTTTCCGCCGAAGGGCACATCACCTGTGGGGACTGCCGGAACTGCAGGGCCGGAAAACGACATCTCTGCCGGAATACGGAAGGGATCGGTGTCAATCGGACCGGTTGTTTTGCCGAGTACATCGTGGTGCCTGCTGTGAATGCGTTTCGTATCCCATCGGCCATCAGCGATGAGACCGCCTCTATCCTGGATCCTCTCGGGAATGCCACTCACACCGCGCTCTCCTTTGATCTGGTGGGGGAGGATGTCCTCATCACCGGGGCGGGGCCCATCGGCATCATGGCCATTGCCATCGCACGGCATGCCGGGGCGCGACATGTTGTGATCACCGATGTAAACGATTATCGCCTTGGCCTGGCTTCAAAGATGGGGGCCACACGGGCCGTGAATGTTTCGAATGAGAGCCTTCTGGATGCCATGGGGACGCTTGAGATGAACGAGGGCTTTGATGTGGGACTCGAGATGTCCGGCAACCCTCAGGCTTTAAGGGACATGCTCTCGGCATTGAATTTTGGCGGAAACATTGCGCTGCTTGGGATTCAGCCTCCTGAGACCGCCATTGACTGGTCTCAGATTATATTCAAAGGCCTGAAGCTCAAAGGTATTTATGGCCGAGAGATGTTTGAGACCTGGTACAAGATGACCAGCATGCTCCAGAGCGGCCTGGATATCTCACCGGTCATTACCCACAGGTTCCGCATCGACGATTTTCAGAAAGGCTTTGACATCATGCGTTCCGGTGATTCCGGGAAGGTTATTCTGGAGTGGTAGCGGTTGGGGTGAACCGCGGGGAAACGCGCAGTGTTTCGCAAGTGCATTGCGGATGCGATTTGTCTGTTAAAAAAAAGGCCGCATAGGGTTTACCCTTATGCGGCCCTTCCAGTGATCATGTTGAATTTTTCCCGGGCCGAAGCCTAAGCGGCGGCTCTTTCAGGCTCTATTTCTCGGGGAGCGGAACCGTTGGCTTTGTAATCCGCAGCAGCGGTGAACAGAACGTCGGTGGAGCTGTTCAGCGCGGTCTCGGCAGAGTCCTGAATCACACCGATGATGAAGCCGGCGGCCACAACCTGCATGGAGATCTCGTTGGGCACGCCGAAGAGGCTACAGGCAAGGGGGATCAGGAGAAGCGATCCGCCGGCGACACCGGAGGCCCCGCAGGCTGAGATGGAGGCGATGATACTCAAGAGAAGCGCCGTTGCGAGGTCCACCTGGATGTTCAAGGTGTGGACCGCAGCCAGGGTCATCACGGTAATGGTGACGGCCGCGCCACCCATGTTGACGGTTGCTCCCAGCGGAATGGAGACGGAGTAGGTGTCTTCATTCAGGTCGAGACGCTTGCACAGGTCCATGTTCACGGGGATGTTGGCCGCTGAGCTGCGTGTGAAGAAAGCGGTCACACCGCTTTCACGCAGGCAGGTGAAGACCAGGGGATAGGGGTTGCGTCGGGTCATGAAAAAGACGATGGCCGGGTTGATCACCAGAGCGATGATGATCATGGCTCCCAGGAGCACCTGGAGAAGGTGTGTGTAACCCGCCAGGGCTGAAAAGCCTGTGGTGGCGATGGTCTGGGAGACCAGGCCGAAAATACCCAGGGGGGCAAAACGGATCACCAGCTTGACGATGCTTGAGACGCCATCTGATACGTCATTTAAGAAGGTTTTTGTCCCCTCACTCGTATGCTGGAAGGCGACCCCCAGGGCGATGGCCCAGGCGAGGATGCCGATGAAGTTGCCGGTGGCCAGGGCGTTGATGGGGTTGTCCACGACTTTGAAGAGCAGGGTGTTAAGAACTTCGCCGATTCCGTTGGGTGGTGTTGCTGCTGTGTTGGTGGCCACCAGGGTCAGATCGGTGGGGAAAAGAAAGCTCAAGGTGACGGCGACCAATGCCGCCATGAAGGTGCCCACCAGATAGAGGCTGATGATAGAGCGCATGTTGGTGTGAGCGCCACGTTTTTGATTCGCAATGGAAGAGGCGACGATCACAAAAACGAGAATGGGTGCGACGGCCTTGAGTGCCTTAACGAACAAGCTGCCGAAAAGGCCAGCTGAGTTTGCCGCTTCGGGTGATGCAAGAGCGAGGATGACGCCCGCGATGATTCCACCCATAATTTGCAGGACCAGGCTGCCTGATGCGATTTTTTTAAAAATCCCTGTAACTTGACTCATGAATTTCCCCCAATTGAAATATTTTTCTAAAATACCGATATTTTCACTTAATAGGAAATTTATCGCTGATATGTCAATATATTATTTAAAGGTAGCTCAAATCTTAATGCGGATGAGAACATTTTGTGCGTTCATTATTTGTTTGCCAAAACACAGGTTCATTGACGTCAACTTAACCTCATCATCCCCTGTCTCTTTTCACCACAACCCATGAGAATGATATGCATTGACGCTGAGTCTGTTTTGTATGCGTTTGACTTGGAATTCCAGGCGTGTGATGACATGGTGGAGCGGAGGGGGGGTGAGATCTCTGTTTGATTTACATTGATTTCATACAGAGAATAAAGTCCAGAAAGAGGGACTAATTTATCAGGGAATCGTTGAAGAGAGGCTGGATTAGCAAAAGATAACCGGAAGGACGGGGATCTCGTCCCCTGTGGCAACGGATGCACGTTGATTTTTGTGCATCTCCCGTATTCAGGGTGTCTCAGAAATTATTTTTCTCCTTGACGCCCTTCACTCACTTCATGTAATGCATAAACAGTACCCAGAAAAGGGTGCATTAACTATTTGTCATACGGTGTCATGCAAACGGAACTACGGTGAAAATCCGTGACGGTCCCGCCGCTGTAACCGGGTGACCCGGCGCAGGTTGTTTTTGCTTAAAACAACAGTCACTGCTTCTTTTAAAGGGAGGCGGGAAGGCGCGTCGGGTGAGGTTTTACCCCGGAAGTCAGAAGACGTGCACGAAACTATATTGACCGAGTCCGATGGCAAAGGGCTCTGTGGCACAGCTGTAGCTGTCTCACAGAGCCCTTTTTTTATTGCCTGAAGTCGTCATCTTCGATCAGCGGGGGTTGGATTCGGCTGGTTGGAGGTCGCGTGAGATCCGGGAGTTGCCGGTTCGTACTCCTTCTTTGCAACTGCGGACCTCAAGACGGGTGAAGGCGATTCCCGGGATGGAATCGGGAGCCGATCAGACTTCGGTGGCCAAAATAATGATGATGGCAGCAAATACGTGTCTGCCGATATGTTTTAAGGAGAAGAAAGACAATGACTGTAGCAAAGACACAGATTGAGTTGGCCCGGGCGGGCGTGGTTTCCCCCCAGATGCAGCAGGTTGCCGAAAACGAGAATTATGCCCCCGAGCGGATTCGTGATTTGGTGGCCAAGGGGGAGATCGTTATCCCCAACAACCCCAAGTTCAAGGGGCCTGCCGTAGGCATCGGCACCGGCCTGCGAACCAAGGTGAACGCGTCCATCGGCACCAGCTCAGATATCTGTGATATCAAAAGCGAAATTGAAAAAGCCCTGGCCGCTGAGGAAGAGGGTGCAGATACCCTTATGGAACTCTCTGCCGGAGGGGACCTGGACCTTGTCCGTCGTGAAGTGCTGGCTGCAACCAACCTGCCCCTGGGTAACGTTCCTCTTTATCAGGCCTTTAAGGAGACGGCACGTAAGTGCCAGGATCCTTGCAAGCTGGACCCCGAATACCTTTTTGACCTCATTGAGCAGCAGCTTCAGGACGGTCTCTCTTTTATGGCGATCCATTGCGGGATCAACCAGTATACCATTGAGCGCCTTCGTAAGCAGGGTTTCCGCTATGGCGGCCTTGCCTCCAAAGGCGGCACCTTCATGGTCGCTTGGATGGACGCCACCAAGCGTGAAAACCCTCTTTATGAGCAGTTTGACCGTGTCTGCGCCCTGATGAAGAAATACGACGCGGTCCTCTCCCTGGGCAACGGCATCCGTGCCGGTGCTATCCACGACAGCCACGACAGAGCTCAGATGGCCGAGATGATCATTAACTGCGAGCTGGCCGATCTGGGCCGTGAAATGGGTTGCCAGATGATGGTGGAAGGCCCCGGCCATGTGCCCCTCGATGAAATCGAAGGCAACATCATGCTTGAAAAACGCATGAGCGGCAACGCCCCTTACTACGTCCTTGGCCCCATTCCCTGTGACTCCGGCGCTGGCTACGACCACATCACCGCTGCCATCGGAGCGGCCAGTTCCGCCCGTTTTGGCGCTGACCTCATCTGCTACATCACCCCCGCCGAGCACCTGGCCCTGCCCACTGTGCAGGATGTCCGCGAAGGCGTGCGAGCCACTCGCCTGGCCACCCGCATTGGTGACATCGCCAAGTATCCCAATCGTCGTGAAAACGAAAAGATGGCTGCCATGGCCCGTCGTGAAATGCGCTGGGATGACCTGGAAAAGTATCTCCTCTTTCCTGAAGTGGCCAAGTCCATTCGAGCAGAGCGCTGCCCTGAAAATGAAGACACTTGCACCATGTGCGGCGATTTCTGTGCCATGAAAAAGGGCATGGAAGTCTTCGAGCCCGACATCAAAGGCGACAAAATCTACAAAGGGTAACGCCGACCAAGCCTGCCTCCGAGGTCCAGGGGATTTTTTGATAGAGTGGTTTCCCCCCCTGGACCCCAGGTTCCAAAGACTTTCACCCCTCGTTCTTCGCGGTGAGATTTATTTGAGACGATTTTTCTGGGCAGCGCGCAACTGAGTTGTATGTGTACTTAAAATTTGGGGCTGGAGGTGTCGCTTGGGACTTTATCCGGGCTCAGCCCGAAGCGAATGTGATCGATCGAGCATTCGCACCCTGCTTTCGAGGTGGCTCACCTCGCCGCCGGAGGCCGTTTTTTTGCTTTTTTAACATGTGAGGAGGTTTCTGAATGAAATTGCTTGAAAAGACCCTCGGTTCCATTGTTGGGATTGATCGCGGAATTGAGGCGGTGGCTCTGAAGCGTCTGGCTGATCAGGCGCGGCCCCAGGGAAGTTTGGGGGTGCTGGAACCTCTGTCGGCAAGGCTTGCTGCCATTGCCGGGGTGATTGACGTTAAATTAGAAAAAAAAGTGGTGGTGACCTGCGCCGGCGATCACGGGATGGTGGAGGAGGGCGTCAGTCTTTTTCCCCAGGAAGTGACCGAGCAGATGGTGCACAACTTTGTGATCAAAGGAGCCTCCATCAACGTGCTGGCCAAGCACGCAGGGGCAGAGTCTCTGGCTGCGGACATTGGTGTGAAAGCCGAGTTTGACCCGACGCTGCCCATTATTCATAAAAAAGTGGCCCGGGGAACTGAGAATTTTACCAAGGGTCCTGCCATGACCCGTGAGCAGGCCGTGGCGGCCATCGAGGCGGGCATCGAGATCGTGGATGAGCTCGTGGCCGAAGGCCGGTTGGATATGCTTGGCACCGGAGATATGGGCATCGGCAACACCACGCCATCGACGGCCATCATCGCTGTGCTTTCCGGCGAGAAGGTGGAAGACCTCACCGGGCGCGGTACCGGAATCAACGACGCGGCGTTGCAGCGCAAGATTGATGTGATCAAAAAAGGGATTGCCGTGAACCATCCCGATCCCACGGACCCCATTGACGTCCTCGCCAAGGTGGGCGGTTATGAGATCGGCGCACTGGCCGGGCTCGTTCTGGGGGCTGCCGCCCACGGGATTCCTGTGGTGTGCGATGGCTTTATCTCCACAGCCGGCGCCCTGATCGCCGGCGACCTGGCCCCGATATCCAAAGAGTACCTCTTTGCCAGTCACCGATCCGTAGAAGTGGGGCACACCTTCATGCACGACCACCTTGGCGTGGATCCTCTGCTGGACCTGGGCTTCCGACTGGGTGAAGGCACCGGTGCGGCGCTTACCATGGAACTCCTCGATGCCTCCACCCGCATCCTCGCCGATATCCTCACCTTTGAAGAGGTGGCCATTAAAGACCCGCACACCAAAGGGTAGATCCTTTTGGTGATCCGTTGTGATACGATACCCCGGCATCAGAGATGCCGGGGTCTTTTTTTTGAAAACATGCCTTATTTGTGTGGTGTGTGGAACCACGTATCATGCATTACAAGTAGGCGAGTCGCACTGAATGGCTACATTTTTGGGAGGATGTATGGGCGATATGACGTCATATCTGAAGTTTAAAACCCTGTTGACGGGATACCGTCCGTATCGGCTTTTGCAAGCGGCTTTTGATGCCGGGGTGTTTGATTGCGTGGGAGAAGAGGCGGTGGCGGCTGACGTCCTCTGCCGGAAGGTCGGTTGGGACGAGGCTTTTGGATGCCGGGCGCTTTCTGCGCTGGTTGTTCTGGGCCTCTTGGAGGCGTCGCCCACAGGTTTTTGTCTGTCGAAAGAGGGGGCGCTCTTTTTTGGGACCGGGGCGCCTCATCCCATGGGCGGTACTCTGGATTTTGAGAAGCGACTCGTTGATTCCTGGGACCTTCTGGGTCAGACCTTGAAAACGGGGGAACGGGTCTATGCCGCTTCGGAGAAGAGTGAGGCGGAGTACAAAAAAGATCTGGCTCAGTATATCGACGCCATGGATGAGGCCGCGCGGATCAGAGCGGCAGAGCTCTGGCAGCTGGTGAAACCGGACACGGATCAGGGGCGTTTTGTGGAACTGGGCTTTGGCTCCGGGGCCTACAGCCTCTCCTTTTTAGAAAAGCATTCCGGTTGGACAGGGGCGCTTGCGGATCTCCAGGACGTGGTGGGTTTTTTTGCCGAAAAAAGGAAGCACCATCCCGCCTTCAGTCGCATCGGGCTCTCCTGCGTCAACCTTTTGGATGACCCTTGGGATCTCTCCGGGTGTGAAGGGGCGAATCTGCTTCTGCTCTCCAATCTGGTGCATTGCCAGGGAGACGTCGAGACCTTGGGGATCGTTCGTCGTGCCGCCGGCCTTCTCGCCCAGGGCGGCACCTTGGTGGTCCACGATTTTTATCGGGATCGGGGCGAAGCCGGAGGGATGTACGACCTTCACATGATGCTCAACACCTACAATGGAAAAGTCTACACCGTCGGCGAGATGCGGGCCATGGTGGAAGAAGCCGGGCTCTCTTTTGCCGGAGACATCTCGCTTCCGTCAGGGTCCTGCGCGGTGCTGGCACGAAAAGCGTAAGATAAAAATGCCTCCGGCTGCAAGGAGGCGCTCATTTTAACCTGGCATGGATCGCCCATCCTTTGGCCCCTCATCCCTTTTGTAAACCCTTTACAACCCGCCGTGCTCTGGCTATGATTCGGGCATTCTGAGTCACACGCAAGTAACTGACGCATGCTGCCGGCAGGTCGGCACCATGCTCTCATAGAGTCTTGGATCATTAGGCGCACGGCGCCTGTCATGATGAAAGAGTGGGGTTATGAAGTGGAACAGAGAGGTGTTTCTCCACAATCTGGAGGAATTGGTGACGCGCGAGTGTGGAGGACAGCTCGGTGAGCTGGACCGTACCGTTGGGATGACTGGTGCCTTTGAGTCATGGCGAGACGGCATCTCTCCGACCATCGATGCTATTTTTAAAATCTGTCAGACTTTTGACTGCGATATTACCTGGCTTTTGAATGGGTATAAGGGAGAGCAGGGATCCGTTATGGTGAACGCTCTGGTTTATATTCCCAAATACCGAGCGACCCTTTCCGGTGGCGGTGGCTCTTTTGAGACCACGGCCGAAGTGCTTGAAACCTGCCCCTTTGGAGAGCTATGGCTCAGGAAAAAGGGGACACCGTCGGCACTGGTTCTCTTTGATGTGGTGGGCGACTCCATGGCGCCCATGATCTGCGGCGGCGATACCGTGATGGTGGATCGTTCCCGAACCGGGGAAGATGGCGGTTTCAAAGGAGGGGTTTTTGCATTTCGCGAAGGCGACACCATCAAGATAAAACGGCTTTTTACCGAAGGCGCCTGTGTGCGCGTGCTCTCCGACAACAAGGCCGAGGCCGTGGACTATCAAGCCGACCTGACCCACTTTGAGGTGATCGGCGAAGTGGTTTGGGTGGCCCGGGATATCATATAATAAATAGGTGACCCCGATTACCATTATCAATCGCTATATTCTGAAAGAGCTGCTGCAGCCTTTTTTGCTTTGTCTGGGCTTTCTCAGTCTGGTCTTTCTCCTGACCAAAATTATCGACATCACCGACCTGGTGGTGAACTACCGGGCGAGCCTTTCCACTGTTCTTGCCATGGTGGGGTATACCCTCCCGGTGATGATGCAGTACACTCTGCCCATGTCCGTGATGATGGCGGTGCTGCTGACCCTGCTTCGAATGTCTGCCGATCAGGAAGTTGTGGCCATCAAGGCGGGTGGTGCGGGGCTTTCCGCTATTTTTTATCCGGTGGGGGCCTTTTGCCTGCTGGGGTCTTTGCTCACCCTTGCCGTTACGGTTTACGCCGTCCCCTGGGGAAACTATTCGTACAAAAAGATGGTGGTCAATATCGCATCCGCAGGGGTGGATGCCTCTATAAAAGAAGGGACGTTCAATACCAATTTTGACGGAGTGATGCTCTATGTGGAGCGGATCAACCCCGAGGACAAGAGCCTGCATGGTGTGTTTATTCGAGATACCCGAAATCCCGAGAGTGAGGTGTCCATTACAGCTCCCAGAGGGGTTCGGTTTTTTTCCAAACAGGCTGAGACCCTTACCCTTCGCCTGTTCAACGGTGAGGTGAACCAGGTGAATCTGGTGGATCGGGCGGTCAATGCCATCGGTTTTTCCACCTACGACATCCGGGTGAATTTTGGAAAACTTCATTCGGACAAGTCGCTGGGCAATAAGGCGCGTGATGAAATGAGCCTTTCGGAGCTTTCTGCTTACATCGCGTCGGAAAAGAAGGCCGGGCGTATCCCTGCCACCGCCATTATGGAGATCAACGAAAAATTTGCCCTGGCCCTGGCCGCTTTTACCCTGGGTATTCTCTCTATTTCCCTGGGACTTCGAAGTGCTTTTTCCCGCAAGAGTTCGGGTATGGGCCTCGGGCTGGTCTGTTTTCTTCTCTACTACGTGATGCACGCGGCCGGATGGTCTTTGGGGAAATCCGGGGTCCTTGCTCCGGAACTGGCGCTCTGGGTCGGAAATATTGTGATGGGGAGTGCCGGTCTGATTTTTCTTGCACGGGTCGCCCGTGAGAAGACTCTGGGGTTTGATGTGCTGGGCGGTTTTTTTCTTTCTCTTTTTCGGTGGGCCATGGCACCCCTTCGAAAGGGGGGCCGGTCATGAGTCTCATTCAGCGGTATGTCCTGAAACAGTTTTTTAAGTACTTTGCCATGATTCAGGTGGTGGTCTTCTTCCTCGTGGTGGCCATTGATTATCTTTCCTGGATTTCAAAGTTTCTCCAGGTGAATTACAACCTCCTGCACGGGGTGTGGTTCGTGGTGATGAGAAACCTGGGGATTATCGTGATGATGACCCCTGTCTGCGCTTTGTTGTCAAGTGTTGTCCTTTTTGGTCTCATGCGGAGAAATAACGAGATCATTGCCCTGATGGGGGGGGGGATCAGCGCATGGAAGCTTATAAAACCCCTTTCCGGGGCGGGCCTTTTATTGACGGTTCTGGTGTTTATTCTGGCTGAGACCGTGGTGCCTGTGGCGCTGAACAAAGCCACGCATATCCGTATGGTGGATATTAAAAAGCGAAATATTCAGACCACCCAGGGAAATAATATCTGGCTGCGGCATGGGCGTGAAATTATTTATATCAAGCATTACACCATCGCCACCAAGACCCTGTCCGGGATCTCCATCACCCGCTTTGCCGATGACTCCTTTGTGCCCGTTCGGCGCGTGGATGCGGCCTCCGGAGTTTATACGAGCAAAGGCTGGGCCTTGAAAGACGCCATTGTCCAGGAACCCTCGATCTCGGGCGGGCAGCGTTCTCAGTATGTGGACGCCGCCATCGATATGGTCGGGGTGTTGCCCGAGGATCTTGGGAGTGTGGTGAAAAAAGCCCGTGAAATGAGTTTTTTTAATCTTTGGGATTACATTCGAAAGATGGAAAAAGAGGGGTACGATGTCACCCGGTACCGGGTGAATTTTCAAGCCAAGATGGCCTTTCCTCTTCTTTGCCTGATGATGGTGATGATCGGATCCGGGATCGCCCTGACACGCCCGCGTCACGAAGGGATTCCTATCTCTGTGGGGATTGGGATTGGCATTGCCTTTCTCTTCTGGATCTTCTACAGCCTCTGCCTCTCCCTGGGGTATGGTGAGATGCTGCCCCCGTTTATCGCCGCCTGGGCCGCCGATGTGGTTTTTTTCTGTGCCGGGGGGCTGCTGTTGCAGGATATTGATTAAAAAAGAGCGTTCGTCGTTCCTGATTGCCGAGGCGCTGCGCTTCATCACGTTGGATCATGACCTCAGGATAAAAATTTGAGTGTATGGGAAAAATGACGGATTACATTGAACGTGCCTTTGAAGATGACGGCAGGACCTCGCTGATGTCTCCAAAGTTTGCCTTGCTGGGTCTTTCGAAAGTGTACGGCGCTTTGGGCCGTGCCAAGCGGGTGGCGTATGAGAAGGGTGTCCTGGAAGCAAAGCATCTCCCTGCACGGGTGGTGGCCATCGGCAACCTGACGGCAGGCGGTACGGGCAAGACCCCCATGACCCTTTTTGCAGCGCGGTGGTATCGGGCGCAAGGGGCTAAAGTGGCGATTGTGAGCCGAGGGTATGGCGGGAGCCTTTCGAGTCAGGGTGCCGTGGTTTCCGATGGGGACGCGATTTTTCTTTCGCCTTTTGAGGCGGGGGACGAGCCGGTGATGATGGCCGAGCAGCTTCCCGGTGTTCCGGTGGTGATCGGCAGCGATCGTTATGCCGCGGGCCTGGAGGCCTGTGACCGGTTTCGGCCTGATGTGGTGCTTCTGGATGATGCCTATCAGCATATTCGGTTGGCCCGGGATTTGAATATCCTCCTGGCCGATGGCGCGCGCCCCTTTGGGAACGGTCATGTCCTTCCACGGGGGCCTTTGCGCGAACCCCTTTCGGCCTTTTCATGGGCCGACGCCGTGGTTCTGACCCGGGCTGGAGCTGGGGATGTGACGCGTTTTTTGAGCCATCTACCCGGGCCGTTGAGAACCAAGGCTGCCTCCCTTCCTGTCATTGCCTCCACACATCGCGTCTCCCTGTCGGATGGGGCAGGCAACCCCTTGACGCCCCAGGCACTCGGCCCCGCCTTTCTTTTTTCAGGGATCGCAAAAAACCATGCTTTTGAAGAGGGGGCCAGGTCCCTTGGGGTGACCGTCGTTGGTGGGCACTTTTTTGAAGATCATCATTCCTATACCGAAGCGGAGATCGTCGCCCTGGAAGCAGAAGCCAGAGCCAGCGGCGCCTCCGTTCTTCTCACCACGGACAAGGATCGGGTGAAGGTGCGCACGCTGGCCTCTCTGCCCCTTTGCACCGTCTCCGTCTCCATTGAATTCAACGACGATCTCCCCGCCATCACGACCCTGTTAGCTACCCAGCTTTGATGAAAAAAGGGCCGCTGCCCAGCACAACAAAAAAGGCCTCCGGCGGCAAGGTGGCGAAGCAGCGGTAGCAAAAAAACGTGAACCCGGGTTTGTGCGTGCTCAACGGCTGTCGGTACCCTCAACTTCTTGTGTTTGCCTTCGCGTGAAGGGAGAGGGTAACGGGTGATTTGCCTGTAATCGTATCATTTACACGATTTCATCCTGTGAAACCCCTCTGTTGTGTGCTAATCAACTAGTTGACGATTCTATGTCAACGCCGGAGGAGAGTTCGTGTGGGAGCGGCTCTCTTCCGGCACTTTTTTTGAAGGCTTCGTCAAAAAGTCGTCGACTCTGTCCCACGATAGAACAGCTCATGGCCGGGCGCTTAAGATATTTGATATTGAAAAGCAGGTGGGATGACGTATCCAGAGACAAGGGGCATTCATTTGGCCCTTCGCTGGCCATGTCGTGTTTTACCGGCCCTGTTTCCTGCAGACCCCATGAAAAAAGAGGTCGACATAGTTGTCGGCGATCTCCTGAATGGTCAGAGGCCCTTCCGGTGTGTACCAGTAGGAGATGCCGGTGCACATCTGGAGCAGAGCCCGTGAGGAGAGAGTGACGTTATCAATTTCCAGTTCCTCTGTATCGATACCTTCCTGAAGCATTTTTTTGTAGATGCCCTCGTACTGATCCCGCATGCCGACAATTTTTTTGTAGTTGGTTAGGTCAAGACTTCGGAGCTCCGCGTCGGAAACGTAGGTCTCATCAGCATCCATGGCGTGAAACGCCACATGAGCGCGAATGGCCTTTCGTAATTTTTCTCGGGGGCTGGTCACCTCCTCGATCTCCCGGGAGACGCGAGTTATGAGGTTGACCATGGTGTCCTCCATAATCATAAAGAGGATCTCCTGCTTGGAGTTGAAATGGTGGTAGATGCTGCCGCCTTTGACCCCGGCGCGTTTTGCGAGCTCACGGAGGGTGGATCCGCTGTAGCCTTTTTCACGGAAGAGGCGTGCGGCTTCTCGAAAAATAATGGTTTTGCGCGAGGCGATGTGTGAGCTGCTCATGGGTGTGGCTCCTTGGGCTCAGTATCATGAGTGACTTAACCCGGATATTTCATGAGAAAACGGCCATGCCAAAATAATGGTATTTTATTACAGCGGGTTATCAAGAAAGGAATAGGCGTCTCAAAAATGCAAAATGTATTTCACCGTTTTCTGCTCGCCTTTCTCACCCTTCGGGCGAGCCGAGTGCACCCATCTTCTGCGTTATCAGAGCTTTGAGGTAAACCAATAGATCTGCAGCACTGATGCCTTGAATATGGGTGCACTCGACTCGTGAAATATTCGGGCTAACGTTAGTTAGGTTAGGATTCTATGGAAGGGAAAGTCAAGGGGGGAAAATAGGCTTTAATTTTTACATGAAATAGACTAATAGCAAAGGGTTGTATAATCTGGTGCGAACCATTTATGCCGATGTTATGATTGTTCACCCTGTGGGTGAGGGCAGGGCTTCGGCGTGTTTAACTTTTTTTGGGGTTTATTATGACATACCGTGGGCTCGTGCGTCCGTCCTGGAGCCGATTCTTTGTTGAGTTGCAGAAAGATCTGAAGTTGCTCTTTTTTTTGATCCTGTCCCTTCAGCTGTACCGTTTTTTTATTGTTTTTGTCTTTCGGTCCGCCATTGCGGAGAGTGTGAGCTCGGCCGATTATGGCCTCGCTTTTTTCAGCGGGATCCGTTTTGACGCACGGGTGTCCATGCTCTCTCTGATCCCCTCCCTGCTCGCCTCTCTGTCCTGCGGGGTATTTGACCTGCAAAGGTTCTCCACCGGCCTCAGAAATTGGACGGCACGGTTAATGCTCCTCTTGAATGCCATCATTTTTTCAGCGAACTATATGTTTGTCACCGAATACAAGGACACCTTCAATCAGTGGGTTTTCGGAGCGATTTATGATGATTTTGGAGCGGTCATCAAGTCGGCCTGGAGCACTTACCCTGTGGTGACCATCGCTTTTGTGGCCGTGTGTTTTTATTTTTTGAGCTCTAAGTTGGCTTTAAAGGCCATTGAAACCCCCATTGCTTCGGAGGTCTGGCTCCATCGCCTGGGGCGCTCGATTCCCATGAAGGTGGTTGCCACGACCCTGGTGCTTTGCCTGATGACCTTTTCCGCACGGGGTTCGGTGGCCCATCGCCCTGTTCAGCTGAAGGATGCGGGGGTTACCCGGGACTCTTTTTTGAATCGCATGGTGTTAAACCCCTGGTCAGCCCTTCGGTATGCCATCAAACACCACTCTCGGCTGTCGGGGGTCTCAGGGCTTGAAACCCTGCTTCCGGGGGGGGATATTGTCGGCGCTGCCGAAAGGGTGTTCGGACGCACCGGGTTTCATAACCTGGATGACGCCATGCAAAGGACCAGTCAGGGGATTGCTGAGAATCGGCCGCAGCATATCTTTTTTATCGTCATGGAGAGCATGGACAACTGGCCGATGATGGAGCGGTATCAGTCGATGGAGCTGATGCCGGAGATGGCCAGGCTCGGGCGCGAAGGGGTCCAGGTGGACAGTTTTCTGTCGGCTTCTTACGGGACCATGATCTCCCTGGCCGCCATTATGACAGGCTTGCCGGATGTGGGGGTCATCACCAATTACCAACCTTCGGCCCAAGCCCCCTTTCCCACATCCCTGGCCCCTCAGTTTAAGGGCTTGGGCTATGAGACGAACCTGTTTTACGGGGGGTACCTCTCCTGGCAGCGTCTGGATGATTTTTCCAGGAACCAGGGATTTGAGCACAGGTATGGCGGTAACCATATGGGGGATTGGCTCAAAGGCAATGAGTGGGGGGTGGATGACGAACTCCTCTTCGATTTTATCCTGAAGCAGCTGGACAAGGAGACCCCTTCGTTCAACTTTATTATGTCCACCTCCTACCATCCGCCCTACGACTTGGATGTTTACGGCAAAGGGTTTAACCTCAAAGAGATCCCGCAAGATCTTAAAGAGGCCTATGACGGCCAGGTCTCTCTCGATGTGCTTGGGCACCTTTGGTATTCGGATCACGAAGTGGGCCGGTTTGTGACGGAGGCGGAAAAACGGTTTCCCAACGCCTTGTTTGCCATCACCGGTGACCATTGGTCTCGAAGATTTTTAAACGAACACCCCTCACTTTATGAGCGTACCAGTGTTCCCCTCGTCCTTTATGGTAAAAAAGTGCTTGAGGGGGTTGAGATTCCTGAGCAGATGGCGGGCAGTCATATGGACATCATGCCGACCCTGTTTGAGCTGGCCGCCCCGGAAGGGCAAACCTATTATAGCCTGGGATCCAATATTTTAGATTCAAAGAGGGTGCAGATGGGGATTGGCCGTGGAATGATGGTGACACCTGGGGCCATGATCTCTGAGGGAAAGGTAGAGACACTTCCCTTTGGGGCGGGGACCCTTGCTCCGGACCCCGACGAGGCCGGTCGCCTTGTTCAGGCCTGGCAGGGCTTGGGATGGTGGCGGATTATGAAGGGAAGCGATTTACCGGGCGGGTGAAAGCCTGTGGCCGGAGTCGCTCCCTGACCCTTCACGCGAATGCGGACGCGAGGTGCTCAGAGTACCCACAGCCGGAGAGCATTCGCAAACCCGCATTCAAGGTAGCCTTACCTTGCTGACGGAGGCAATTTGGAAAAGGGCGACACGCCGGGGCGTGTCGCCCTTTTTTTATGACTGATTGAGGATGCGCTGCTCGATGCCCGTGGTGCTGTGACCTTCGATGAGGGGGACCAGGGCCACGCGACCGCCGTAGCTCTCCACCACCTCTTTGCCCACCACTTCGTGGGGTTTGTAGTCGGCCCCTTTGACCAGAATATCCGGCCTGACGGCCCGGATCAGTTCAATGGGGGTGTCTTCGTCGAAAATGACCACAAGATCCACGGAGGAGAGGGCGCTTAAGATGGCTCCGCGGTCCTCTTCTTTGAGGATGGGGCGCCGTTCGCCTTTGAGTCTGCGCACCGAGGCGTCGCTGTTGAGCCCTACCACCAGTCGGTCTCCCAGGTTTCGGGCTTTGTAGAGGATGTCGACATGGCCGGGGTGGAGAAGGTCAAAGCAGCCGTTGGTAAAAATGACCTCGTCGCCGTTTTCCTGCCATTGAGCCACCTTGTGGGCGGCGGTGGCACGGTCACAGGTCTTGATGAAATCAGGCCTTTTTTTGTCGCTCTCGATCTGTTTCAGCTCGCCGATGGTGACGGGGCGTGTGCCCAGTTTTCCCACCACAATGCCGGCTGCGGCATTGGCCAGCCGGGCGGCGGCCCCAAAGGGGATCCCGGCGGCCACGGAGGCGGCCAGGGTGGCGATGACGGTGTCACCGGCTCCGGAGACATCAAAGACTTCCCGGGCTTCTGTGGGGATGAAAAGGGCCGCTTCTGCTTCTCCTTTAAGGCACATGCCATCAGCCCCTCGGGTGAGGAGGAGGTGGGAGAGGCCGTAGGTGGTGCGGGTCTCCTCTACCTGGTCTGCGACCGCCGTTTCTCCCTGGTCCAGTCGGTGGCCGAGGACCAATTCCAGCTCGCTGGTGTTGGGGGTGATGCAGGTGGCGCCGTGGTAACGGTCCCAGTCGCTCCCTTTGGGATCGACAAAAACGGACACTCCGCTGGCTTCTGCCATGCGGATGAGTTGCTGGCAGAAGCCCTCGGTTTGCATCATCCCTTTGCCGTAATCGGAGAGGATCAGGGCGTCGGTTTTTGCCATGGCCGCTTCGCAGGTGGCCACCAGTTGAGCCTCATCAATTTTGGAGAGGGGGGCGACCACCTCGCTGTCCAGCCGGAAGAGCTGTTGCTTCTGGGCCATGATGCGGGTTTTGGTGGTGGTGGGACGGCCCTCTGACGCCATGAGTTGGGTGGTAATGCCCATGTCTTCGGCCAGCCAGGACAGTCGCCGGCCCGTCTCGTCATCGCCGAGAAGGCCCACGAGTGTCACCTGGCAGCCGAGGCCAGCCAGGTTGGCCGCCACGTTGCCGGCTCCGCCCATGATTTCTGAGGTCTCGCCCGTTTTTACCACGGGCACCGGGGCTTCCGGGGAGATGCGCTCCACCTCTCCCCAGATATATCGGTCCAGCATGATATCGCCGACGACAAGGACGCGGGCGCTGCTGAAGGTATCGATTTGGATTTGCATGATTTATCGCTTTCTTTGCTGTCACGGTTCAGCTTAGGGCTCAGGCAAAAAATAAATGCCCAAATTTCATAATAATGCCGCTGTGATTTGACCCGAGGAACGAGGGTTAAAACGCTGCGGCAACCTGCTTTCAAGGTGGCTCACCTTGCCGCCGGAGGCAAGGTTGCTAAAGGTTTCCCGCTTCGACTTCCATGATGGCCGAGGCGAGAAGGGGAATCATGATCTCGTGGTGGCCGGTGATGGCGTAGCCCTTGCCTCCGGGCATGACGGGGCGTGAGACCACGTTGACATGGGGGCGGTAGTGCTGGATCATGTCGAAGTTGGCCGTGGTGAAGTGGGTGACCTTGTGGCCGAGGTTTCGGGCCACGGCCAGGGCCTTTAAAAAGACCTCGGGCATAATGACTGCGCTGCCGAAATTGAGCACCACGCCGCCATCTCCGAGTCCGGAGACGCTGTGGGCGAAAATACGAAAATCTCTCAAGGAGGCTTCGCCGATGGCGGCTCCTTTGGCTGTGGGGTGCTGGTGAACGATGTCGGTGCCTATGGCCACATGGAGGGTGTAGGGGATCTCCAGCTCAAAGGCCCGTGCCAGCAAGGCGCGTCCTCTGTGGGGGGCGTCTTCTTCGATGAGGAGGGCGCCCACGGCCTGTCCGAAGCCTTCGGTTCCTGCCGCCGCTCTGACAGCAGCCTTGTTCACCAGGGCGGCCGTGTCTTCGGCCATGCCAAAGGAGCCGTCTTCAAGTTGGGTGGCCACATCTTCGGAGGTGTGCCCGAAACGGGCGAGCTCGGTGTCGTGGATGCCTGCCGCTCCGTTGGAGCCGAAGTGGGTGATGAATCCTTTTTGGGCCAGGTCTGCCAGGATGGGTGAGCAGCCTGTCTTGATAACGTGGCCACCGATCATGGCCATGACGGGTTTGCCCTTTGCCTTGGCAGCTACCACGGCGCGGGCCACGGCGAGCAGGTCATCGGCTTTGAGGATGGATGGCAGGTTCTTAAAGAACTGGGCCATGGGGATGCCAGCCTCAGACGGTGTCCCTTCAAGGGCGGTGGTCACCTTGGAGGGGCGCTGGGTGGCGGAGTAGGTTCGGACCTTGGTAATGTCTATCTCTTTATATCGGGTCATGGTATCACAGAGTCGTTGTTTGGGTTATGACGGCATGGGTCGCCTGGCGTGGGTTTGTATGAGGGGCCGTTTTTATGCGTTAAGTCATATCACAGCGTTGCCTGGCAGTGAAAGGGGATTTTCCCTGTGTACAGGGGGACGGTTGCGTGGCTTTTTCGCTTGTTAAGCGAATGTAACTATTCAGCTTGTGCCTTCGCGGCCCTGCCGGGGGTTAAATTTTTGAAAAGTTGAACAAACAGGTCTTGGTGGCTATCTCAGATTTACATCAAACCAAAGCGCATCTGCAAACCTGATTTCAAGGTGGCACGCCTTGCTGCCGGAGGCTTTTTTTTATAAAATTTATGTAAGGAATAGGGGATGGGGATAATTCCAGCCAGAAAGATTCTTGTGATTCGGACCTCGGCCTTGGGGGATGTGGTTCATGCCATGGCCATGATGGGTGCCCTGCGCCACGGCTACCCCGATGCGGAGATTACCTGGGTGCTTCAGCCCCTGGCTTATGAGATGGTTAAGCACCAGGGGGTGGCGGATCATTACGTGCTCTTTGACCGCAAAGGGGGCCGGGATCACTGGAAGGCCCTGAGGCAGCGCTTTAAAGGCGAGGTCTACGATGTGGTGCTCATGCTTCAGGTGAGCATCAAGGCCAGCGCTATCTCCACCCTGATCAAGGGGCGGATCAAGCTCGGATTTGACATGGCACGATGCCGGGAGTGCCAGTGGCTCTTTTCCAATCGCCGGATCCCGAAAAAAACGCCGGGCCATGTCCAGGATCAGTTCTTTGAGTTTGTGGAATATCTTGGGGTGACGGATTACCCCGTGGCGTGGAACTTCGGGTTTACAGAAGAGGAGGTGGCGGCGCGAGCCGCGTTTTTCGGCAAGTTCGCTGCACCGGCCGTTACCTTTGTGGTGGCTTCCTCCAGCCCCGATAAAGACTGGCCCGCCGAACGGTATGCCCGGGCGGTGGATCACGTGGCTCGAAAAGGGCTGGTGCCGGTTCTGACCGGTGGGCCCAGCCCGCGTGAAAAAGAGCTGGCCGATGAGATCAGCCGTCTCTCAGAACATACGCCGGTCATCGCCCTTCAGAACGGGATTCGAGACCTGCTCAAGGTGCTCTCCGGTTCCCTTGTGGTGGTCTCTCCCGATACCGGTCCCCTGCATATGGCCGTGGCCCTTAATGTGCCCACCGTGAGCCTTTTCGGGTACTCGAATCCCCGGCGCTGCGGGCCGTATCGCCGGTTTCAGGACCTTCTCATTGATCGGTTTACCGAAACCCAGGCCGAAAACAGCGCCAAACGCTATTTTAAAACAGGGCGCATGGAGTACATCTCCGTTGAGGATGTGATCGAAAAGATCGACCTGGCGCTGGAACGATACGTAGGGCAGGCGGGGCGGACGTAAGGGGCGAAGTTAAAAAAAATGTAACTATTCAGCTCCAAAAGAAGCCTCCGGCGGCAAGGTGGGGCCACCTTGAAAGCGGGTTTGCGAATGCTCTAAGGCTGTCGGTCTTCTGGGCGCCTCGCGTCCGCATTCGCGTTACGGGTGAGGGGGTGCATCGTACGCCGCAAGCGCATAAGCTGCGGGTGCTGCCGTGATGCCTTGGATGGGGCATATTTTTGCTATTTGTTCCCTGTCGATTTCATTCCTCTATGTTCTCAGGCGGCTGGAAATAAATAATCATACCTGCTTTCAAGGTGGCTCACCTTGCCGCCGGAGGCATTGCTTTTTGTACTTTTATATTTTTCTTGCAACCTTAGAGACTTTTCATCATTCGGACAAAGCTTTCACTCAAGGCATCGGGCAGGCGGTGCTTTTTGACGGCTCGGATCCAGCGCTTTACATAGAGGGTGGAAAGGGCTTTTCGGTTGTTTATGCCCTCCCGGGCTTTGTCAAAGTCGATGAGGACGGGGTGGCCTTCTTTCGTGACAATGATATTTCCCGGGTGGAGATCTACGTGGTGGAGACCTCGGTCAAGAAGGGCACTCATCTGTGGGGCGAGTTTCGAAAAGAGGATATCTTGCTCTTGTGGGGTCAGGGGCGCGGTGGCCAGGGTGTGATCATGGGGGAGGGTCTCCATGAGAAGCCAGCAGCAGCGAATAAAACGCCCCGATTCAATGACGCCCAGTGGGGTCGGGGTTTTGACCTCTGTCCCGGATAGTTTGACCAGGAGCTCGTATTCTTTGAAAGCCCGGGTTTTTCCCCGTTCAAGATAGTATCTCCGGTTTACCCTGCCCACGAGCCCGCCCCGTAAGTATGGCTTGATGGCCACATGTTTCCCCGAAATCCCGTCGATAAACTGCAGGGCACCCCGACCCCCTAATGTTTTTTGGCCTTTTATCAGGGTGGCGGGAAGGGCGGCTGTAAGGTAAATGCCTTCGGTCTGTGTGAGGGGCAGGTGGCTTGTGAGGGTGTAGGGTCCGATCTTCATGGGAGGTTTCCTTCAAGGAGGCGTTCCACAGCCGCGAGAACCTGTTCCGGGGTGATCTCTCGCATGCAGGCTTCGGTGCCCTTGGGACACTCCCGTTTGCCGTGGCGACCACAGGGCCGACAGGGGAGCTCTTTTTCCACCACAACGGCCCTGTTTTTCCAAGGGCCGAAGCCGAAGGCCGGGGTGGTGGAGCAGAAAATCGCCACGTTGGGAACCTTGAGAGCAGAGGCCATGTGCAGGGCCATGCTGTCGTTACATATGATAACCTTCGCTTGCTTGGCGAGCCAGATCATCTCCCCGATGCTCGTGTGCCCGGCCAGGTTCACGGCAGGAATCCCTTCGGACGCCCGTCGGCAGGCACCAGCTTCATCGGGGCCTCCGGCCACCACCACAGACAGGCCCCTGGCAAGAAGCGATTCCGCGACCTTGTGGTATCCTTCGGAGTGCCACATTTTTGTTTTCCAGGCGCTTCCCGGAACCATGAGAGCAAAAGGACCCGCCGGAAGGGCTTTTTTGACCGCATCGGAAATGTCATCGTCTGGTGGGGGAAAAAGGCGCATGTCGACATTTAATGCAGACACGTCGGTTTCACCCTCGAGAATGGCAAGGTTTCTCAGGACATCGTGGACCTCTGGATTACGCCGAAAGGTCTGGTGATAGAGAAAACGCCCTTTGGCATTTGAGAAACCGATTCGTTCCGGAATGCCGGCCAGAGCCAGCATGACGCTGGTACGGATGGATCGGTGCAGGGAATAGACCCGGTGAAAGCCCATAGATCTGAGGGAGGCTGCCATGGCTCGTAGACCCTTGATGCCCTTGGCGCTCCCACGCTTGTCAAAGGGGATGACCCCTGCAAGCAGGGGGTCGTGTTTAACAAGATGGCTGGACAAGGGCGTGGTCATCATCCAGAGCTCGGCATCGGGGTGGAGCGCTTTTATGCCCTCAATTACCGGGGTGGAGAGGATGGTGTCTCCAAGGAAGCTGGTTTGGACGATCAGAATTTTCATTGATTTTCGTGCGCTCGTAGGGGGTAAATGGTGCCTCATTCGTGCCATTGGATGTTTGTTTTCAAGATTGCCGGGGGCGTTCCACCTATAGCCGTGTGCTCTTCATCGAAGGTATTGCCGGAGAACAGCGTGGCTGATGCAACCACCGTATTCCCGGGAATGACGCTTCCTTTTAAAATCGTGCATCGTGCACCGATCCATACATGATCTCCAATGGTGATCCTTTTATTAGGATTGACCCTTTTCTCAGATAGCTGACAAGAAATGGTATGTTGGTCGGTGTCCATGATTAGGATATCCCAGGAGAGAAGCGTGTCGTTTCCAATCGTGATGGCCTCGGCGCAAATGATGGTGGACGCCGATGAAATTTGAAAGTTGTGCCCGATGTCGAGGGTTCCGGTAACGCTCAAGGCTGATCCATAGCCTATTTTGGCCTTGCCCCTGAACCTGAGAGTGCCGTCAAGCATGAAGAGGGTTCGTCTTGACTTAAAGTCAATTGTATCGACACTGCCAAACCCTATGCGTACGATACCCGGTTTGATAACGCCTATCTCTATACGGCCGCCGAGGTGAATGAAGCGTGTATTGTGGGAAACAATGACCGGAAACTTCAGAGCCACTGGGAGTTTAAAATACCTAAAATTGAAAATAAGCGTTTTGGGTATGGCCAAAACATACCGAAAAAACAAGATTAATTTTTTTTTGTGATTGTAGGATATTATCATTTCTATATTTCAATGGGGAGTTATTATTGGGTTACTTAGTAAATGGACCAAACTTAAGCAAAAATGGTAGGGGGAGCGTTCCCCAAACACCCCTGTAGCTTTTGCCTGCTGGGAAAACATGTGTATTGAAAGCCGAAATATCATTATTGATATACTAAATCAAGAAATTCCTTGATTTTGATGGCTTGTGGATTGTCCGCTGCTATGGTATTTCCATCTTGGAAATTGGGCCTGCTTTGGATATCACCTGAAATGTATTATACGATGTGATGCTGGAATAATAGCCCCTTGTTTGTTGATTCATAGGGCACTCATATCAAATGTTCGGGAGTTTAATGTGACTTTTTTTACCCCATTGTTCCCAGTCGGTTTACGTGAAGGCTCGTGTGATAACCGCTGTGAGCTCTGGTTCTCGTGTATTGGCTTTGTTGTTGTCTGCTTTTTTTTTCTGGTTAGTTTTTTTTCCAAGGCAGCCTTAAACATTACCGGAGGGCTGGCGCTGCTTTGTGCGTTGATTTATGTCGTGATATATGGCCGAAGCGTCTTAAACGATGTCTCGGGGCTGAAGTATCTGATTTATCCTGTGATCATCGGAGCGGTCGTCGCTCTGTTTTCCAACGATGGGGGGCCTCTGGCACCTTTTGAGTTTTTGAACAGGATGAAATTTATGTTTGTCCCTTTTTTTATGGGGGTTTTTGTCCGGTCCCGCAAGCAGCTGTATGTTCTGGTGGCATGCCTCATTATTTCAGGGCTTATAGCGACTCTGTATGGGGTGTTGCATCCTCAGCAACTGAACTTCGGATATTTCAAAGGGTACTACAAACTGGATCGAAGCGCGTCCTTGATCCTAACCATGTGCCTTGCCCTGTTGGCTGTTCTTCTTGAAGGGTGGCGGGAGATCCCGGGGAAGTGGCGTTGGTTTCTGTTAGGGCTTGCGTTTCTGTTTCATTGGGAACTGGTGATGTGCTCTATTCGTGGCGCATGGCTGGGCTATGTGGTGGGGATTGTGTTGCTTGTATTGGCGTCGAGGTCCCGTATGGTTATCTGCTTTTTTGTCGCCATGGTTGTGGCGGGGCTTCTGGTTGGAGCCGGGCACAGCCTTGTTAAGGGTGAAGTTGTGTCCATTTTTGATTTGAAAACCAACGCTTCGAACAATGCAAGGCTTCATCTTTGGAGGGGGGGCATTGATTTTTCTAAAGAGCAGCTTTTTTTCGGGTCCGGCGTGAAGGGGCTTGAAAAACAGTACGCAGATTTTTTCTCCCGGCAATCTGACGATTACAAAAAAAAGTACCACTATGCGGACAAGTATCATGCCGGTTTCCATAATAATTATATTCAGATACTTGTGGAGTCAGGGCTTGTTACGTTGATCTCCGTTTTGATGGGGTTTGGGGGCCTTCTGTGGCTTTTTTTCAAAAAAATACAGACGGTTTCTGGCCTTGAACGAGGGGTTGCGTTGGCTGCTTTTTCGGTATCAGGCGGTTTCCTGGTGAAGCAGTTTTTTCACATGCAGTTGACCTCTTATGGCTCGGTTGCCTTCTATTTTGTGTTGTTTTCCGGGATGAGCTTCAGTGCCTTGAAGAATAGGGAAAGAGAGCTTAAAGGGCTGAATTGAGACTTTGGATAATTTACGTAAGCAGTGTGTAATGCCACAGAAAATGGCCGACAATGAGCATGGGCGCCTTTGTCTTGCATGACCTTAGTGTAGGAGGATTGAATTGATGAATCATAATATCCTGCAGTTGTGTTTGTCCCCTGCCTTGGGGGGGTTGGAGTTGTATGTTAAAAGGCTCGCATCTTTTTTGAATGAAAATGGGGGGGTGACTTGCGTTCTAAATGAGAATGGCCGATTAAGGGATGCTTTTTCTGAAGAAAATCTGAATTTTATCGAAATGGAAAAACCATCCATTATTTATTTAATTTCGGCCGCTAAAAAAATTGCCCGCATCATTGATGAGAACGGAATTGATGTGATTCACATTCATTGGACCAAGGATATCCCTGTGGCGGTGTTGGCAAAATGTTTTTCCCGGCGAAACCCCAAGTTGGTCCAGTCTCGTCATATGGCCATGACGCGATTTAAAGGCGACCCTTACCACCGATTTTTGTATAAAAATCTGGATATGATGATTGCCGTCACAAAGGCGGTTCAAGCCCAGCTTGAAGCATTTATTCCCATGGAAATCAGGCCGACAGTGGAGACGCACTATATTGGAGCCGGAATGCCTCGGGTTATTGCCGATGAGGAGAGAATTGCACTAAGGAAACGCTATAATCTGGGCCATTCTTTTGTCGTCGGTATCGTTGGTCGCATTGAAGAAGGTAAAGGGCAGTACCTGTTGATTGATGCCATCAGGCAACTGAAAAGCGATGGGGTTGATGTAAAAGCACTTATTGTCGGTGATGCAATGTCGCTTGATTATCTGGAACAGGTGAGGGCAGGGATCAAACGCGATGAATTGGGAAAGGACATTATCTTTACAGGTTTTGTCAATCATGCCCAAGAACTTATGCAGATGTGCGATGCCATCGTTCTGGCCACCCACAATGAGACCTTTGGATTGGTATTGATCGAAGCCATGCAGTGTGGTGTTCCCGTTATCGGGAGCAACTGTGGTGGGCCGCTTGAAATTATCGAGGATCATCAATCAGGGTTATTGTTTGAAAGCCTGAACAGTCGAGACTTGGCCGCAAAGATTAAATATCTTATCGAAAATGCAGATGCCCGTATGTCGCTGGCGGAACAGGGGCGGCAAAGAGCACTTGAGCTTTTTAATGAGCAAAACCAATTTCAAGAGGTTGTGGGTGTATTGGAGGGTTTGACCGGGTAGCCATTCAGGATTAAGTGATGGCGCATAGATGAGGCTCGGTAAAAAGTAATTATACAGTTTACCGGTATTGGCCTCCTTACCGTTGATACGTATCAGTGAAAAGAATAATGTGGATACCCAATCTGCATCGGATCTGTGTTTGTATGTTTTATTATTGCGTGAACCCTTACCCATGCAGTTATAGTTGCAGTTGTGAGGCCCGGATGGATTCGATGGGAATCGCACTCATTCGAATGCAATGAAGTCGAAAAGGGTTTACTGAGTATCCTCTGATAAATTAGCTATAGCTTTAAATTTACCTGAATGGGCGAGAAAATTATGTTAAATTCTATTTTGGTCTATGCCCGAAATAAAGTGCGGGTAAAAGGTGATAATTCTTTGAGTATTGATAAAACAGCCCGTGTTAGAGGCTGCTTTATTTCCATACAGGGAAAGAATAACAGCTTGATAATAAAAGGCGCAGCCAATATCCGAGATACTTATTTTGAAATTGATGGGAATGATTGTTCGATAGTTATTGGTGAAAATTGTCGTATTGGTGATAATTGTTATCTGTCATCACGGGAAAAATGTGTCTCAATAACAATCGGCAATAATACATCTCTTTCGCGCAATGTGAAGATTATGACAAGCGACGGACACAATATAACCCAAGGTAAAAGACGAATTAATCCTGCCAAGAGCATATCTATTGGGGACCATGTCTGGCTTGCTGATGGTGTCGCTGTTTTGAAAGGGGGGGGGCAGTGGGCAGTAATTCTATTATAGGGCTTCATTCAGTGGTAACAAGGAAAATAGGATCAAACAAAGTCGCAGTGGGAAATCCTGCTGTCGAGGTTAAGGATGCTGTTGATTGGGATGAATGCTTAACATATTAGATATAGATGTCCAGAAAAACGCGTATTTATCTTTTTGTGTGTGGAATTTTCGTGATGCGGGCCGGTTTGTATGGTCAAAAATACGTATCCGCAAGGAGACAGGGTCTTCCAGAAAACAAGCCAACCGATTTCCGGTGCATGGAAAGATATAATTGCCCCAGTTTAAAGGCTGTGACATCTTGTTCAAAACCCGCTGAAGTGCCGGTTGTCATTTTTTTGTCAAGGCGTCCGTAACTTTTATTGTATGATTAAATTTTGTCTATTCTCTGTACCGTCTTGAATTATATGTTAATGATTGCTTTTGGAGATGAAAATGGAAGAATTTATATATGAAGGGGTAAGTATATATGTTGCCGATTATCTTAAAAAATCGGAGTTTTTAAAAAACTCTATTGTTTTAGATATTCCGGCTGGAGATGGTCGGTCAAGTGCGATTATGAAAGAAAAGGGGGCTGAAGTTATAGCCTTTGATCTTTTTCCTTCATTTATGAAAGCAAAAGGAATCAAATCAGAATTTGCAGATATGATGGATCGTATACCTCTGGATGATAAAACAGCAGATATGATCCTTTCGCAGGAAGGTGTCGAACATATACCTGATCACATGAAGCTTTTTCGAGAATTTAACAGGTTGCTGAAACCTGGCGGGCTTTTAGTTATTACAATTCCGAATAGGTCATGTTTGGTTGGGCGTTTTACTTCTCTCATACATGAAGGGGAAACTTTGCGGAATATGCCTCCTTCTGAGGTTGACAGTATCTGGCATTCTGAGGGAGATGGAAGAATTTATTACGGGCATCTTTTTACTCCAACCGCCCAGAGTCTAAGAGCTATGTCATCCATTAATGGCTTTGAACTTATTGAAAGCGTTCCATGTCAAAAGAGCAAGTCGTCGATTTTTCTTTTACCTTTCTTTTGTCCTTTTATTTGTCTCTTTTCTTCATATGCTTTCATTAGGAATTGTATTAAATGGAGACGAAATAAACCTGCCATTAAGTTATTTTGGAAACAATACAAAATTAATTTATCTCAAAAAACTTTATTAAATAAAAATCTTTTTTGGGTACTAAAGAAAAAGGATGATGCAGATCATACTCGAAAATGTATCGCTTCACTCTACAAGAGATAATGTAAATATCCGGAATTTCATATGAATAAAATCCTCGTCATACGTAACGACAAAATCGGTGACTTCATGCTGGCCTGGCCAAGCTTTGCCATGCTCAAAACATCCCTTCCTGACTGCCGGGTGGTGGCATTGGTCCCTCGGTATACGGCAGCACTCGCACGTCTGTGTCCGTGGATTGATGACGTGATCATCGATCCCACTAAAAAGGCCGATAAATCTGAGCAAAAAAAGGTGATCGAAGAGATCCGGGGGCATCGCTTCGATGCCTCGATCAACCTGTTCTCCACATCGTACAACGCCCTGGTGGTCTGGAGGGCGGGCATTCCATATCGCCTGGCGCCGGCGACCAAGCTGGCTCAGATTTTCTATACGCGCCGGATTACACAACGGCGGTCCCGATCGCTCAAGCCAGAGTATCAGTACAATCTGGATCTGATCCGTTCGTTTCTCGCTGAACGGGAGCAACCCATCATCGAGGTTCAGGCGCCTTATCTGACGATGCCCGCGGATCAGTTGTCTGCACAACGGCAGAAGCTTGCCAAGCAGCTTTCGATAAATGACGAAAAACCATGGGTTTACGTTCATGCGGGGTCAGGTGGGTCTGCCAATAATCTCTCCCTGGAACAATATGCGGCGTTGATTGTCGGGATGGATGTCCATTGCGAGGTGGTGTTAACCGCCGGCCCGGGTGAAGAAGCAAACGCTCGGCGGTTGCAATCTATGGTTGAATCGAAGGGCCGCCACGTGGCCCTGTACGATAGGAACGAGGGGTTGATCGACTTTACATGCGCCATTGCCTGTGCCGATCTCTTTATTGCCGGCTCCACAGGCCCCCTGCACATTGCCGGGGCCCTGGATGTTCCCACCGTGGGATTTTTCCCGCGCAGGCGCTCTGCCACCCCCCTTCGATGGCTGCCGCTTAATTCAGAAGGCCGGCATCTTTCATTTTGTCCGCCCGAGGGGGGTGGGGCTCAAGGAGAGACGGATATGAGCCGTATTGATGTGGAGGTGGTTCTGTCGGTGATCACTCCCTGGGCGTCTCAGTACCTGTCGTGATCCACAAATCGGCGTATTTTACGAAGGTGGAGTGCGCCGAGAGCAGGGACAGCAAAAATCCCTGTTTGCCGTCCAGAAATCCTGCCTTGAGAATATACATCTTCAGAAAACAGCCGATGGCATGATTGATGCCCTGGCTGATACTGCCTTTTTTACCCTTCTTTTCACGTTGCTCTGACCATGCCTTTGCGTACCCTGCTGATTTGACCAGGTAGTGGTGTAAATCGTTGTAGGTGTAGTGAATGGCGTCTCCCTCAAGATCCTCAACGCTCATGGTGTCGGTGGTTTCCACTTTTTCGTGGACCAGCGAATCGTCATAGTGCGTCAGCCGGGTCGGGTAGAGACGCACCACCCGATCCGGGTACCACCCGCAGTGACGGATATAGCGTCCAAATACCCAGCTTAAGCGGGAGATGCGGTACACGGCCAAGGGGTTGTCGGCGGCAACCGCCTCCTCAATGCTGGTGCGCAGTTCAGGTGTCACGCGTTCATCGGCATCCAGCCAGAGGACAAAATCGGAGGTGACATGCTGCTGGGCCAGCTGTCGCTGCGGGCCAAATCCAGGCCACGTCTCATTGACAAAAAAATGGTCGGTAAATTGCCTTGCCACCTGCTCTGTCGCATCCGTGCTGCCGGAATCGAGGATGACAATCTCATCCACCCAGCCATGAACGGTTTCGAGGCAGGCTTTCAGGTTGTCCGCTTCGTTTTTGACGATGACCGCAACGGTGAGGGTCGGTTTTTCTCTCTGGGGTTCAACCATGGTGTGTTTCACTTTTTTTTGATCGGTTCAAGGGGTCTGAAACAGGCGCTTCCGAGATATTAAAGCCTCCAGAAATCGAGTCCCAATTGCTTGACCTCTTCAGGGTCCAGGATTGATTTGACATCAATCAGGATGCCTTTGGGTTTTAATTTTTTTGCCAGCAGTTTCAGTGGCAAGGCTTTATACTCTTTGTGGGCTGTGGCGATAACGATGGCATCGACCTGGGTAATGGCGTCCAGAGCAGTCAGCTCTATGCCGTAATAGCGTTTGGCCTCAAGGGGATCTGCCAGCGGATCGTGCACTTGGGTTTTGATCCCGTAAGAGTGAAATTCTTCCACGATATCGACGACCCGTGTGTTGCGCAGGTCTGAACAATCCTCTTTGAAGGTTAACCCCAGGATGGCCACGGAGGAGTCGCTGTTTAAACATCCGCTTTTCATCAGGCGTTTGACCGTCGTCTGGGCAATGTATTTGCCCATGGAGTCGTTGCGTTTGCGGCCGGACAGGATCACCTCGGGGTGGTATCCCTCGATTTGAGCCTTGTAGGTCAGGTAATAAGGATCCACGCCAATGCAGTGTCCTCCCACGAGCCCGGGCCGGAAGGGCAGAAAGTTCCATTTTGAACCGGCCGCTTCCAGGACATTTAAGGTGTCAATGCCCAGGGTGTCGAAGATAATGGCCAGCTCATTGATCAGGGCGATATTCAGATCCCGTTGGGTGTTTTCAATGACTTTTGCCGCTTCTGCCTCTTTGATGGTTGTGGTCGGATGAACGCCGGCCGTGATGATGGTGCTGTAAAGCGCTGTGACCTTATCCTTCGTGTTCGGGGTGTCTCCCGACACCACTTTGATGATGGTGGTGAGGGTGCGCTCTTTGTCTCCCGGATTGATCCGCTCGGGAGAGTAGCCCACAAAGAACCCCTCTTTCCATTTCAGCCCAGACTCTTTTTCTAAAATGGGGACACAGATGTCTTCTGTGGCTCCGGGAAACACGGTGGACTCATAAATGACGATGGCCCCTTTTTTCATGTGACGCCCCACGGTCTCCGACGAGGAGATCAGTGGGGTCAGGTCGGGGCGTTGGGCCTCATCAATGGGGGTGGGGACGGCGATGATGATGTAATCGGCGTTTTCGATCCTTACAGGGTCTGTCGTGGCGGTAAAGTGAACGGCCGATGTGAAGTGGCCTTCATCCATTTCACCCGTTGGATCCACACCTTTGGTGCAGTGGTCTACCAGAGCTTTTTTGACGTCAAATCCGATGGTCTCGCAGTGTTTTCCAAATTCCAGGGCCAGGGGGAGGCCGACATAACCCAGGCCGATGATGGCGATGACGGGGGTGGGTGTGATGGGGGTACTCATCTCAAAGCTCCTTGGGTTTTGATTTTATAGAGGCATTTTTCCAAGAGGTTCCTGCGGGACACAGAGATTTATTCTGTCTCTTTGATCAGGCGTTCAACCCGGCAAATATCATCGGGGTGATCGACCCCGATGCTGTGGTGATGGGTAATGCCTACATGGATTCCTATTCCGTTCTCAAGGAGTCTGAGCTGCTCAAGTTTTTCCACCGTTTCCAGCGTGCTCTCTGGAAGGGTCGAGAAAATTTCCAGCGTTTTCATGCGAAAGGCGTAGAGACCGACGTGGCCCAGGTAGGCATCAAAGCGGCCATCTCTCGGGTAGGGGATGGGGGCGCGGGAGAAGTAGAGGGCGCGGTGGGCTTTGTCGATGACCACTTTGACCCGATTGGGGTTTTGGGCCTCTTCGGAGGTGATGGGGGTGGCCAGGGTGGTGACCTGAACGGTCGGGTCTCTGAAAAAGGGGGCGGTCAGCTCGGTGAGCATCTCCGGTGCAAGGGCCGGCTCGTCCCCTTGGATGTTGACGATGATGGCATCGTCTGGGGCGTTCAGGGCGCGGGCCGCTTCAAGAACCCTGTCGGTGCCGCTGCGGTGATCTGTGGCGGTCATGACCACGGGCACGCCGACGGTTTCAGCGGCTTTGTAAATGCGGGCATCGTCCGTGGCCAGGACAACACGGCTGATAGCCGGGCAGCTTGAGGCCCGTTCGTAGACGCGCTGGAACATAGGTTTTCCGGCGATAAGCGCCAAAGGTTTCCCAGGGAACCGGGAGGAGGCAAAGCGCGCCGGGATGATACCAATGCAGGGGGTGACTGTGGGCATGGGGAATAATCTCAGTTTATTAGTTTAGGTGGCAGGCAAAAAATAAAAGCACAAAAAGCAATGCCTCCGGCGGCAAGGTGTGCCACCTTGAAAGCGGATTACCCTTTGGATTTGCCCCTCGTTCCTCGGGTCAAATCCCAGTGATATTCTGGCGAATGACTGTCTGATTATTTATTTCAACCAACCTCAGTCATGATCGGTGGATGGCTCTAAGTCACGCCGAACAGGCGATGCGGGTATGCAGTTAACTTTTCTGCGTGACTCTGCTCTTTTCTATACCACTCCTGAAAGAGTGCGTGAAGTGTTGAATGAGGCGATCTGTGACCACTCGTAATTCCGCTTTCAAGGTGACTCACCTTGCCGCCCGAGTTATTTCGGTTACAGTCTACGGCTGAGTCGGATTTTGCCAACCTATAGCTCATGGTGTTGCGACGCACTGTGCGTTCTCTTGCCCTTCACGCGAATGCGGACGCTTTTCAGTTCCGAGTTCCGACTCCCGATGCGCATTCGCAAACCCGCTTTCGAGGTGGCACACCTCGCCGCCGGTGGCGTTATTTTTGCGCTGGCCTGTCTTGGGTGCCCAGCAGTCGGGTGAGATGACGGCAGGTGGCTTTTGTTCCGCCTCGACGGGTTTCGATGAGCTTTTGGAACTGGAGGCGTCGGTCGTTTCGGGTGGCGGGTTCATGGGCAATGCGGACCAGCTGGTTCGCTGCTTCGTCAGGGGTGGCGCAGATCCTCAGCAGCCCGGCGTCCTTCAGGTCGTCTCCCACCCAGGCGAAGTTGCTGTAGGATGGCCCCATCACGGGAATGAGCCCTGAGGCCAGGGGTTCCAGCATGTTCTGACCGCCCAGGGGGGCGAAGCTGCCGCCCACAAAGGCAGCATCGACCTGGGAAAAGGCGCTTCCCAACTCTCCGAAACGATCCCAGACAAGGAGGGACTGGTTGGCGTTAATGCTCTTGCACTGAGAACGTTTGATCGGGGGAAGGCCGTCTTGCACCAGGTTTTGGCACAGGGGCTCCACCCGCTCCATGTGGCGTGGAAACCAGGCGATGAGGGCCTTTTCGTCTTTTTTGAGAAGGGCATGGCACATGGCCATCACGGTGTTTTCTTCTTCTTCCCGAACGGACGCCAGGAGATAGATAGTGCGTGTTTCGGCACCGGGGAAGAGGGCTCTTGGGGTGTCGAGGGGGGTGTCAGGGGGAGGAATCCTGTCAAATTTGATGTTGGGGATCACCTCAATCGGGGTCTCAGGAAACAGGCAGGCCAGACGATGGGCGTCCGCCGTCGAGATGGCCGAAATGAACTCTGGGGCCAGGGGAGCCAGTAGTTTTCTGGCTCTGGCATAGCCTTTGAAGCTTGACGGGGTCAGACGACCGTTGATGACGGCAATGGGGGTCCCGTTTTTTTTGGCTGCGGCCAGCATGCCTGGCCAGAGCTCGAGCTCTACGAGGACAAGAAGGCTGGGGTTTACCTGGTGAAACGCCTGGTTCATCAGGCTGGGGGCGTCAAAGGGGGCGTAGCAGGTCGTTACCTGCGTGGAGCCCATGGCCGCAAGGCGTTGCTCAAGAACCTCCATGCCTTGCCGGGTGTGGGTGGAGATGAGAATGGATGGGGCGTCAGGGCCTGTCAGCATTGCCACCAGTTCGGCCGCGATATAGGCTTCTCCGGCCGATGCGGCGTGGATCCAGATATCTGACGGGGTGAGCTTGTTTTCTCGGAGGGTCCGCTGTCCATGCCCTTCTTTGAGGCGCTTGTGGTTTCGGGTCAGGGGCACAGCGGCCTTCCAGAGAAGGTTGTAGGCCGAAAGGGCAAGGCCAGTGCCGGAGAAGAGTGAAAGGGTCATGGTTTCCGGGCTCCGGGGTGGCGCCTGAATAGAGCGTGCGGTCACCCGTTGGGAATTGTGGGTTGATGGCGCCGTAAGGCTGGCGACGTAACGGCGTTTTAGCTTACGCCTCGGGCGGTGCAGGCCTGGCTCCCTGAAATTTTGATGGGATCATCAAAAAATATGGGAACAACAAACTCATAATGATAGGAGAAGCGTCGGGGTGTGTCAATTTAAATGGGTATTGGGTGGGTAAGCCCGGCATTGCGTGGGGCAAGCCCATCTGATATAGATAACTATTTGCAGAAAAAGCAACGTGTAATCCAGCCGAATCTGCGGGGACATGATCTGTGAAGAGCTTAAACCGCAGGTTGTGTCTCTGTCGGGGTTGTTGGCCTTATTATAATACATTGAATTGGATAGTCTCATGACGATTTCTCAGGAACTGATCGAAATTCTGGCGTGCCCGAAATGCAAAGAAAAAGTGGAACTTAATGAATCCGGCGATGGCCTGGTGTGTGCTGCCTGCAAGGTCGTCTATGAAATCAGAGAGGGTATCCCGGTGATGCTGGCCGAAGAGGCCAAGCCCCTGGCATAGATCATGAAACCGGGAAAGACGTTACCAGCAAAGCTGGTTATCGGCGTGCTGACCGAAGAGAGGCGCTTGCTTTCAGGCGTTGCCGCCGCCCTGGTGGGTCGGTTCGGCCCCGTGGACATGGTGAGCCGCTGGATGCCTTTCAGCGATACCTCCTATTATAAAAAGGAGATGGGAGGGCCTCTTTTCCGAAGGGTCTTCTCTTTTTCTCGCCTGGTGGGTCAGGAGACACTGGCTGATATCAAGCGGTGCACCAATACTATAGAGGATGATTTTTCAACAGAAGGAAACCGGCGGGTGAACTTGGACCCCGGAATTCTTCTTCACTCCCGGTTTGTGCTGGCCTCAGCCAAGGATTACACGCACAAAATCTATATCGGTAAGGGGATCTTCGCAGACCTTACCCTGACTTACAGAGCGGGGGCGTTTCGCCCTTTGCCCTGGACTTTTCCCGATTACACCGAGCCGTCGATGATCGGTTTTCTGACCGACGTCCGCAGGCGATATGATGTGTTACTTCATCAAAAAAAGGAACAGATACCCCAATGGTAAAAAGCATGACTGCCTATGCCCGGGCGGATAAAATGGACGGCAGCGTGACGGCCGAAGTGGAGCTCCGCAGTTATAACAGCCGATTTCTTGACGCCAACATTAAGGTCCCTCACGGGTACAGCCGGTTTGAAGAGAAGGTCCGCGGCGTGATCGCCGCACGGCTGGAACGAGGCCGGGTGGAAGCCCGTGTGGTGATTCGAAATGAAGCTGACGAAGCCATCGCTTTTAAAGCAGATACAGCCAAGGCCAGAGCCTATGGCGTGGCCTTGAAAGAGGCGGCCAAGGCGGCTGGTATCGACGCCGAGGTGACACTGGACCAGCTGCTGCACATCAATGGCCTGGTGGTTCCCAAAGAGATTGAAACGGATTTCGATCACCACTGGAGCGTGGCGGAATCATGCCTGGTGGAAGCCCTTGCAGGGCTTGATGCCATGCGGGCCAAAGAGGGTGAGTTTCTGGCCAATGACTTGAGGGAGCGGCTGGACAACGTGGAAGCTGCCCTGGATCTTATTGAGGAGGGGGCCGGGGCGCTCCCTGCTATTTATCGGGAACGCCTGTTGGACCGCATCGCTACCCTTTGTGGCAGCACCGTGGAAGTGGATGAGTCGCGGATCGCTCAGGAGGCAGCTCTTCTGGCCGATCGAAGCGATATCTCCGAGGAGATTACCCGGGTTCGAAGCCACATCCTTCAGTTTCGCGCCATCATGGCCGGAGACGAAGAGGCGGGCAGAAAGCTCAACTTCCTGCTCCAGGAGTTCAACCGGGAGTTCAACACGATGGGCTCCAAAATCGGGAAGGCCGAGATCGCTCATACCATTGTCTCCGTGAAGTCTGAACTCGAAAAGATGCGCGAGCAGGTCCAGAATATTGAGTAAGGCGTCAGAAGCCCTGTCATAGAGGTTTAAGAAAAAGCGCCTCCGGCGATCCTGCCGGAAGCGCTGAGCGGGATGTGCTCGTGACGCAAACGCATCCCGCCTCTCAGTGCGCGAATGCAAATCTTCGGGAACCTGAGAATGATCCCCGCTTCGCATTCGTGATTCAGCTTTTAAGGTGGTAGATTTTGCCGCCGGAGTGATTCCGGTTCATGTCAGCCCATGAGTCGCAAGTGAAAAGCAGGTTGCTGACCGGCATACTTCGGGCGAATGCGGAGGCATTACAGTCTCAAGAGGCACCTCCCGATGCGCATTCGCAAACCCGCTTTCAAGGTGGCACACCTTGCCGCCGGAGGCATCATTTTTTTATTTTTTGGACATGATTATGGAACAGCAGGCGTTATTGAATATTGGCTTTGGAAGCAGCGTGGTGGCGGAGCATGTGATCGCCATCGTCTCTCCCAACTCGGCACCCATGAAGCGATTAAAGGACGATGCCAAGGATGACAAGCGGCTGGTGGACGCCACCCATGGCAGACGGACCCGTTCGATTATTGTGATGGACAGCAACCATGTGATTCTTTCAGCCATTCAGGCGGAGACTATCTCCCAGCGGTATGCCCAGCTTCGGGACGGTGGGAAAGAGGAGAAGGCCGAGTAGGCCTTTTCAGGAGAGATTTTGAAACGACGAGGTAATATTTATATCGTGTCGGCGCCGTCGGGTGCTGGCAAATCCACCCTGTGTCGGGAGCTTTTAAAGATTTATCCCGACATCACTTACTCCATTTCACACACCACCAGGCGCCCTCGGGCCGTAGAACAGGATGGGGTGGACTACCATTTTATAGCCAAAGAAGCGTTTCAAGAGCGTATTGAGCAAGGGCTCATGGCTGAATGGGCCGAGGTGCATGGCAACTATTACGGCACCTCCCTTGAAACCCTGGAAGCGACCGTCTCCAAGGGGATCGACGTGCTTCTTGATATTGATGTGCAGGGTGCCCGTCAGATGTGTGAGGCGCTCCCCTCGTGTGTGACCATTTTCATCATGCCCCCCTCTGAGGAGGAGCTTCTGGCTCGTCTTGAGAAGAGAGGGACGGACACGCCTGAAACCATCAAGAAACGGATGAAGAATGCCGTGGGTGAAATGAATCAGCGCGATTTTTATCGCTATGTGATCATCAATGATGGCCTGGAAGAGGCGGTGGCCGCTTTTGTGGCGGTCGTGAAGGGCTGTCGTGACGGGGTGGCGTCATGATAAAAAATAAAAAGCAAAACACGCGGCCCAAACCTGCGGCAGGCCTTCTGTATGGCATCAATCCGGTCATGGAGGCCTTAAAGGCCGGAAGGCGCCAGATTCGTGAGCTGATTCTCGCATCGGGCCGACGGGATCGTCGGGTGGATGAGCTGGAGACGCTCGCCCGGGAGAAGAAGGTGCCGGTGAAGCGCGTAGAGGCAGACATGCTCGAAGAACTTTGCGGTACCAGCCACCATCAGGGGGCGGCCCTGGACGCTGGATCCCTTCCCGGTGTGGCACCGGAAGATGTTCTGCTTTTGGCCGAAAAGCGGGGCGAAGAGCCGTTTCTTGTGCTCTTGGACAGTATTGAAGACCCACGGAACCTGGGGGCCATTGTGCGCTCGGCCCATTGCGCCGGTGCCCATGGGGTGGTGGTGCCCAAAGATCGATCGGCTCAGTTGACGGCCCTGGTCTCCAAGGCGTCCGCCGGGGCTCTGGAACATATGCCGGTGGCTGTGGTGACCAACCTGGCCAAAACCATGGAGGAGCTCAAGGCAAAGGGGCTCTGGTTTGCGGGTCTGGATGCCGACGGGGAGAGTTCTCTGTTCGGCGGTGACTTTACGGGTCCTCTGGGGATCGTGGTGGGAAGCGAAGGCAAGGGGATTCGGCCTCTTGTTAAAAAGGGGTGCGACTTCATCGTCTCCATTCCCCTTAAAGGCGTGGTGGACTCCCTGAACGCCTCGGTGGCGGCCTCCCTCGTGATGTACGAGGTGGTTCGTCAGAGAGGCGACGCCGGATAATCATTTTCGGAAGGGTCGCGTGGGTACCTGATGGTGAGGAAAAAAAGCGCCGTAAAAACCAGCTTTCAAGGTGGCTCACCTTGCCGCCGGAGGCATCATTCTTTGGTTTTTCCTCTGCGGTGGGTTTCCGCTTTGGGGCTCATGATGCGGCACCTGATTTTTCCGCCCCGGTGTCGGGTCTGTGGGGTGTTGCTTCCCTGGGAGCGTGGAGGTGGTCTGCCACGGACAGGGGGAGAGGACCTGGTCTCCTTTTTTCACAGGGCGCTTTGTCCTGTGATGTGCACCTTGTGTCGAGGGGGTGCGGAAGAGCCTTCGGGCCAACGCTGCACGGCCTGTGGGATGCCTTTGGCAGGGGCGGTCTGCGACCCGCCTTTGTGCGGCTCCTGTATGGATCCAGATCGCCCGCTATCTCGCATGACAGCCCTCTTCCTTCACGATGGCGGGCCTGCCATGGCTGTAAGGGCTCTTAAATACCAGAACAAGCGAGCATTGGCGCCTCCCATGGGGCGCCTTCTTTTTGCCAGGGCTTTGCATGCCCATCTGGACGATGAGACGAAAAGGTGGGATATTGATCTGGTGGTTCCGGTGCCCCTGCATGGTAAACGGTTGCGAAAACGCGGGTTTAATCAGGTGTCTGTCCTCCTGAAAGCGTTTGAGGTGGAGGCGGGGCTGGATGTCTGCCACCGGTTGTTGCGTCGAAGGCGGGCCACCACCCCCCAGGCGGGTTTGACCCGAAAGGCACGATTAAAGAACATGAAAGGTGCCTTTGAGCTGCGCCCCGGTAGGGAGGTCAAGGGCCAGCGGATCCTTCTGGTGGATGATGTCTTCACCACCGGCTCCACCCTGATGGCGTGTGCCACGGTCTTGAAAAAACATGGAGCCGCCGAGGTTTCGGCCCTGGTTTTTGCTCGGCGGGATAGGGGGGCTGCATAAATTCACACAGGTTATTTTGCCTGCATTCCTGTGCGGGCTCTTTTTACCGCGGACTCGTAGAGACATAAATATGAGGTTGAAATGAATTCATCGGTTGTGGCCGGGATCGTGCAGTTTGATGTGGTGGAGGGGGCGCTTGAAGCGAACCTCACACGTGGGTTTCAGGGGATAATGCGGCTGGCCGAAGCCGGGTGTGATCTGGCGGTGTTGCCGGAGATGTGGAGTTGTGGATTCGATCACGCACATCTTGTTGACATGGCGAAGAGTACTCCAGGGATTCTTGCGAGGCTTCAAGCCCTGGCTGCCCGAGAGCGCATGGTCGTGGCAGGCTCCCTTCCCGAGGTGGTGGATGGCGCGGTGGTCAACACCCTCCATGTGGTGGACCGGGACGGTGAGATCAAGGGCGGGTATCGCAAGCTTCATCTGTTTACTCCAACGGGGGAGGATGCCCATTTCTCCGCAGGCCAAAAGGCGGTGGTGGCTGACACCTCCATAGGCCGGCTGGGGCTGATGATCTGTTATGATTTGAGGTTTCCAGAGTTGGCCCGGGGATTGGTGCTGGACGGGGCGGAAATTCTTGTGATCCCGGCCCAGTGGCCCGCGACTCGCCTTTCTCACTGGGAGGCTTTGCTGAAGGCACGGGCCATCGAGAATCAGTGTTTTGTTGTCGGGGCGAATCGCGTTGGGCGGTCCGGGGGGTTGGTCTATAAAGGCGGCTCGCAGATTGTCTCGCCACTGGGTGAAACGCTGGCCCATGCCGGGAGTGCGGAGGGTGAGGTGGTGGGTGCCATGGAATCGGAGGAGATGACAGCCTTCAGGACCCTTGTTCCTTGCCTTGAAGAACGGCGTCCCATGTGTTACAGCAGGAAATTGACAGAGACATGATGATACGTGTGGCGTCATGTGTTGTTTTGATGGGTTCTCCGCACCTCGGTATGTGACGAACCCATGTTTCTAAAGGGGAGGTCTCCATGGAGCGAATGTATTCAGGTGGGCTGGTCTATGATCGTTTTCCCGCTTTTTCCAGGATGTCCTGGCTTTTTCACGGGTGTTTTACGCGCAAGGGAGGGCACAGCGAAGGGCTTTATAAAGGTCTTAATGCCGGGGTCTCCTCAGGCGATGATACCCAGGTGGTGGCCGCCAACCGCAAGGCGATTCTGATCGAGTCCGGCGGTGAGGAGCTGGTGACGCTCTCTCAGGTTCACGGCAACGCCGTGCATGTCCATACCGGCCCGGGTGTGGTGCCGATAGAAGCGGACGCCGTGGTGACGGATCGGCCCGGCGCGATGCTGACCATCCTCACCGCCGACTGCCAGGCCGTGGTCCTTGTGGACCCGACGAAAAGGGTGGTGGCCAATGCCCATGCCGGATGGCGTGGCAGTGTGGCCGGGGTTCTTGCAGCCACCGTATCGGTGATGGAAGAGCGCTTCGGGTGTCGTCCTGCGGATCTGCTGGCTGGGATCGGACCGTCCCTTGGGCCCTGCTGTGCTGAGTTTACCCATTACAAACATGAACTGCCCAAGGCCTTTCATACCCATCGGGTGGGGTTTAACCACTTTGACTTTTGGGCTATCAGTCGGGATCAGCTGTGTCACGCTGGCCTGAAGGCCTCTCATATTGCAGCCGCGCAGCTCTGCACCCGATGCGATGCAGAACACTATTTTTCATACCGGCGGAATCACACAACCGGCCGCTTGGCAACGGTCATCGGCATCACGTCGTTGGCCCCCCAATAATTTTGAAAATCAATGGAATCACGATGAAACTTAGCGATTGCACCCTACTTTGGAACCGGGAGGTGAGCCCCGGATACTACCACATGGGCCTTGAGGCACCGGAGCGTTATAACGACGCCATGCCCGGTCAGTTTGTGATGCTCAAGGCGGAACGGGGGGGCACTTTGTTGCGGCGACCCTTTTCCATCCATGACGTGACACAGCGGGACGGAAAGACCATCGTGGTGCTTCTGTATAAGGTGGTTGGAGCCAACACCCGGGTCTACGGCGGAATGAAAGAGGGCGAGGTGCTCAGTATGCTCGGGCCTTTGGGGAATCGGTTTACCGAACCCGAGGCGGGCGAGTCCACCTTTCTCGCCGGGGGCGGTATCGGCATTGCGCCCATGCTTCTTCTGGCCAGACGGATGGTAGCGGGTGGAGCGAAACCCGCAGACCACACCGTTTTTATCGGGGGGCGGACCCAGGATGATGTGCTGGCGGAAGGGGCCTTTCGTGCCCTGGGTTTTCCTGTGGTGGTGACCACGGACGACGGCTCGGCGGGCGAGAAGGGGCGCATCACTGAGCCCATGGCGCGTCTGCTTGAAGAGAAGAGTCCTTCCAAGGTTTATGCCTGTGGGCCCCATCCTATGCTGGTGGGTGTTGCCCGGCTGATGGAGGGGCATTCGGCTCTGTGCGAGCTCTCCCTTGAGACGATTATGGCCTGCGGCATGGGGGCCTGTATGGGGTGTGTGGTGGAATCCAGTGACACCGATCAACCGTATCGGCATGTCTGCATCGATGGGCCGGTCTTTGATGCCCGAACCATTACGGTATAAATGAAAGGGGACGGTATGACGGATCAACGGCAGACGATACGCTTGACAGAGAAAGTAAAGGCCGCCGGCTGAGCGGCCAAAGTGGATCCAGGGGTTCTGGATCGCGTGGTAAAGGGGTTGAAGGTGAGCCATCCTCCTGAGCTCCTGGTGGGTGTGGAGGGGGCCGATGACGCAGGGGTGTATCAGCTGAGCGAGGAGACAGCGCTGATCCAGACCCTTGATTTTTTGACGCCGGTGACCGACGCCCCTTATGATTTCGGGCGCATCGCTGCGGCCAATGCCTTGAGTGATGTCTACGCCATGGGGGGGCGCCCTCTGACGGCCATGAATATTGTTTGTTTTCCCACGGAGAGTCTGCCGGAATTTGTTTTGGCCGAGACCCTTGCCGGGGGGCTCGAGACTATCCATGAATCAGGGGCCTGTCTTGTGGGCGGGCATAGCGTGGATGATGCGGAGTTTAAATACGGCCTTTCTGTCACCGGCATCGTGCATCCCAAGCGCCTGCTGACCAACGGAGGGGCAAAGGTTGGCGATGTCTTGATCTTGACCAAGCCTCTGGGCAGCGGCCTTCTCTCCACGGCTATTAAGGGGCAGGTGGCGGGCACAGAAGCGTCCGATCAGCTGGTTCGGGTCTGCGCCACATTGAACAAAGGGGCCGCCGAGGCTCTGGCGGCGTTTCATCCCACGGCCTGTACCGATGTCACTGGGTTTGGCTTTGCCGGTCATAGTCTGGAGATGGCTCGGGGGGCAAAAAAACGGTTTGTATTCTCTGTCTCCTCCCTGCCGGTGATGGAAGGGGCCCTTGCTTATGCGGAGATGGGGTTGCTTCCTGCAGGGGCCTATCGGAACCGTGATTTCTGCGGAGAGTCTGTGGAGCTGTATGCCTCGGTTTCCCGCAGCTACGGCGATCTTGTTTTTGATCCCCAGACCTCCGGTGGGCTGTTGGTGGCGATGCCGTCTCATGAGGCGAAGGCCTGCCTTGCTGTGATGGAAGATCTGGGCGTAAATGCCGCCATGGTGGGCGAAGTGTCCGGTGAGTCGGCTTGTGGGAAGGTCGAGTTTATCTGATCCTTTACGTTTTGGTGATCGGCGAATCCTCGGTGGGGCTCTATCCTGTGCTTAGACACGCGTCGTTGTCGGATTTACACGCAGGATCGGGTGGTTGGCTTTCAGAGGGGGTGCCCAGATCTGAATATCTTACATATTGGAGAGTATAAGTCTTTAAAAACTAGGATGTTCAGTGCTCTTTGGAATTGACTTCCAGTAATGCCCATGATAGGTGATTTAAGGCTGTATTGACTTGTAAAAAAGTCTTCTTCAGGAGCCGGGGGGGTAAAACGTTTGAATAAAGAGATTGCTCAAATATTCAAGGAGCTATCGTATTACAGCAGCCTGGGGCTTCAGGTAGGTATTTCAATACTGCTCGGCATTGGCATCGGCATCTTTTTGGATCAACATTTCGGAACCACACCGGTTTTGATGCTGATATTTCTCGGCCTTGGAATCGCAGCGGCGTTTCGAAATCTTCTTCTGGCGATCAAAAGAAGCAAAAAGATTTAGGCGAAAGGGTTTTTCATACGCATGGGGATTCAGCAGAAAATTTTGGGATTTGTTACCCGGGCCAACTGGGTGATTCTTGCCTTGGCAGCCGTTCTCGGGCCGATCATTTTTTCTGCGGATGTGGCCCTGGGGGTGACCTGCGGCGGACTCATTGTCACCATCAATTTTCATCTCCTTTCCCGCACTCTGGAAAAGGGGCTTCGACCCACCCATCTCTCTTCGGGGAATGTAATCCTGGCTAAGTACTACGTCAGGTTTTTGATAAGTGCGGTTATAATTTTTTTCCTCATTTCAAAGCATCTTGTGGATCCGTTGGGTCTCATTCTCGGACTCTCTGTGGTCGTGGTGAGTGTGACTCTGGCAACGGTGTGCGAATTGATGAAACTCATCTTTAGGGAGGCGGTGTAACCATGGAACATCCCTTTTTGTTTCTGGTTGACTTTTTCGATGTCAACGGGGCTCTTTACCATTTTGCTCACAAGTACCCTCATGTGATGTACACCTGGTTGGTGATGCTTTTGCTTGCAGGTTTCGGGTTTCTGGCGGCCAGAAAGCCAGGGCTGATTCCCACGAAAGGCCAGAATTTTTTTGAGATTGTGGTCGGTGGTTTGGAGGATTTTCTTGTGGAAACGGTGGGGGAAGAGGGACGATGGTTTACTCCCCTTGCAGCCACCATTTTTATTTTTATCTTTGTATCCAACATGATCGGTCTGGTGCCTGGGTTTTTTCCGCCCACCGCCACCCTCAACACCACGGGTGCCTGTGCCCTGGTTGTGTTTTTCTTTACCCATTATATCGGCGTGAAGTACCACGGTTTTAAATACGTGAAGCACTTTATGGGCCCGGTCTGGTGGATGGTTCCTCTGATTATGCCCATTGAGATCATTGGCCATCTGGCCAGGGTTCTCTCCCTCTCTTTCCGTCTCTTCGGTAACATGATGGGACACGAGCTGGTTTTGGGTATTCTTTTTATGCTCGCCGGTCTCTACTTTGCCCCGCTGCCCATTATGGCGCTGGGTATTTTTGTGGCCTTTGTTCAGGCCTTTGTGTTTTTTCTCCTGTCTATTATTTATTTTCAGGGATCTTTGGATCACGCACACTGATCTGCACTGTTCGTATGGATTATACGGCTTATACATTGGGATAATGGAAGAAGCCGAACACCAATACACTCTACATTAAGGAGAAAGAAATGGAAGCATTACAGTTTTTCGTGGTCAGCTCTTTTTCAGCCGCTCTTGCTATCGCCATCGCCGCTTTCGGTTGTGGCATCGGTCAGGGCATGGGTCTTAAAGCCGCCGTTGAAGGGATCGCAAGAAACCCCGAATCTTCTGGTAAAGTAACTGTAACCATGCTCATTGGTCTTGCTATGATCGAATCTCTTTGTATCTATGCGCTGGTTATCTCTTTGATTCTTATCTATGCACATCCCCAGGCAGCAGCCATCGCAGCTCTCCTCGGTTAAGAAGAGACTTCGTTGTCTGACATATTTAAGGGTCGGCTCGTTTTTGTAACGATCCGGCCCTTTTTTTATATTCAGGCGGCCGAGGACTCTGTTTGTGTGCGGGGCTAAAGATCCCTTGACCCTCTGAAAGTCAATCATATATAGTGTGACTATTCGGTATGGCGAGATTCAGCAGGCGGGGCTTTTTTCTGGATATGCCTTCATGGCGGCTTATGTTTACCCGCTTTTGCCACGTCATTTTGAATCCTTACCACCCATCACTTTGTCGTAACCCACCCAGCCGGGTTACGGTCTTGTTATCCTGGAGTTCTGTCGCATGCCGTTTCTGATACTTAAATACCAAGGAAAAATGATCCGGCAATACGCTTTGGAGTATGGGTACCCCCTCTCCATTGGTCGGAACGAAAAGAACGATGTTATTATCGGTAACCTCGCGGTCTCCGGGTTCCATGCCCGTGTGGAGTTTCGGGAAGACAGCGTTGTTGTCTCCGATCTTGAGAGTAAGAATGGGACCTATGTTAACGGAAAACGCGTGAGCAAAGCCGTCCTGGGCAATGGGGACGAACTGGGGGTGGGAAAGCATCAGCTTCTTTTTTCGGAGAACCGAGCGGACGTTACCTTCCATGAAACACCCCTGACAGCCTTAAGAGCCGGGAGCCTGGACGTCACCATGGCTCTTGACATGTCGGACCTGAAAAACGGTCAGCAGCGCTCTGTCAAAGGTCTTTCGAAGAAACCTCTTCCGATCCTCGTCTTTAAAAAGGGCGGGAGAGGGCGTATTGAGTTAGGGAATCGCTACACGCGGATGGGAAGTGCCCGGTCCAATGAGGTGGTGGTAAAAGGCTTTCTGGTGGGGAAAAGAGCAGCCACTGTGGTCCGACGGGATGATGGGTATTATCTGAATCATGTCTCCGGCTTGATCAAACCCCGATTGAACGGGGTTAAGGTGGGCAAGGAGCCTGTGAAACTCTCGCATGGTGACACGGTGACCCTGGGAAAATCCAACCTTCGCTTTCTCTCCAAAGTTCGGATGCGCAAAGTGGACGGAGAAAACCAGCCCTCGAATGGGGAGGTTCCCTCGGCCTCTTTGGCTTGATTGTTTGTAACTATTCAGCTCCCAAAAAAGCCTCCGGCGGATGCGCTTTGCCCCTCGCTTGTCGCGCCGTAGCCCATTGACACGGGTTGGGCTATGACTCACAGACACGGGCGAAGGCGGATTCCTCGGGTCAAATCACATCCGCCTTTAAAGTAAAAATTCACCCAAAAAGTTTTTTTAAAACCTGTTTGTTAAACTTTTTAAAAGTTTAGCCCCCGGCAGGGCCGCCGGAGGCATAAACTGAATAGTTACGATTGTTTTAGGGTTTAAAAAAATGAAGAGCGGAAGCCGTCTGCCCCGAAAGGGCAAGGCGGCTTTTTTTGTGGGGTCAGGCTGTCAGATGAGGCAGGGCTTCCTTGAGGTAGTGTCCCGTGATGGACGCGGGATTGTCGGCCACTTCCTCCGGTGTTCCGACGGCCACTATCTCGCCGCCTCCGTCGCCTCCTTCCGGCCCCAGATCGATGAGATGATCGGCACACTTGATCACATCCAGGTTGTGCTCAATGATGATGATGGTGTTTCCGGCATCCACCAGTCGGTTTAATACCAGCATGAGTTTTCGGATGTCTTCCAGGTGGAGGCCGGTGGTGGGCTCATCGAGAATATAAACGGTGTGTCCTCCCCCTCTTTTGGACAGTTCCTTGGCCAACTTGATTCGCTGGGCTTCCCCGCCGGAAAGGGTGGTGGCAGACTGGCCCAGATGAATGTAGCCCATGCCCACGTCAATCAGGGTTTCCAGCTTGGCCCGCAGCACCGGATAACTCTTGAAGAATTCAAAGGCCTGATTGACGGTCATATCCAGTACTTCCGCGATGTTTTTGCCCTTGTAATGGACGCCCAGGGTGTCTCGGTTGTAGCGTTTCCCTCCGCAGACATCACAGGGGACGTAGACATCCGGCAGAAAGTGCATCTCAATTTTGATGATGCCGTCTCCCTGGCACGCCTCGCACCGTCCTCCCTTCATGTTAAAACTGAACCGTCCTTGTTTATACCCTTTTTCCCGTGCGTCCTTTGTCTTGGCAAAGATATCCCGGATGGCATTGAAGAGGCCCGTGTAGGTGGCCGGGTTGGACCGCGGTGTCTTGCCGATGGGGGATTGGTCGATGCCGATGACTCGATCCACCAGGGTTAATCCTTCAATCCGGGTGTAGGCTCCGGGGCGTTCTTTGGCACCGGCAAGTTTTTGGGAGAGCACCCGCTTCAGGGTGGTGAGGACCAGGGTGGATTTTCCGGACCCGGAGACGCCGGTGACACAGGTGAGTGTTCCCAGGGGAAAACTCGCCGTGACGTTCTTCAGGTTGTTGGCGGTGGCACCGGTGAGGGTGAGGTTCCCTTTTTCGTGGGGCCGTCGTTTCAAGGGGGGGTCGATACCGCGTCTGCCGGAAAAGTAGAGGCCGGTGAGGGACTCTTCGCAGGCGGTGATGCCGGCAGGGGGGCCGGAATAGACCACGTGGCCTCCTCGGATGCCGGCGGCCGGGCCCATGTCAATGAGATGATCGGCTGCGTAAATCGTATCGGTGTCGTGTTCGACGACCAGGACGGTGTTTCCCAGGTCGCGAATTTTTTTCAAGGTATCGATCAGGCGTCGGTTGTCCCTCTGGTGGAGGCCGATGCTGGGTTCGTCCAGGACATAAAGAACCCCGGAAAGTTTGGATCCGATCTGGGTGGCCAGGCGGATGCGCTGGCTCTCTCCTCCGGAGAGGGTGGAGGCGCTTCGGGAGAGGGTGAGGTAGGAGAGCCCCACGTCTGTGAGAAAGGAGAGACGGCTTGAGATTTCCCGTAAGATCGGAGCGGCCACCAGGGCCGTTTTGCCCTCAAAAGAGAGGTCGGAGAAGGTGGAAAGGGCCTTCTCAACAGACATGGCGCTGATGTCGGAGATGGAGTAGGGCCCGATGCGGACCGCTCGTGCCAGCTCATTCAGGCGAGTCCCCTTGCAGGGGCTGCAGGGACGGTAGGTCATGAATCGGCGTATGTCTTCCTTTTCCGAGGCGGTGGTGGCCTCATTCAGGCGTTTTTTAAGGGCCGGAATGACGCCTTCAAAGGGGGTCTCGTAGGTGACACGTCGTCCTTTTTTCTCGAAATAGAAGGGGATCGTTTCCTTGCCGGATCCTTTCATGATGACTTTTTTGAAGGCGGCAGTCAGGTCTCGAAACGGTGTGTAGATCGTCGTGTTGTAATGGTGGGTCAGGGCATCGAGAAACTCTGCAAACTGAACGGAGCTTCGAGAGGCCCAGGGTGCGATGGCTCCCTCCCGGAGGGAGAGGTCGGGGTCCGGAACGATGAGTTGGGGATCAAAATCTTCGATGGTTCCGAGGCCGCCACACCCCTGGCAGGCACCTAAGGGGGAATTGAAGGAGAAGGACGCCGGGGTGTAGTCAGGCAGGATGATGTCGCAATCCGAGCACCCGTTTTCCTCGGTGTAGACGATGGTTCGATGGGTGGCGCTGCCCCCCTCTTCAAGGAGATCAATGTTGGCTTTGCCACCGGCGGTGCGGGCGGCCAGCTCCAGAGAGTCTGCAAAACGGTTGCGCATGCCCTCTTTGATCACGATGCGATCGATGATGACGTCAAAGGGGGTGTCGGCCACCCGGAAATTTTCGGGGAGATCATCCAGCTCGTACAGGTGGGATCCCACGCGGACCCGTGAATACCCTTCACGCCTCAGGCGCCTGAGCGTGGCAGCCGCGGCATCGGGTGGCATGGGGGGAAGGGGGGCCAGGACCATGATACGGGTGCCGGGTGGCTCGGACAGGACCTCGTCGATGATTTCATCCAGGGACCGAAACCCCACTTCTTTGCCACATTTCGGGCAGTGCGGGGTGCCTGCCCTTGCGAAGAGAAGCCGCAGAAAGTCATAGATTTCCGTGACGGTTCCCACGGTGGATCGGGGGTTGTGGGAAGAGCTTTTCTGCTCAATGGCTATGGCTGGAGAGAGTCCGTCGATAAAGTCCACGTCGGGTTTCTCCATTTGGCCCAGGAATTGGCGTGCGTAGGTGGAGAGAGACTCAACGTAACGCCTTTGGCCTTCGGCGTAGAGGGTATCAAAGGCCAGGGAGGATTTACCGGAGCCCGACAGGCCTGTCACCACCACCAGAGCATTCTTTGGAAAAGAGACGTCAATGTTTTTCAGGTTGTGCTGTCGGGCTCCCGATATGGTGATTTTGGATTGAACCATGGTGTGATCGTTTCCTGTGAGGGGTCAAGGCGCGCATGCGTCATCTCGTGTCCGGTGGCGAGCGATTGATGAACAAATCGGGCACGCCGCCGGGGAGGCAGGGGCATTCCAACGACGGTTTATTTCAAGGGCCGGTTTGTCTTCAGGCGGTTACATGCCTGCTTGGCGGCCATTTCCATGGCGCAGAGGAGGCTGTTTTCGGAGGCGATGTTTTGCCAGGCAATGTCGTAGGCGGTGCCGTGATCCACCGAGGTTCGAATGATGGGAAGTCCCAGGGTGGTGTTCACTCCATCATGAAAATGGACCATTTTGAAGGGAATAAGGCCCTGGTCGTGGTACATGCATACCACCGCATCAAAATGCCCTTCAACGGCTTTAAAAAAGACGGTATCCGGGGGCATGGGGTCGCTGATGGTACAGTCTGGATGCATGGCGCGCGCTTGCATGACCGCAGGGGCGATAAGGCGACTTTCTTCGTCGCCAAAGAGCCCCTCTTCGCCGGCATGGGGGTTGAGCCCGGCCACGGCGATGCGTGGGGCCGGGATGCCGAACCGCTCTTGAAGGGATCGGGCGGTTAGGCTGATCAGGTCCTTGATCATCGGGGTGGTCAACTCGAGGACGACCTGGCTCAGGGGGATATGGATGGTGACCAGCACCACTTTTAAGCGATCGCCAGCCATCATCATGGCGAATTCGGTCGCCCGGGTTCGTTCTGCGATGAGTTCGGTGTGTCCGTGGTATTCGGATCCGGCCAGTTTCATGGCCACTTTGTGGATGGGGCCGGTGACGATGGCATCACAGCCCCCGTCGAGGGCCAGGTCTACGGAGCGGGTGATACAGTTGATCATTGCCTGGCCGGTACGGGCCGTGGGCGCTCCGGGGATGACCTCATCCCGGGAGAGGGCAGAAGCGGGGAGAAGGTCCACGATACCGGGAGTGAACTGGGCTTCGTTGACGTCTTGAATCGGGCGGATAGTCAGGGGGACACCGGTGGTCTCTATCGCTTTTTTGATCACCTCGATATCTCCCACAAGCAGGGGGCGCATGCCCTGATACGCACGGGGGGAGTGAAAGGCTTTGACTGATAATTCCGGGCCGATGCCGCAGGGGTCGCCCATGGTCAGGGCCAGCAGAGGGGGCTGGATCATGTTTTCTCCTTATTAATATAAAGGTGAGGGGGCCGTCAAAGGTCATCGGGCCTTCACCTGTGGGGTTTGGCTGTATCGTTCGGGGTTCCGGTGGGGTTCAAGATAAAAACAGGTGAGAACCCTTGAATACCGAACATCATCCCATCATATATATCAGCAGCCTCGACGTAGGGGAATGTAAAAAAAAGAAAGGGGGGGGACCAATGCCCTTGCCCTGGCTTGAGACACTCGATGGGGAACCCGGGAGCCTTTCCCTTATATTGTGGTGGTGGACTCTCTCGCCTCAACAGGTGGGGGGCGGGTGGGTAAATGGGTGTGTTATAGGGACCTTGGATGCAACAACCGCGGGGGCGTCAGGAGAAAAAAGAGGAATGCTTCTAAGGGTTTTAAATGGTGAAGTATTTGTGGCGGTGGAACAGAACGGATGGGTGGCTCCGGTGAAATATGGAGCAAATCGAAGTAAAATAGCGAAAAATGAAGATTTCAAATTTATCGAGATAGTCGAGGAAATCATGGATCCGTTGAATATAGTTGGATAATCCTTCGTTGAAGGATTGAGAATGTTTAAGGGGGGTTGCGTTTTTCGCCAACGGGATACGTCTTAAAAACAGATACTTGAATAATCATGACGAGGGAATGCCGTGGGTCTTGAAAATCGCAGATATTCGGGTTGACGGGGTCATCACGTTGGATTAATACCAATTTAAATCACGATGGAGGATCCCGTCCTCTGATTCTATCCTTGGTATTCTGCAATGTATCGGGAATAATCGAAAATTTTGGTGTATTAGAACGAGCCCTGTGTCAGGGAATAGCCTCTTATTGTTTTTTATCTGGTGAGCATACTGTATGGAATCGGTTTGGAATAATGTTAAAGCTGTGTTGGAGGGGAGACTTCCCGGGCACAGCTTCCGAATGTGGATTGAACCTGTAAAATTTGAGAACAGGAGTGGAGATGCCTTCCGGGTCTCGTGCCCCAATTCCTTCTCAAAAAAGCGCGTTCAAGATCACTACGGTTCCATGATTCAGGATGAAATACGCACCCTGTTGGGGTCGGATATCAGTCTCTGTTTGGATGTGCGAAAAGGTACAAACGGCTCCAGCCGTCCCCCGCTGATAAAAAAAGGGCTGAGAAAGGTGGAGACCCAGCTGGTGATCCCCAACGTGGCCAATCCGGTGATGCACAGTGGTCGCATGTTGCGCCCTGATTTTACCCTGGATGATTTTGTGGTCTCGGGCAATAACGATTTTGCCTATTCGGCGGCCCTCTCCCTGGCTTCGTCCACCCAAAGACAAAATAGCTCTTTGTTTCTTTTGTCCGATACGGGCATGGGCAAGAGCCACCTGACCCAGGCCATCGGTCACCACATCAATCGAAAGAAACCGGGCGAACGCGTTTATTACATCACGGCGGAAGACTTCACCAATGAAATGATCGGCTCGTTTAAAAACGATACCGCCGGTCAGTTTAAGGACAAGTATCGTTCCCAGTGTGATGTGCTGCTTCTGGAAGATGTTCATTTTCTTGGGGGCAAGGAGCGCACCCAGATTGAGCTGGCCATGACCCTGGACTATCTGATGGAGTCTGGGAAAAAGATCATGTTCTCCAGTTGCTATCTGCCCAATGATATTCCCAAGATGAATGAGCAGCTGGCCTCACGTTTTACCTCGGGACTTATTTCCCCCATTGAAGATCCCAACTTCAGGACCCGTGTACGAATCTTGAAGAAGAAGGCAGCTGCAAAGGGGTACCATCTTTCCATGGATGTGATCGAGTACCTTGCCGGTGAACTCACCGACAATATACGGCAGCTTGAGAGCGGCCTTGTCTCTGTCAGCGCCAAATCGTCCCTTATGGGCGTTCCTCTGGATCTGGATCTGGCGGAGAGTGTGGTGAAGAATATCGCCACCAAGAAGAAGAGAGTCACCATCGACGTGATCAAGAAACTTGTTTGCCGAGAGTTCAATATTACGCCGGTCGACATTGTTTCCAAATCCCGGAAAAAGACCATTGTTAAACCCCGCCAGGTGGCCATCTACCTCTCCCGGAGGTACACCGACCAGCCTCTTCAGGCCATCGGCAAAAATTTCAACCGTTACCATGCCACCGTGATGCATGCGGTTGGAACCATCGAAAAGGACATCCGTCAGGAGGTCCAGATGCGAAATCAGATTGATTACCTTTCCAGGAAAATTGAAAACGGCGATTTTTAAAGCGATCTTTTTGTAGGCAGGGGAAGCTGTTGTGACAGAGGCTCTCAAGCTGAAAACAGTCATTTTTGTCGTTTAATGCGATCACGTGGAGGGCTTCGTGCAACCACTTTTCGGGGGTGGATTTCATGTGGCCATGGGATAAACCGATCTGGGGTATGGATTCGAAAACGAAAAAACGCCTCACAGAGGCCCTGGAGAAGAGGGCCCCGGCCATTGTTTGCCCTGATTGTTTTCTCATGAAATATCAGGGTTAGGGCTTGGTATGGATCCACATGAAGTCATGCGTCTCCAGGTGGAGAGTCTGCGGGAGTTGAGCCGGCAGATTCATTCGTAACCCTTGTTATTATGATGTCCATTCGCAATTCCCCTCTTTTTCTTCTGGTTATTTCATTAAAATAAAATTCATGAACAAATGATTCGCACAGGCGTAGGGGCATGATATGATGCTGATTTGTTTGCTGGGGTGATATCAACGGTGGTTTGATGGATTTATCCAGTGCCGGTGCAGGACGGTTTCAGCTGTTGCCGGGTCTTATGGTTCATTTATTCTGGGGCTTCATGCTCTGGCAGACGCGGTTTTCTCGAAGAGAACCCACCGGTAGGGTCCGGGTGAGGACGGTATGGATTTAACGCGAAGGGCGCTTTCCGCCCTGAAAAAAATATACGGCAAAGAGCGGCTGAAAACCTCGTTGGAAGACCGGGTTTGCTATGCTTACGATGCACGGAACATGACATGCACCCCCGATGCGGTGGTGTTTCCAACCTCTGCTGAGGACATTTCACAGACCCTGGCCCTGGCCCATGCGTCGGGATTTCCCGTGGTGCCCCGGGGCAGCGGAACTGGAACCACCGGGGGTTCTGTGGCTGTGGATGGGGGGGTGATTCTTGTGACCACCCTGATGAACCGGATTCTCGAAATTGATACGGATAATTTTACGGCCGAGGTTGAACCGGGTGTGATTACAGGTGATTTCCACCGGGCTGTGGAGGCGAAAGGGCTTTTTTATCCGCCCGATCCCTCCAGCGCCGGGGTCTCTACCCTTGGGGGCAATGTCGCCGAGTGTGCCGGTGGCCCTCGGGCCGTGAAGTACGGCGTGACCCGGGATTATGTCCTGGGTGTGGAAGCGGTTCTGCCCACAGGGGAGATCATTCGCACCGGCGTCAGAACCGCCAAAGGGGTGGTGGGGTATGATTTGACCCGGCTTCTGGTGGGGTCGGAGGGGACCCTGGCCGTGGTGACGCGGATTCTGCTCAAGCTTTTGCCTTTACCCGCTGCCACAGCAACCCTGAAGGTCTCTTTCAGGAGCATGGAAGAGGCGGCAGAGGCCGTGACCCGGATTATTGCCTCAGGCACCCTGCCCCGTTGTGTCGAGTATATGGACGAGGCATCTATTGTCTGTGCCCAATCCATTGCCGATCTCGATCTCCCAGAGGGCTGTCGTTCGATTCTTCTTATTGAGGTGGACGGCTCGTCATCGGAGGTCCTCACCTCGCTCGCGACGGTGACGGGTATCGTCACGGAGGCCGGGGCCATGGCCGTTGAGGAGGCACGAAATGACGACGAGGCGAAACGTCTCTGGACCGTTCGGAAGAAGGTCTCACCGGCCCTCTATCTCTTTGGCCCGGACAAGATCAATGAAGATATCGTCGTGCCGCGAAGTGCGATTCCCCAGATGGTGAAGAAGATCGAAGCCCTGAAAAAAGAGTATGGGCTTCCCATGGTGAGTTTCGGCCATGCCGGAGACGGAAATATTCATTTTAACGTCATGATTGATAAGAAGGACCCGGTGCAGCGACTTCGGGCCGATGCCGTCATAGACGAGATCTTTGACCACACCCTGGCCCTTGGGGGAACTCTTTCCGGAGAACACGGGGTCGGGATCACCAAACGGGATTACATCGGAAAAGAGATCGGCGAAAAGGAATTGGAGTTGATGCGGGGTATTAAAAAGCTCTTTGACCCGAAAGGGATCTTGAACCCGTCGAAAATTTTTTGAGACAAAAATCTTAAAAAGGCTGGGGGCACGATGATAACTCGCTAAAAAAGACCCTTTCGCGGTTGATCGTCAGCCCGCTTTTTTTAAAATCAAAAAACCCGGCAGGGCGTCTCCATAGACAGGAGGCTCGGCCGGGTTTTTTTGTGGATATCTTGCCTTTTCAGGTCTTACTGGAGTCGGGCGGGCATGGAGTCGCTGCTCATGAGATCTTCGATGAGCTCCATGCGGTCATTTTGATCCCGCTCGATGATGCATTTAAGGCAAAGGGCGCAGTGTTTGGTGCACACTTTGTCGTTGATGTCGAAGTTTCCGAAGCAGTCGATATACGCCTCAGATTTTTGGGTGAAAACAATATCGTTGAGCATAGATCCCCTTATTATTTTGATGGCTCTGGGTTTGCGGCAACTCCCGTTCGGATTGTTGGGTCCGTGGCCCTTTAAAAGGGGGCCGGGGTGTGCGGCTCTGCAGGCCTCATGTCATCAACAGCGTGATCATTTCCTGATGAATACCCCCATTGGTGGCAAGCATTTCAACCTCACCAGGTGTGTACTTTTTCCCGTTGAAATCGGTGATACGGGCTCCGGCTTCTTCCGCGATAAGGACGCCTGCCGCCGTGTCCCAGGCCTTGAGGTTTTCTTCCCAGAAGCCGTCAAAGCGTCCGCAGGCGAGGAAGCAGAGGTCGAGGGCTGCGGAGCCTAAGCGGCGAACGCCCTGGGCCGCATCGAGACAGGATTCAAAGCGAGAAAGAAGCCTGGGCATGATGTCTCGAACATTGTAGGGAAATCCGGTGACCAGAAGGCTCTCTTCCACCGTGGCCGCCTCACTGACTGAAATGGGTCGGCCGCAGAGGGTGGCTCCTTCTCCCTTTGTTGCCATGAAGAGTTCTTCGGTGATGGGGTTGAAAACCACCCCGAAGACGGTTTCGCCATGGGCCTGGAAGGCGATGGAGACAGAAAACAGAGGCAGGCCGTGGGCAAAATTTGTGGTCCCGTCCAAGGGGTCGATGACCCATCGGTAAGGACTCTCTCGATGGCTTGCCCCACTTTCCTCTGCAAGGACATCATGGTCAGGAAAGCGGCGGGTCAGGGTTTCTATGATCGCCGTCTCAGAAGCGGTATCCGCTTCGGTGACCAGATCAATCCGTCCTTTTCGGTCCACTCTGAACGAGCTTCCGTACATATCGGAAAGAATCCGTCCCCCTTTAAAGACGGCGGAAAGGGCCGTATTTTTAATTGCTTCCATATCCATGGCTAACACATTTATCCTTTTTGCCCTGGTGAGTCAACATCTATGATGGCACAGGCAAGGGTCCATATATAGGGTGTTCGCTACGTTTATTCATCCATGCTCGGCAGATCTTCCGGAAGGGTGTCGGTGAGGAGGGTTTCTATTCGATCTTCGATGTCGTGGAGCAGTGGGGTCAGCGTGGCGCGGTTAAGGGCGGAGATGAAGAGGCCCCCATGCTCTCTGGAGAGTCCATCGCGTCTCTCGTTATCAATGCGGTCGACTTTGTTGAACACCTTCAGGGTGGGGATGGCGTCGAGCTTCAGGTCTGAGAGGATTTTTTCCACGGAATCGATCTGTTTTTTGCATTGCGTATTGGAGGCATCGATGATGTGGAGAAGAAGATCCGCCGATTCCAACTCTTCCAGGGTGGCCCGGAAGGAGACCATCAGCTCTTTGGGCAGGTCCCGGATAAACCCGACGGTGTCGGTGATGATCACTTCGATATCCTTTGGGAATCGAAGACGCCGACTGGAGGGGTCCAGGGTGGCGAAAAGGCGGTCTTCCACCAGGACCCGGCTTTGGGTCAGGGTGTTGAGCAGGGTGGATTTCCCCGCGTTGGTATAACCGACAATGGAGACCACGGGGACCCCTTTTCGGTTGCGTTTGGCCCGTTGCTGGCCTCGCTGTATTTTGACGCTCTCAATCTGTTTGGACAGGACGGTGATGCGGTCCCTCACGCGCCGTCGGTTGAGCTCGAGTTTGGTTTCACCGGGGCCGCGACCTCCGATTCCGCCGGTGAGACGGCTCATGGCGGTGTTTAAGGTGATCAGTCGCGGGAGCATGTATTTGAGCTGGGCCAGCTCCACCTGGAGTTTGCCTTCCCGTGTCTGGGCCCGTCGTGCAAAGAGATCTAAGATCATCTGGGTGCGGTCAATGACTTTTATCTCTACCTGATCGGTGATGGAGCGGATCTGTGCCGGGGAGAGCTCCTGGTCAAAGATGAGGATGGAGGCACCTTTCTGCATGGCGGCGATGGTGATTTCGCTGAGTTTTCCGCTTCCTAAGAGGTGCTTGGGGTCATTTTTTTTGCGAATTTGAAGCACGGTTTCCACGATATCGATGTTGCAGGATCGGGTCAGCTCTTCGAGTTCATGGAGGGATCCCATGGCCTCTTTTCGAGGGCGAGTCGTGACGCTGACCAGAATGGCCCGTTCTTCGGCATCTCCGGCGGAGAGAACCCGTTCTTTACGGGTCAGTTCCTCTTCAACTTCCTTCACGATAACGTCCAGGTCATCGCGGAGATGGCCTGGGGCCATGGGGGGCAGCTCGATGGTGGGGCTGCCGGTCTCTTCGGGGGTGACGTGGGCGGTGTGGACCCGGTGCACCGATCCTTCAGGGGTCAAGGTGATGGCGGCCATGAGGTCAAAGCGAAGCAGGGCAAGGTCGGTGTGGTCGTCTCGGCTCAGCCCCTCCTCGGGCTTGAGGTGGGTGTGGATATACCGAAGTCCGAGAAGGCGACCCGGCAGGGGGGTGTAGCCCTTGAGCTCCGGAATGTAGATCTGATCCGGGGTGCCGACAATGACGAACTCCACTTTTCCAGCGCGAGTGGCAAGAACGGCCACCTGTCTTCTGATTTCATGGCTGAGGGTGGCCAGCTCGTGGGCCAGGTCGGCGTTGACGGCGACCCCTTGGGGGAGGCGCCGTCGGTAGAGGGATTCCAGGCGTTTCTTCTGGTTGGCCTTCAGGCCTTCGATATGCCCGAGTACTTTTTTCATTCGTTGTCCGGCAGAGAGTAATCGCCGATGGCGGCGTTTTCAAATCGGGTGTATTTGCCAATAAAGGTCAGATGTGCCGTGCCCACAGCACCGTTACGGTTTTTGGCGACGATGATTTCGGCTTTGCCTTTGTTGGGACTGTTCTCTTCCTTATTATATACCTCGTCGCGGTAGATGAAGGCGACGATGTCGGCATCCTGTTCGAGAGAGCCTGACTCCCTGAGGTCGGAGAGGAGGGGGCGTTTTTCCGCCCGCTGCTCGAGCATACGGTTGAGCTGAGACAGCGCAATGACCGGGACGTCCATCTCCTTGGCCAGCCCTTTAAGGGAACGGGAAATTTCAGCAATCTCCAGGTCGCGCCGGTCTCCGGTGGTTCCAGACCCACGCATGAGCTGGAGGTAATCCACGATGATCAGGCCCAGTTCCCGGTCTGCCCGGAGGCGTCGGCATTTGGCCCGTATCTCCATGACGCTGATACTGGGGGTGTCGTCAATGTAGAGAGGGGCCTGACTGATGACGCTTGCGGCTTCAGTTACCCGTTCCCAGTCATCGGCTCCGATGGTTCCGCTCTTCAGTTTTTCCGAGTTGACTCGGGCTTCGGCGGTGAGCAGACGCATGGAGAGCTGCTCGCAGCCCATTTCAAGGGAGAAGATAGCCACCAGCTGATCTTCAAGGACCGCCACATTGCGTGCCAGGTTGAGGACAAAGGCTGTTTTGCCCATACTGGGTCGAGCCGCCAGAATGATCAGGTCGCTTTTCTGGAGCCCGGAGGTGAGCTTGTCTACCTGGGTATAGCCCGTCGGGACACCCGTAAAGTCGCTTCCGCTGTTCTGGCGTTCTTCAATGGTGGTGATGTTGCTGTTGATGAGATCGTTGATATGGGAAAAGGAGGGTTTGATCTTGGAGTTGGAAATCTCGTAGATCGACCCTTCCGCCGTATCGATGATCGTTTCCACCGGCCCCTGCTCTTCCATGCAGTTGTTGATGATCTGTGAACAGGTTTCGATCATGCGCCGAAGGCAGGCTTTGTCCCGGATAATTTCGCCATGTTTGACGGCATTGACGGAGATGGGGACACTGTCCACCAGGTGGGAGAGGTAAGCAGCGCCGCCGATTTCATCCAGTTGGCCTTTCTGTGTGAGGCGGTTGGCAAGGGTCACGATATCCACCGGCTCAGATCGGGCAAACAATTCGGTCATGGATTCATAGATCTTCTCGTGGGCTGGCTTGTAGAAGTCTTTGGAGGTCAGCATCTCAATGACATCCACCAGGGTGTCATTGTCAATGAGGATGGAGCTTAAGATGGACTCCTCCGCATCCAGGGCGTGGGGAGGGAGTTTTCCCCTGAAGCCACCGTCATCTCCGCCCGCCTGGCGGTTATCGGACTGTTTTGTTCTGGGCTTTTGCGACCCGAAATTCGTGAGCATGATGCTGTTGGTCTCTTTTTTTCGTTTTTTTGTCGTTGGTATGAGGTCGGGACGTTTTTTTAAAAGAGCTATCAGGTCCCCGGGACGATGGCAATACTTTCCCCCAGGCTGCGGATGAAAATATCAGGGGCTGTGGTACAGGGCAGGGGGGCAGCTCCTTGTTGCATCGTTCCGTCTTTCGCTCAAATAAAAAAAGGGGGCCCGCCGGATATCGGCGGACCCCCTTATGGCTTTTCAGTCTTGGAGAAAGAGGAGGTTACTCCCCTCCTTCCTTGGCTTCCGCCTTCACCTCAACGGTGATTTCAGGCTCAACGTCCTTGTAGAGACGGACGGGAACCTTGTAGGTACCCAGCTCCTTGATGGGAGCGGCCAGAAGCAGCATGCGCTTCTCGATGGTCACTTCCTGGCCCTTAAGGGCTTCCAGGATGTCCTGGGCAGTAATGGAGCCGTAGAGACGATCTTCATGGCTGACCTTGGCGATGAGAGTACAAGAAATTTCCTGTACTTTTTTAGCCAGTTCTTCAGCCTGCTCGCGCTCTTTGGCGATCTGAAGTTCAAATCGAGCCTTCTGCTGCTCCAGAAGTTTTCTATTCTGGGGCGTGGAAAGGACGGCTTTCCCGCGGGGGAGGAGGTAGTTGCGTGCGAATCCGTTCGCAACGGTAGCCTCAGCGCCGATAATGCCCAGAGTATCGATGGTTTCTGTTAAAATAACTTTCGTTGCCATAGTTTCCTCCACTGAAGGGGGGGGCACCCTCTTCAAAGTGAACCCGGAACCGTGTCCGGATATCCGGCTTTGTTCAGTTTGTCATCGAAGCGGCTTGCGCCGCACCGCGCATTATGAATCCAGATTTCCGACGTAAGGCAGCAGCGCAATGGTACGCGCGCGCTTGATCTCACGGGTAAGAACCCTCTGGTGTTTGGCACAGGTGCCGGTGATGCGTCGGGGAATGATTTTTCCGCGTTCAGAGATGAAGTACTTGAGGACGCGGGTTTCTTTGTAATCGATGACGATACTGGAGTCGGCACAGAAACGGCAGACCTTCCTGCGATGGTAAGTCTTTTTGCGACCGCCCTTGCGTCCGGGTTTCCCTTTTCCTTTTCCTCGTGCTGGTACGGCCATCTTATTCCTCCTCTTTGGTCTCAGGTTCTGCAGGTTCCTCAGCTTTTACCTCTACAGCGGGGGCCTCTTCAGCAGGTGCTTCTGCAGCAGGTGCCTCTTCGGCAGGAGCTTCAGTTGCAGGAGCTGCTTCTGCAGCAGGTGCCTCAGTCGCAGGTGTTTCCACATGCGCCACTGTTTTGGGTGCAGCGTCTGCCTCTGCGGCAGCGGCTTCGGCCTGTTCTCTCTCTGCGATAACGTCGGCTGGGTTGACGTCGTCACCGAGAATGATGGTCATGAACTTGAGAAATTTATCGTCAAGGCGGAAATTTCGCTCCAGCTCGGAAATCAATGCACCGTCGCCGCAGTAGTCCACTCGAACATACTGGCCACGTGATTTTTTGCTGATTTCGTAAGCAAGCTTGCGTACGCCCCAGTCATCGAACTCAATCATGACGCCATTAAAAGCGGCAATGACCTCTTTGACCTTCTCGTAACGCTGGTTGCGAACCTCCTCGCCCAGATCGGGATCGAGGATGAATACGGTTTCGTAACGTCTCATGTAACCTCCTTATGGATGTAAAGCCCTGCGCTGATTTTAACGCAGAGCAAGGATCTAAAGGCCAATACCGGCCTTGAAAAACTTCCCTTATTAACACTCTTTTCAAAGGGATGTCAAGGGAGGAACCGGAACCCTGTGAAGGCCGGGGGACGTGGGGTGCATGGGGGCTGTCCCGGCTCGTTATCGCGGCGTTTTTTAAGACCCGGCGGTGGATGCCGCGATGCTGCTGAGGTGAACCAGGGCGAGCTCTCGTACCTTTTTTTTGTCCAGCTTCTGCACATCGGTGAGGGGCATTTCGTCGACAAAAAAGACGGACTTTGGGACCGCATATCGGGCCACGTGTTCTTTGACAAAGGCAATGAATTCGTCTGGGGTGACCCGGTTTTTATAGCCAGGTTTCGGCTGAACGCAGACGACCACCCGTTCACTGCCTTCGCGATCTTTGTCTGGGACACCGACGGTGGCTGCGTGTTCAATGGCCGGGTGGCTGTAAAGGATGTCATCGACCTCCCGGGAATAAACCTTGTAGCCAGAGACATTGATCATGTCTTTGGTGCGATCCACGACGGTGAAGTAGCCGTGTTCGTCGACGGTCACCACATCTCCGCTGTGGATGTATCCCTTTTCATCGACGCCGGTCTCCTCATCCGGCCAGTAGCCGAGCATGCGCTGGGGGCCACGCAGCAACATTTCACCGCGGACGTCAGGGGGGAAGTGGTCTGTGTCGGCGAGGAGCCGGCCGGTGCCGGGTTCTATGATGCAGAGATCGGTGTCGGGCATGGGGATGCCTGTGGCTCCGTGTTTTTCCGGGGTTTTTCCCTTTGACGCCGATTGACGGGTGAGGGCCAGAAGCAGGGAGAGACCCCGTGTGATGACGTACCCCACCGCCTTGGGGCCTATCAGTCGCAGGAGGCGGTTGAGAAGAAAGCTCAGGCCCGGAATGCCCAGGGTGAAGGTGAGGATCCTCTGAATCCATCGACCGCCCATGGCCCGCAGGAGCAGTGAGGGGTTCAGGTGGGTGCTGGGCGACATCTCGGAGAGCCCGTAGCCCTCCATGATGGCTCCGCAGGCGCTTTTTTCGAATTGTTTTTGTGTGCTCGGGGGCAGGGGGGCCGATCCGGAAACCCCCAGCACGGTGATCCCCTTGAGTTCGGTTTCCGCCATTTTCATAAACTGGACCGGCACGCCGAGCTGCAGGAGGGGATAGTGGGTGCGAATCATGGTGACCATGGCGTCTGTGTCTCGGGCGTCGGGGATAAGGATCTGGTTGTAGCCTTCAAGGGTCATGGTATGCATGATCATATGGCCGTATGAGTGAAAGAGGGGCAGGCCAAGCAGTGT
>NZ_JAQYWB010000017.1 GCF_030145185.1 Desulfoluna sp. | reverse complement strand
ACTCGTGGTCATCGTTAACTTGCGAGGCCGAGGGTCCTCTCTACGGTAGAAGGTGCGGGAGCCGCACCCTACGCGGTGATGAAAAGACGTGACGTATTGGCATTTGAATCTTTCTGTCATTTGCCTCGAACGACCTGGCGAAGGCAAGCTGAATAGTTTCTTTTTCTTTAGCCTTTAGCCTTTAGCCTTTGGCCTTTAGCCTTTGGCCTTTAGCCTTTAGCCTTTAGCCTTTGGCCTTTGGCCTTTAGCCTTTGGCCTTTAGCCTTTAGCCTTTAGCCTTTAGCCTTTAGCCTTTAGCCTTTAGCCTTTAGCCTTTAGCCTTACCATGGGCTCACCGCTTTGTTCATGGGCGTAGAAGAGGTCGGCCTCTTCGCTGGGGATGGGGGTGGCGAGAAAGTCCGACCAATTTTCCTGAACGCGATCCAGCAACGGGGCCACGGTGACCAGGGCGTCGTCTTTTCCGGCGAGGTGGGCAGAGGCGCTGCTGAAGGCCCACGCCTCAGGCGTGGTGACGTATTCGCGCTTGACGGGGTTGATCTCAACGTAGCGGACGCACCGAATCAGGTAGGTGTCGTCCAGAAGGTGTCGCGCCGGCTTTTCTTTAAACTGGGGGAGGCTCGGGGCCCCTTGTTTGATGAGGAAGGCTTTGTAGCGCTGGGTGGCCGTGTGGAGGCATGCATCGATGGCGGTGGCGGCTTCGGCCAGGGCGATGAGGTGGATGTGGTCGGGCATGAGGCAGTAGCCCCAGACGCGGATACGGTGTTCTGCGCAGGCCTGGGCCAGAATGTCAGTGAAGGCGGCGTACTCTTCGTCGGAGAAAAAGAGCGTCTGGCCGTCAACCCCGCGCTGGATGACGTGGTGCGGTGCTTCGGTCCCCTGATGGGTGGGCATGGTTCCTCCGGTGACGGAAATTATGGATGGCGGCGGCCCGGTCACTTGCGATATGAATGAAGCGTGGCAAGGCTCACCGTTTGTTAAACGGTGGTTGAGATTATCGTAAACGCACGGTTCAGTCATTGCTTTTTTCGATGGAAAGGGACCCATGAGAATATTACATCTGCTCAGCCAGAGGCCGGAACAGACCGGAAGTGGGATGTATGTCCAGGCGCTGATTCGTGAGGCGGCATCAAGGGGGCACGAGAATTTTCTCGTTGCAGGGGTTCCGGCAGGGGCACCGCCCGATGTGGCGGAGATTGATGGCAGCCATTGTGCTTTTGTGCGGTTCGACGGAGAGGATTTGCCCTTTCCCGTGGTGGGCATGAGTGACGAGATGCCCTACCGGAGTACGCGATTTTCAGACCTTCTCCCCCGTGAGATTGCGGCCTATGAGGCCGCTTTTTCTGACACGCTGACCCGGGCCGTCTCGGACTTCTCACCGGATATCATCCACAGCCATCACCTCTGGTTGATGAGTGCCCATGTTCGGGATCTTTTTCCTGAGATCCCCATGGTGACCAGCTGCCATGGCAGCGACCTCCGGCAGTTTGAACTTTGTCCCCATCTTGCGGACCGGGTGGCCTCTCCCTGTGGGCGTATCGACGGGGTGATGGCCCTGACGCGCAGTCAGGCCAAGGGAATTGCATCGTGTTGCCCGATCTCTCCACAGCGTCTTCACGTGGTGGGGGGCGGGTATGATGAGGCGCGTTTCGCCTGGGCCGAGAAAGCGACCCCGCCGCCCGTGGAGATTCTCTATGCCGGAAAGCTCAGCCGGGCCAAGGGGGTCCCCTGGCTTTTGAAATCGCTTTCTCGGCTAACGGATCTGCCGTGGCGGCTTCATCTGGCCGGCAGCGGTATCGGTGCGGAGCGAGATCTTTGTGAAGGGTTGGCAACGGAGTTGGGGGCGCGGGTGGTGTTTCACGGGATGCTCTCCCATGGGGCTTTGGCCGATCTGATGAAGCAAGCCCATCTTTTTGTGCTGCCCTCCTTTTTTGAGGGCCTTCCTCTGGTGCTTTTAGAAGCTCTGGCCTCCGGGTGCCGGCTGGTGGCCACCTCCCTGCCGGGGGTCCGTGAGGTCTTAGGGGAAAGCGCCCGAGAGTTTATGTGTTTTGTGGACTTGCCCGCCCTGGAGACGGTGGATGCGCCTTATGCCGCGGATGAAGAGCCGCTGGAGCAGCATCTCGCTGAAACGCTGCGGGATCAGATCATCGGGGTGATGAAAACACCCGAGATCGATGGGGACTCCGTCCGCCAGTTTCTCTCCCCCCACACCTGGAGCGGGGTCTTTGATCGGATCGAACAGGTCTATATGAAAGCCACAGGCGAGGGATAACAGGTGAAAGATCCGGGTTAGGCGGCAAGTCTGGAGGCAGGAAAGGAGAGGGCGATGGCGGCGATGTCATCATGGGATTTGAAACGCGGGTATTTTCGGCATCCGGGGTCGGTTTTTTCAAGGGATCTTACATGGTCGCGAACCCCTTCCAGCCCTCCGGCCAGGTAAAGAGAGACCAGCTCCTTGAAGTTACTTTCGGCCTCGGGATCTTCCCTGGGAATAAAGAGGCCGTCGGTGAACATGAGGATATGCGCCACCCCGGTCAGATTCAGGCTGCCGTGGTTGAGAAAATCCAGGGCCGTCTCCTCACCGTTTATCACCCCGTAGGTGATGTTCATGCCGGCCCGAACCTTCCTTATCTGCACATTCAGCTCGTCTAAGATGGAACCGGATCGCGTTGCGGCGGTCTCTTTCCATAGTTTGAGGGTTTCCAGGTCGTGGTCGAAGTCCTGAACCAGAAGTTCGTGGGTGTGGTCTTCATAGATGACCAGGATCAGGCTGTCTCCGGATTGAACCCAATCGAACATCCCGTCTTCCACTCTACCCACCGCCGCACTGGTGCTCCAGAGGTGTTCCTTTTTTTTCACGTCGACCCCTTTTGAGACCATTTCTCGGAGGATGGCCGTGTTGGCTTTGTCGGCCAGCTCGAACAGGGAGGCGTCGTTGCTGTGGAACATCTCTTCTGCGATGGTGGCGGCCAGGTATCCCCCGGTCTCTCCATGGGCAAAGGTCGTTTTATCAAGGCTCGTGGCCCCGTCAAAGACGCCGAACAGGTTGCCGCTGATGAGCAGGGCATCCTCGTTCATCACGCCTGTTCCCTGCTCGTGGATCGATTGCGTCTGAGGGGTCTGGACAGGGGGGTGGTCGGCTTGTCTCATGGGGCGTCCTGATTGAGAGTTTAAAAAAGGGGAACGAGTCACGGATTGTTTATATAATTGAATGCCGTGGGGGGCAAATTGGTAATATCGATCTGTTTTTGAAATGAATAGAAAAGGTCAATAGATGGCGCGTTGGGGCGTGTTACCTGCCGTACGGGAAAAAATGGATGCGCGGGGGGGGATCCAAGAAAGGGCTCGTTCATGGGGGCTTGAACAGAAAATGTAGAGAAGATAAAAGGGTGGGGTGGGATGAAAAATTTCTGACCGCCGCCGGCGTTGCCGGCGGCCAGAAATCGAACAAGGAGGAGAATCAATGTGTTCAGAATGTCTCCCGACAAAAGGATGGCTGATGCCGGTAGACGATGTTACATGTTGGAGTGACAAAAGTGATATCCTGAAGGCAGACAATAGACAAACCATTAATTCTTAACCGAGTATTAGAAAAACTAATGACGCAGACTCTTCCCCCTTTAAATGCCCTGGTTGTTTTTGAAACGGTGGCCAAATATTTGAGTTTTACCACGGCTGCCAGGGAGCTTTGCATTACCCAGGGCGCTGTCAGTCAGCAGATCAAGAAGCTGGAGGATTTTCTTGGGCACGCTCTTTTTCTTCGAGGTCACCCCTCCCTGAGCTTGACCCATGCCGGTGCCGACTACCTGCCGTCGGTCATCGAAGCGCTGGATAAAATCAGGATTTCCACGGCCGCTCTCTCCCGGAAAGATGCGAAGGGCAGTCTGTCGGTGAATGTCTCCCCCAGTTTTGCCAATCAGTGGCTGCTCTCGAGGTTTCATCTTTTTTGCCAGAAATATCCCGATATTGATTTGAAAATAAATGCCACGCCCATTCGAACGGAGTTTGGAAAAGAGGACGTGGATGTGGCCATTCGCTATGGCGCCGGACCGTGGCCGGGTATTCACTGCGATCGGTTGTCGCATGGACGGGTCTACGCCGTGTGCAGCCCTGAGTTATTGGATGGGCCCCACCCCTTGACAACGATCAGAAATCTTAAGCACCACCTCCTGTTACGGAACAGTGAGCTCTGTCTGTGGCCCATGTGGCTCGAAACCGTGGGGATGAACCTGGCAGAGATGCGGCAGGGGCCCACCTTTAATTTGCTCTACATGGTCCTCCAGGCGGCGGCAAACGGTCAGGGGGTGGCCCTTGGCAGCACGGTTCAGATCTTTGATCAGGTCAATACCGGCAAGCTGGTGGCCCCTTTTAAGGTGGGGGTGATCTCTCCCTTCGCGTACTGGTTTCTTACCCCGGAGATTAAAGCGGAGGCGCCAGCGGTGCTTGCCTTTAAAAACTGGATCACCGCAGAGCTTCAGGACCAAGCCCATTTTATGACGGAAAACGGAGGGGTGTTTACTTGAGAGGCTGGCTTTGAGGACGTGGGAAGAGGGCAGGACGGTAGCGCTGGCCTCCTGCACGGTGATTTTTGCCGTGCAGGATGGTCAGGCAGATACGCAAATCGCATCCCTTTGAGCTATCGAGAGGGCGAACGCACCTCATTTTTTCTCGTTATACGGGCCAGACAGGCTCGTCGTTTGCGAAGGTGTAACCGATTTCGATCTCTACCAGGCGGTCGGCCTCAAACCAGAGAAAAAGGCTCTGCTCCACATACTCCACCAGCAGGTAGTCTGGGGCGTCGTCATCGGAGTGGAACTCCTCTTCAGGCTTTTCATCCAGGTGCTCGGTTAGGTGGGTCAGGACGCGCAGTTTGTCCATCCCGAACAGATCCTTGTCGAAGAGGGTGTGGCCGGGTTCACGGATTGCGATGGTCGAGAGCCGGAAATCGTCGTCGGAGTCGAAGTTGAAGACGAGGCCGTCTCCATAGTATCCCAGGACTTTTGTGCCGTCTCCCAGGGCATCCTCGAACTCGATGTATTCTCGTGATTCGGGCAGGCCCAGGTGTTCGGAAATGCTCTCTTCTTCCTGCCCGAAACGAATGGGGCCGATGCCGATGCCGATTTGAATGTCCATGGTGAACTCCTTGGTTAGTCTGGGGTATTTTCTTACCATACTCCAGCGTTCTTTTCCCTGCAATCGGAATCAGGCAGGGTGACCTTCCTCCGCTGAGTCCTCGACGTGGGTTCCCCCCGGAATCCTTCCAGTCGTCTCTTGTCTCCTTACCTGATATAAAAAACAATATATTGAGTTGTCTGGATGGTACCCCTCTCCTTTTGTGCCGCCTGGCTCGTTTCTGTGGATGTCATGAAAATCATTCTCATGTTCCGTGAACCATCAACCGATAAATAATGACAATGGCCGGGATGTGTGGGGCATGGGCCGTTGTGGTCTGGCGTCGGTACAACAAGACATGGGGGAAAGCTAAGGTGAGATGTAACCTGAAAAGCAGAAAGGATATTCCTCCGCACGAGGTGGCCGGATTTAACGTACGGGCTGCCATGGATAATATGGCCCGTGAGCAGGTCATCGCCCTGCTGGTGATTGTGCAATATCTTCTCTCCCTTTTGTGGGTGATTTTCATGGATGATGTGGGGGCGCTCCTTGCCGATGTGGTTCCAGGCATGGCTTTTGAGCTTTTTTTTGGAGCGGTTTTTCTGCCCCCGTTTCTGACCGTGGCGATCTCCTGGTGGGCTCGACGGTTTCTCCGTGACTCCCCATGGCTTTTTTTTACACATCGGTTGAACCTCTGCCTTTTGATTTTTGGGGCCGCCCTGACCGCTATTTTTGTGGATGCCCCCTTTGTCTTTGAAACGGTTATTCTCTTGAGCTCGCTGCTTATTGTGATCACCCCTTTTTTTTCAAAGGGTCTCTACCTCTCCTCCCTCCTGCTTTTTTTTGTGGGTTCGTCATGGACCGGTGGCTGGCAGGGGTTTTCCTGGTTTGATATCGGGGATGTGGTGCTCACCACGCTGGTGGGGCTGATCATGGTTCGGTTTCGGTTTTCCGATCGGGTGGGAAATTATCTGACGACTCGTACCATCGAAGAGCAGCATCGACAGCTTCGGGAAACCAACCGTGAGCTGGTGGATGCCAATCATCAGCTGCAATCCATTACCCATCTGGATGGATTGACCGGGGTGAGTAACCGGAGGGCCTTTGATGAGACCTTAGAGCGTGAGTGGCGGCGTGCCATGCGCGCTGGGACGCCCCTTGGGATGTTGATGATGGACATCGATTTATTCAAGCCCTACAACGATACCTATGGGCATCAGGCCGGAGATGTCTGCCTGAAAACGGTGGCCGGCGCTCTGGGGGCGGGGACGCGGCGGGCCGGCGAGATGGTTGCGCGCTACGGTGGCGAAGAGTTTGCCGTCATTGTTCCCGGCGGGAACGCAGACGCACTGGCCGTGATGGCGGAGTCCCTTCGCCGAACGGTGGCAACCCTTGGCATCCATCATCCCACCCTTGCCTGGGGGTATGTGAGCCTCAGTATTGGCGGGGCCTTGATGGTCCCTCAGTTTGGAGAGAACCTGGAAACCTTGATTTCCCGTGCTGACGGTTCCCTTTATGCGGCAAAGGAGGCGGGAAGGAATCGGGTGGTGCTTCGGAAATCAGTCAGTGAGAAGGGGTGAGGGGCGTTGGGAAAAGAAGGGGACAAAGTCTATGGGCTTGGGGCATGACCTTGTCGCGGAATTTTTTTCGTAAAAAGGTGGCTGGGAAGGACAAAGACGTGATACATCAGATATCAAGAACCGAGGGCGTGAGACCTCATACCTCACCCCCTGTGTGATCGTCTTTCTATGCGAGGGATTTCTTGTGTTTATCAAACGTTCTCAGCTTTCTACGGTGCAGCATTCTCGAGCCTGCGGCCATTTCACCTACATCTACCCAGTCATCTCCCGCCGTTCCCGCGGCCTCTCCATTGGGGTCAATCTCAATCTTGACAATCGCTGCAACTATGATTGTGTCTACTGCGAAGTGGATCGGGGTGTTGTGGGGTCGGAGACGGTTGTGGATCCAGACTCTTTTGGGCAGGAGCTCTATCAGATTCTTGCCGATATCAAGTCCCAGCCCCATGGTTTGGAGGTGCGGGATGTCACCTTTGCCGGCAACGGCGAGCCCATGGCGGTCCGCTCCCTTGCCCGTTGCATCGACCTGGCCTCGGGCATTCTTGATGCGCTGGGTTTTACCCAGACGCCCGTGGTGGTGATCACCAACGGCACGTTTCTCCATCGTCGGTGGGGACTCCAGGCGTTGCAGAGCCTGGACGCCGCAGGAGGTGAGGTGTGGATTAAACTCGACGCCGGAGATCAGGAGGCCATGACCCGCATCAACGGAACTCATTTTCCCCTCCAACGGTTGGAAGAGAACATCTTCGATGCCAGCAGGATCCTGCCCGTGACCCTTCAGTCCATGTTCATGAAGCGCTGGGGCCAGCCTCCTGCCCCCGAGTCTGTGGGGCATTACCTCGCCTGCCTGAAACGCCTCATAGAGGGCGGTGCCTTGATATCAAAAGTTCAAGTGTACACGGTGGCGCGTCAGCCTCGTTCATCTCACATCACCGCCCTGGATGCCACCACCCTGGGCGAGATCGCCTGCCGTATCCGTCGGGAAACCGGCCTGTCCGTCGAGGTCTTTGCGTGATCCGACATCCGGTGATGGCCGGAAGACACCCTCTTCGCTTATTCGCCTGATGGCGTCGTTGTGGCCGCAACCGTTTCCAGATAGGCGATGACAGCCTTGTTATCATCGAAATGCGCCCAATCCAGAGCGGTCTGGCCACCGCGACACCCGGCATTTACCGGAACCCCCTGTTCCACCAGGTAGCGGACCATTTCCAGGGTGCCGTCCTGGGCAAGGTAATGAAGGGTGGTGCAGCCGTCTGTATCTGCCTGACCGATCTCCCCTCCATAGTCAGCCAATAATTTCATGGCGTCAAAATGCTCCGCCAGGGCCGCCAGGGTCATGGCGGTTCCCTGTTTTCGGTTGGGGTCTCCCCCTTGACGAAGCAGCATGTCCAGGGCGTCCATATTTCCCAGCAGAGCGCTTGTTTCCAGCGGGGTGTATCGTTCGTGGCCAGGATGGTTGGGGTTGGCTCCTGCCGTGCAGAGGGCTTCGATCTGTTCGGGGTCATTGTTTACCGCGGCCTTGTACAAAAGGGTCTGGAGCTGCTCCGGACTTCGTTCCCGTTTGGCGGCAAGGGCCTCTTCGTTGATGGGTGACGCGTTTTCCAAGCCGGCATCGCTGCGGGGGGCCTCGGGCTGGGGAAAAAGATCCGCCAGGGAGTGGATGGAGGCGTGCTTCTTGCCATCAAAGGCGATGAGTTGGTCACGGACCACGTAAAGGGTGGTGATAAAGCGCTGATTTGAATCGATTCTGCGGACAAGACGGGCTTTCCCTTTTTTTGAGAGCCGGTGGATGGTCACCCCTTCGAACCCTTCAGCCCGGAAGAGGTACTCCCCTTTCACCACCAGGGAATCATAATCGGCCAGCCCGCCCACATCAGCCTGGTCGGTGGTGAGGACGTCGCAGATTTTTTTCACCCCTTTGGACCGGTGCGGTTTAAGCACGGAGAAGCGGTCATCGCTCTGGTTGACGACCAGCTTGTCGCCGGCGACTTTGATGGACCAGGCACTCTTTTTAAAGAGTTTACATCGCTTCACCAGGCGGGGCGCGGAGGCCTTGGAGACATCAAACACGGTCACCCCGCGGTTAAAATCGGAGAGGTATACGCGTTGATCGAGGCATGCGATGAATTTGGCGTAGTGGGGGATCAAGGTGCTTGAGATCAGCTCTGGGCTGGCCGGTGTTGAGATGTCATAGAGATGCAGCTGTCCGCGTTTTTTAAAAAAGTGGATGTCCGACACATAGAGATGCTCTCGGTCAACGGCCACGTTGAAGATGTTGTTGCCGAAGGCCAGGTCCTTAAGGTGTCTGGGTTGGCGGGGATTGGAAATATCAATCAGGGAGACCCACCCCTTTTTGCCTTCCAGATAGGGATCGCCCTGGGCAACAAAGGCGATGTCTCCGGCGAGCTGGACGGTCATGGCCCGGCCGGGCAGTTCCATTTGGGAGAGGAGAAGGGGGGCGTCGGCCTGGGTCAGGTCGACGATAAAGAGCCCTTGGGTGCCCCGGGCATAATACCCAAGATCCCCGTCAACGGTGACGCTTTCCGCCCAGAAATCGTCAAGGGCGATCTCCTGGGCGGGTTGTTGTTGGGGAATATCCTGGCCACAGGGCGTGGGTCTGGGATCGTCGGCAAAGAGGATGTTGACATTTCGGGTGTTGACGGTGATGGAGCTTCCTGTCGGGGCATGGAGGAGGGTGTTTCCTTCCCAGACAAAATCGTTGCGGGCGAGGCCTTTACTGAAGATGAAGAATGAGTCGTAGGGGTAGGGGTACCCGGTGAGGTGCTCCCGGGTGAATCGTTGCGTGTTCACGGTGAGGGTGTCATGCCCCCAGTTCGGCTCGAAAATAAAGATGTCGCTGCCGGTTCCGCTGTCCAGGATGTCATCCCCTTCGCCGGCAAGGACGATATCGTTGCCGGTGATGTCGTCAAGCCAGTCATTGCCCTTGCCCATCAGGATGAGTGTGTCGCCTGTGGCACAGGTGACAGAGTGATCGTCATCCGACAGGGCGAGAATGATCTCATCTTCATGGGCTGGACACCTTGCGTCCTCATCCCAGTGGATCAGGGTTCGGAAATCGAGGGCGATGGTTTCCAGGCGGGGCGTTGAGATCGCATCGGCCCGGACCACTTTGTTGGGGAAGTAGCCTTCTCTCTGGCCCTCTTCGATAAAGTGTTTCAAAGCCTCGACCGAGTCGATTTGCTGACTTTGTTTGATGGGATAACGAACCGCGGGTTGTGTGTCGGACCATAGAAAAAAAGAACCGAGAGCGGCGGCAGCGACAACACAGGCAAGAATCAGGAGCAGCGTTCTGTTTTTCATCAATCATACCTTCCTTTGGGAGGGGACGTTTCAAGTGCCCGTGCCCAGAAACCTTGCAACAAAGGGCGTTTCCGGGTGAGAGAAGAGGGCGTGGACCGGACCGGACTGTTCGATGCGGCCGTCACGGATGACGGCCATGGACTGGCCGAGGTATCGGGCTTCGGCAAAGTCGTGGGTGACCATGAGGCAGGTCATTTTTTTCTCTTTGTGGAGGGCTTTGAGGAGGTCGGCGATCTCCTTTCGGGTGGTGGGGTCCAGGGCAGACAAGGGCTCGTCTAAAAGGAGAATGTCTGGTTTGACAGCAAGGGCCCTGGCCAGGGCGGTGCGCTGCTTTTCGCCACCGCTGAGGTTTTTGGGTTTTCGTTTTCTGAGGTGGGTGATGCCGAGGCGGTCCATGAGATCCTGGACGATTGCCTGGGGTTCGGTCGCCTTTTTTTTGGCGTAACGCAGGCCAAAGCCGATGTTCTCTTCCACGGTGAGGTGGGGAAAAAGAGCGCCGTCCTGGTAGACGATGGCAAGGTTTCGCCGTTCCGGGGGCAGATGGGTGATCTCTTCTCCATGTAAGCAAAGCGATCCTGAGGAGATGGGGATCAGGCCGGCCAAGGCTTCTAAAATCAGGCTTTTTCCGGCACCGGTGGGACCAAGAAGAATGAAAAAGTCTCCGGGTTCGATGGATAGAGAGACGTCAGGGATGTCAAAGTCGGGCAGGTGGATGGCAAGGTGCTTTATATCGATCATTTAAGGGGTTTCTCCGCGCAGGGTCAGAACTCGTAAGGCGATAAAAAGCAGGAGACTTGCCGCGATGAGCCAGAAGGCCACGGGCTGGGAGTAGGCAAGGCCGTATGCGGTGAAACGCTCATAGACCATGACCGGGGCCGTCATGGGGTGGTAGGCCACGATGATGACGGCCCCGAATTCGCTCAAGGCACGGGCCGCGCTCATGATGAATCCCACGAGGATGGAGCGCCAGGCCAAAGGCAGGGTGACGCGCAGGAAGGTCTGGGGAAAGGAGGCGCCGAGACTTCGAGCCACATTTTCCAGGCGTTCCGGAACTTTTTTGAACCCGCTCACCGCGCTGCCGATGAAAAAAGGCAGGCCCACGAAGGTGAGGACGGCCACGATGCCTGTGGTGGTGCCCATGATGCGGATTCCCAGGGCGTGCATGAGGTCGCCGATGACATGCCCTTTTCCGGCGATGCCCAGAAAGGCGATGCCGATGACCGGGTGGGGGATCATGATGGGAAGGTCGACAATGCTCTCCACCAGGTGTTTTCCCCAAAATTTTTTCCGGGCCAGAAGGTACGCAAAGGGTGTGCCGAATACCAGACAGAGGGTAGCCGCCCCAAAGGAGGTGCCCAGGCTGAGCCCGATGGCCCCCCGCACATCCGGGTCCCGGATGGCTTCCCCCAGTTGGGCCAGGGTGGGCCCGGTGATCATCTGGATCAGGGGCAGAAGAATCATTAGGGCCACCAGAACACTGGCAAAAACCATGCTCCAGAGGACCGGCCCCGAGTGAACGCGGGAGGGTGAAAATTTCACAAGATTAACCTTGTCTGATTAATATGGGGCAAAATGCGCCTCCGGCGGCAAGGTGTGCCACCTTGAAAGCAGGTTGCAAATGCGCTTTGGATTTATCCAAAATTATTTTTTAAGGCCTGTTTGGCAACCTTTTCAAAAGGTTGGCCCCCGGCAGGGCCGCCGGAGGCAGAGTCTTTTGTGCTGTTTATCCGTTTACATTTTTACTTCCACTCTTTTCTGGAGGTTGGCCGGAAGCTTGCTCAAGGCCGCATCTGAGGGCACTCGGCAGGGGATAAAGGGGGGTTGGCCCATCTCCTGGAGCATTTTCAGGCCCTGGATCGGATCTAAAAGGAAGTCGAGGAAGAGGGTGGCGGCTTCTTTGTTGGGGGCGTCCTTGACCAGGGTGATGCCGTAGGTGCAGGATTTGCCTTTTCGGGTGAGGAAGGTGCCGGGCTTTTTGCCGGAGACCTTCACTTCGGCTTTTTTATAGGTCTCGTCGAAGCGGTAATCCCCCAGGTTGATGGCGTCGGGGAGTTCCACGTATTTCAGGCCGTGCTGGACGGCCACGGAGAGGTATTCAAAGGCATAGTCCATGTGGCCGGTGTTGAGCAGGGAGATCAGTTCCACGGATTTCGGGCGGATGTTCCGTTGGGGACGGTTGGCGATGAGGGCCTTATAGAGCCCTGCCTTGCCATAGTGCATCTCGGCCAGCTTCAGGACCATGACGCTGCGGTAACCGCAGGGGTCGAGGTTGGGATCGGAGTGGCCCCAGACCACGTTTTTACGTTGGAGGATCTCATACCAGTTAAGGCCTGTGATCTCCTGCGCATCCTGGCTCTTGTCGGTGTAGCAGAGGACCAGGCGGTTGGTGGCAAAACGGATGTTCCAGTCGGCGTGGGCAGGGATCAGGCCCTTATCGATGACGGCGTAGTCGGCGGAGGCCATGATATCGGCGGGTTTTCCCAGTTCCGAGATCATGCGGGCCATTTTGGTGCTGCCTCCGGCCTCTCGTTGAATATCGATGTTCGGGTGGGCCGCCTCAAAGGCTTTTTCGATTTTGGCAAAGGGGACGGTGAGGCTGCCTGCGTGAAAAATAATTACCTTGCCGGACGGGGCGGCAAAAAGCAGGGCTGGAATGAGAAGAAAGAGGGCCGTAAAGAGGACGTATCTCAGGGATGTTTTCATGGGTGGTTGTCTCCAGGATGAGAGGGGATGGTGAATCGGTGTCTCCGAATTGTGTGACAGAAAAACTCATATCTTGGAGGGGGAGAAATGGCAAGACCCTAATGAGCAAATGCTCATATCTTTTCGGCTGGAGACCCTGACCCAGGTCGGGGCGGGGCCGATCCCAAACGGGACGCCGGGCGGAAAAAGGCCCGGCGTTTTTTTACGGGGTGTGAGGGTGGAAGGGGTCGTGGGCCTGCATGGCGGGGCGTGTCTCTTCTTCCAGGCGTAGCGCCCCCAGGGAGGACGGCGAGGCGGCCGGGTGCTTCGCTTCACGAGCCACGAGGGTGTCGTGGAGGAATTCAAAGGCACCGAAGAGGATGAGTGCATAGCCCAGGAGCTCGCAGTTCTCTTCCGCGGCGCTTTTGACCGCCCGCATGTAATGGTCTCCCATCACCGCTCGCCAGAGAATCTGCCGGCCAATCAATCGGGAAAAAACGAATACCGTGATAAATCCTCCGGCCATGAGTCCAAAGCAGGGTCGCTCCAGGAAGTCAAGGGTCGCTGTTTTGAATGCCTGGCGGTGTCGAAAGACACGGATGGCCGTGAGGAGAGCCACGCCCAGGGCAAGGCATTGCCAGGCCCCATCAAAGACAAATCGGTCCAGTGCAAAATCGAACTCGCGGATGGAGGCGATGGTCGCGGCACCCAGCAGGACGGCTGCGAGGGACTCTCGGCTGTCGTCGATGTAGCCCGCCAGAAAGGCTGAAGCTGCCGTGAGCAGGAGAAGGCCTGCCTGGAGACTCTCAAGGATGGAGTTCTCTTCGAAGAGGTTCTCCCCGATGTGATGCTGGGCCTCCCAGGTGACCAGACACACCAGGCATCCCATGGTGAGTGAATAGATAAAATAGCGCAGAGCCGTTGCGGTAATCGAGTTGTGTGGTTTTAAAATCATGATGTGTGACCAAATTGAGCTTTTCGGTGGCGCACGGGGTAGGCCTGCAACGCGTCAGGCTGCCGTCTCACCGAAGTGTTTTTAGGGTTAATGGGCCGAAATGATTTGTAAGAGGGGGCGTCGGGTCTGAATGCCCACCCTTGAAGAGCCCTGTTCATCCTTTGTTTACTATATTGTTGGGAATTCAAAATCAAACAATATCCGTGACAATGCCGGTGTTTGCGCCTGTTCATGACCCGGAGTGCTGTTCTCCTGTATTTTCAATGGGTGAGACCTTTGATTTTATCCCGGATATTTCACGAGTTGGGTGCGCTCATATGCAAGGCATCAGAGCTGAAGATGTAGTGGTTTACCTCAAAGCTATGATAACGCGGCAGATGAGTGCACCCGGCTCGCCCGAAGGGTGAGAAAATCAGGCAGAATACCGTGGATTACATTTTGCATTTTTGAAACGACTGAAAATATTACTACAAAGAACTGTAATTACGGATTATTCCTTAGCCCTGATTGTTTTCTCATGAAATATCCGGGTTATGGGGCCTCCGATGGCCCGTTCCAGCTCGCTCAAATGGATCAGGTAGCCGTAGAGGGCTTTAAAGTGATTGGTATCGGCCTGGGTGAGAAAGCTTCGTGCATCCAGCACGTCCTGGGAGGTGGCCAGCTGCTGATGGAAAAGGAGCTGGGTGATGCGCATGTTTTCCCGTGCCTGGCCCAGGGCTTTTTCAGCCGTGTCGATGTTTCGTTGGGAGACGGTGAGGTTCAGGCGGGCCTGTCGTACTTCTAAGCGAATTCGGTCCGACCTGCCGCGTTTTGTCTCTTCCAAGGCCTGACGGCGGTAACGGACGGCGGCCAGGTTTTTCACGGTCGCCCCGCTCTGGAACAGGGTCCATCGAGCCTGGACCCCGGCCCAGCTGTTCTCTTCCAGACCGTAGTCGTTGTCCCTGCCCCCCGCATTCCGTCCGTCTCGCTGGTAGCCAGCCACCAGGGAGACGGTGGGGTAACGCTGGCTCTTTTCAAGCCGTTGGGCCTGAAGGAGGCGCTGGGATTCGAGCTCGAGGATCTTGAGCACGGGCCTTCTCTGGAGAGCCAGGGGGATCAGCGCTTCATCGGGGGTGACGAAGGGCTTGGGGGGCACGGTCTCCATGAGGCATGTGGCGTGCCGCAGGGGCAGCCCCACGAGGAGGTTTAGATCGGCGCGGGCGACCTCCAGGGTCGCGCAGGTGTGTTCTCGGGCCTGTTTGGCATCGGCCAGGGCCACTTGGGCTTTGAGGAGGGCGTTTAAGGGGATAAGGCCCTGGTCGTGGAAGGCGAGGGCATCCTTTGCGTGGCCGGAAAGAGCCCGGACGTTTTCATCGGCCACGTATAAAAGTTTTTCGGAGAGAAGGAGATGGGTAAAGCTCCCCTTGACCTGGTGAATCAGATTGAGCCGGGCCACCTCCTGTTCCTGTTCCCGGATGGTCGCCTCAAGGCTTTTCATGCGAAGCTGTGAGGTGAGGGCAAAGCCGGTGAAGAGGGGCTGACTCAGGGTGACTTCCAGGTGGTGCTGGGTGTCGTGCCCGACAGGCAGGCTGACATCCCCGGACCGGGTGATGGGTTGGTCCTTGAGCTCGGTGGCGCTGTAAGCGGAGGAGAGGGTGGGGAGAAGGGCGCTTCGTGCGCCCTTCTCCGCCTCAAGGGCTGCCTGGTGGGAGAGGCGGGCCTCTTCCACCGTGAAATGGGTGGCCATCGCCCGGCTGAGCGCGTCGGGAAGGTTCAGGGGGGGGGAGAGAACCTCCCCGGCCAGGGCCCCTTTTGCCGGTAGGAGACACAAGACGGCAAGGGGCACGATCAGCCGGGCGACAGCCCCGGCCTTGGGCCGGTCTGACGCGCAGTGGTAAAGAGCGGGTAAGAGAAAGAGGGTGAGAATGGCCGACACGAGGATCCCGCCGGCCGCGGCGATGCCACTGGCGTTTCGCAGTTCGGCGCCGATACCGGTTCCCAGGGCCATGGGGAGCATGCCGAGGACGGCGGCCAGAGTGATCATGATAATGGGGCGGAATCGCTCGCAGGCGGCTTGAATGACGGCATCCTTGGGGTTCATGCCTTCATCGACCAGGTCGGTGAAGGGCTCCATGATAAGGATGGCGTTGTTCACCACGATGCCGATGAGCATGACCCCTCCCATGATCACGAAGATTTCCATGCTGTGGCCCGTCAGAACCAGAGAGAGGATCATCCCCATGAGGGCGGTGGGCACGGTGATGAGGATCACCCCGACCTTTGTGAAAGATTCCATGATGGCGGCGAGGGTGAGGATTACGAGGATCATGGCGATAATGCCTGCTTCGGTAAGGCTGGCCTGGCCCTCGGTCATGGCCTCGTAGTTTCCGGAAAATTGAAAAGCGTATCCCAGGGGCAGGCCGCCCTTTTCATTTATGGCGCTGGACAGGGATTGCACGGCGCTGCCCATGGGCAGGTCTGCGAGGTTGGCATAGAGCTTGGCTACGCGGCTTTTGTCGCGTCGCGTGATCTGAACCGGGGATTGTCGTTCTTCCACATGGCCGAGGCTTGTCAGCATCAGGGGCTGGCCGGGGATGCCGGGAAAGAGGAAGCGGCCCACCTGCCCCCGGCCTTTCTCTTCGGCGAGTTTGACCACAATGTCATAGTTTCGGCCCCCGTTTTTAAAGGTCCCGGCTTCCAGCCCTTCGAGGTTGGCGCGCAGGGCCATGCCGATGGCCGTGGTCGGGATGTTGAGGTCGGCCAGCACGGCGCGATTGGGGGTGACCCGGAGCTCGGATTTGCCGGGGCGCACCGTGGTGTCCGGTTCGACAATACCGGGGATTTGAGCGGCCAGTCCTTTGGCGCGGAGGGCCAGGGTGTCCAGGGTCTTCAGGGAGTCCCCGGAGATTTCCATCTCGACATCGCTGCCCTGGCCCCCGATGCCGTTAGGCATGGTGACCGTGACGATGCAGTCGGGCAGGGTGGCCAGGCGTTCGCGGGTCATGGTAAGGAGTTCGTCCATGGTGACGTCGCGTTCGGTGCGTTCGGAGAAACGAAGGAGGATCTGGGCGAGCTGGACCCCTTCGGAGGATTGCCCGACCAGGCCTTCCACCTTGCCGATGGTGGCCAGGCTGTGGCGCAGGTGGGGGAGATCGGCCAGGGCGTCTTCGGCGTCTTTGACCGCCGCTTCGGTGCGGTCGAGGCTGTAGCTGACAGGAAATTCGAGTTTGGCAAAAATTTCCCCCCGGTCCGGGTCGCTGGACATGCTGGTCCCGAGGCGCCCTCCGACATAGAGGGTGGCGACAAGGAGTCCCACAAAGAGCGCGACGAGGCCAAGGGCAACCCTGCGGTTGCCTCGGGTGACCCCGAGAAGGGTGGCGTAGCGGCGGATGATGGCATTAAGCCCTTGGTTCCAGAGGGTCTCCATGCGATGGAGCGGGCCGGTGGCGTCCTTGTCTGTCGGTTTCAGGATGAGGGCGCAGAGCATGGGGGTGAGGGAAAAGGAGATGAACAGGGAGATGGCGGTCATCACTACCAGGGAGAGGGCAAAGGGCCGAATCAGGAGGCCGACCATGGATGGCATGGCCGCCATGGGCAGAAGGACCACGATATTGGTCCCTGCGCTGGCGAGAACGGCGATAAAGGCTTCATTGGCGCCGAGGGTGGCGGCTTCGCCGGGTGGGATCCCGTCATTCACGCGTTTAATAATGGCTTCCAGCACCACGATGGAGTTCGTGACGAGCACGCCGACGGACATCCCGATGGCGGCCAGGGTGGAGAAGTTCAGGGTGAATCCCAGCATCTGGAGAAAGAAGAGCCCGATCATGATGGTGAGCGGCATGGAGATGACCACCACGACCAGGGAGCGCAGGTTGTAGAGGAAAAGAAAGAGGACCAGCGCGGTGAGGGCGATCCCTTGGGCCACGTTGATCCAGGCGCTGCTGACGGTGGCTTCGGTGAAGGTCCCGTCATCGGTGACCCAGACGAGGTCCATGCCCCCGGGCAGGGTGGATGAGAGGGTGGCGAGGGCTTCTCTGACTTTTTTCACCACCGCCACGGCGTTGGCGTCTGATTTCTTCACCACCTTGATGGCCACGGCGGGGCGGCCATCGACGGTGGCTTTTTCCCGCATCTCTTCTGTGGTCATGCGGAGGGTGCCCAGGTCTCGCAGGTAGCAGCGTAAGCCATTGTTACCTGCTATCTCCAGGTTTCCCAGCTGGGAGACCTCCTCCATTTCAGACACAAATTTGACCGAGAACTCTTCCCCGCCATCCCGGAGACGGCCCGAGGGAATGGTGCCATGGTCGTTTTTCAGGGCCTTGACCACGTCCAGGGAGGTGAGGCCGCGGGCGGCCAGTCGATTTCGGTCCAGGGCCACATGCACTTCCCGCTCGGCGCCGCCGATGAGCTGCACGTCAGCCACCCCGGCGATGACGGTGAGGCGGTCCCTTAAGGTGTTGTCCGCGTAATCGTAGAGTTCTTCTACGGAGAGGTCGCCGGTCAGCGCCAGCTGGATGATGGGCTTTGCGTTGACGTCATATTTCAGGATGATGGGGTCTTCCACAGCGGTGGGGAAATCGGCCCGGATGAGGTCGAGTTTTTCTCGAACATCGGTGGCGGCGATGTCCACATCCACATCGAGTTCGAACTCCAGAAGCGTCTGGCAGGCGTTCTCCATGCTGGCGCTGGTGACATGCTTGAGTCCGTCGATGGTGACCATCTTATCTTCGATGCGTTTGGCCACATCCACTTCGATCTCTTCGGCGCTGGCGCCCGGGTAGACGGTGACGATGGTGACAAAGGGCATGTCGATGCGGGGGAGCAGTTCAATGCCCATTTTTCGAAAACTGTTGAGGCCTAACAGGGCCAGGCCGATGATGAGGCAGGAGATGGCCACCGGTCGTTTGACTGAAAAATCAGAAAGCTGCATCTACTTCATTCCCTCCTGAACAGCCACAAGGGTACCCTCTTCCACAAAGGAGGCGCCGCGGGTGATGACGGGGGTGCCCTGGGACGGGGCACCGGAGAGAAGCTCCACAAAACCACCACTTTCCATGCCGCGACGGACCTCCATCGGGTGAGCGCGGTTGTCGGCCAGAACGAAGATCAGGCTTTTTCCCTTCCGGATTTGAAGGGAGGCCCGCGGTACGCCCACGCCTGAGCGCTCTTTGATAAGAAGGGTCATGTTGGCCATGGCCCCGGGGACGGCGGCTTCCGGGGGGGTGTTCATGATGCATTTGATTTTGAAACTGCGAAGGGTTTCGTCGATGGTGGGGCTCTTAAAGGAGACCGGCCAGCTGCCCACCGGCTTGCCTGAGATACTGAGGGTGACCAGGGTTTCGCCCCGGATCACGGAGGGGTACATCTCCGCTGGAAGCCAGGCCACGGCTTCCAGCGGGGCCAAGGCTTCGACGCGCAGCACCGGACGTCCAGGGCTGCCGCTTTCCCCCTCCTCCTGGTATTTGTGGGAGACCACCCCGGTGATGGGGGCGACGATCCGGGTGTCTGCCAGGTCCTGGCGGGCGATGGCCAGGGCGGTTTCTGACTGACTAACCTGTCCCTTGGACAGATCCACCAGGCTTTGGGCGTGCTTGCGTGAGGCCTCCATCTGTTTCGTGGCCGACTGCTGCTGTTCGTATTGGTCCTGGGAGATGGCCCTTTTTTTGAAAAGTTCTTCATAGCGCCGGTAATCGAGCCGGGTTTTCTCAAGTTCCACCATCACCCGTTCCTGGGCGGCTTCTTTTTCACGCAATGCGCATCGTGAAACGGCCAGGTTCTGCTCCTGCATTCGAACGGCCTGTTCCCGTTTGACCGGGTCGGTGAGAAATAAGACGGTTTCTCCCGCCGTGACGGCATCCCCTTCATCCACAAAGATGCTCTCCAGGGTTCCGGGGAGCTTGGGGGCCACTTTGCTGGTGGTTTCTGCTTCGATGGTGCCTTGAACGTTGACGGTTTTGCTGAAGCTCCGCGTGGTGGCCAGAGACGTCTCCACAGGAATGGCGGTTGCGGTTTCCGCGTTACTGGCCGGAGGTTTGCCGGTCATGGTATTGCCGATCAGGATCAGCCCCGAAAGGAGCAGGCCGCTTGTGATGATCAGGTGTTTTTTAGTCATGGTGTACATCCGTCTTGAGAGTCTGTGGGGGCACCGGGGTTCGGGAGAGATAAAACCGTCGGATCCAGGCGTTGCTGTCAATAAGTCCGAACTCTTTCAAGTTGTCTTCCAAAAGAATGCAGAGGTCACTTTTCCATCGTTTTTCAAAGGGACGGTCCCAGGTCAGGTGGATGCTGATATCACTGTCCATGTCGGCGTGGGCCTGGCATTCCACTGTCGTGAGATGCTCCGGGAACCGGAAGGCGTCGATATGAGATTCCAGAAGGCACAGGAGGTTTTCTCTCTGGGGACCTACGGCACGCACGGTAATGGTTTCAACGATCGGCATGGCTCATCTCCTGGGGTGTTGTGGCAATGGTGGGATTACTTGCCAGAACCATGCCAAATAGGTAAGTGCGTGGTTATGAGAGAAATTTAGTGTCAGGCTGTTTTTTGTTTACGCCATGGGGTATATTTCAATAACGCTATGGCGTATATTGCGACAAATTGTACGCTATGGCGTAAATCGAAGCAGGGAGGAGTAGTATTGCGATGGATGACAATCTTTTTTTCAGGGAGGCGGCCACCCGTATCTGCGGCACGCTGGATATTCAGGCGGCCATGCAGGGGTGCTACGATTATATAAAAACCTATCTTCCCGTGGGGAGCGTGAACCTGTTGCTCTACGATGGGGAGCGCCATGCGTTTCGTTCTCTGGCCATGGTGAGTGTTGAGGACGACCCTGTCGGAACCCTCTTCTCTGTTCCCGAGAAGAGCCGTGACTTTCTGGCCCGGCGCAACGCACGCGACTGGGATGTGGAGGTCTACAATCGCCCGGACGAGGATCCGGACCTGTGTGGGATCCTGCATCACTTTGACATGGACACCGACGTTTCGCTCATGAGCCTTCGACTGCAGCTGGAAGGAAGCCGCATCGGGGAGGTCAACCTGAAGGTGAAGGGGCGGAATCGGTATACGGATGCCCATGTGCGTCTGGTGAAGCTGCTCCATGATCCCCTGGCCATGGCCATGGCCAACGCCTTGACCCATGAAGAGATCCTGACCCTTAAAGACCTGCTGGCCGATGAAAACAGGTTCCTTCACCGGCAGCTTCGGGAGATCTCCGGCGCGGATATTGTCGGTGCGGGGTTTGGGCTGAAGAAGGTGATGGGCATGGCCCGTCAGGTGGCGGGGCTGGAGAGCCCGGTGTTGCTTCTGGGGGAGACCGGGGCGGGAAAAGACGTCATCGCCAGTGCCATTCACTACTCTTCCTCGCGGAAGGACGGCCCCTTTATCAAGGTCAACTGTGGGGCCATTCCCGAGAGCCTTATCGACAGTGAGCTGTTTGGGTATGAGAAGGGGGCGTTTACTGGGGCGCTGGCCCGGAAGCGGGGGCGCTTTGAGCGGGCGAACGGAGGGACCCTTTTTCTGGATGAGATCGGGGAGTTGCCCCTGGCCGCCCAGGTGCGATTGCTTCATGTGCTTCAGAGTCATGAGATCGAGAGGGTGGGGGGCAGCGAGGTGATCCCGGTGGATGTGAGGATCATCGCGGCAACCCACCGCAACCTTCAGTCCATGGTGGAGGAGCGTTCCTTTCGGGAGGATCTCTGGTTTCGCTTAAATGTGTTTCCCATCATGATTCCCCCGCTTCGCCACCGGCGCGAAGATATCCCGGACCTTGTGCTTCATTTCGTGGAGAAAAAAGCCCGTGAGCTCAAGATGCGGGAGGTGCCGATCCTGGCTCCCGGGGCTGCCGAAGCCCTGATGGATTATCCCTTTCCCGGGAATGTGCGTGAGCTGCAGAACCTGGTGGAACGGGCGTTGATTCAATACAGCGGTGGGTTTCTTCAGATCCACGTCAGGGACAGGGGGCGCGTTCAGTCCGTCGGGGTTTCAGACGGTGAGCTGCCCGAAGAGCTGACCCTTGACGAGGTGACGGCCCTTCATATCCGTCGGGTGCTTTCCCATACCCGGGGCCGCATCAACGGGCACGAAGGGGCCGCCCAGCTCCTGGGGCTCCACCCCAATACCCTCCGGAAGCGGCTCGATAAGTTGGGGATTCCCTATGGAAGGAGCGCACAAGGGGTCTGGGGATAGGCCTTCTATGGTTAAAGTATGGGGCAAAGCACGCCTCCGGCGGCAAGGTGTGCCACCTCGAAAGCGGGTTGGCGAATGCGCATCGGGAGTCGCTTCCGGGAGGGTTGCCAGAGACGCGTTGTTTTGTATTTGCGCAGTCGGGTGTGGTTGACTTGTAATGCGTTTGCATTGCGAGGCTAACGCATCTCGGCAATGTCGCGTTCGCTCAGGCGAAAGGGGCTGTCGTCATCGGGGAGGGCATCCGGGTGGTTGAGGTGGGAAAGGGCCAGGAAGTGATCGAAATTTCCGAGGATCAGGTCGGTGATGTCGGGGTCGAAGTGTTCCCCACGTCTTTTTTCGAAGAACTCGAAGACCACATGGGGCGGGTAGATCGATTTGTAGGGACGCCGCGAGGTGAGGGTGTCGAAGACATCGGCGGCACAGACGATGCGCCCGGCTAAGGGGATCGCCTCCCCGGTGATGCCTTTCGGGTATCCGCTGCCGTCCCAGCGTTCGTGGTGGGAGAGGGCGATACTCTGGCCGAGGCGGATGACTTCTGAACTTGAGTTGGCCAGGATCTTGGCTCCGATGGTGGTGTGGGTCTTGATGACGTTGAACTCCTTGTCGGTGAGCCGTCCCGGTTTGGAGAGGATGGCGTCGGGGATCCCGATTTTTCCGATGTCGTGCATGGGGGAGGCATAGCGCAGGAGCTCGATGAAGGCGTCGGGCAGGTCCATCATCCCCGCAAGGAGCACGCAGTAGTCGCCCATGCGGACGATGTGGTCTCCGGTCCCTTCGTCTTTGTGCTCGGCGGCCACCACCAGGCGGCGGACCGTATCTAAGTAGGAGTGCTTGATGGTGGCGTGGGCCATCTCCAGTTCATGCATCAGGCACCGTTCCCGGAGCACCCGCTGCAGCCGCAGAACCACCTCGGTCATTTCCAGGGGTTTAACCAGGAAATCCACGGCCCCTTTTTGAATAATCGTGTCGTAGCGGAACCCTTTGATGTCACCGGTCATCACCACCACGTCTACCGGTATCTCCTCGTTCAGGTGCTTTAAAAAGGTGAGCCCCCCCATGCCAGGCATGTGGATGTCCGTGAGGACCAGGTCCATGGGGGTGGAGCGTATGATGGAGAGGGCCTCTTCGCCGGAGGAAGCGGTCAGGCATTGAGCCCCCTGCTTTTCCAGGGTGCGCCTGAGGAGAAGGCGGGTGGCCGGGTCGTCGTCCACCACCAGGATTCGGGAGGTTGTCAAGAGCATTTCCATGGTGTTTCCTTGAAAGGTTGTCGTTGTTGTGTGGTGGCCAGTCAACCGTACCTTAAAGAGGGCAAAACACCATGATGACCTGGGGTCAAAGAGAAAGCAAAGGCGCTGTGCGGTGTGTCGGCGTGAACGGGTATATCATACCACAGGTAGGGGGATTAAAAAATGGGCGGCCGTGGGTGATAAAACGGGGTGGAAAGGTGATTCCGTATGCGTAACAGGGTTCCTTGTCATTACGGCCGGTTGGGCATTGGGTGCGGAACCTTTTTTTTTATCAAGGGGGGTGAAGGCGGGACGGGCTGCCTGGTTCATGCTTTGTTGCTGATTTTTTTGAATTTTTAAGGGAAATAGTTTCTGGGATAGACCTCTTTGACATATTTTTGACCCCGTGGGGGACCCTTTTATTGCAATCAAAACCGTGTTCATCTCTTTACAAAACCGGGGGTTGCTCTTATTTTTGAACCGTGATTCAGTATTCATTTTTTGCGGACCGAGGCACTGGCCTCTTCCGCGGCGTGTCCCACTGGCCTGGTCGGGGAAAGGGGGCAGAGTGCTGGAAATTTTATCTTGATAATACGCGCATAGAGCCTTTTGATTGGGCTTTGCCGGGGCGACTTCATGGGGGTTCCTACTCAGGGAATGGGGGGCTCCGAGGTTTCTGGTGAATGAATAACCGTTCAAAATGGCGCTATCTGTGAGGCCGGGCCGGAGGATTTGAAAGACCGACCGGGTCTCGATACCCAACCCTTTGGAGATGAAAACGTGGCAGTCAGTATTGACAAGGAACGCGCCATTCACAAGGCCGCCATTCAGGTGATCAGTGAGTACGGGTTTCACAAGGCCAAGATGGCCAAGATCGCTGAAGTGGCCGGGGTGAGTGCCGGCAGTCTCTACACCTATTACAGCGACAAGGATCATATTCTGGATCGCATTTTTGAGATGCTCTGGAAAAAGGACTGGGCCGGGCTGGTGCCTCTTTCCGAGCGGAAAGACCTCTCCCCCCAGGAAAAGCTGGAAGGAGCCATCGATCTGGTCTTTGACGTCTTGACCGGGGACCGCAACCTCATTATTGTTTTTGTTAACGAATTCAATAATTTCATGAAAAACAAAGAGGTCAGCTTTTCCCTTTATTACCATGAGTTTCTGGGGGCCTTTTCCGCCATCATAGAAGAGGGACAGGCCACCGGAGTGTTTAATCCCCATATTCCGGCCAATGTCACCTGTGATTTCATTTTGGGGGGCATCCGGAAATCTCTTTACGGCCAGGTCATGGGGACCCTCGCCGTGGACGGGGCCGCCCTCAGGACCCACATTAAGGCGATGATTCGACGGGGAGTGCTGGTGTAATGAAAAAAAGAATCAATCGATATTTAGGCGTTGCCGCAGCGCTTTGTCTCATGATGAGCCTGGGCGGCGGGGTCGCCCTGGCCAGAGAGCTTACTTTAGATGCTGCGCTTGCCCGCATGGAAGCGGGTAACGACACCCTGGCCGCGGCCCGGGAGGCCAAAGCGGCCACAGAGTATGAGAAAGAGGCGGCCTTCGGGCTTCACCTGCCCAAGGTGGAGGCCTCCATGCGCTGGACGCGCATCGATGAGCCCATTGAGATCGACTTGTCGAGTATCAAGGACGCCATGGGCTTTCTCCACGGGCCCAATCCCATCTCGGGCAGTCCTGGAGACCCTCGACTGGCGTATTTGCCCGAGTTCACCATGGAGGTCCAGGACGACACCTTCGTCAAGGGCCGCGTCACCGCCTCCCTGCCCCTGTATGCCGGCGGGCGGATTCAGGCGGCCAATGAGGCAGCAGCCTCCAGGGTCCAGGAAGCGGGGGCTCAGCTTCGGGAGACGGGCAATCAGTTGATGCGGGACATGGTGACGCGCTACTACGGCCTTCGCTTTGCTAAAAAGGTGGTGGAGGTTCGCACCTCTTATTTTCAGGGGATGGAGCAGCATGTGTCTGAGGCCCGGCAGCTGGAGACCCAGGGGATGATCTCCCGTTCGGAGAGCCTGCATGCCGAGGTGGCCCGGGCTGAGGCCCATCGTCTGTTGAAACGGGCCGTGCGGGATCAGGCCATCGCCGAGACGGCTCTGGCCAACCTGTTGGCGGTGGAGGAGGGGGATCACGAAGCGATCACCCCGGTTTCCCCACTTTTTCTGACGCGGGAGCTTGAGCCCATGGACTATTTTATCTCGGCAGCCCTTCGCTTGAACCCGGTGCTGCGGCGCATTGATGAAAAGGGCGTGCAGGCCCGGGCCGGTGTGAAAGCGGAGAAGGGAGCCTTTCTTCCCAAGGTCTATCTTTTTGCCAGCCAGGAGCTGGTGACCGACGATCTCACCATGCTGGAACCCGAGTGGGCGGCCGGCGTGGGCATGGAGATGAATCTGTTCGAGGGGTTCTCCTCGGTGAACCGGCTTCGGTCGGCCCGCATGCAGAGGTCTCGGGTGGATCATCTTTCCACCCAGGCGAAAAAAGATATCGCGACCTTAACGGAGAAGCTCTACCACGAGGTGGTGGGGCAGGTGGAGCAGCACGATGCTTTGAAGACCTCCCGCGCCCTGGCCGAGGAGGCGGTGCGGGTGCAGACCCGTGCCTTTGAAGAGGGCTACGCCACATCGCTTGATGTGGTGGACGCACGGCTCACCCTCTCCGGGGTGGAGATTAAGCAGCTGATGGCTGCCTACGGCTATGACGTGGCCCTTGCCCGTCTTTTGGAGACGGCCGGGTTGGCCACGGAATTTAATACCTATCGCAACGACAAGGAACAGGAGGTGACCTTCTGATGAAGAAAAAATACACAACGGTAATGATGGTTTTGGTGGGGCTTGGTATTGTCGGCTCTGCGGCGTCTCTTCTGGCTATGAAGCCAGCGCCTCTGGTGGTCCAGGGGGAAGTGGACGCCACTCGGATTGATGTGGCCTCCAAGTTGCCCGGCCGGGTCTCCGAGGTGCTGGTCACCCGGGGAGAGCAGGTGGTCAAGGGCCAGCCCCTGTTTGTGATTGACAGCCCTGAGATTCGGGCCAAGCTCAGCCAGGCCGAAGCGGCGGTTAAAGGGGCGACGGCCCAGCGGGACAAGGCCAATTTCGGCGCGCGGGTCGAGGAGGTTCGGGCATCGCGAAACCTTTGGAACAAAGCAGAGGCGGGGCTGGAGCTGGCCCGCAAGACCCACGCTCGCGTGGAAACATTGAATGCGGATGGAGTCCTTCCTGCTCAGAAACTTGATGAGGCGGTGGCCCGCATGGAGGTGGCCCGTCAGACCGCCGAGGCGGCCCGTGCCGCGTATGAGATGGCAGAAAAAGGGGCGCGCCAAGAGGACAAGGAGACGGCACAAGCCCTTATGAATAAGGCCGCAGGAGCCCTTGCCGAGGTGGAGGCCTTTGAAAGTGAGACCCGCCTTCAGGCCCCTCGTGCTGCCGAGGTGTCGGACATCGTGGTGGATCCCGGTGAGTTGGCCGCCACCGGATGCCCCGTGGTGACGCTGGTGGATCTCTCCGATGTCTGGGTGACCTTTAATTTACGTGAGGATCTTCTGGCAAAGATTCGGATGGGAAGCACCCTGCATGCACGGATTCCAGCCTTAGGAGACCGGGAGGTGGCGTTGACGGTGAATCACATCGCCGCCCTGGGGGCCTTTGCCACCTGGCACTCCACCAAGGCCACGGGGGATTTTGACATGAAGACCTTCGAGGTGCGCGCCGTGCCTGAAGGGGGGGTGGATGGACTGCGTCCCGGCATGAGCGCCGTGGTACGCTGGGATATGGGAAGCTGACATGGATGGTGCGAAGAGTTTATTACGGGTGATGGCGCGCGAAGTCTCCGCCATGGTCTCCGGAAGGCTGATGCGCCTGATGCTTTTGTTTATTCCTCTCATTGGCATCGGGCTGTTTACCGCCCTTTTTTATCAGGGGAGCCCGGAAAATCTTCCGGTGGCTGTGTGCGATATGGACCGGTCTGGGCTTTCTCGCTCCATCGTTCGGATGGTGGAGGCCACCCCGGATATGTCGGTGATGCCGGTGCCGGATCTTGCCGCTGGCCGGCAGGCGATTTTATCCGGAACCGCTTACGGGCTTCTCGTTCTTCCCGAACACATGGAGCGGACCCTTCTGGCCGGTGGGGCTCCGGCCTCACGGTTTTATCTCAACAACCAGCTGATGCTCGCCGCAGGGCTGTTGACGCGGTCCATGAGTGAGGTCTATTCCGCGGCGTCGACGGGCATGAAGCTTCGGGTGACACAGGCCCAGGGCGTGCCCGAAACCCGATCCCGGGAGCGGACGAGCGGCATTCACATCAACCGCAAGGTTCTGTTTAACCCCCACCTCGATTATCGCTGGTTTCTTCATTCATCCCTCTGCCCGTTTCTGATGAAAATATTTATCATGTGTGCCACGGTCTGGGCCGTGGGGGGGGAGATTAAACGGCAGCGCGTGGACTCCTGGCTTGAGGCAGCGGGGGGGAACATTCACCTAGCGCTTCTGGGCAAGCTGCTGCCCCATACCCTCTGGTTTACCCTGATGGGGTGGGGCATTCTGGTGCTCTTTTTCGGCTCGATGGATTTGCCGAAGCCCCAGGACCCAAGGGCGCTGATGGTCGGTATGCCGCTTTATGTCATGGCGTGTCAGTCGGTGGCTCTTCTTTTTGTGGCCTTTACCGGGGAGATGGCCCAGGCGGCCAGCTTTACGAGTTTTTATGCCAGCTCCTCCTTTGTCTTTGCCGGGGTGACCTTTCCCAGCGCGGCCATGCCCCTGGCGGCTCGCCTCTGGCACGATGTGCTGCCCCTGACGTATGTGGTGCGGCTGATTAATGAACAGACGGTGAGGGGGCTTGCTCCCGCACAGTCCCTGGGCACCTTGGGGGCGCTTGTCTGGATTGTGGTTCTCTGCGGCGGTGTGGCCTGGTGCCGGCTTACCTTCCGGTTGTCTGCGAAGAATGTGGCATTGACCACGGCAGGAGGGGTGGCATGAACTGGTTTCGATTGATTGCCCAGGAGCTGAGACTGGCTCTGGGGGATACCAGCTGCCGGCTGGTTTTGTTTGGTTCTGTGTTTATTTATGCTTTTTTTTACCCTTACCCGTACTCTCCGGAGGTGCAGAACAATGTGCCGGTGGTCGTGGTGGATCAGGATCAGACCAGCCTCTCCCGCCAGCTGATTCGCATGGTGGATGCCGGGGATCGGTCCCGGGTGACCCGGCGGGCCCTCTCCTTTGATGAGGCGAAAAGCCTTTGCGAGAAGGGGGAGGTGCAGGCGATTCTGCTTATCCCCGGCGATTTTGAGAAAAGGGTGCTGAAGGGGGGGAAGGTGGAGCTTTCCGTGTGGATTGATGCCACCTGCTTTTTTACCTACCGTCAGGTGACCACCGGGCTTCTTACCACGGTGAGGACCCTGGCCGCCGGGATCGAGATCAAGCGGTTCCGCGCAAAAGGCATGAGCGAGGGGGCGGCCATGGCGGCCATGGACCCCCTGCCGTTGCAGGTGACCCAGCTTTTTAACCCCTCGGGCGGCTATGGAACCTATATCGTCCCCATGGTCTTTATCCTGATTCTCCATCAGACCCTTTTTCTCGGCGTGGGCATGGTGGCCGGAGGACGACGGGAGGCCGGGGATCGATCCTGGTTTGTGGCTTCCCCGGGGCTGTCAGGTGCCGTGTCCATGGTCTCTGCCAAGGTCGCCGCGTATCTGCTGCTCTACAGCATTCACGCCCTGTTCTATTTTGGCGTCCTGCACCGTTTCTACGACTTTGTCGAACGGGGGGCGGTCTTTGACATGATGATTTTCATGGGGGTGTTTTTGACCGCGGTGATTCTTTTGGCGTTGGCCCTGTCTGCCTGTTTCCAGCACAGAGAGAACAGCCTGTTCATGCTGCTCTTTACCTCGCTTCCGATGGTCTTCCTCTCCGGGATTTCCTGGCCGGTGGAGTCCATCCCTTCCCTGCTGCGGGTCCTCTCTCTGGCGATTCCCGGAACCGCCGGGATTGATGGCTTTATGCGCATCGCCACGATGGGATCCACCCTGGGGGATGTTTTGCTGGATGTGCAGGTTCTGGCTGGGTTGTGCCTGGTCTATTTTGTGTTGGCGACGTTGATTTTTTATAAGAATGGACAGTCTGAAGAGATGGAAACCTCCTGATAAGAAGCGACCGAAGGGGATAAAATAAAAAACCCGACTGATAAATCAGTCGGGTTTTTTAATTGTGGTGGAGCTGAGGGGGATCGAACCCCTGACCTCATGACTGCCAGTCATGCGCTCTCCCAGCTGAGCTACAGCCCCAAAATCGGATGAAGGAAAAACCTTCGTGGGATGGGATCACAAGCTGTGTTGCGTTCCGTGGCCCTTACATAAGGAAAACGGGGTGGGTCTGTCAATTGGAAATTTTCAAAGGACGCATCCTTTGCCCTGGCGCAAAAGAGAGGGCCGGTCAAATCTCTCGCTCTCCCGGCAGGTTGGGCGGCAGGAGAGCGAGATGTATTTTTTTTCATGGGACGGCTGTTTTTTCCATCGGCGAGGAATCGGCGATCAGGACAGCGATTGGGTGACGGAGTCCACCGCCAGCTTGGCTTTGGCGCCGATCTCTTCCATTTCTTCGGGGGTGAGGCTGAGTTCCTGAACCGCGTGGGGGTTGATGCGGCTGTGGGCGCCTGTGGGGTCGGGGCTTCCCATGATCCGCATGGCGATGATGTCCGCCACATGAATGATGTGGGCCAGGGGGCTGTTGCCCTCCTCGGGGGTGTGCTGGAGGCGGATCGCTTCGGTCTGGATCCTGGGTAGGTTCCATTTTTGGAAGAAGAGACCTGCGACTTCCGCGTGGGTGAAGCCGAAGAGTTTTTTTTCGGCGTCACAGAAGGTGGCGCTGCTCTCCTTCATCGCTTCGTTAAAGGCCGGCTTGATCATGCTGATAAAGGGGTCGAGCATGAGGAGGCCAGAGTCGTGAATCAACCCGGCGTTGAAGGCGTCATTGGCAAGGGTGGGGGCCTTCGCCTCGGCGATGAGGCGTGAGGTGTAGGCACAGGCGAGGCTGTGTCCCCATATATCGTGTGAGGAGAGCCGGTAACCGGTCAGATTTTTTCCCAGCATTTTCGAGGTGCTGACCACGGTGATCAGATCGGCGATGGCCTGGCAGCCCATAATGGCGGCAGCCTGCTTCACCGTAGAGACAGGAACGCTTAGACTGTAGTAAGCGGAGTTCGCAATTTTCAGGACGCGGGTGGCCAGGGCCTGGTCGGTTTTGATCACCTCGCCTATTTCATTGAAACCGCAGGTCTCGTCGCTTAAGACGGCGATGGCGCGCCCCATGACTTCAGGCATGGGAGGCAGGGCCTTCGATTCTTTAACGATTTTTTTAAGCAGGGCATCCCCTTGCATGGGCAGACCGCTGGGGGCTGCTGTCGCACCCTTTTCCACCACGATGGGGGTCTTGCATCCCGGGCAGGGGGTTTCGATTCGACGCCCTTCGGGGATTTTTGAATCATCCACGTTATAGCTTTTACCGCATCCGCTGCATGTGACTTTCATTGACTCGAACACTCCAAACTGATCAAAAAAATGATGACGTCGAAAAGGCTCGAGGTCCCCACTTTTGTCCCCCATAACTGGGGGGCGGTGGGGCAGCACAATCGCTTGCCAGGCTGTCTGGCCTGCCTTTTAGGTTGCCATCAAAAAAAAGCCACTATTTTTTCGTTAAACTCTTCGGGTGATTCAATGGGAGAGAAGTGGCCACACCCTTGAATCATAATTAGAGAAGCGTTGACTATCTTATCGCTTAAAAGGCGTCCGTACTTTAGAGGTGTTGAGATATCTTTTTCTGCTGTTATGACAAGGACCCGGCTTTGAATTTCGGAAAGACGAGGCATGACATCAAAGATATCACAGGCTTTCAAGTCGGCGAGGGCCGGATCATTGTTTTTTTCTGTGGCGGCAGAAAGGATGTCTTCGACCCTCGGTGTTCGCTTGGCCGGGGGGATGGCAAAGTGAAACATGGCTTTGAGATAGGCCGGGTAGTTCGTTTGAACGGCCTCGAGAATGTCAGGCAGGACCCTCAGTCGCGCCCCGGTATTGGCAAGGATGGCTTCGGGAAACCGGGTTGGGTGATCCAGGAGCAATTGAAGGACGATGGCTCCTCCCATGCTGAGGCCGCAGGGGATGACGGAGGGGAGCCCGGCGGCATCCATGAAGTTAAGGACGGCTTGGGCCATGTCGGGGACCGTTGTGTGCAGGGGGCCATCACTTCGATGGTGGCCGGGAAGGTCCAGGGCAAAGGTGTTGACGTGGGGGGCCAGGCCCTTCACCTGATGGCTCCAGAAATGGCTGTTTTGGCCGGCGCCATGGATGAAGAGAAGATTTTTTTGTTTTGGGTCGGGCTGCGCCTGGCCGGCAAGAAAACCAAACCCGTTGATGCGTGATGTGATCATGGCGACTCCTTTTTGTGGGGGGGGAGGGACGAAGGGTTCTCAGGAGAGCCTGTGCTTCATCCAGTCAATGATGTCGGTGTAGACGGTCTCTTTTACGGGTTCACCGAAGAGTTCGTGGCGGGCGCCCTCGTACAGGATGGCTTCGACATCCCGGATGCCCGCGGCAAGGTATCGGGCGGCAAGGCTTGAGGCCGAACGTCCCATCATGCCGACGGGGTCTTTTCTACCTGCCAGAAGCAGGATCGGCAGGTCCGCGGGGGCTTTTTCGATGTGAGACCTCTGCCCGATGCGGAGGAGGGCTTCGTTCATGTCTCTGAAAAGGGCGGCTGTCGAGATGTAACCGCAGAGCGGGTCCTCTATGTAGCTGTCCACACGTTCCGGGGCGCTGCAGAGCCAGTCAAAGGGGGTCCGTGCGGGAAAAAAGCAGAGGTTGTAGGCGCCGAAGCTGAAGTGGTCCATGAACAGGCTCGGGGCACGGGGGCCTGAAATTTTTGCGTGGAGACCGGCCAGAAGTTTTCCCGTGGCCGCCACAAAGGCGGGCAGGGTTGCGGTGCCGCTGATCACTGCCCCGGCAAGGGGCGGTGTGGGGTTCGCGATGAGATCTCTGGCCAGAAAGGAACCCATGGAGTGTCCATAGATAAAAATGGGCAGACCCGGATGGGATGCTGCGGCATGGGAGACCACGGCGCCCAGGTCGGCGACGGCCAGGTCCCATCCTCCTTTGTCACTGAAATGGCCGAAGGTCCCTCCTTCGGGAACGCTTCGCCCGTGGCCTCTGTGGTCGGTGGCGAAGACGGAAAAGCCATTTTCTGTCAGGCGCTCGGCAAATTCCCTGTATCGGCCCGTGTGTTCTGCCATACCATGGGCGATGACCACGGTGGCGGCGAGCGGTTTGTCTTCCGGGTACCAGTGAGTGAGAAAAAGGGTGTCGTCTTTGACGGCAAAGGGGGAGAAGGTCTCGATCATGGCGCCTCCTGAGGTGAAAAGTGAAGGATCATGGGGGATTGAGGGTCCGCTTGAGAAGGGTTATTGTCCGTCATACCATGCGTGCGGGGGGAGGTAAAGAAGGAATGGGGATGAGAAATGCGGCCTCCGGCGGGTTTGCCGGAGGCACGCTTTTATTATTTTTCAGGGAGAATCATGCCCATCAGGGGGGTGGAGGCCAGGGAGCAGAGCATGCCAATCGTTCCGGCTTCCGGTGAGGGGGTGCCGGTGGCGTAGAGGCCGAGACAGAGGGTAAGGGATAAAAGGGCCGAGGCCATGGCGCCTCTACCGTGGACGGGGTGCCCCTTAACAAAGAGCCCCCAGACGAAGGGGCCGAGGAAGAGCGAGCCGATGGCGCCCCATGAGATGCCGAGGATAGCCACGATGGTGGCGGGGCGCATCCAGGCCAGGGCCACCGAGATGACCACAAAGAAGATGCTGGCGCCGCGCATGAATCGGGTAAGGCTTTTTTCGGAGGCGTCTTTGTTAATGAAGCCTTGATAGATGTCTTTGACCAGGGAGGAGCTTGAGATCAGCACCAGGGCCGCCAGGGTGCTCATGGAGGCGGAGAGGACGAGCAGCAGCATGAGAACCGACAGGGAGTCCGGGATCACGTTGGCCAGGAGCTCGGGCATCAGGGCATCGAAGAGAGGTTTTCCGTTATGAAAGGCTCCAGGGGTGTTTCCCGGGGTGAGGAAGACGCGGGCCGTGGCGCCGGTGAAGTAGGCGATCCCACCGATCAGAAGTGCGAAAAAGGTCGAGGCAACCATGCCCACCTTGATGGCGCGATCATCCCGGATGGCGTAGAATTTCTGTACCAGCTGGGGCATGCAGAAAGGGGCCGCGCTGGTTAAAAAAATCAGGCAGAAGAGGGGCCAGGCGCCCGGAGGCCCCACCGGTGCGGTGAGCTTGGGGTCCACAGCGGTCAGGGAGGCGGTGAGGTGTGAGAAGCCGCCACCGGCCTTGAGGGTGAACACGAGAAGGGTCAAGACCCCGGCGATCATTATGATCCCGAAAAGCACGTCCAGGGAGGCCATGGCCCGGTACCCGCCCATGCTCATGTAAAGGGCGGTAAATCCACCCATGAGCGTCAGGGCCAGGGTGTAGGGCAGGCCAAAGTTAGACTGAAAAAGGTAACTCAAGCCCATAAACACCGCCGAGGTGTAAGGGATGAAAAAGACGAAGACGGCGCAGGAGGAGAGGAGCTTGAAGGCTGGGCTCTGGTAGCGCACTTCGAAAAATTCGGGCATGGTGTGGACGCACAGTTCTTCGGTCATGCTGCGGATGCGGCTTCCCATAAAATACCAGACCGCCAGAACCCCGATAAAGGCGTTTCCCAAGGCGATCCAGAGTCCGGAGTAGCCAAAGCCCCACCCAATTTTTCCGGCAAAGCCGATGAAGAGCACGGCGGAGAAGTAAGAGGTGGCATAGGTAAAGGCGCTCATCCACGGGCCGATGGCCCGTCCGCCGAGGAAAAAGTCCCCGAAGGAGCTGCTTCTTTTGAGGTTGATGATGCCGACAAAGGCGATGACGGCGGCATAAACGGCGATGACAGCCACTTTGAATCCCATGCTCGATCTCCCGGAGTTCCTTTTAAAACAATAAGAAAGGCGTGTGAACAGGTTTGATTTGGTCCGGGGATCATATAGAGTGCGGGACGATTTGGCAACAAAGAGCCGCGTTATCCCTGTGGAAAATCAAGGAGAGGCTTGGTGATGCGGGGTGAATCGCGTCTCGCCGGGTTCTCTCTGGGCGGTGTTTTTGGTTTTAAGGGATGGGAGAAGGCACCGCCGAGGCCTCCCCGGCTTAGACCGGAGGATGCCTCGGTACGATGGATGAAAAGAGCTTTATAGAGTAGGGGGGGCTCCGTCCTTTACTTTACGAGGGCATCTTTCAGCTCTCGGGATCGGCGGGCCGCTGCGAGCATGCCTTCCCGGATCCCTTCGGCCACGTTTTGGGCGATCATCTCGTTGATGGCCGCTTCGGTGGTGCCTCCCGGTGAGGTGACCTTTCGACGGAGGGCTTCAGGCTCTTCGTTGCTGGAAAGAAGCAACTTGGCGGCTCCGTGGATGGTCGCAAGGGCGAGCTGTTTGGCGTCATCGTTTTCAAATCCCATCTCTTTGGCCGTGTTGACCATGGCCTCCACCACGTAGAAGAAGTAGGCGGGCCCGGACCCGGAGACGGCGGTGACGGCATCCATCTGGCCTTCGGCAACCCGCAGGACCTCTCCCATGGAAGAGAGGATGGCTTCGGCGAGATCCATGTCGTCCGGTGTTGTGTGCCGGTTGCCGCAGAGTCCCGACATCCCGGCAAGGACGAGGGCGGGGGTGTTGGGCATGACGCGTAGGATCGGCAGGCGTGCGGCGCACTGGTCGGTGATTCCCGCATAGAGGATCTCTTCGTAAAAGGAGAGGGGAAGTCCTGCGGCAATGGTGATGATCTGTTTGCGTTCCTGGGTGTTGTTGAGGCCTTTTTCGCTCAGTTCTTTCAAGAGGGGGGCCATGCCCTGGGGCTTGACAGCCAGGATGACGGTGGTGGCTTTCTCAAAGGTTTCAGCGGCTGAGTCTGCGGTGTGGACGTTGTATTGGGTTTCGAGATAGGTGAGTCGGTCTTTTCGGATATCGCAGAGGGTGAGCTGCCTGCTCTGTACTTTTCCAGAGGAGATCAGGGCTCCCGCCATGGCCTCGGCCATGTTTCCTGCTCCGATAAAGCCAATGCGGATATCTGATGCGCTCATGGAACGGCTCCTTAAAAGAGGGGACTTTTGGGTGGGGGATGGATGAGAATCCCAAGGAAAAACCGGTGCTTCATGGGGCGCAATGCAGCGGTGAAGCTCGGTATTTTCGGACAAAATATCTTGACTTATCGCCGGTATATAACATATTTTTATCAGAATATCTATTCGCGTGGCCCCCTTGAGGGGTCTTCTCTTGTTTGAGGCTTTTTGGAAAGGTATTTTTAATTAGAAATGTTTATATTAGCTAACTTTATCAAAGCGATGGCCGTGGTCCTTGACATGGCCCTGAGCCTTTATCTGATCGTCGTGATTGCCCGTGCCGTTCTGTCATGGGTCAGCCCGGATCCTTACAATCCCATTGTCCGTTTTATCCATAATGCAACCGAGCCGGTGCTGTATCGCGTACGTTCAAAAATTCCTTATATGGGCGGCATCGATCTCTCTCCTCTGGCAGTGATCGCGGCGGTCTATTTTTTGAAAATTTTTGTGGTGGATTCCCTTTATCACATTGCACGAACGATGATGTAGTGAACCCATGTCACCTTGGGGCCGCCTGCCAAGACGGTGCCCCTTTCGGTATGATGCGGATCTGAAACGATCAGGAGTAATTATCCATGGCAAAGATCGATGCGTTCTTTAAGCTGATGCACGACCAGGGGGCTTCCGACTTGCACCTTGCGGCCGGTCAGCCTCCCGTCCTTCGAATTAACGGCGAAATTGAGCGGGTCAAATACAAAGTGCTGGACAACAACACCCTGAAGGGGATGATCTATGAGATCGCACCCGAGGGTAAAATCAAGGTGTTTGAAGAGACGGGCGACATAGATTTCGGTTATGAAATTCCAGGCCTGGCAAGGTACAGGGCCAACTTTTTCATGCAGAGAAATGGGGTCGGCGCCGTTTTCCGGGAGATTCCCAGCCAGATCATGAGTGCCGAGCAGTTGGGGCTTCCGCAGGTGATTTCCCGCCTGGCCACCCTCCCCCGGGGGCTGGTGCTGGTGACCGGTCCGACGGGCAGCGGCAAGTCCACGACTCTGGCCGCCATCATTGATGTGGCCAACCGCATGCGGCAGGACCACATTATCACCATCGAAGATCCCATTGAATTTGTTCATCAGAGCAAAGGCTGTCTTGTGAACCACCGTGAGGTGGGGAACCATACCCAGAGTTTCAGTGCCGCCTTGCGGGGCGCCTTGAGGGAAGACCCCGATATTATCCTCGTGGGCGAATTAAGGGACCTGGAAACCATCAGCCTTGCCATCGAAGCGGCCTCCACGGGTCACCTTGTCCTGGGCACCCTTCACACCTCCAGCGCGCCGAAAACCGTGGATCGTTTGGTGGAGGTCTTCCCCGCCAACCAGCAGGCGCAGGTGCGTTCCACTTTGTCCGACAGTATTCGGGCGGTGGTCGCCCAGACGCTTTTTAAACGCATTGACCGCAAAGGCCGTTGTGCGGCCTTAGAGATTATGATCGCCACGCCAGCCATACGGAACCTGATTCGGGAGGGCAAGACCCATCAGATTCCTTCGGCCATTCAGGTGGGGCAGAAATATGGAATGCTTTTGTTGGACGATTCCATCATGGAACTTTATAATAAAGGGATGGTCAGTCCCGAAGAGGCCTACAGCAAGGCGTATGACAAGCAGAGGTTCAGGCCGCTTCTTTCAGGAACGCCGGATGATTTCACGGATGCGTAAAGGGTAGAATATGAGAAAACAGGAGTTGGATTACTTCCTCTCACGGATGCTTGATTCTCACAACAACGTGTCGGATCTCAATCTGACCGTGGGGCGCCCCCTCCAGGTGGAGAGTTCGGGCAAGTTGCTCAAGGTGGATGTGGAGCCCGATATCAAGGAGCTTACCCCTTTTCAGACGGAACAGATCGCCATGAATCTCATTGGCCAGGATCGTCGTCTGAGCGAGGCGCTTATTCGAACCGGTTCCTGTGACCTCTCTTACAGCCTTCCGGGCAAGGCTCGTTTCAGAATTAATATTTTTTCTCAGTCCGGCAACTATTCGATTGTTTTAAGGCGTTTGGAAACAACGGTTCCGTCTATCAAAGAGCTGAATCTTCCCAAGGCCTTCTACGAGGTTCCCAAGCTGTTAAACGGCATCGTCTTTGTTACAGGCGCCACCGGGACCGGTAAAACGACCTCTCTGGCTGCGGTTCTTTCAGAGATCAACGCCACGCGTCCCGTCCACGTCATCACCCTCGAAGACCCCATCGAATATCAGCACGCCCATAAAATGGCCACCTTCAACCAGAGGGAGCTGGGCAGCGACTTCGAGAACTTTGCCAGCGGTCTTCGCGCTGCGTTGCGCCAGGCCCCCAAGGTGGTCCTCGTCGGGGAGATGCGAGACAAAGAGACGGTGGAGATCGGGCTAAGGGCTGCGGAAACGGGGCACCTTGTTCTCACCACCCTGCACACCAACAGCGCCGGAGCGACCATCAACCGTATCCTAGGGATGTTTGAATCGGATGAAGAGAGGCAGCTGCGCCTTCGCCTTGCCGATTCTGTGCGATGGATTATCTGCCAGCGTTTGCTGCCCAAGGTGGGCGGGGGACGTGTGGCGGCCTTTGAGATGTTAGGGACCAGTCTTCGCGTCAAGGATATGATCCTCCACGGAGAGTCCGATGGGAAGACCTACGATGACGTCATGGAGCAGGGCAAGCATTTTGGGATGTCCACCTTCGACAATTATATCGTCCAACTTTATGAACAGGGGCTCATTACCCAGGAAACGGCCATGGTTTTCTCCAGCCATAAGGCGGTGGTGGGACGGGGCATTGACTCCGTGAAGAGCGCCCGGGGTGAGAAAACCACTGACATCGACTCCCTTGAGATTGATCATGGGTACAAAGATAAAATGAAGTGAGGCGTTTCGGGAGGCGATTATGAACATCACGTGTGAAAACTGCAGCGGAAAATTTAACTTTCCCGATGAGAAAGTGCCGGAAGATTGCACCTTGTCCCTCAGCTGTCCCCGCTGTGGGAATAAGCTCTCGGTGGGGCCTCGCGGTGGGGCTTCGATTAGTACCAGCATGGGCTTTGAAGAAGACGACGACCGGAAACCCTCCATCAGTTTTGATGAAAAAGAGACCGACAATTACAACGACGATGAGCGTCCCTTTGATTTTATCGAGGAGGAGGGCCTCACGGCCATCATCTGCGTGACAGATGCCGGAAGGCGCGAGAAGGTACGCATCGCTCTGGATTTGTTGGAGTACAGCGTGACCCAGGTAAAGGACACACGGGACGCCTTGAAAAATATGAGGTACCACAGCTACGATGTGGTGGTCCTTGACATGATGTTTGATACCAAAAATCCAGAGGTCAATGGGGTGTTGATTTACCTGAACCGTCAGCCCATGGTGATCCGAAGAAAAATGACGGTATTTTTGATGTCGGAGACGCATCGGACCCGAGACGAGATGGTGGCCTTTCATAAGAGCGTGAATATTGTCGTTAACAACAAGGATATTGATAAAATTGACACGATTCTTCAAAGAGGGACGCGTGAAAATGTTCTTTTTTACAGGATTTACAATGAGTACGTGAGGTAGGGATATGGCAACACGAAAACCGGGAACGCCTTATACCTGTGGTGATTATCGTGAAGAGATGGTGCTTTTGGGCCTGAGGAAGCATCTGGCACAGGGGAGCCTTACCTCTGAAGAAAAGACGGTGATCGAAAAAGAGATTGCTGAGTTGGAGAAGGCGATGGGGATGGATTGAGGCCCTGTCGGGTCTCCTCGGTGAAACGTAGAGAAGCAGAAGCCGCTCCTTAAAGAGAAATCTTTAGGGGCGGCTTTTTTTTGTCTGGAGGGGCTGTGGTTGTGAAATCCTTTAAAAGGGAAGCCCCCGGCGGGATTGCCAGAGGCCTTTTTTATGCGCCTCAGAGCCTTTCGCTGATGATCTGAAGGCCTTCCAGTGTCAGCTCGGGTTCCACGGACTCGATGGTAGAGGAGACGTGGCTGATCAGGGTGGCGAGTCCGCCGGTGGCGATGACTTTGGGTTTGCATCCCATCTCGGACTTGATGCGGGCAACCATGCCGTCCACGAGCCCTGCGTACCCGAAAATAATGCCGGATTTCATGCTTTCGGCGGTGTCGAGGCCGATGACCCGTTCCGGTGGAGAGCAGATCTCTACGCGGGGGAGTTTGGAGGCGTTGGCGAAAAGGGCTTCAGAGGCGATCATCACGCCAGGGGCGATGGCCCCGCCCAGATATTCTCCCTTTGCCGAGATGATATCAAAGGTCGTGGCCGTGCCGAAGTCGATGGCGATGATGGCGCAGCCATATTTTTCATAGGCGGCGATGGCGTTGACGATGCGGTCGGCACCCACCTCGGCCGGGTTGCGATAGAGCACCGGCATCAGGTCTTTGGTGGTTTCAGCGTCCACCCAGATGGGGGCATGGCCAAGGTACTTGGTGCAGAAGGTCTGCAGGATGTTTTTTACGCGAGGGACGACGCTGGAGATGACTGTTTTTTTGATGCTTTTTGGGTCGATCTCCCGTTCTTTGAAGAGACCATTCACCAGCAGGTTGAATTCATCTTCCGTCATATTTTTCTGGGACCGGATCCGCCAGTCATGGATCAGTTTTTTTCCCTTGAAAAGTCCCATCACCGTGTTGGTGTTTCCCACATCGATAACCAGTACCATAATCTCCTCATCTGTGTGGCCTGATGGCCCCTTGGGGCATGCTGCCGGTTGTTCCCCCACCTGCTTCATGTCATTGAAGGTGAAGAGGCCTGCCTGCCGGGTTTATAAAACCCGGCCATCCTACTTCATTTTACAGGGCTGGGCAACAGTTCTGAGCCGGGAGAAGAGGAAGGTCAGGAGCTTGGGGGAATGGTCACGGTGAAGAGTTCGGGGGTGGCTCCGATGAGGTTCACCCCTTCGGGGAGGGTGATGGCGGCCCGGCGGACAAAAATGCCGGTTTTAAGGCTCTGGGTGTCGATGACGGCGGTGACGCCCTGGCCCGTTCGCAGGGCCTCGACCAGTCGGGAAGGACCCGTAACATCAATGTCTACCGTCTCGGGGATGACAGACACCTCTCGTGGTTCGTTGAGGCCGGGGGTTACGGGGACCCCTTTGAGGCGGAGGGTGGTGGGGATCTCTTCCACCTGAATGAGCACGGTAAACAGCTCTGGGGCATAGGTGAGAGAGGTTTGGTTGGGTTTTTCAGCGGAGACCACCCGTTTGATTGGCGCGGTGGCCCCGGTGACCGACAGGGGCGTGGTCTCGATGACCTTTATTTTTTGAACGGTCTCTAAGGGGCCGGAGACTAGGGTCAAAGCGGGAACCACCGTGATGGCTCCCAGGCGGAATCCAGGGGCGGGCTCTCCTTCCAGCCGGACCCGGACCGGGACATTTCGCCTGGCCATCTTCGCAAGGTGGATCTCAATGTTGGGTGGGGTGATCTCGAGGATTTGAATGGCAGAGGGGCTCGAAAGGCTTGCGACGAGTGGGTAGGCTCCATCCATGTCGGGGTGTTCGGGCAGATTCACCTGGAGCCTGAACAGGTCGGAACGGTTGAGGTCGGCGGGAGAACCGGTGAGGCGTATTTTGGCCTGGGTTTTGGATTGCCTGACCACCACATAGCCTTCGGGGACCCCGGTCACCTCAATGGGGGAGACCAGAGTCTGTTCGATTCTCCGGAGCTGTGGCAGGACGAGGGTCCCAAGGAAAACCAGGGCAAGAAGGGCAAGGCCCCCCAGGACGAGCCGGGGCAGATATCTCCGTTCATTTTTTTCCTCAGGTGTCACCATTGACTCCATGGATCAGCGGGTGCGTGCGATGGTCTCGAGATGAAGCGGGGCTGCCATAAAGAGAGGACGGACCCGCTGTGGGGCTATCGAGCCGTTACGATGGCGTCCATGATGCGGACGGTGGTGGCCGTCGATTTGACGTCATGGACACGGACAATGTGGGCGCCACCCAGGATGGACGCGGAGACCGTGGCCTGTGTGCCGAGCTCAAGCTCCTCCAGGGTGGCCGCGTGACCTCCCTCCTCAAGGATTTTGCGAATGAAGGATTTTCGTGAGGTTCCCATGAGAATGGGGACCCCAAGCCCTTCCAGATTCTTCAGGTGTTTCATCAGGGTGTAATTGTGACCGACGGTTTTACCGAAACCGATGCCTGGATCCACGATGATTTTTTCCCGGGCAATGCCTGCGGCCTCAGCGTTCTTGATGGATTCGATCAGGTAGGCGGTGACCTCCCCGACGGGGTCTTCGTAAGAAGGGTTGGCCTGCATGGTGCTGGGAGCGCCCTTCATGTGCATGAGAACCACGGGCACATCGAAATCGGCGACGACTTTGGCCATCTCCGGGTCTCCGGTCAGGGCTGTGATGTCGTTGATGATGGCCGCACCGGCTTCAAGGGCGAGTCTTGCCACCTCGGATTTGACGGTGTCCACGCTGATGGGCACGTTGATGTGTTTCACGAGCTCTTTGACCACGGGCACCACGCGCCTGATCTCTTCTTCAACGCTGACCGATTTGGCATTGGGGCGTGAGGACTCCCCCCCGATGTCGATGATGTCGGCCCCCTCTTCCACCATTTGGCGGGCTCGGTTGATGGCGTGCTGTGCGTTAAAGAATTTTCCGCCGTCAGAAAAGGAGTCCGGGGTGACGTTCAGGATACCCATGATACAGGTACGGTGGCCGAGGGTGAGGTGGTGATTTTTCCAGGAGATGTCGAAGGAAGTCATACGCGGAGGGTCCTTTCGCCCCGTGGGGGGGGAAGTACAGGGCAGGGGGTGTCACGGGGCGAAAGGCGCCCCGTGACGTGGAATAAGCATCGAACTAAACCGTCTCTTCAGGTTCGTCTTTGGTGTCAGACTCCAGGATCACCTCTTCGGGGGTCTCGGACTCGTCGCCGGTGTCGAGGCGGTTGGAGAGGAGAACGATTCCGGGACGCATGGTGTAGATGAGATCATCGAGCTCTTTGCCCATGATGGTCTCTTTGTCCAGGAGCAGTTCGGAGAGGGCGTGGAGCACATCGAGATTTTCAGTCAGAACCTCTTTGGCCTTGGCATAGCTGGAGGTGATGAAATTTGTGACCTCTTCATCTATGCGCCGGGCGGTATGCTCGGAGTAGTCTTTGTGCTGGGCAATCTCTCGACCGAGGAAGACGTGATCCTCCGTGTTTGAATAAGAGAGGGGTCCCATATCACTCATGCCCCAGTCGCGGACCATTTTGTTGGCCAGGCCGGTGGCCTGTTTGATGTCGTTGGAGGCACCGGTGCTGATGCGGTTGAAGATGAGCTCTTCCGCCACACGCCCACCGTAGGCCACAGAGAGTTCGCTGACGAGCTGGTCTTTGTATTTGAAGTCCCGCTCTTCCGGGAGGAACCAGGTCACCCCGGCGGCTCGGCCTCTGGGGATGATGGTGACCTTGTTTACCGCGTCGGTACCGGGGAGGAGCCGCGCCACCAGGGCATGGCCCGCTTCGTGGTAGGCCGTGGTTTTTCGGTCCTCTTCCCTGATCACCTTGGATTTGCGTTCAAGGCCCATGTACACCTTGTCTTTGGCGTCTTCAAAGTCCACCATACGCAGTTTCTCCTGATCGCGTTTGGCGGCCAGCAGGGCCGCTTCGTTGACCATGTTTTCAAGGTCCGCACCGGAAAAGCCGGGGGTCCCTTTGGCCAGGTTCAGGGCATGGACATCGTCATCCAGAGGGGTTTTTCGCATATGGACTTCGAGAATCTGTTTTCGACCGTTGATGTCGGGCAGATCCACGACCACCTGGCGGTCAAAACGGCCCGGCCTCAGAAGGGCCGGGTCAAGGACGTCGGGGCGGTTGGTGGCGGAGATGAGGATGACCCCTTCGTTGCTTTCAAAGCCGTCCATCTCCACGAGGAGCTGGTTTAAGGTCTGTTCCCGCTCGTCGTGTCCCCCGCCGAGGCCGGCACCGCGCTGGCGGCCCACGGCGTCGATCTCATCGATAAAGATGATGCAGGGCGCATTTTTTTTGGCCTGGGCGAAGAGATCTCGAACCCTGGAGGCCCCGACACCTACGAACATCTCCACAAAGTCAGAGCCGCTGATGGTGAAGAAGGGGACCTCTGCTTCTCCGGCCACGGAACGGGCCAGAAGGGTTTTACCGGTACCCGGAGGGCCCACAAGGAGAACACCCTTGGGGATTCGACCCCCGAGTCGGGTGAATTTTTTGGGGTTGCGGAGGAAATCAACCACCTCGGTCAGTTCCTCTTTGGCTTCTTCAATGCCGGCCACGTCACGGAAGGTGATCCGCTCACGGTCTTCGGAGAGGAGGCGGGCTTTGCTTTTGCCGAAGCTCATGGCTTTGCCGCCGGCTCCGCCCTGCATCTGCTTCATAAAGAAGATCCAGATTCCGATGAGAATGATCATGGGCAGCCAGGAGGCGACAATCGAGACCAGCCAGTGTGCTTCCGCCGGTGGTTTGGCTTCAATCATGACGCCCTTGTCCCGCAGGGTGGGGATGAGCTGGAGGTCGTCGGGAGCAAACACCTTGTAGGAGGTGTTGTTGCTCGCTGTGACCAAAAGGTCTTGATTTTGAATGGTGACTCGGGTCACGTTCCCGCCCTCGACCTGGGCAATAAATTCAGAGTACGGGACGGTCTGGCCTCCGGGCTGATTCTGATTGAAGATGTTGTACAACATGATCATCATCAGAATGATTACCAGCCAGAGAGAGAGATTTTTATAAAATGGGTTCAAGAAATGGGTCCTCCATGATCTTTCGTCATCGGTTCATCCCTGAATTCAGCGCAGGGTTACCATCATATTAATCATCATTGCAATTTAGGCAAGGCATAATCCAGCGTATGGGGGGGGATTTATCCTTTTTTATATTTTTGAAGTACGATTTCAAGGGCGGGGTACCCCGGTGGTGGAGCGGTTGCAGCCGCATCCAGTCTGTATCCCGCGACCCACAGGATGTCCTCTTTGGATACCACCAGAGGAATTTGTGACCGCATGGGGCCTTCTACCTGGCAATCGGCCAAAAAGCGACCGATCTTGCGACTGCCCTGGCCTCCCTCGGGCCGAAAGCGATCTCCGGGGCGGGTATTGCGTACAGTTATAGGAAAGGCCGCGGCTTCGGGTGCGAGGAAGACACGTTGGACGTCCCGGCTTAATGAGAGGGCGGCCGGGGTACGGGTACAGCGAAACAGCAGCTGATCCCCGGTCTCGGTGATGGTCAGGTTGAGAGGGCGTGTTGGGGTGGGGCGGTCTATGGTGTAGGCGAAGGGAGGCGTTTCCGCAAGAAGGGCGGGGCGTCGCTTTCGCAGGTTTTCTGTTTCAAGCTGGAGGTGAAGGCTTCCCCGGGTCAGGACACCGCGAAGTCCGCGGGTGAGGTCGATAGAGCGGCCGGCGCGGCCCTGCTTCAGGAGGAGCGAAAGATTTTCTATGTGGGCCGTGGTGAGGGTCCGGGTGGACCCGCAAAGCGTGGCCACAGAATGTCTCAATACCCGGTTTCGAGCGGCGGGATGGAGTGTGAGGAGTTTTGGGGCTGAGAGCTCAAGGTGCGGTGCCTCGTGGCAGAGGAGGCAGTCGGTGTAGAGCGTTTCGGTCATCTCCTGGAGCCAGGCCTCGTCATCTCTTAAAAGGGCGGCGGTTCGTGCCAGGGTGTCGACGGTGGAAGGGTTGAAGGCGCTTTCCATGAAGGGAATCAGCCGGTGACGGACCCGGTTTCGGGTGTAGGTTGTGTCGCTGTTGGTCTGGTCGGTGACATGGGTGAGGTCGCGGGCGGTGAGCCAGGCGGTGATCTCTTCCCGGGAAAGAGTGATCAGGGGGCGGATGATGCCGCTGGCCGTCACCGGTTCCATGGCTCCAAGGCCCTTGAGGCCGGAACCGCGCAGCAGGTTGAGCAGCAGTTGTTCGGCCATGTCCCCTTTGTGGTGGCCCACGGCAATGCGCCGGGCTCCGCAGGAGGAGGCCACTTCATGGAGAAAGGCATGCCGGGCTTGCCTGGCAGCCTCCTCCAGGCCGATTTGGGTGTTATGGGCCAGGGCAGGGACGTTGACGGTGTCGGTATAATACGGAAGCGACAGAGCCCGGGCGGCCTGGCTTGAAAAGAGCTGGTCCCGGTCTGCGGCCTCGCCCCGGATGCTGTGATTCAGGTGGGCCACGGAGAGGGTGAGGCCCAGCCTGGGGGCCAGCTCATGGAGGCTGTGCAATAGGGCCATGGAGTCGGCGCCCCCCGAAAGGGCCACCAGGAGATGGTCACCTGGGGCGCACATGGCGTGATCTCTCAGGGTGGCGTGGACTTTGTGGACCAGGGTTGTCTGTGGGTGTCGGGTCATGAAAAGGGCGTTGCCTGTTCTTTGGTTAGGGGCTGCCGGGTGCAGACCAGAGTTTCGGGTGCCGTCGCGGAGCGTGTGGATGACAGGGGATGGGGTGCCGTTTGCTTTTGTCATCCACATGAATGAGGGTAGAATACCCCCCGGCCGGTGTCAACCGGGGATGGGGGAGGCAGGTCGATGCTGGCCGTGCGCGGTGGGTATACAAGATTGGATATAAAGGGGATATAAAACAATGGATGCGGGGTGTTAAAGGTTGCCTTTGCCTCCATTGATTCCCTTGGACCTCACTTTTGAATAAAAAGGGGGTTGAAAAGGTCCTTCGTTCAACGTATATGTAAACCTCCTGGCCGTGTCTTGCCGACCGGCCGCCATGCAACAGCCCCGCTTGAACCGTGTCAGATCCGGAAGGAAGCAGCACTTAGGGATGTGGTCTGTGTCGTGGATCGATCCCGGTCGGCGGATGCGGTCAGGTTTTTTTTTAGTCTCACTTTCCTTCCTTGCCCCTGTGAACGCCCCTCTGGCTCTTTATTCTCCCATCTTTTGCTTAAACACCCCATTGACAACTGATTAATACGTATTATTTTTTTTTCGAATCGCAAGAATCATGTGATTCGTGAATGGTTTCGGCAAAAAAGTCCGACTGTTTGTCCTTCAATGATATCCGGGTGGTTGACCCGGTCCAAACTGCGTGGCCCCGAATCTTCATATTCATGGGAGTGTGAACTGGCTGCTTGTGAAACGCAACCATCCGTAAAGACAATAGGATGGTTAATCGAATGAACCCTTTCAGGTGGTTTCACAGCGTGCGGCGGAGTTTTTTGGGCTTGAGAGAATCAGGAGTGAACATTGGCCAAGAAGCGTCAGAACGATACAGAAGAAAAGAGTGTGGAGCCTGGAGAAGAGACTGTTATACCGACGGAAGAGGTTGGGGAAACGGTCGTCGAAGAGGTGGAAGCTGAAGGGGTGGAAGCCGAGCCGGTGGTGAAAAGTCCCGAAGAGCTTCTGGAAGAGAAGGTGAAGGCGGCTGAGGCCAAGGCGACGGAGAATTATGATCGCCTGCTTCGGTCCACCGCCGAATTTGATAATTACAAGAAGCGTTCCGCTCGGGAGTTTCAGGAGTCGAAGAAGTACGCCAATGAGGCGTTTATTAAACAGCTTCTTCCCGTCGTGGATAACCTCGAAAGGGCTGTAGAGTCCATTGATGACGGGGTCGATGAGTCCCGACAGAGCGTGATTGAGGGGGTCAAAATGACCCTGTCTGAAATAGTTAAAGTGTTTGATAAGTTTCACCTCAAGCCACTGGAGTCTGAAGGCAAACCCTTTGATCCTAATTTTCATCAGGCGGTGATTCAAGAGGAGACCAACGAGGTTCCCGAGAATACCGTGGTGAAAGAGATGCAAAAAGGGTACCTGCTCCATGACAGGCTTATTCGCCCGGCCATGGTGGTCGTCTCTAAGGCGGCTGCAGAAAATGCAGGTGAAAATGAAAAGGCCGAGGCTGAATAGACGACGTCCCGGGCTATACACATCAGAACAGTTATTCAGAAAAGACTTATTTGGAAGCCTGCTCTCGGATGCACAGGCATGGAGGAAAAAATGGGCAAAGTTATTGGTATCGATCTGGGAACAACCAACTCGTGTGTCGCGATCATGGAAGGTGGAGACGCCCAAGTCATCACCAACACTGAAGGGGGGCGTACCACCCCGTCTACCGTTGCCGTGGCTGAAAATGGTGAGCGTCTCGTGGGTCAGATCGCAAAGCGTCAGGCCATCACCAACCCTGAAAATACCGTTTTCGGCGTAAAGCGCCTTGTGGGGCGTAAATTTGAGTCCCCCGAAGTACAGCGAGACGCAAAAATTCTTCCCTATGAGCTGAAAAAAGCAGACAACGGGGACGTGCGCATCGATCTGCGAGGCAACCTGCACAGCCCCGCTGAGATCTCTTCTTTTATTCTTGCCAACATCAAGAAGACCGCAGAGGAGTACCTGGGTGAAGAGGTGACCGATGCCGTGATCACCGTCCCCGCTTATTTCAATGACAGCCAGCGTCAGGCCACCAAAGATGCCGGCCGCATTGCGGGCCTGAATGTGCTTCGTATCATCAACGAGCCCACCGCCGCATCCCTGGCCTATGGCCTTGATAAGAAGACCGAAGAGAAGATCGTTGTCTTCGACCTGGGCGGCGGTACCTTCGACGTTTCCGTTCTTGAGATCGGTGATGGGGTTTTCGAGGTAAAATCCACCAACGGCGACACCCACCTGGGCGGCGAAGACTTTGACCTTCGTATCATCGATTTTCTGGCCGACGAGTTCAAACGTGAGCAGGGGATCGACATTCGCTCCGACAAGATGGCCCTTCAGCGCCTGAAAGAAGCGGCTGAAAAGGCCAAGATGGAGCTCTCCACCGCCATGGAGACCGATATCAACCTGCCTTTCATCACCGCTGACGCTTCCGGTCCCAAGCATTTGAACGTGAAGCTCTCCCGTGCCAAGCTCGAATCCTTGGTTGCCGATCTTCTTGACAACCTTTCCAAGCCCTGCGTCACCGCCTTGAAGGATGCCGGTCTTTCTGCCAGCGATATCAACGAGGTGATTCTCGTGGGTGGCATGATCCGTATGCCCGCCGTGCAGGAGCGTGTGAAAGCTATTTTTGGTAAAGAGCCCCACAAGGGTGTAAACCCCGATGAAGTGGTTGCTCTGGGTGCTGCCATTCAGGGCGGTGTTCTCAAAGGCGATGTGGATGACGTGCTTCTTCTGGACGTGACGCCTCTCTCCCTGGGGATCGAGACCTTGGGCGGCGTGATGACCAAGCTGATCGAAAAGAACACCACCATCCCGACCCGTAAGAGCCAGGTCTTCTCCACGGCAGCCGACAGCCAGCCCGCCGTTTCCATCCACGTGCTCCAGGGTGAGCGCGAGATGGCAGAAACCAACAAGACTCTGGGCCGTTTCGACCTTTCGGACATTCCCCCCGCACCGCGCGGTGTGCCCCAGATTGAGGTGACCTTCGACATCGACTCCAACGGGATCGTCTCTGTGTCCGCCAAGGACAAGGCCACCGGTAAAGAGCAGTCCATTAAGATCACCAGCGACAGCGGTCTCTCTGAAGAGGATATTCAGCAGATGGTTAAAGACGCTGAGCTCCACGCGGATGAGGACAAGCAGAAGAAGGCCCTCGTTGAAGCCCGCAACAACGCCGATGCCCTGATTTATCAGACAGAGAAGGCGGTTAAGGAAGTGGGTGAAGGTGCGGATGAAGCCACCAAAGCCGGTGTTGTTGAGATCATCGAAAAACTGAGAAAAGCCATGGAAGGGGACAGCGCTGAGGAGATCACCAAACTCACCGAAGAGCTGACCCAGGCCTCTCACAAGATCGCCGAAGCCGCCTACAAGAAGGCTGCTGAAGAAGGCCAGGCCGGAGCCGAGGGCGCAGCCCCCGGAGCCGCACCCGCCGACGACGATGTCGTGGACGCCGACTTCGAAGAGGTCAAAGAACAGAAGTAAGATCAGGGCCTGCTCCGGCAGGCCTGTGACAGAATAAAAAAACCCCGCCTTTTTTTAAAAAAGGGCGGGGTTTTTTGTTGGGACAAAAAGATCAGGGTGCGTCTCGGATCATGGGTCTCAGCCGTCTCTTCACCTATACAAGATAGCTGTCCACTTTTTGTGGACGAATCGTCAGTAAATAACATCTGCTTATGGGGCCTGTCCCCAAGCGCGGGGCAAAGTGCATTCGCAACCTGCTTTCAAGGTGGCACACCTTGCCGCCGAAGGCTTTTTGGGGCGCTGAATCGTTCCCTTTGGTCTTTGTTTTTTGGGTTCGAGGGTGGGGTTGGCAAGCAACTTGCTGTAAAGGGTCCAGGTTTCATATCGAATAGCTGGATCGTATCCCACGTAAGGAGAGACAGATGAGTTCGCAAAACGCGCTCGGAATGATTCAGACAAGTGGTGTTATGGGGGCTGAGGAGGCTGCCGCTGCCATAGGTAAGGTTGCCAACGTCACCCTGGTCAGCCGCAGTCAGATGGGTGCAGATTTTGTTGTTCTGATGGTCCGCGGTGATGTGGAGGCTGTCAAGACCGCCATTGATGCCGGTTCAGCCGCGGCTGATCGTGTGGGTGAGTTGCTGACCAGTATCCACGTTGTTCCCTGACGCGGGGAGCTTTCGTGCTTAAACTAACGAACGCTTCGGGGCAGGGGGCTCCTCTTTAAATCTGGAGAAATGATCCCAGATAGAGGATAGTGAACGGGTTTGTTTTTTTATAAAGGGCTTAAGCAGGTTTACAGTCTGATGCTTCGCCTTGTTGGGCCGGATATGGGTAGGGACGAGTGATATGATGGGAGGGGTCAAGTCAGCAGGTTTTGCCGGTGAGACACAAGCAACGCCTCTTACCGTGCGGCTTTTGACCTGGGATGGGTATGCGCCGAGAGAGGTACAGGACGTCTTTATCAAGTGGATGAAGGCAAGGTCTCCTGTAACCGAAAAAGGGGTAGAACGGTTTCTTCATGCCGTTGAAGACACCCCTTAAGGGGAGAGGCTCAGGCGTCTTCTGGAGAGTAAAATCACCTTTAAAATCTTAAACACCAGAGACCGCAACGCCTTTAAATTTTTGTGGGAAGAAGCGATCAAGGCCAGGCCAGAGGCCAGCCAGGGAGAGGGCCACTGATGGAACACCCAGGTCACAGGAGAAAGCAAAATTCTCTCAGGACAGAATTCACCTACGCCCTTTTTATCGTGCTGGCGGTTACCTGTAATATTGTCACCATGATCGATTGTTATATGGTCTATGTGCGTAACACCCGCATGCTGGAGAAAAAAGCGGAGACCACCATCGAACAGGCGGTCGAGACGCTGGTGCAACCCATCGGGTCTTCCGACGTGGCCTTTGTGCGAAAATTTGCGGACATCCTTGCCAGCGATCGCAGTCTGATTCATATTGCCGTCTATGACGAGCAGGGAAAGGCGCTGGTCACCCATGACCGGGACAGTCAGAAGCTCTTCAAGGCCAGTATGAAATGGGAACTGGAGCGTCCGGTTCGCCTGAATGGCAAGGAGATCGGCCGTATCGCCATGACCTTTACCAATCGAGATGTCTGGACCCTCACCCAGCAGATGATCTTCTCGGATTTGATCATTATGTTTTCGGCTCTGTTTGCGGTGGTGGGGACCACCTGGCTTTTGCTGAACCGTCGGATTTTAAAACCGCTGGGGGTCATGGAGATGGCTTTTCATCAGATCTCAGCCGGGGACTACTCGCGAAGGGTGAGCTTAAGCAGGAACAACGAGCTCTCGGGCATCGCTGAGGAATTTAACACCATGGTGGCGCAGGTGGCCTTAAGGGACAGCCAAATCAGGGAGAGTGAAACCAATTACAGGAACCTTGTTGAAGGCACCACGGACATCATCTTTCGCACCACCTTGGACGGCAGCCTCATCTACATGAATCAGAACTTCGAGAAGAAGACGGGGTTTCATGTCTCCGACTTTTTGGGAAAGCCCTTCTTTGATCTGCTCGCTTCCGGCTACACAAGGGCCTCTTTTGAGCTGCTGAAACAGGGGGGGCTTGCCGAACGGACCAACCTCCATGAAATTCAGTTGGTGAAAAACGATGGCACCCTGATCTTTATGGAGTTAAACATTACCCTTCAGGAAGGGGTGGATGAGGCCCCCATGGGCACCATGGGTATTGCTCGGGATATTACCTGGCGTAAGCGTACGCAGGAGGACCTTAAAAAATATGAACAGATGGTGGCCGCCTCCAGCGATTGCATGTGGCTCACCAATGAGAGCCTGACTATCCAGGCCGTGAACGAGGCTTACCTTACGGCCAACGGCCGGGAACGTGCTGAACTCATTGGCCGGCCCGTGGTGGATGTCATGGGCGTGGACTTTTATGAAGCCAATGTCAAACCCCATCTTGAGGGCTGTCTCAAGGGGAAGACCGTTCGGCACAGGGACTGGGTTCGGTTTGCCAACCGGGGCCTGAAGTTCATCGATTCGACCTTCTACCCCAGCTTTGACGCAGAGAACAAGGTGAGCGGGGTCTTGGTCAACGAGCGAGATCTGACCAACCAGAAGACCCTGGAGACCCGGCTTCAGCAGTCCCAGAAGATGGAGTCCATCGGCACCCTGGCCGGTGGCATTGCCCATGACTTTAACAATATTCTTGGGGCCATTATCGGATATGCCGAGATGATCGAGATGTTTGATGTCGAGGAAGACGAGCGGGTGGCTGTCCGCATTGGACATATTCTCAAAGGCGCGTACCGGGCCCGGGAGCTGGTGGAACAGATCCTGACCTTCAGCCGCCATGGTGAGCAAGAGAAGAGCGTCATCAGGCTGTCTCCTCTTTTGAAAGAGAGCCTCAACTTCCTTCGCGCCTCCATCCCCTCGACCATTGCCATCAAAGAGGAGATCGACTGCCCCAACGATGTGGTGCTGGCCAACGCGACCCAGGTTCATCAGGTGCTCATGAATCTTTGTACCAATGCCTCTTATGCCATGAGCAAGGAGGGGGGGACCCTGTCTGTCTGTCTTGACGATATCCACGTCGAGATTGCAGAGGCCCGGCAGCTTTCGGGTATTTTGCCCGGTCCCCATGTGAGGTTAACGGTGACGGACACCGGGCCGGGGATGGATCCGGAGGTGATCGGTCGCATCTTCGATCCCTTTTTTACCACCAAGAAGACCGGGGACGGCACCGGTATGGGACTTGCCGTGGTGCACGGCGTGGTGAAGAACTTTAACGGGACCGTCACCGTTCAGTCGGCTCCCGGTGAGGGGACCGTCTTTAGTGTGCTGATACCCGCAGCTGAAGAGGGCCGCTCCGAAGAGGAAGAGGAGACGCGTGCCGTTGTCTCACGGGGCAACGGAAAGATTCTCTTTGTCGATGATGAAGAGGAGCTGGTGAACTTTAGCTCGGAGATTTTAAGGCAGCTGGGCTACGATGTGGTCGCAGAGACCAGCAGCCTTCGCGCTCACCGCCTTTTTATGGAGGCGCCGGAGGCATTTGATCTGGTGATCACAGATCAGACCATGCCGGAGATGACCGGTTACGATTTGGCCCGGGAGATGCTGGTCCTCAGGCCCGATCTTCCCGTGGTGCTCTGCACCGGGTTCAGCTCGTCAACACTTGAGGAAGAGGCACTGAGGTCTGGAATACGATGCTTTATGAAAAAGCCCATCGGGGCTCGTCAGTTGGCCGACCTTGTGAGTCGAATAATGAATCGTGTGCAGGCAAGGCCCTGCGACTGGACGTAAGGTCCCGATCTATGGTTTTTAATCTGTCCGGGACTTGGATTTTACGGAGTCATCAGGTGAAGGGGTAAAGACGATGGCCAATGTATTGATCATTGATGATGATCTTGAGATGTGCACCATGCTGCATGATCTCGTTCTCCATGTGGATCATGAGGCGACCCATGTGCAGACCCTGTCGAAGGGGTTGCCCATGGCCCTCTCCGGGCGTTATGACGTGGTCTTTCTCGATGTGAGGATGCCCGACGGCAACGGTCTTGAGGTGATGAAAGAGATCCTTGAGATCGATTTTCCCCCGGAGATCATCGTGATGACGGGGATGGGGGACTCAGACGGAGCCGAGAAGGCCATACGCAATGGGGCCTGGGACTACATTCAAAAACCTCTGTCTCCCAAAAAGATTATTCAGCCCTTAAACCGTGTGCTTCAATACCGCGACAACATGCGAGGCGTCAATCGCCCAGCTGCCGGCCTTAAACGTTCGGGGATTGTGGGAGAGAGCCATCAAATTCAGGAGTGCCTCAACGCTGTTTCCAAGGCCTCAAAGAGTCTTTCGAATGTTTTGATCACCGGCGAGACAGGGACCGGTAAAGAGCTCATTGCCCGCGCCATTCATGTCAACAGCCCTCGCTCGCGCCATCGGTTTGTGGTGGTGGATTGCGCGGCCCTGCCTGAAAACCTGGTGGAGAGCGCTCTTTTCGGACATGAAAAGGGCTCTTTCACCGGGGCGGATAAAGCCTCCGAAGGCCTGGTGATTCTGGCTAACGGGGGGACCCTCCTTCTGGATGAGGTCGGGGAGATGAGTCCGAATCTTCAGAAGGTTTTTTTACGGGTTCTTCAGGAACGGCGGTTTCGGCCTGTGGGGGGCAAAAAAGAGGTGGACAGTGATTTCCGCCTGGTCGCCGCTACCAACCGAAATCTTCCTGAGATGGTGAAGCAGGGGCTGTTCCGGGAAGATCTTCTCTATCGATTAAATACCATCTCTCTTTCCCTGCCTCCGCTGCGGGAGCGCTTAGAGGATCTGCCCTCTCTTGTGAAACAGCTCAGCAGCAAGGTCTATCAATCTTTGGGGATCAAGCCCAAGCTCATCTCCCAGGATTTTATCTCCGCCTTGAGCAGTTACCACTGGCCGGGCAATGTCCGGGAGCTGGTGAATACCATGGAAGCCTCCATCAGTGAGGCTCTCTACGAACCGGAGCTCTTTTCGAAACATGTTCCTGAAAGGATTCGGATCTCCATGGCCCGCCAGGCGGCCTCGTCTGTGTTTGAAACAGGTCTGAAAAAAGAGGCCCCCATCAGGTTGGCCTCGGTTCCAGGTGAGCTCCGGGGGGGGGATGTTCCGGTGCCCTCCATGGCTGCCGGAGAGGCCACCGGGGAGCCTCTTCCTTCTTACAAAGTTTACCGGGAGGCGGTGGTCAACAAGGCGGAGAAGCTCTACCTTCAAAAGCTGATGCGATCCACCCATGGCAACATCAAAGCGGCCTGCTCCCTGTCGGGGCTCGGACGCACCCGGCTTTATACCCTGCTTAAAAAACATGCGGTGGACCGTATGGGGTGGAATGTGTCCTGATTTATTAACATGGCGCAATTTGGTCATCGTTTCGGCTGTGATCTTGAAAAAAACCTGAAAAAGACGGGCTGAAAAGAATCGCCGCACTCCGGTGCGGCTTTTTAGTTCGTTGTTCCCTCGCCGCATCGGAATATGGCGCAGCCAGAAACCCGTGCTGCGATTTATCTCCGTCTGTCTCTTCTCTTCCCTTCTCATGTTCCCCGTTAAGGCGGAAACCATGTCCTTGGCCGAAAGATGATCAAGGCCGATCATCCCTTTTCGGACAAGAGTTCAATAAAAGTGGATACAAACCTTCTATAACCGGACGTCTTTATCTCCTGTTCTGCCTTCCTCTCTCCCTGTGGTTTATAACTCGCCTTAATTCCTTCTTTAAATATTGCCTTCCTCCGTTGGTACGTATTTTGATTACTGACTCAGGCACCTCCCTCTTGCCGGAGGCTGGTTTTAACACGAGAAGGAGAAGCGCACGTGAATCTGAGTAGCAAGATCGGCGATAAGGTCTTTACCTTTCAATCGGTTTGTGAGGTCCTGGCCAAAGCCAACAACGAGAAGTCCGGTGATGCCCTGGCCGGCATCGCTGCAGAGTCTGCCACGGAGCGTGTGGCAGCCAAGCTTTGTCTGGCCAACCTGCAGTTGAAGGACATTTATGAACATCCCGTCATCGCCTACGAAGACGATGAGGTGACGCGGGTGATTTATGACGACCTCAACACCACCCTCTATGAAAAAGTTAAAAACTGGAGCGTGGCGGAGCTCAGGGAATACATCCTCAAGAGCCGAAGCCAGGAGCAGCTTTTAAACACCGCTCGGGGTCTTACCAGCGAGATGGTTGCAGCGGTGGGAAAACTCATGTCCGCCATGGACCTGGTGTACGCCAGTCGGAAGATCAAGGTATCGGCCCACTGCAATACCACCATCGGCCTTCCCGGGACCCTTTCCTATCGAATTCAGCCCAACCACCCCACCGATTCCATCGAAGGAATTCTTACCTCCCTGAAAGAGGGTCTCTCTTTTGGTGCCGGTGACGCCTGTATTGGTGTCAATCCCGTGGAAGACAACGTGGAAGGGTACAAACGCGTGATGACGGCCATCTCTGATTTCAGAGATAAATATGCCGTCCCCACCCAGTGTGTGGTTTTGGCCCATGTCACCACCCAGATGCAGGCCCTCAGTCAGGGGGCTCCGGTGGACTTGATGTTCCAGAGCCTCGCGGGCACCCAGAAGGCCAATGACGCCTTTGGTATCTCTGCCGACATGCTCAGCGAAGCCCGGGATATGGCCCTTCGCCTTGGCACCTCCACCGGACCCAACGTCATGTATTTTGAAACGGGGCAGGGTTCGGAGATTTCCCTTGGCTGCCACCATGGCGTCGATGAGATGACCCTTGAATCTCGCTGTTACGGCCTGGCAAAGCGCTACAATCCCTTTATGCTCAACAACGTCTCCGGTTTCATTGGACCGGAGACGATCTACACCGGCAAGGAGCTGGTCCGGGCCGACCTGGAAGACCTCTTTATGGGCAAGATGCACGGCATCGCCATGGGGACGGCCCCCTGTTACACCAACCATATGAAGGCGGATCAGGACGACCAGGAACTGGCCACCATGCTCTGCGCCATGGCCGGGTCCAACTTTTTTATGGGGATTACCGGGGGGGACGACTGCATGCTCAACTACCAGGACTGCAGTTTTCATGACGATGCCGCGACCCGTGAGATCTTGGGGTTAAGGCCAGCGCCTGAGTTTGAGCGGTGGATGGAGACGCTGGGTCTCATGGAAGATGGGTGCCTCACCGAGGCTGCGGGTGACGCCTCAATTTTTGATCAATAGGCAAGGAGCGTTAAATCACATGAATGAACAGGAACTGATTCAAAGCGTCATCGGCAAGCTGGTGGCGCAAGGCGTTATCAAGGGTGGCGGGAACACCGGGGTTGTGGCCTCGTCTGCCCCTGCCTGCTCCCGTGTTGCCGAGGGATGCGACCTTGATCCCGTCACCTTATCGCCCATTGATGAGGTGAAGGTGGACAACCCGAAGAACATGGCGGCCCTTGAGGCCATGCGCAAGAGCACCCCGGCCCGTATTTTCATGGGGCGTTGCGGGGCGCGTCAGAGGACTCACTCTTTTCTTCATTTCCAGGCGGACCACGCCGCCGCTGTGGATGCCGTTTTTCTTGATGTCTCCGGCAAGTGCCTTGAGGAGAACGGGCTCTTTGACGTTCAGACCGTGGTCCGGGACAAAGATGAGTACCTCATGAATCCGGAACGTGGCAAGCAGATCAGCGATGAGTCCCAGAAGACCCTCCTTGAAAAATGCACCCGGGGCGTTCAGGTGCAGATCATCGTGGTGGACGGATTGAGCTCGACGGCCATTGAAGCGAACATTGCCGACACCGTCCCTGCTCTGGTCCAGGGCCTCAAGGCCGAGGGTATCGGCGTGGGTGCTCCGTTCTTTATCCGTTACGGCCGTGTGGGCGTTATGGACGAGGTGGGGGAACTTTTGAATCCCGACGTGGTGGTGGAGCTCATCGGTGAACGCCCCGGGCTTATCACCGCCGAGTCCATGAGTGCCTATATGGTTTACAAGCCACATCGCGGCACCATGGAGGCCGATCGCACCATTATCTCAAATATCCATAAAGGCGGAACCCCCCCTGCTGAGGCAGGCGCCCATATGGCGACGGTTGTCAAGCAGATGATGGATTTCAAGGCAAGCGGTGTCGCCCTTTCCAAGGCGATGAAAGGCTAAGAACCCAGGGAAAAGACGATGGCAGACGGATCCAAAATTTCAACACATGATGCCGCCCACATCACCCCTCCGGAAGGGGCGGGGGCCGGAGAGGTGGTGATCAGCGTGGGCATCGACATCGGCACCACCACCACCCAGTGCGTGATCAGCCGGCTTACGGTGAAAAATACCGCCCCCGGGACCCTGGTGCCCCGCATGGAGATCACGGATAAGGAGGTGGTCTACCGAAGCGATATCCATTTCACCCCCATCACAGGGGCGAACCTCGTGGACACCGAGGCGGTCTTTGGCCTCATTAACGGGGAGTTCAGAAAGGCGGGGGTCCAGCCCACGCGCATCGATACCGGGGCTGTGATTATTACGGGGGAGACCGCCAAAAAAGAGAACGCCCGAAGCATTTCAGGTGAACTGGCCGGTTACGCAGGGGACTTTGTGGTGGCTACCGCCGGGGGGAAATTGGAGTCGGTCATCGCCGGTCGGGGCTCTGGGGCAGCGGATTATTCTCGCAGGCACTTTCTCACCGTGGCCAATATCGACATCGGCGGTGGCACGGCCAATATTGGGGTTTTTAAAAGCGGAAAGGCCATCGACAGCTGTTGCCTTAACGTCGGGGGCCGGCTGCTCCGGGTCGACGGGGAAACGGGCCGGGTGGTTCAGGTCACCGAGCCCATGACGTGGGTGCTTGAGGACCTGGGATTCTCATTGGCCGAGGGGACCTCCGTAGACCCGATGACCCTTGAGATCATCTGTCGCCGTATGGCGACGGTGGTTTTAAACGCCTTGAAAGAGACCCCTCCCAGTGGCCTCGAAGCCGCCTTGATGATGACCGATCCTCTGCGCCTCGATTACAAGGTGGACGCGGTGATGATCTCAGGGGGTGTGGCCGACCACGCCTACACCACCTCGCCGTGCGACACCATTGGGGAGATCGCACGTTACGGGGACATCGGCCCCATGCTGGGAAGGCAGGTGCGCCAGGTTTTTACGGGGGACGGGGTGGAACTCATTCGGCCAACTGAGACCATTCGCGCCACCGTGATCGGGGCAGGGGCACAGACCGTGGATGTCAGCGGCAGCACCATCGTGGTGAGTGATGAACGCCTGCCCATGAAGAACGTTCCGGTGGTGATTCCCTTTGGCCGGGAGATTCCCGGGACCCCCGGGGCCATCGCTGAGGCCATTGGGCAGAGTCTTTCAAACCTATACGAGGCCGGGGCCCTTGAGCCCCTGGCCATCGGCATTCAGGGCAATGGTTACCTCTCCTATGCCCGTGTCCAGTCCCTTGCGAAAGGTATTCTTGAGGGCGTCGAACCTCTGATTCGGGCGGGGCACCCGGTGGTGGTGGTGATGGAGCACGACAGCGGGAAGGTGCTGGGGCAGAGCCTTCGGGTCTTAAATCCCTCGGCCCAGGTGATCTGTGTGGATCAGATAGAGGTCAACGAAGGGGATTATATCGACATCGGTCGGTCCATCGCCGGAGGGACCGTGGTACCGGTGGTGATCAAGACCCTGGTGTTTGAGACCCGCCAGGCCTGAATAATGATGGCAGATTGTAATATCTCTTCATAGATATGTTTTTAACCATGAAGAGCTTGAAAGAACGTGAGCAACCCATACCGTTGTGTACGGGAGCATTCGTGAACCTGGGGATGAGCCTTCAAGGAGGAAAGATATGAAAGGGGATGCACTTAAATCCAAAGTGTTGAGCGTGAAGATGATACCCAACGTGGATCAGGCGATGGTCGGGGAACTCACCCTGCCGCCTGAGCACCGCAGCCTGGGAATGCTCACCTGCGATATAGACGACGTGGGGTATACGGCTGTGGATGAAGCCACGAAGAAAGCCGATGTGCGGGTGGTCTACGCCAAGAGTTGTTATGGCGGTGCCGTGAATGCGAATACACGGCTTGCCGGAGAGTTTATCGCCATCCTTTCTGGCCCCAACCCCGCAGAGGTGAAAAGCGGACTCAACGCCGCCATCGATTTCATTGAAAAAGACGCCTGTTTTTACAGCTGCAACGAGGATGACTCGATCTGTTACTACGCCCATTGTATCTCGCGAAGTGGCTCGTTTCTCTCCGGAGAGGCGAAAATTCCTGAAGGCGAGGCCATGGCGTACCTCATCGCCCCTCCCATCGAAGCGGTGTACGCAGTGGATGCGGCCCTTAAGGCGGCGGATGTAAAGATGGCGGTCTTTTATGGCCCTCCGTCTGAAACCAACTTCGGTGGGGCTCTGCTTACAGGAAGCCAGTCCGCCTGCAAGGCCGCGTGCGATGCCTTTGGCGAAGCGGTTCAGCATGTGGCCGACCACCCTTTAAAATATTAGACGGGAGACGCCCATGAAGGGCAAGGCGCTTGGAATCATTGAAACGGTAGGACTTGTTCCCGCAGTGGAAGCCGGAGATGTGGCGGTGAAGACCGCCGATGTCTCCATCATCGGCCTGCAACGGGTGGGGGCAGGCCTTGTCTCTGTCTTGATGGCTGGGGATGTCTCTGCCGTCAAGGCTTCTGTGGATGCAGGCCGTACGGCGGCGGCAAAGCTGGGGACGGTGCGTGCCGTCACGGTCATCGCCCGGAAGGCCGATGGCCTTGACGAGATTCTTATGGACGAAGAGAGACGATTGGTCCGTGTGATCTCGAGCTCGAAGGTAGAAGAAGAGGCCGAAGGTGGCCTGCCCTGCCCCTCAGAGTGTGGGGAGGCCCAAACTCCCGCAGTTCAGGGGGCTATCCCGTTAACGCCAGCCCCCTGGAGCCGCGGGGGAAAAAAACAGGACCCAGGGGCAATCGCCGTTGACTTAGCGGAGCTTAAACGCACCAAGGTCTCAAGGCTCAGGGGACTGGCCCGTCAGATTCCCGCCTTCTCCATTGAAAGGGGCCGGATTAAGTTCGCCAGGAAAAGGGAGCTTCTCGAAGCATTCGAAACCTATATAAAATCATTACCTGATGCATGACGCAAGGGGGCATGTGGGGGCATTTTTTGAAATGTCCGACGTCCCCGTTGTCCATCAATAAACAAAAGAAGAGGATACAGATGGTAGATAAGGATTTACTCTCAATCCAGGAAGCCCGTGCCCTGGTGCGTGCTGCACGTTCCGCCCAGCCTGTTTTACAGGAAGCCGGTCAAGAGTCTGTCGATGCTCTTGTTGAAGCCATTGCCAAGGCAGGGGCTGAAAAGGCTGAAGAACTTGCCATCATGGCAAGCGAAGAGACCGGCTTTGGTAAATGGAAGGATAAAAAACAAAAGAATATTCAGGCCACTGTCCGACTGGTTGAGTACTACAAAGGGATGAAGACCCTCGGAATTATCAGGGATGACCTGGAGAAGAAAATTGTCGAGATCGCCACTCCCATGGGGGTGATTGCAGGGCTTCTTCCCTCCACCAACCCCACCTCCACCACCCTCTACAATGCCATCATCGCCTTGATGAGTGGCAACGCCATCGTCTTCAGCCCCCATCCCGGCGCTGTAAAGTGCATCACGGCCGCCGTGAACCTCGTCAAAGGGGTGCTCAAGGCCCAGGGGCTCCCCGAAGAGCTTGTGGGAGTTATCAGTGTCCCCACCATTGAGGGGACCGCAGAACTTATGAAGCTTACCGATATGATCATCGCAACCGGCGGGGCGGCCATGGTCAAGGCGGCTTACAGCTCCGGGACCCCGGCGCTGGGGGTCGGGCCCGGCAATGTGCCTGCCTTTATCGAACGCAGCGCGGATGTGGATGTGGCGGTGAAGAAGATCCTATCCTCAAAAACCTTTGACAACGGCACGGTCTGCGCTTCCGAACAGTCCATTGTGACGGAAGCCTGTATCGCCGACAGGGTTAAAAAGAGCCTGGTCGCCCAGGGCGCCTATTTTTTAACCGGTGACGCCCTTGAGGCGATGAAGCGCGTGATGGAACGCCCCAATGGCGCCATGAATCCCGCTGTTGTAGGACGGAGCCCCGCCGATCTGGCAAAGATCGCAGGGATTAAGATTCCCGCCGGGACCACCATTTTAGTGGCCGAAGAAGAGGGGATCGGACCCAAGTTCCCCTTCTCCAAGGAGAAGCTCACCTCGCTTTTGGGTTTTTACACAGTCAACGACTGGCAGGAGGCCTGTGAGATCTGCTTTAAGCTTCTTAAAAATGGGGGGCTGGGTCACTCTATGGGCATTCACTCAAACAATGAGACCGTCATTCGTGAGTTCGCGCTGAAAAAACCCGTCTCCCGTTTTCTGGTCAACACCCCCACCACGCAAGGGGCCGTGGGCATCACCACCCACCTGCCGCCCTCTTTTACCCTGGGATGCGGGACGGTGGGCGGAAGCGCCACCTCGGAGAACGTGGGCCCTCAGCACCTGTTTAACATTCGCCGAATGGCCTATGGCCTGGATGCCCCTTGCGCGAAACCCGCAGCAGGAGGGGAGGGGACCCTGGACGTGGAGGCGGTGACCTCCCTGATCATGGACCAGCTTAAAAAGATGAGCGCCGTTCGGTAGTTTTTTGATGATGGCAAACGTAGGGGGAAGCCCCATGTCCCTTCACGGGGCATGGGCTCCCACTTGATACGGCGTAAAGGAGTGAGGCTTAGATGAAGAGGTTGATCGGTGCCGATATCGTCATGGCAGAAGTAAAAGAGGGGGTCTTCTACCTTGATGAGGCGATGATTGTAACCCCCATGGCCCGGGACCTTCTTCGGGATAAAAAGGTGAAGATCATTGAGGGCGTGAAGCCCCGGGATCCCGAAACGAAGGAGGCTCCCCGCGGGGCGCCGGAGTGTATGGATTGCAGTGAGTGCGTCATGGACACCCATGACGTAGCGGCGCTGGAACCCTTGATCCGTCAGCTCGTGGCCGCGAATCTGGCAGGGAACACAAAGGGTTTTCAAAAGACCGTGGACAGTCAAAGCGGTGTCCTCTGCGTCAAGGCGGAGACGGTAAATCCGGCCCCCTTTGACACAGGGAAACCAGGCGACAAGGTGTATATCACCGATGTGGTGAGTCTTGCGGAGAGCCCACGCCTGGGCTTTGGGATTATGGCGATGAAAGAGGGGGCCGCCTTTGACTGGACCCTTAAATACGATGAGGTGGACTACATCATCGAAGGCACCCTTGACATCCTCATCGACGGGCGCAAGGTGACGGCCTCCAAGGGAGATATCCTCTTTATTCCCCGAAACAGCGCCATCACCTTCAGCACCCCGGATGCCACCCGGTTCATGTTCTGCACCTACCCCGCGGACTGGGCCGACCAGTAGCCCAAGGTGAGCCACCTTGAGAGCTGATTTGCGAATGCGTTGTGGAAATCGTCATCTCAGGCTGAAATGCGTCCGCATTCGCGCAGTTTTTGACGGTATGCGTCATAATCGCAGACAGAACGGGGGGGATACTTTGTCGTCAGAACCCTGCTGTTTTCACCCGCATTAACCATGGAAGGCCTTATTTTATCTTACGGCTGGGTGTTCCCCTGGAAAGGGCAGGAATCCATAAAAACTGAACAGATCGTTACAAAGGGTGGCGTAAAAGGTGGTGGGCAGAGACCGGCAGGAGGGGCCGGGTTTTGCCATGGATGGCGGGCGGGTATTTAAGATGCTCATTTCTTGAGCAAAAAGAATACACCATGGATGATGGCATGCATTTTGATACGTAACCTGCTTTCAGTAACCAACATGGGTTGGTCATACGTAATTTACCTCATCTTGTTTGATCGAATTATACAAAAAATTGCCTGGAGAAAAAGATGTTTCAGTCATTAGCAAAGCACAATGGTCATTTGATGAACAGGGTTGACGAATATGGTCTGCTCCCTGATATCAAGTTCGGTTTTGACGCGGTAAAGAAGACCGGTGAAGTGGCCCTGAAGTATGCCAAAAACAAGAAAGCCATCATCATCACCGATCATGCCATTGACGACCTGGGCTACACCGAACCCGTGGTGAAGTCCCTTGAAGAGAGCGGCTTTACCGTTGATGTGTTTGCCCAGGGCGCCATTGAGCCTGTGATGAGCCAGGTCATTGAGGTCTGTGAGAAGGTAGGTAAAGGGGGCTACGGTATCGTCATCGGGTTCGGCGGTGGCAGCTCGCTGGACCGTGCCAAGCTCGCCTCTGCCTTTGCCTCCATGCCCGAAAAGCTTCCCGACTATGTGGCTCCCAACGAGGTGCCGGTTCCCATGGACGGGGTGATTCCCAAAATTCTTATCCCCACGACTTCCGGCACCGGCAGCGAGGCCTCAAACACTGCCGTGGTGATTGCCGAGGGCTGCGCCCTGGGTTCACAGAAGACGTGGGTGGCCGGCGAAGCCATTCTCGCCAATGCAGCCATTCTCGACCCCACCTTCATGGCGAATCTTCCCCCCAGGGTGACCGCTGCAACGGGGCTTGACGCCTTGAGCCACTGCGCGGAAGGGATTCTCTCCAAGCAGGCCAACTCCTTTTCTGACTGCCTCTCCCTTGAAGCGGTGCAGCTTGTCTTCACTAACCTGAGGGCCGCTTACCATCACGGAGAGGACAACCCTGAAGCCCGCTGGAACATGGCCATGTCCGCTATGATCGGTGGCATGGTGATCAGCTTTGGTTGGGTGGCGGGACCCGCGACCCTTGGCCATGCGGCCTCTGAAGGCATCTCCCCCATGCTGAACATGTCCCATGGCGATGCCTGCGGTGTGTTGCTTCCCTATGTCTACTGGTACAACCTGGCCGACGATTACGCCAAAAAGAAGCTGGCCATGATTGCCGAAAGCATGGGGATCGATACCACGGATATGACTCGCCAGGAAGCGGCAGAAGCAGCCATTTTGGAGACATTCCAGCTGATGGAAGATCTGGATGTGCCCACCTCTCTTAAAGATTACGGCATGAAAGAGGAAGACATCCCCTCCATGGCGGAATACATCCTGGAGAGGGCCGAAGAGATGTACTGCATGAGCCAGTACAATCCCCGCAAGGCCACCCTTGAGAACCTGAAAGACTTTTTCCACGTGGCTTATCTGGGAAAGGAAGAACTCAAGAAACGACTCGCTGTCTAAGGGTTCATTAAACGTACGTCCTAAAACTGGCCACCTGAAATGAGACCGGGAATCCCCCTCCCCTTGATGCTCTCGTTTCAGGTGGTTTTTTTTTGCCGCGCAAGGACTTCTTTTTTACCCGTCCGGCTTCGGGTCGCGGGTGTTTCAGTAGATCCCCTGGGGTGCGGCGACTTAGGTCCTGTTGCCGTCGTGAAAGGCCTGTGGGAGGGGCGAGTCTGTTAGGGGTGTTAATTCTCCGTGAACTCAGGGTATAAGGGGGGCAGAGAGCTATTTTCGTGGGTCGAAGGGCTCTCCTCTGTCCCAATATGAAACAGTGTTGGCCTGTGTGTCCATTCAATATTGAGCGTCAAACAAGAGTTATATTCGATTATCATTCTTTGCTTGAATGCAATGGTGGTCTTTCTGTCCTAAAATGGCACAATTCTCTCTGCGCAAATCTCTTTTGTGTTCCATTTCGCTACAATTTCGCAGCTCTCTTGAGGAGATGATTTTATTTTTAATTATGTAACCAGGCAGATGGCCCATAGAAGCGCTTTTATTTCGGGGCGTTAGCGGTGGTGTGCCGATCAAAAAATGACTCAGTACGAAGGGTGGCATAGAAGGTGCATTTATCTGAATTGTTGCTGCCTGTTCACAAGGGGATGCGTATCGCGAATCAGGGTGGCTTGGTCTTAATATTCGTGCATAGAGGTTTTTTGATGATTCAAGATGTAAAGGAGGATTCGTAGTGGATAGAAATTCGACAAAGTGGCCCATTCAGCCCATGGCATTTTTTCCGGCATTTATCTGCATGGTTGTGTTTATTTCCGTTGGTATCTTGAACACCGATGCGCTTGGTTCTTTTCTTAACGGGGCCCTTGATGTGCTGTCGGCCAAGTTTGGCTGGCTTTACATGCTTGTTGCGTTGGCGTGCGTTGTGTTTTCACTTTATTTCAGTTTTTCCAAATTTGGAGATATACGCATTGGCGGTCAGGATGCCAAGCCTGATCTCACTATGTGGCAGTGGTTCAGCATCTGCCTTTGCTCCGGTATCGGGACCGGCATTCTGTTTTGGGGCATGGGGGAGCCGATGTTTTTTTACGCGGAACCCTCTCAGGCGAGCGGGCTTGTCCCCTTCAGCCACCAGGCAGGGGTTAACGCTATTTCCCAGGCGGCCTTCCACTGGACCATCATGCAGTATTCCATGTACACGATGGGCGCGCTTGGAGCAGCCTTAGTGGCGTACGGCAAGGCCTCAAATTTCTCGGTCAGTGCTTCTCTGAGTGGTCTGCTTGGTGAAAAAGCTGCGGGTACCGTGGGGCATATTATCAACGGCATCTGCCTGTTTGCCCTGTGTGGTGCAGTTTCCTGTTCCATGGGGGCGGCGTTGCTGCAGATTGGTAGTGGGTTAAACAACCTCTTCGGTGTCTCTGAGGGCAAACTCCTCTGGCTGGTTATTGCCATTGTGATTACGGCGACCTACACCTTCTCCAGTATTACCGGTATGAAGAAGGGCTTGAGCTTTCTTAGCTCGCTGAACACCAAGATTTTCCTGGGGCTTGCCCTGGTGATGCTTCTCCTCGGGCCGACGAACTTTATTGCGGACATTGGGGTTGCCGCCCTTGGCGATATGTTTTCCACCTTTTTTGATAAAGCCACCGTCACCAACGCGTTGACCACTGACCAGTGGGCCAAAAACTGGACCGTTCAGTACTGGGCGTCCATGATTGTCGTGGCTCCCCTGATCGGCCTGTTTTATGCCCGACTCGCTAAGGGGCGTACGGTTCGGCAGTTTATCGCCATGACCATTTTTGGGCCCTCCGCCTTTTGCTTCATCTGGATCTCCATTTTTGGCGGCACGGCTATCTATCTTCAGTCTTCCGGTTCCTTCGACATGTGGGCAAGCATTCAGGCCAACGGCATGCAGAATACGGTGTTCGCTATTTTCAACCAGTACCCTCTGGCCAAAGTGTTTATCGCGGTCTTTCTCTTTGCGATCTTTGCCTCTTTGGTGACCTATGCCGACCCCATGACCAGCGTGCTGGCCACCCTCAGCTGCAAGAGCCTGCACATTGATCAAGAGCCTCCACGTACTTTGAAGCTTCTTTGGGGCGGAACCATTGGCACCATTGCTTATCTCATCATCGCCACCGGAGGCATTGATGGCATCCGCGGGATGTTTACTCTCATCGGGTTCCCCTTAATGTTTTTGTTGATCGGTATCTGTGTCTCTGCCGTGATAAGTGCGGCCAGATACTTCGAAAAAGGGGCAGCCATGGATTCGGTTGTCACCCCTGTAGAGGGCTCCTGTACCAGGGGTAGGTTGGGTTCCTCTGCAGAGTAGGCGTCATTTTCCCTGAAAAGAAAGATTCACCGCATACACGATGTCTTGGTGTGTGTGCGGTGAATGGAACGGTCGGTTTGATCGTGAGAAATAAAAAAAAGTAAGGAAGCATCATGCAATTAACGGATTATGAAAAAGCGTTGCTGGATGGAAAGCATGGAGAGGCTCGTCAGATGGCCATGAACGTGCTCTACGATCTTGGCGTATACTATGGCGTTGATCGCTTCGTTGAGATCGTTGGATGCCATGACGACAGTACGGTTTATTTTGGAGAGGCTCAGGTCGCTTTTGCAGAGCACCTCGCCGACTTAGGAGCCCACTTTGCAGTCCCCACCTCCACCAACGCGGTGGCTTTGGATATGAAACGGTGGGACATTCAGCGTCACGGAAGCGATTGGATGGCGGCCACTCGTCGCATCGAAGCCTCCCACCTGAAGATGGGGGCCATCGCCAGCTGGACCTGCGCTCCCTATCAGGCTGGGTTTTCTCCCGCCTTCGGCCAGCAGGTCGCCTGCGCGGAATCCAACGTCATCGCCTTCGTGAACTCCATCCTTGGGGCTCGCACCAATCGTTATGCCGGCCCCTTGGAATTGCTGGCCGGCATCGCCGGGCGCGTCCCGTACTTTGGCTTGCATGTTCCTGAAAACAGAAAAGCCGAAGGGTTGGTTGTTTTAGGTGACGACATCACCCCAGACATGTTTGCGGATCGCAGCTTGTATAACTTTATTGCTTATGCCTACGGCAGCATTGTTGGTGACAGGGTGTGGGCACTGGACGGCATGCCCACCCAGATTGCCATGGACGACCTGAAGCAGTTCAGTGCCACGGCCGCGTCATCAGGCGGCATTGCCTTGTTTCACCTGATCGGCGTTACCCCCGAGGCTCAGACCCGTGAGATGGCCTTCGACAAAGAGCCGACAGAGGTGGTTACCCTCACCCAGGCCCATCTTCGTGAGGCCGAGGCCGAACTGTGTAATTTTGATGGAGACGGTTCAATCGATCTTGTTTCGCTGGGGTGCCCCCACTTTTCCTGTGCCGAGTTCCAGGATCTGGAAGATGCCTTTGCTGGACGGCGGGTCAGCGAGAACACCAAGATGTGGATCTTTACCGGTCGTGGTACCTACAATACCGTTCAAGACAGCGGGTTGCTGGACCGCGTCAAGCGCCTGGGCGTTCATGTTTTTGTTGACGGTTGCATCATGGAATACCCCACCGACAAATGGGGTACGCGGTCCATCATGACCAATTCAGGAAAATTTGCCACCTACTGCTTTAACAAAGTGGGTATCCATCCTGTGTTTGGAAATATCAACGAGTGCGTTGAAACCGCTGTGGCGGGCAAGGTCATAAGGAGCAAAAAACCATGGTCAAATTAGAGTGCAAAAAAGTCATTGCCGAAGATCTTCGCGCGGAGTTGGTGTTTTCCAATGATCCCATCAGCTTTGTCGGCGGTGTGAACATCCAGACAGGTGATGTGAGTGACTATCGCCACGCGAATTACAAGCAGAATATTACTGGCAAGGTGTTTGCCTTTCCCTTTGGTAAAGGAAGCAGCGGTGCCGGGCTTGTTCTCATGGAGATGCTGCGCATCGGTACCGCACCTGCGGCCATCATCAATATTCGTACCGATCCTGTCATCCTGACGGGGCCCCTGGTTTGTCACCATTTTTACGACCAGACACTTTCCGTCATTAACCTTTCGGAAGAGGACTACGCCAAACTGGCCGAGGGCAAAGAAATCGAATTGTTCAAGGATTCAGACTATCTTCATGTCTATAAGTAGATTTTTAGCTGCAGCCACGCATTGCGGACCACTCGTGAGTGCCTGAACGATTTCCTCAGCGTGGCTTGTCTGGGCAGGGAGGGGTTCAAAAAAGACTCATTGTCCAAGGGTCTAAGCAATCAACTTCCTGAGACTGACCGCTTGAAAAGAGACCGGGAACCCCCGTCGCTCTCGTTTCAGGCGGTTTTTTTGTTGCCGGGCAATCCGTTTTTTAAACCTGTTTGCCAAGCCCAACGTCAAAACAGGTAAACGTATGGCCTTCGGAGGTCTGGCCTTTGGGCTAAGATATTTTGTACAGTTTTCTTATTTGATTTTGTACCTTTCCAACTTGCGGTAGAGGGTGCTCCGAGGCATGCCAAGGGAGGCTGCGACTTTGGTCATGTTGCCGTTATGGAAGGCGATGGCCTGTTTAATATGGACTTTTATGCTCTCTTCAAGGGGGATTATGGGCATGCCTTTGGGCGAGCCTGTGGGGCATTCGATGCGGTCTGAGATATGGACGGCGCAAAGGGCTTCACCGTCTGCCATGACCAGGGCCCGTTCACAGGCGTTGTAGAGCTCTCGGACATTGCCGGGCCAGCTGTAGGAGGTCAGGGCGGAGAGAAACTCGTCGGTGATCTCTGAGGGCTGGCATTTTGTGTCTTTGTTGATGGTGTCGATGATGTGTCGGGCCAGGATGGGGATGTCAGAGGGCCTCAGGCGAAGGGGGGGGAGCTTTAACTCCACCACGTTTAAGCGGTAGTAGAGGTCTTCCCGAAAGCTTTTGTCACGGACCGCGTGCATGAGGTCCCGGTTGGTCGCCGCAATGATCCGCACATGAACCGGGGTGGGGGCGGTGTCTCCCACTCGCACGATCTCACCTTGTTGAATGGCGCGCAGCAGTTTGGCCTGCATATCCAGGGGGAGGCTGTTGATCTCGTCAAGGAAAAGGGTCCCGCCGGAGGCGATCTCGAATTTGCCTGTGGCCCCCTGTCTGCGGGCGCCGGTAAAGGCCCCGCCCACATAGCCAAAGAATTCCGCCTCCATCAACTGGTTGGGGATGGCGGCGCAGGAGATGGCGACAAAGGGGCCTTTTCGGACGGGGCTGTTGTTGTGAATGGCTTGGGCAAAGAGCTCCTTGCCCGTTCCGCTCTCCCCTGTGATCAGCACCCGGGAGTGGGATGCGGCGACCTTGCGGGCCAATGCCATGCATTTTTTCAGTTCTTGGGAATCCCCTTTGATGTGGTGAAAGTCGTGAATGGCGCAGTTGCCGCCCAGCTTTTGGGTCATGTCTACAAGCTGTTTGTGGGTGGTGATGCTCAAGGTCATGCCCACCGGTTTGCCTGAGGAGACCAGGGTTGGTTGGATGCGGCAGTGGTGAAGCGTTGTGTCCAAGCTGTCTGCAAATCGGATATCGCATGATGAGACCTTGCCCTGGGTGATGAGGTCCAGGACCTCTTCCTTGCAGCCGTCATGGAGCAGGCTCCCTACCCGCAACCCCAAAAGCCCTTGGGCCTCCATGGTGAGGAGGGCGGCGGCGTTTGAGTTGGCGTGGGTGATCCTGCCCTGGGTGTCCAGGCCCAGGATGGCTTCGGGAAGAGAGTTGTAGACCGAAATGAGCATGGAGTTGAGGCGGTGCTGGTTTTTGGCCAGGGCGGCTTCACGCAATCGGGTGCTGATGGCCTCAGCCGCCGAGGTAACCAGGGCCAGGGTGTGGGGATGCCACTCGGGGGTCCATCCAGAGATGCCGATGGAGCCCACGGTGTCCCCCTTCTCGCTGTAGATGGGCGCTGCGTAGCAGGAAGTGGGGTGAAATTCTTTGCAGTAGTGTTCGGCCCCGCAAAGGCTCAAGGGGTGACCCTCCTGAAGGCTGAGGGTGATGGCCCGTCCTCCCATTTTTTCCGGGGAGCAGAGGCAGCCTGGTCTGTTTAAGGCGCGTTCTCCCAGAGAGAGCGCCGATTCGTCCCCCTCCACGGCAAGGAGCACCCCCTCCACCGAGTAGAGAAGGGCAATGGAGTTGGTGGACCGTTTGGAGATGGCCGCCATGTTCAGGATGGGCCGGGCCGCGTCTATGAGGGCGGCGTTATTTTTGAGCACGCGCTCAAGGGCCTTGCCGGTGAGCACCTCCACCGGAGGCGAGGCCTCGGGGTCCACGCCCTGGAGACGGCAGGTCTTCCAGGATTTGAGCACATAGTCAGAAACCTCGTCAGGGGCGATCTCCTGGCCGGCAATAAATTTTTTCCAGGTGGTGAGTGTGGCTATCCTGTCATGCATGCGTTGCTCCAGGCGGTGCTTCGGGTGAATGTGTCAAAATGGGACAACGAGAGGGGCGCTCATCTATTTGCGCCTTGTGGGCTCTTTCGCAGGTTTATCGTTGTCTGGGATACCTTTGTGATAGCTGCCTTGGGGCCATGGAAGGGAGAGCCTATCAAGCCTGAACACCCAATATGACTAAGACCCCAGGGAGAGCACCCAGGCAAATTCTGCGTATTTTCAATAAACCTGTATCATTATGGGACAGTGGCGTCAAGGCAGCAGAGACAACTGTCTTATATTGGGACTGAAGGGGGGCGGCGACATTTTTGGGGAGGAGAGGGACCCTGTGGCAAGTTTCTTGGGCGGTAGTAACTCCCCCTATTTTAAGTGTGTATGGTCTTATTTTGATTTTTTAATACTCTATTTGATTGTTTTGGCACAAAGGTTGCCTATAAGCATGCATGAAAATGAATGATTTAAAATAAGCTGGAACGAAAGTCTTTTTTTAGAAGGTTTTCTTTAAAATCATGATGGCAGGCTGTGTTTGTCCGCCCGTAGACGCGTGGGGATGCATGCCCGCTTATTGAGAAAAATGTGAACTAATATATGAATGAGGAGAGTCCATTGGGCAAGTTAAAAGGCGTGTATATTGTGATGGCGACGCCATTTCTTAAAGATGGGGCCATCGATTTTGATGGGGTGACCAAAAACCTCGAGCATTACATCAAAGTCGGTGCCCATGGGGTGATGGTCGCCGGGGCCCTTGGTGAGTATCTCACCATGACCTTTGACGAACGCAAGGCTCTCGTGGAGCATGTCGCCAAAGTGATCGACGGGCGCATCCCCTTTACGGTGGGCACCATCGCGCACCGCACAGAAGACGTGATTGATCTGACCAACCATGCCGGGGCTCACGGGGCCGCCGGGGTTATGATTCTCCCCCCCCCTGGGACCGGTCTGATGGAAGACGAGATCATCGCTTTCTATAAAGATGTCACCGCGGCCATCACCACTCCGGTTCTGCTTTACAACAATCCCGGAAGTGCGGGGATGGACATGGATTTTGATGTGATCAAAGAGATTGCAGACTTTCCCAACGTCGATGCCATCAAGGAAGCGTCAGGGGACATCAAACGTATCACCCGGATTTCCACCGAGCTCAAGGGGAAACTTACACCCTTCTGCGGTTGGGAAGACATGCATCATGAGTCCTTCTTAGCCGGTGCCAAGGGCTGGGTCTGCATGGGAGCCAACTTTGCTCCCGGACTCACCCGGGATATTTTTGAGCTCGCCGAGTCCGGTGACATCGTAAAGGCCAGGGCTCTGACCGATATCTACACCCCCCTTGCCCGGTACCTGGAGACCGCCGGAAAGGTGACCCAGACCACCAAGTACATCATGGGCAAGGTGGGCCTCGTCGGAGGCGAGGTAAGGGCTCCCCGCCTTCCCCTGACCGAGGAAGAGATGAAGAATATCGATGCGGTTCTTGAGTCCATCGAGCTTTATTAACGCACGTAAGGATCAGGCCGGCGTGAGCTGGTGAAAGGAAGGAGACGCTATGGAGCCTTTGTATACTCCGGGTTTTAATATTGAAGACTCATTCTACAGCCCGGCCATGCGCGTGGGGAATCAGGTCTTTATCTCCGGGCAGGTGCCCCTTGACCCGAAAACCGGGGCGGTGGTGGGCAGCGACATGACCACCCAGGCGAAGCAGGCTTTTGCCAACCTTGAAGGGCTTTTAAAGCACAATAAGATGGGCATGAAGAACCTTGCCAAGGTGACCCTTTATATCAGCGATGTGGACGCGATGGGGGCCATGAATAAGGTCTATGCCGACGTCATGGGCGGTCATAAGCCCGCCAGGGCATGCGTTGAGGTCTCGCGTCTTGTCCTGGACATGATGATTGAAATCGAAGCCATCGCCGTGGTGGAGTGACATTTTGGCGGTTGACAGGGTGGTAAAGGGGGCGTCAACCGCCTTTTTGTCAAAAATTCGAGTGGGAACGACGGCGCGGTCTCTTTTTGGAGCCTCGTTGATGACGATTCAGTTCTCGATCGATGGAAAATCAACCTTTAAAGGTGGGGCATGCGAGATGCACAGATTTTTCCGGTTGCGGCAGGACATCTTGGTTGGTTTGATGTGTCACGGCACAAAGAACACAAAGCTGCCGATATCAATGATCTGAAGGCCCGTTTGACTTTGTGACCACCGGCGGCGGTTCAGGCTGCACAATCATGTGATCAACCGGATGCGTAGATTCTTTGAATCGCGTTTTCCCTGATTGAAACATGTGAACGTCGAGTCTGTCTACGGCGGGATGATTCCCCTGACCCTTAACGGGGAATCTCTCTTCACCCAGGTCAACAAGCGCATTTACGCCGCTGCCGAAGGCGCCGGCCTAACCCACCACAGCTCCATGCTCGGGGTCTACCTGGCCGAGTGGGCCTGTGGCGAAAACAGCGAAGAGCTGAGGTACCTGAAGAAGACCACCACGCCGCGGTGGTGCCCGCCCGAACCCTTCAAGGCCATCGGAGTCAACGTGCGCCTGGCAGATGAGTCCATTGCTGCCAAAGGCGATCTGTCGCCTTTCTCGTGAGACTCACCCCGGCGGGGAGGGATGGGCAGGATGGGGCGGACCGAATAACGGAGAAAAAATTATGAATCAAACAGCCGTGCTCGAAACGGGTTTGGGTGAACCTGTCACTTCCGAAACGGAAGCCAACGCGAGTGAGCGGCAAAAGATCAACCCCTTTGCCTTCTGGCCGGGCTACATTGTTCTGATTCTTTTCATCGGACTGGGACTGTTGAACCAGGGGGCGTTTAAGATTTTTATAGACACCTGCAAAGGGTGGCTCAGCACCCACTTTGGCTGGTTGAACGTTTTCAGCTCCATGGCCATCGTGATCTTTACCTTCTGTATCGCCTTCTCAAAAATTGGGAATATCAGGCTCGGGGGAGAGGATGCCACGCCCGAGTACACCCTGTGGCAGTGGTTCTCCATGGCCCTTTGCGGATGTATCGGCATCGGTATTCTCTTCTGGGGGATGGGCGATCCTATTTTCCACATGATGCAGCCCCCCCAAGGGCTCCCCCTCGTTCCTGGCTCACGTGATGCAGGGATCTTTGCCATCTCCCAGGCTGTCTTGCACTGGAGCGTGGCCCAGTACTGTATTTATACCATCTGCGGGGTAGCCATCGCCCTCGTGGCCTACAACAAGCGGTATCCTTTATCGGTAGCTGCTGGGGTTTACTCTCTGTTTCCCCGTTCATGGCGACCTGCCATGACCTCCATTATCCACGCAACCTGTCTTTTTTCTCTCTGCTGCGCGGTGGCCTGCAGCTTAGGGGCCGGTCTCATGCAGCTGGGCAGCGGTGTCGGGTTCCTGTTGAATGTGACCCTCGGCAAGGTCATGTGGGGCATCCTTGCCGTTGGCGTCATCGGCATGTACACCTTCTCTTCCACCACCGGGATCAAGCGCGGTATGCAATTCCTCTCCGCTCAGTGCACGAGGATCTTCTTTGTTTTTATGCTCTTTACCCTCCTCTTCGGGCCGACCCTTTTTATCCTGACCGTCGGCACCGAAGCCTTCGGGTACTTTGTGGGGAACTTCTTCAGAAACAGCATGCTTTTAAACGCCATGGTTCCCAACGATCCCTGGCCTGCCAACTGGATCCCCGTCTTTATGGCGTCCTTTTTCACCTATGCGCCGCTTCTGGGCCTTTTTCTGGCCCGCCTCGGACGGGGGCGCACCATTCGCCAGTTTATTCTGGTCAACGTCTTTCCCCCCACCGTATTCTGTTACGTCTGGATGTTCATCTTCGGTGGCACTGCGGTTCAGTTTCAATGGTCAGGGGTTTTCGATATCTGGGCCGCGGTTCAGCAAAATGGCTTTGAATCCACGGCTTATGCGATTTTTCAGCAGTTTCCCATGAGTACATTGCTCATCGTTGTGTTTGTTATCACCGTGGCCATCTCTTTTGCCACCCTGGCAGATCCCATGACTTCCGTGCTCGCCACCCTCTCCACCAAAGGGTTGCGCGTCGAAGAAGAGGCCCCCATCCGCCTTAAGATTATCTGGGGTCTGACCACTGGAACGATCGCCTATCTCCTTGTGGCTTCAGGGGGTGTCAGCTCCCTTCGAGGGATGCTCTCCCTGGCCGGTTTTCCCATGATGATTTTAACCCTCTTTATGTGTGTCTCTGTGGTCAAAGAGGGCCTGTTTCTCCTGGGACAGCCTAAAAACTATGTTGATAAAAGCGATGAATTTATTTCCTGAAGCCTGATCTGTCGACGTCAGTGAAAAGAGAAGGGCCCCCCGGTTTGAACCGGGGGGCCCTTTTTTTGTGTTTTCATCAATTTGGGGACTTGCCCGCACCTTCAACGTTGGGGATCACCCCTTGGAGATCGTTTCCAGGATGCGCCCGGCGATGCTGTTGCAGTTCTCTTTGGCCCGTGCCCCCTGGAAGTAGACCGGCGAGAGGGGGAGGGACTCGCCTTTTACAATGAATTCGATGCGGTACTTGGCCAGTTTTCCCTTCCCGCGATACCCCAGCCTCACGTCCTCCACGTCGGAAAAAGAGAGTCGGCCCGCTTTTTCCTTTCGGAACAATTTCTTTCGGCTCCAGAAGATCTCTTGTTTGATGCGATGAAAGGTGAAGTCCACCTCTTCGATGAAGCTGTTGCCGGCTATGCCCGCTATCACTGCCAGGAAAATCCAGTGGAGATAGGACTCGTAGGCAAGCCCGAAGGTGTAAATGAGAAAGCCGGTCCGGACCAGGGCGAAGGACATAATAATTCCGGCGATCAATACAATGGTCCTGTTTTTCTCCTCGACGCGGAGGATCTTTTTGTCATCTTGCGTAATTCTCATCTGTATCGTCCTGCCCGGGGATGAAACCCCGTGTTGCTGATCTTGGGGGACTCGTCGTTCCCCGGTGGGTTGTCAGGGAAACACCGTTCCCTGGTGGGTTGTCAGGGAAACACCGTTCCCTGGTGGGTTGTCAGGGAAACACCGTTCCCTGGTGGGTTGTCAGGGAAACACCGTTCCCTGGTGGGTTGTCAGGGAAACACCGCCCCCTGGGTTTGGCCGTGGCCGGTGTGTCGGTCGTAGTCCGTTTCAAGCGCTCTGTATGTCTCGAGAATACTTTCCCCCAGGGCATTGGCAGCCAACTCCAGGGCCTCGCAGGTTCGTTCGGCGGGCATCCGGGCGATGGCCGCCTCAATGTCTGCAGCGGCTGCAATGCCGATATCCTTATGGCCATTTTCATGCATTTGGAGGGCTTTCATGTAACGCTCCCATCGATGCCTCAAGGCCGGGGGAGATTCAGCCTTGTTCACCCACTTTGGGAGACGGAAGAGCACTTCCACCGAGGTTTCGACGCCGGAGATCTCACAGTGATGGATGCCGGACTCCCAGGTGTAGTGCCACCGGGTGATCCAGGTGGTCAGGGCGTCGTATTTTTTCCCGTCTTTCCATGTGACGCCGAAGAGAACCATCTGGTCTCTCAGCTCCTGGGCAGTGGCCCCGTAAATATCGTAGGTCTCGGTGGTGACGGTGACCGTGGGGCTGGCCCCGGCCGTGGGCGCAAAGAGGGTAAGGACTGCAAAGAAGATGAGGGCCGCAAGGGAAACCAGGATTCTTTTTTTCATCATTTGCCTTATTGTCACGTGTTTGCGAGGGGGGCTCGGAGTCAATGGGTGACCTCAGCCTGCCTCCAGACACTCTTTTTTGCTTTGTCTGTTTCCGGTTTGAGCACGGCCTGCACATCAAATCCGGGGAATCGGGTCTCGATCTGATCCCAGAGCTGTTGAAAGCCCTTGGCCTCCGTCGGGATGGAGCACCCTTTTCCCTCTCCCACAAAAATCAGCCAGAACGAGGGGATCATGGGGCCTTCGAAGGCCGTGATGAGAACGATTTCATGGATCTCCTCCCAGGGCACCGCCTCACGTTTCCGTATGGCGTGCTCGCAGGCCAGTTCATACGGGGTGATCACGACGTGAAAAGGGGCCATCTCCTCTTCCGGTATCGTTATCTCGTCATCCGGGTTGTAAATCAACCGCAGAATCACAAGGACGACAACGGAGCAGAACAAAAGGGCAACCAGGGCTGTGGGCATAGGCTCTCCCCAAGGTTATAAATAAGTAAGGTATGACTATGTTCTCATACGCGGATTTAAATGTACAGATGGAGACGTTGTGACAGGCCGGTTCCCGGTGACGATTTGGGGCGTCTCGTCGGCTGGTTTTTTTTATGTCCCTAATTTTTTTGTAAAAACACCTGTGTTCCTGTATACTTAACCATCCTCCTTTAAAAATGAAAGTGCCCTGGTCCTGGTGTGTGATGGCTGCCATTGGGGCTGCCTTTGGGTGGGCTGGGTGCGTCGGTGGAAAAGCAAACAACAGGGGCTTCGCGGTCATGATGGATGAAAACAAAGAGTTGGATATCGCCGAAAAAGCCATCGCTGAGTTTTCCAAAGAAGAGACAGCGCGGCAGAAACAGCAGCAGGAAAAGAAAAAGAAAAAAGACTATCGGGTGATCTATTTCCTTATCCTGGGACTCTGCGTTGTTATTATTGCCTTTCAGGTGCCCCGGATATTCGCTCTTCAAAAAGAGAATGCCAAACCGCATCGGCTTGGAACGACCGAGACCGACAGGCAAACCGACGCATGCATTGATAATCTGTGGAAAATAGTTCAGAGGCTTCAGTTGGATCAGAAGGAACTCGGTGACTATGCGTGTCCGCTGAACCACAAACCTTACATTTTGACACTCGAAAATGATGGTTATTCCGTGGAATGCCCCAATGCAGAACTTCATGGCTTCTCCCATCTTCGCATCACAACAAACAAACCCATACCCGAGCTTATTCCATGAAAAAGTCAAAGAAGAACCAAGCAGGCTTTTCTCTTATCGAGCTTATGGTGGTCGTCGCCATCGTCGGGGTGCTGAGTTCTATTGCCCTTCCAAGGTACATGAACTATCGGGAAAAAGTCTATGCCGCCAACTGTCTCTTGCTTCGCAGGGATATCGAAACACGGACCCAAGGCTATTTTTTCGAAAACGATGTTTTTACGCCGGAATATATCACCTCATTGCAATGCCCACGGGGGGGCGTTTATACGTGGAGCAGCTCTTCCATTGAGGTCCCGGGATATGGGCAGGTGCAATGCTCGCTGCATCATACCTCGGTTGCCCACCCTCCTCAGCCCCAAGTGCCCACGGGTGAAAATCTGATCCAAAATTTTGATTTCGATCTGGTTGATCAAACAATCTCCTCGTGGGCGGCGGTTTCCACAAGCAAAATCAAAGGATGGGATTCAAATACCGGTGCCATTGAAATGTGGAAAGATGGATTTCTTGGCTACAAGTCTCCAAACGGGGGCTATATCGTCGAGCTGGATGGGGGCCGGGCCACCGATACCATGTCACAGGAGGTGGCAACGGAAGCGGGAAGAATTTATGAGGTGAAGATCATGGCACGGGCCAGAACAGCCAACTCCTCAGATTTCTCTGTCGGTTGGGGCGGGGAAGCGAAAGGCACCTTTTCACCTCCGACCCGGGAGTGGACAGAGTATACTCTTCGGGTGACCGGCACAGGCCAGCCCATCCGCCTTTCATTGTCTGAAATCCCCGGACAGAGCAACGGGCTGGGGGCCTTGATAGACAAGGTTCAGGTCATTGCCACGGAGGCCTTCGAGTAGGCACCGGAAGGTTTACCGTTCCGCCGCTTCGAGTCTCCTTTGAATCAGCCTGTTGACCCGGGCAATGAACCGTTCATAGTTGACGGGCTTTGTCATATAATCATCGGCACCCACCCCCAGCACCTCCACTTCAGATTGAAGATCTTCATTCGCCGTCAACATGATGACCGGAATCATCCGGGTCGTGATTTCTGATTTGAGTTTCTTGATCAGCGTGAGGCCATCCATTTCTGGCATCATGTAATCCGTCACGATGAGGTCCGGCATGGCCTGGTACACCATTTTAAGGGCTTCTGTGCCATTTGTTGCCTTAATGATGCGATAATTCTGGGTTTTTAAGAGGTGGGACATCATTTCGAGTTCTATCTGTTTGTCATCGACGACCAGAACGGTGGGGTGGCCCACACTCGTGACACGGGGCATGGGTTCATAGAGTTTGCAAGCCGTCTCGGGAAGGGCTTCATCAGGCGTTGAAGGCCCGGGGGCCGTGCCGGAGGCCTCGTCATCCAGGGACTCTGGAGAGGCCACGCGGAGCACCTCGCCGATGGTGGTCAACCCTTGCCGGGCTTTCAGGAGCCCATCCATGAAAAAGGGCTGGAACCCCTCCTGCATGGCCTGCTTTTTAATCATGGTCGCCGACACGTCTTTTTTGATGAGGGACTGGACGGATGGGGTGATCCGTAGAATCTCATAAATGCCGATGCGACCGACATACCCGGAATACCGACAGGCTTCGCAGCCTTCTCCTTTGTAGTATTGGACGTGTTCCCCGCCGCTGTGGCCGGTTGGTATTTTATCGAGAAACTGAGCTGACAGCTCATCCGGTGTTTTGCATTGATCGCAGATGCGTCGGACCAGTCGCTGCCCCACGCACGCCACCACCGAGTCTGCCACCACAAAGGCATCGACCCCGAGGTCCAGCAGGCGAGTGATGGCCGACGGCGTGTCATTGGTGTGCAGGGTTGAGAGCACAAGGTGTCCCGTTTGTGACGCCTGACAGGCAATGGATGCTGTTTCGCCGTCTCGAATTTCACCGATCATGACAATGTCCGGGTCCTGTCTCAGGATGGATCTCAGGGCCGAAGGAAAGGTGATGCCGGCCTTGGGATTGATCTGGCCCTGGTTGATTCCGTCGATTTTGTACTCCACGGGGTCCTCCACCGTGATGATATTGACCTCCGAAGAGTTCAGCCGGTTGAGGCAGGCATAGAGCGTCGTCGATTTTCCGCTGCCCGTGGGCCCCGTCACCAAAATGAGACCCTGGGGCCTGCGGATGCTGTTTTCAAGGCTTTTATAGTGTGCCCCCTGCAGCCCGAGGTTTTCAAAACTCATTTTGGCAGATTCCGGGTTGAGAATTCGTATCGTGATTTTTTCACCGTAGGAGGTGGGAAAGGAAGACACGCGTAAATCATAGGCAATGCCGCCGTATTTGACCTGGGCGCGTCCATCCTGGGGCTTGCGACGGATAGAGATATCCATTCCTGAGAAGACCTTGATTCGGGAGACCAGGGCGGCGTGGATGAGTTTGTCGGTTTTTAGAATCTCACGCATGATGCCGTCGATTCGGTAGCGGATGATCACCGAGGCCTGGCGCGGCTCAATATGAATATCACTGGCTTTGAGTTTCACGGCGTCCGCGAGGATGCTGTTGGCAAACCGCACCACCGGAGGGTCTTCGACGATACGTGTCAGCATGCTTTTATCCACCTCTTTTTCCTGGGGCTCAACCGACTTAATCAACTCTATCGCCGCCTCATCCTGAAGTGTCTCCTGGAGGCCGATTCCCTTTTTGGGGTAGTATTTATCAATGGCGGCCAGGACCTCACTCTGGGGAGAGACCGCTATTTTAATAGGTCTCTGGGTCATGAATCGTAAATCATCCAGGGCATAAAATTCCAGGGGATTGGCCATGGTGACCACCAGCTCTCCCTCTTCCTCTGTGATCGGTAAAAGCAGGTAGCTCTCCGCCATTTCAGCCGGGACCAGGGCGATTACCTCGGATGAAACATGGATCTCCGACAGGTGGAGGAGCGGGATGTTTAACTGGGTGGATAAGGCCCTGGCTATCTGGATATCATCCACGATGCCCATATCCATGAGAATCTGACCGATTTTTTTCGTGGTGGTTCTCTGGGCGTTCAGGGCTTTTTGCAGGTCGTTCGGGGAAAGAATACCGGCCTGGATCAGCAGGTCCCCCAATCGTTTATGTTTGTGCGCTTTAAGGGGATTCCCCTTATCAGACTCGTTAGTCATCATCTCTCCCCTTGGTGTGGGTGGGTATTCACGCACTTCGTACAGAGACGCCTCGGGTGAAGGGTTTTAGAAAGGAAGCTGGTTTAAGGTGGCTGGGGTCACAGAGGAGTTGAGGGGCCGATAGAGATCGTCGCCGCAGGAATAAAAAAGAAACGTGGACTTATTCTCACACACACCGGGAGAAAAGTACATATGGCGGCCAGTAGATTTGGTTTTTTGGATTGGGGGGCACCCTTGACGGAAAAATCATCTTGAACGCGTGGTGCCGCAGCGATTTAACCCTCGTTTTCGGGTCAAATCGCTGCGGCATTTTTATAGGCATCGTGACGTTCTTTTTTGCGTGAGCCCTTAATCTCTGAAGAAAAGGCTGAAAACTCAGTGAATGGGGGCGATGTGGATCATCCAGGTCACGAGATAATAGAAAATAAGGGCACCCAGACAGAAGACCCACGGGTTGACCCGGGTTCCGAGAAACGAAAGATAAATGGCATCGGCTTTCTCCGGGCACACGCCCGTGTCGATGCAGTTGTAGCACCCCAGGCAGTCGCCCCCTGCGATGGTCGCTTTTTCCGATATCTTGATCTGAACAGGGCAGACCTGGTCGCAGCGACGGCAGGAGAGGCAGGCGGAGGCCTCCCGCTTGATGACGGTCAGCGGGAGAAAGCGATTGATGAGGTTGTAACCTGCTTTCTGGAAGCAGATGTACTTGCAGAAAAAACGGGGGATCAAAAGCGGAATCAGGAGAATGAAGACTTTTTTGGCTTTGATATACCCCCAGGTGAAGGCCGTGGCTTTATACATGATCATGTGATCCCCCCAGAAGTAATCGATCCCTTCTGAGATGATGACAAAGACGAATCCGGTGAGGAAGAGGTACTTCAGGTACCGCAGGGGCTTGTCCACTTTTTCCGGGAGGTCTCTCTGAAGGCTTGGGAACATTTTTTTCCCGATCTTGCTGATGAAGTAGTCGGCGTTTCCGAAGGGGCAGATCCAACCGCACCAGAATGATCCGAAGAGGACAAACATCAGCAGGACGATCACCTCCATCTCAACGTCCAGCTCTGTGCCAAATAGGGTCTCTGGCACCCAGGCAATCCAGGGGAGAAAGAGGAGGACGGTCATCAGGCGAACGAAATCGCGCAGGTGAAGCAGGTGAATCCCGTCCCATTTTTTTTCAGTTGATTTGGGGGCCATGGTCTTTTTCCTTGTTGTCGTGATGATGTTAGGGCCTTGTGCGGCTCTGTCGAGCAAAAAATAAAGTGCAAGATTTTTTAAACGGGTATGGTCGGCGTTTTGTAATAATTTTCGCAAGTCATCTCACACCGACGCGCGAAGGGTGAGATGACTTGCAACCTGGGGGGCTCTGGCCTTTTAGATGAAGAGGCTTTGCCACCCCGGCCGCCGGAGGAAAATGGAGGGGTGATAGACGGGTTTTCTTTTATGACTCATGGTCGTCGTTCCCTTTCTCTGAATGATGAGAAGAGACCGGATAGATGTTTCCGTTCAGGGGGTCGATGAGAAGGCTTTGGTCGGTGCCTGCCTCATTTATCCGCAGATGATAGAAAAAGTTTCCCCCTTCTTCCTCAAGTGTTGCGCTGGTGACCACTCCGACCCTTGTTTTTTCGGCTTTGGCAATGGCCTGTTTCAGGGTGAGTTCCATGCCCTCTGGAAGGTTCCGGTAATGAAAGGTGGCCAGGCGATCCCTGTTGCTTGAAATGATGTTGCCGTCTTTCGGATCCACCCTGTATTCCATTACCCCTTCAGGGGTAACAGCCTCGACCTCATAGACGAGGGGGCCGTCTCCGAAGGAGAAGAAAGAGTCCATCTCTTCGAAATGGATCTCAACCACGCGCCCATTGGAATCGGTGGCGACCTTGTCGATGACCTCCTCCAGGGAAACGTTCGCCCGTCCTCGAGCGATCGCGGCCTTCATACCGTTGGGGTGGTCGTCGGCCAGTGCCACGGAGCCCAGAAGGGATAGAGAACTCAGAAAGGCCAGAAAACCGGCTGTCATGAGGGTGCACTTTTTATTCATGGGGACCTCCATTTGAGATTTGTTTGTATTCGCTGGAGGTCATCATCACAGAAGGGGCCTTTCAGAACGCTTACAGGAGGATGACAGTTTTGAAAGGAAGGAAGAAAGGCGGCCCTGCCGGGGGCCAAACTTTTGAAAAGTTTGATAAACAGGTTTTAAAAATGTATCGGTTCCTCATTGTCTCTGACAACTTACTGTTTTGACGCTGATTTATTTTCATGGCAGCCCCTACGCCGGTACAGCCGATAAGCTTTTGCGAAGCCCGTCAGCGAATGTGAGGTGCACGAGGAACGAGGGCTCGGAGCTTTCGTAACCTGGGATCATCCCCTTGCTGCCGGAGGCATGTTTTTTGGTGTGTTTGGCAGGTTGACCCTGAAGGTGGTGCCTTCATCGGGGCTGCTGTTGACTTCGATGCTGCCGTTGTGGGCGTTGACCACGGCTTTCACCAGGGAGAGGCCGAGGCCCAGCCCTTTTTGTGAGCGGCTTTTGTCGCTGCGGTAGAGCCGGTCGAAGATACGGGGCAGGTCATGGGCTGGAATTCCGATGCCGGTGTCTGTGATCGTGAGGGTAAGCTGTGCCTCGCTTTGTGTTGCGCAGAGGGTGATGTGGCCGTTTTCGGGGGTGTATTTGATGGCGTTATCCATCAGGTTGCAGAGCACCTGCCGGAGGCGTGCGTAATCGGCGTTTACGATGAGTTCCGCCGGAACGTGGGTGTCCAGGCCATGGTGTTTTTCTTCGGCGGGGTAGAAGAAGAGGTCCCTGATTTCTTCCAGGAGATCGGCAAGGATGAACTCGGAACAGGTGAGCTTCATCACGCCGGTTTCTGCCTCGGAGATATCCATGAGAGCTGTGAGCATGGTGGAGATGCGTTCAGATTCTTCGGCACAGTCCAGAAGAGCTTCGCGAAGGGTGTCCGGGTCTTCGGAGACCACGCTGGTCTCGATGGCGCTTCGCATGCGCATGAGGGGGGTGCGCAGGTCGTGGGCCGCATTGTCCAGGGCCTCGCGCATGCCGTTGATCAGGGCTTCGATGCGGTCGAGCATGGTGTTGAATTGCCCGGCCAGGATTTTCAGTTCGTTTTCGGTCCCATGGACGGGAACTCGGGTGTCGATCCTGCCGGACAGGACCCCTGCCACCGCCTCGGTGAGGTCCCGAACCGGCTTGAGGGCGCGTCGGGCGAGGAGGGAGCCAATGAATACGCTGAGGGCGATGAGTGGCCCCATGATGTAGAGAAACAGGTCCCTTAAATGTTCCAGAAACTCTTCCCGCGACTGGGCCGAGTAACCCACCTGCAGTCTGAAGCCGTTTTTAGATGTTCTGCCCAGGATTTCCAATGAATCATCACGGATATCACCATCGGTGTGGAGGGCCTGGTCCGTTCTCTGCGTGACCCAGGCACGCTCTGAAAATGGCAGGCGGTTCCAAATGCCTTTTGTGGGCACCGCCCGCCATCCATAGGGGAGGGACAGGTAGAGGATGGATTCGTCCGGCGCTTTGACCATCACAAAAAAACTCCCGGTGATGTGGGACAGCTGGTCCTGCTTTAAAGAGGCCATCAGGGCATCCACCCCTTGGGTTTTGGAAATGACCAGGTATTTTTCGAGCATCTGGGTAATGATCTGATGGTCTTTCGCGCGGATCGATGCGTTGATGATGGTGAACCCAACCGCAAAAAGAATCAGCCAGCTCAAGATAAAAATCAGGGCATACCAGAAAGTCAGCTTGACTCCTGTGTTGCGCTTGAGGCCCTCAAGGCGCTTTGAGAACATATCCGACCCCCCGTAAGGTATGCAGCAGTTTTTCGGGAAACTCTTTGTCGATTTTGGCTCGCAGGCGACAGACCAGAACATCGACGGTGTTGGTCTGAGGGTCAAAGTTATATCCCCAGATGTGCTCCAGGATCGCGGTTTTCGAGATCGCTTTCCCGGCATTTTGCATCAGGAACTGCAGGAGGGCAAACTCCCGCGGCTGCAGTTCAATGTCTCGGCCCGCGCGGACAATTTCCCGGGTGAGCAGGTTCAGGGTGAGATCCGCCATGCTCAGGCTGGTGGGGTCGGTGGTGCCTCGGGAGCGGCGGATCAGGGCCTGCACGCGGGTCAGCAGCTCAGAAAAGGAGAAGGGCTTGACCAGGTAATCGTCCGCTCCGGTTTGCAACCCCTTGATGCGGTCGTCTACCCGATGCCGGGCGCTCAGGATGATCAGCGGCATGTTGATGTCGCTGCCGCGCATTGTCTCGATGATCTGGAGGCCGTCGATTTCCGGCAGCATGATATCGAAGATGCCGGCATCGTAGGTTTCGGTCAAGGCCAGGTGGAGGCCGTCGGTGCCGTTGGCGGCATGGTCCACGGTGTATCCGGCTTCCTTTAAGCCCTTGGCGATAAACGCCGCGATTTTTTCGTCGTCTTCGACCAGTAATATGCGCATGGTGTGTTATCGGCCTCATGAATGATGTGATTCATATAGAGGGGTGCGTGCACCCTCTCCGGTCTTTTTTTAAGAGAGGGAACACCTCTGCGGGAACAATGGCCCTTGCATCATGTTCCTGTCGTCTGTGGTTTTCTTTCGTTAAAGAAATGAGATGGCTTTTCGCGGGCAAGCTTCAACACATTGGCCGCACCCCCGACAGATGTCCCTGTGGACCACGGCAATATCCGTCACGGTGATGGCACCCGTCGGACAGACTTTTTCACACATGTGGCACCCGACACATTTTTCAGTATCTACCTGAACGCCTTGACGTCTCTGTGATCTTGTTTCCAAGGGTGGGTGTCCGGGAGGAGAGGGTGGCACCGATGGGCTTTGGACCACTCCCCCGACGCCTGCCCTGCAAAGAACCCTGTATGCATTGCGGTGATGATGCTTTCCGATTTCGTGACGATGTTTATGTTCTCCGTGTCCTGTGTGGCAATGTTTCATGATCGGCCCTTTTTATTACAGCTCTGTCCACAGGGGAGATTTGAAAATTCCTTCCTCCGCCGCTTCTTCCAGTTTCAGGAACAATTCCCAGGGCAGGGCGTAGGTCAGCACATCATCCGGGAGGATCTTTCTGACATTGATTCGGGCGGCCAGGTCGATCATGCCGAGGACGGCCCTTGGATTGGTCGATTCCGCTTCGTTGAACACATAAGCGCCGAGCATTTGGCAGGCGCCGCCCTGTGGGGTGACGGTCTCGTTGATTCCTGTTCGAATGGAACCGGCCAGGGTCATGAGGGCGCTGAACTGGATGGGGTTGACGGTAAAAATCACGGACTCTGGGGTTTCATCTTCCGCCAGCTCATTCAAGGGCTTAATGACCCGGTACTTTTCCGGAAAATCATACACGGGAAGGTCTTGGGTGATCCAGGTGAGAGCCCTCTCCTTGGAACAATAGAGCCGCTCGCCTTCCATAAGTTTTTTGCGGACATGGGGATTCACCTTGTCCGCCATGGCCGTGTAAGCCTCTTTGTCGACCGCGTCTTCCAGTCCCTTGGAAAAAAAAGCTGAAAAAGTCTCCAGGCCTCCCAGGGCCTTGTCGTAGGCCGTGCCGAATCCCAGGCCGGCGCAGGCCCCCGGGCACCCATAGGTTTCACGATCAAAGATCACGGTTTTTCCCCGCGTGACGGCCTGGGCAAAGAGGGTCATGACGCAATAGTATCGTCCTGCCGAGGCCTGGGTGGCCTGGGCGGGTTTTGTATCGGTCCTTAAGAGGACCACGGTCTCTAGAGCAGGGTTTAATTTTTCAACGATTAGACTTTTCATGATGGAGTCTCCTTTGGCTTGGCGAGGTGAGAGTCGCTTTTATGGATGAGTACGATAAGGAGGAGCACAAGGGCAGCGGCCGCCGAACTCAGCCAGCAAGCCACAAGAAAAGGGCTTCCCGTGGTTTGGGCCATCCAGTGGCTTCCGATTTTGTCGATGAGAAGAGGGGATGAGAATTGACCCAGGTACATCATGCTGCTGATCAGGGCCATGGCGGAGACAGACTGGTCGACATCCACGGACGTCCTGACGCAGTGGAAGATATAGGGCAGAAGATAGCCTTCCCCAAGGCCCACGAGGGCGACCCCGAAAAACACAGGGGGCAGGGTCTCGGCACCGGAAAGAAATCCCAGGCCACAGGCCATGAGAGCGATTCCCACCACCACCGAAAAATACTTCAACGCGGTATAGACCCGTTGGAAACAGAGCCCCATCACAAAGCCCCCGCCCGTGATAAAGGCACACGCCATGCCCGATGACGAGGCATCGCCCATGCCGGTTTTTGCGATGAACAGCGCGATGTTGACAGGCACGGTATAAAACACAAGCATCAGCAGAAATATGGCACCCGCGCAGAGGTAAACAGGCACCGACAGCCTGGGCTTTGGGCTGGTGCAGGGTCTCTTTTTTCCGGCAGGCTCCGGTAGATAGAAGAGAACCATGGCAATGGCAACGCAAGCCAGGCCATAGGCCCCGAAGGAATAACGCCAGCACAAGGTGGCCAGGGCACCGGAGAGGATCTGTGCCGCCATGCCGCCCAGGTGGTTTGAGGCACTGATCCACCCCATCATGCGTGTGGCCTTCTCTCCTTCAAAAAAATCGGAAACAAGGGCGGTCGAGATGGGCATGATCAGCCCGACGGAGAGACCGAGCAGGGCACGGCAAAACAACAGGACGTGAATGGTTGAAGCAAATCCTCCCCCGATGCCCCCGATGAGATACAGCCACAATCCGGTCAGCAGGACCTTTTTTTTGCCAAAGGCGTCGGTCAACCTGCCTGCGAGCAGTGCAAAGGGGATGACCATCAGCGGGGGCAATGTCACGACCAGTTTGATGATCTCGGGTCGAGTACTTGAAAACGCGTCCGCGATGGTGGCCACCGCCGGGGAGATGGCAGCGCCCGCCATGACGGTAAGCAGGGCCACGGAGAGGATGGCCGGGGCGACCCCTTCAGTCGATTTCACTGTCGCATCCTTTCATGTTGACGAGGACTTGCTTGAGTACGTTGATGCACAGGGCCAGTTCTTGCGGATTAATATCCGCTGTGGCCTGTGCCAGATTGTCTTTGGCCAATCCGATGAGTTGTTCCTGAATGCTCATGCCCTTTGGTGTGAGAAAAATGTGGTTGCTTCGGCGATCGTTCGGATCAGGCCGCCGATTTACCAGGCCTCGGCGTTCCAGTCCGTCCACGAGTTTGACCAGGGAGACCTTGCTCTTGTGCGTTTTTTCAGCCAGCTGCTGCTGCGTCAGCCCGTCTTCAAACCAGAGGATAATCATCACCTTCCACTGTTCGGAGGTCGCGTCGATTCCTGCCGCTGTAAATTTGCGGTTGAGCTCAAGCCGCATGAACTGAGAGGCCCAGTCGAGAAGCATTCCCAATGAATTTTCAAGGTCATAGTCAGGTTTTTTGTGCATGGCAGGGCTCCGGGTGAAAAGTTAATTGATTTATAGTTAACTAATTAACTATTGGGCCCGATGTCAAGGCCAATCGGTTACATTGTATCGAGATTGATGACGCTGTGGATGTGTTTTTATTGGGAAATAAGGGCCTTTGACTTAATTTTTCTTGAACCGTTTGCCCTCTCGTCGCAGCCATCGGTGGCCCTTGCGCGTCAACCGGTAACGCTGTGTCGGGCTGCGCGGTGAGTCGGGCTGGGTGCGCTCGATCCATTCGTCTTCCAATGTCGGATTGAGGTCGATTTTTCGAAAGGTGGGGGGGTGGGATAGGGCCTGCA
>NZ_JAQYWB010000150.1 GCF_030145185.1 Desulfoluna sp. | reverse complement strand
TGCAGGTGCCTGTCTCTTAAACTCTCTGAATCTCGGTCCTTTAAACGCCTCTTTCAAACTCTCAAAATTCTGGCCCCTGGAGACTGCCTTGTCATGCATCTTCCCGGATAGTTCATGGGAAAATGACCAAGCGCAGACAATGGCTGTGTCATTACAGCGGGTTATGAAAATCAATATAGACATTCCAAAAATACAAAATGTAATATCAGCTCTTTGAGGTAAACCCTTGCATCTGCAGCTCTGATGCCTTGAATATGGGGGCACTCGACTCGTGAAATATCCGGGCTTGACCAGCGAAGATATTACTTTTTTTAGCTTGACATTAAGTTACTAAACCGTTTACTCAATAGTTAATTGTTCTGCCAGAAGGCAGGCGCTTTATTAAAAAAAGACCATCCCAATATCCACGCGATGTCAAGCCACGAAGGCCTGATTTTCTTCCATGAAGGAGATGCGACTCCCGTGGTTTTTTTTATTTCTGGAGGTGAGATGAGACTTTTTATGCGTCAACTATCTGGCTTTATATGCTTTCTTTTGCTGCTCGTGGCGCCGGCTCAGGCCACGACCCAGGTTATCGATGCCTCGGGCAGGGAACACAAATTTTCAACTGAGATTACACGGTTTATCTGTTCTGGTTCGGGTTGCCTGCGGTTGGCGACCTATCTCCAAGCCCAGGATCGGGTGGTGGCTGTGGATGATATCGAGACGCGTCGTGCCCGTTTTGATTCCCGGCCTTACGCCCTTGCCAACCCCTCCTTTAAAACACGTCCTCTTTTTGGTGGATTTCGGGGCAGGGACAACCCGGAAAAAATACTGGGGCTTTCCTCGCAGCCCCAGGTGATTTTCAAGACTTATCCGGATTCGGGCACAAACCCGGTGATGTTGGAGGCGAAAACGGGTATTCCCGTGGTGGTTTTGCAGTACGGGGATCTGTATCGGAACCGGGGCGATTTTTTCAGGGCGCTCACCATCATGGGTGCCGTCTTGGAACGTCAGGAGAGAGCGAAGGAGGTCATCGCCTTTTTTGAAAAAGAGATTGCAGACCTGGAAGCAAGAACTCAAGGGATTGCCCCCGCAGGTCGACGAAGCTGCTTTGTAGGCGGCATCGCCTTTCGAGGGCCGCATGGCTTTGCCTCCACCGAGCCCATGTACCCGCCGTTTCAGTTTGTACATGCCATGAACATCGCCTGTCCCAGGCCGGGTGAGGCTCAACTTCGCCAGACCCTCTTTTCCAAAGAGCAGCTCTTGACCCGTGACCCCGACGTGCTCTTTCTGGATCTCTCCACACTCCAGATGGGAAAAGGGCAGGGCGGGCTCCATGAGTTGATGAACGACCCCATTTATCAGGAACTCACCGCCGTGAAAACCGGTCAGGTCTTCGGGGTGCTCCCCTACAACTGGTATACCCAGAACATGGGCTCTATTTTGGCCGATGCCTGGTTTATCGGAAAGACCCTCTACCCAGACCGCTTCAAAGGGATCGACCCCGGAAAAAAAGCCGATGAGATTTACTCCTTTCTCGTGTCTGCCCCTGTGTTCGGACCCATGAACCAGGCCTTTGGGAATCTGGCGTTCAAGGCGGTTCCCCTTGCAGGGGAAGGACATTAAGACACTGGCCTCCGGCGGCGAGGTGGAGTCACCTCAAAAGCGGGTTTCGCCCAACACAGACGCTGTCGGTTTGTACACATGAATTCCTGGTCATTCGGCTCCTTAAATTCAATACGATAAGCTTGACTATCAGAATTTGGAAATCGAACGTGGGTTGGCATTATTCAGATTATGCCTCCGGCGGCCCTGCCGGGGACCAAACTTTTGCCCTGATCTTATAAAATAGAGGGTTTGACAAACAAGTATTGGCCACGTTTATTAAAATCTTCGCGAATGATCTCACCCCGAGGAACGAGGGGTGAGATCATTCGCAACCTGGGGTCCAGGGGATCATCCCCTGGCCGCCGGAGGCTATTTTTTATGCATTTTGATGGTGGTGTGATGCTGGCGGATTACAGGCGGTATATGAAGCACAAGCAGGTGTTTCTCTGCTGCCTGGTGGTGGGCCTTCTACTGGCCATTATGGTAAGCGTCTCGGTTGGGGCGGTCCCCATCTCTTTTTCGGACCTTCTTGCGGTGCTCATGAACCGTGCTCCCTCGAGACGGTTGGAACTCATTATTTACAGTATCCGTCTGCCTCAGACCCTTACCGCTGTGGTGGCGGGCGCGGGTCTTGCCGGGGCAGGAACCGTCATGCAGTCGGTGCTGAGAAACCCACTGGCGTCACCTTTTACCCTCGGCATCTCCCACGCAGCAGCCTTTGGCGCGGCTCTTTCTGTCATGGTCCTTGGCTCTGGCACCATGGGCTCGGCTTTGGGAGACGCCGTCTCCATCACCAGCCCGGTCCTCACCCTTGTCTCAGCCTTTACCTTTGCCATGGGTACCGCCTGCCTCATCACCTCCCTTGCACGAACACGCGGGGCATCGCCTGAGGTGATGGTGCTTATTGGCGTGGCTTTAGGGGCATTGTTCACCGCAGGCACCATGCTCCTTCAGTTTTTTGCAGACGACGTGCAGCTGGCCGCCATGGTTTTCTGGACCTTCGGAGACGTGGCACGCACGGACTGGAATGATCTGGTCATTCTGTCCGTGGTCACCATCGGGCTTTTGGGGTTCCATCTTATGAACGCCTTGAACTACAACGCCATGGACGTGGGGGATGAGACGGCCCATGGCCTCGGAGTCCGCGTCACAAGGGTAAGGCTTGTGGGCATGATGGCGGCATCCCTGGTGACGTCGGTGATCATCTCCTTTGTGGGGATTATCGGGTTTATCGGCCTTGTGGCCCCCCACATGGTGCGTCAGATCATCGGAGACGACCACCGATTTTTGCTGCCCGCATCCATTGTGGCCGGAGCCCTGATTCTTCTGGTCTCCGATATGGCGGCTCGCCTGGTGTTGCTCCCCCATGTGCTTCCCGTTTCTA